>DASVRA010000037.1:0-59882 GCA_036388855.1 Caulobacteraceae bacterium | reverse complement strand
AATTGGACGGGGCGCTGGACGAGCTGGACGCGTCCGAAGATCCGAAAGTGCACGAAGTGCACTCCGAATCCGCGGGCGAAGACGACGCGGAAAGCGCCGTTCCATCCCGCGCCCTGTCTGAAACCGGGCCTCCCCCGCTTGCAGGGGGAGCCAGTGGCAAAGTGCACGAAGTGCACGCCCAAACCGCCCCTCCCCCGCCGCCCGAGGAGCCCTGGCACGGCCGCGCCTGGGTCCCGGTCGGCCGCTATGGCGGGCGGTAACGCGCGGGGCGGCGTTCCAAGCTTGGCCATGGCCTTGAAAAAGTTGGCTCAAGCGCCCGCGGAAAGCGCGACTCACCCTACAGCCTTAACCGCCTCTTAAGACCCATGCGCGCCTCATTAACCATCGTTAGAAGGACGCTCGGCGGGCGGGTCGCCGTGGTCCTTTGAGGCGAGGGAGACGGTAACCCCAATGGCCATTTCTTTTTCCGCGCCGCGGGCCACTGAGCTGAAGCCGCGCATCGTCGTGTTCGGCGTCGGCGGCGCCGGCGGCAACGCCGTCAACAACATGATCGAGGCGGGGCTGGAGGGGGTCGAGTTCGTCACCGCCAACACCGACGCCCAGCAGCTGCAGTTCGCCAAGACCGAAAAGCGCATTCAACTCGGCATGACCGTCACCCAGGGCCTGGGCGCCGGCGCGCACCCCGAGGTCGGCATGTCGGCCGCCGAGGAGTCCACCTCCGAGATCAGCGAGCACCTCGACGGCATCCACATGGTGTTCATCACCGCCGGCATGGGCGGGGGCACCGGCACCGGCGCCGCCCCAGTGATCGCCAAGTGCGCCCGCGAGCGCGGCATCCTCACCGTCGGCGTCGTGACCAAGCCGTTCCACTTCGAGGGCCGCCACCGCATGCGCCTGGCCGACGCCGGGATCAGCGAGCTGCAGCGCTACGTCGACACCCTGATCGTCATCCCCAACCAGAACCTGTTCCGCGTCGCCAACGAGAAGACCACCTTCGCCGATGCCTTCTCCATGGCCGACCAGGTGCTGCATTCGGGCGTGCGTTCGATCACCGACCTGATGGTGCAGCCGGGCCTGATCAACCTCGACTTCGCCGACGTGCGCACGGTGATGACCGAGATGGGCAAGGCGATGATGGGCACCGGCGAGGCGAGCGGCGAGGACCGGGCCCTGGCGGCCGCCCAGAACGCCATCCAGAACCCGCTGCTCGACGAGGTGTCGCTGAAGGGCGCCAAGGCGGTGCTGGTCAACGTCACCGGCGGCCGCGACATGACCCTGCTCGAGGTCGACGAGGCCTGCAACGCCATCTCGGCCGAGGTCGATCCGGACGCCAACACCATCTTCGGCGCCGCCTTCGACGACAATCTGGAAGGTAAGATCCGCGTCTCTGTGGTCGCCACCGGCATGGACGGCGCCTCGATGAGCGCCATCGAGCCCAAGACCATCCGGGCCGCTCCCCCCGCCGCCAGGCCGGTGGAGATCAGGGCCGCCGCGCCCGTCGCCGCTCCGATCGCCCCGCCCGTGGCCGCGCCCGCGCCGGTCATGGCCAAGGTCGAATTCGCCGCCGAGCCCAAGGTCGAGACCAGGCCGGAGCCGCTCGCCGCCGAGGCCAAGGCCGAACCGGTCAGCCTGTTCACGCCCAAGGCGCCCGAACCCGCCAAGCCGGAACCCGACCTGCTGGACGCCCCGCTGACCGGCCGCGTCCAGGACAAGCCCGCCGCCGACTCCGCCACCAAGGTCGCCGCCACCGCCGCGCCCGCTCCGGTGAAGGTCGAGCCCGCCAGGCCGGTCGCCCGCATCGTCGATCCCATGGTCGAGGACGAGCAGGAAGGCGAAGACTTCGACGCCCCCCTGGTGTCCGCCAAGCTGAACGAGCCCCAGCGCGGCCGCTTCCTCAGCCTGTTCGGCGCCCGCCCCCGCCAGGAGCCCTCCCGTCCGGCCCAGGCGCCCTCGCAGTTCCGCTCCCCGGCCGCGGCCAAGCCCGCCCCGGCGCCCGAGCCCGATCCGATGGCCGCCGACGACGAGGACGACCTGGAGATCCCTTCCTTCCTGCGGCGCCTGGCCAACTGAGACGGCCCAGCGGCGGCGAAACACTCGGAAACCGAGCTTGTTTTGCGGCCGGGGCCGGATCGCCCTAATTGGGACCGCTGAAGCTCGGCGTCCTGCGCCGTGACGGAGGCCCCTGCTTTGCCCGCATCCCCCGCCCCCCAGCACACGCTTGCCGGCCCGGCCATCCTGGCCGGCGTCGGTCTGCACACGGGCGGCCACGTGCGCGCGGCCATCCGTCCGGCTCCCGCGGGCAGCGGCATCGTCTTCGTCCGCACCGACCTCCCTGGTGACAACCGCATCCCCGTCTCCCCGGAGGCCGTGGTCGGAACCCAGCTCGGCACCGTGCTCGGCAACGAAGCCGGCGCCGCCGTTTCCACCGTCGAACACCTGATGGCCGCCCTCTGCGCCTTGGAGATCGACAACGCCACGGTCGAACTCGACGGCCCGGAGGTCCCGATCACCGACGGCTCGGCCGAGCCCTTCGTGCGCTTGCTCGACCGCGCCGGCCGCCGCCGTCAGGAGGCCCCCCGCGCCTTCATCGAAGTGCTGGCTCCGGTCGAGGTCACGGAAGGCGACAAGCGCGCCGCGCTGCTCCCCTGCGACCGGTTCGAGGTCGCCTTCGCAATCGACTTCCCCACCCCCGCCATCGGGCATCAATCCATCGACCTACCCGTCGACGAGGACAGCTTCCGCGCCGAACTCGCCGACAGCCGCACCTTCGGCTTCCTCCATGAGGTCGAGCACCTGCGCCGCATCGGCCTGGCCCGCGGCGGCTCGCTCGACAACGCCGTGGTCATCGACGGCGAGGCCGTGCTCAACCCCGAGGGCCTGCGCCGCCCCGACGAGTTCGTCCGTCACAAGGCGCTCGACGCCGTCGGCGACCTCTACGTGCTGGGCCGTCCGCTGCTGGCCCGCTTCGAGGGCCTGCGCGCCGGCCACGGCCTCAACAACGCCCTGCTGCGCGCCCTGATGGAGCGTCCGCAAGCCTGGCGCCTCACCACCTTCGAGCCGGAGTTGGCGCAGGCGGTCTGACCGCGCCGCTTCGCCGCCCCGATGGCGCCTTTCGTCCGCCGCTCCCCCTGGTGTAGAAGGGCCGCTCGACAGGCGCCGGTTCGCCGGGGGGCGAAGTCCGAGGTGATGATCCGTGAAGTCTGAAGTCTGGAGCCGCGCGGCGCTGGCCGCGGTCCTGGGAGGGTCCGTGATCCTCGGCGGCTGCCAATACATCCGCCCCAAGAAGCCCGAGCTCGCCTACGTCGAGCGCCCGGTCGAGGCCCTCTACCAGGAAGGCGCCAGCCGCCTGGATCGCCGCCAGTGGGAGCAGGCCGTGATCTACTTCCGCGAGGTCGAGCGCCAGCACCCCTATTCGGAGTGGTCGCGCCGCGCGATCCTGATGACCGCCTACGCCAACTACCAAGCCAGCAACTACGCCGAGGCCATCGCGGCGGCCGACCGCTTCATCCAGCTCTACCCGGGCAACCCCTCCACCCCCTACGCCTATTACCTGCGCGCCCAGTGCTACTGGGAGCAGATCGTCGACGTGGGCCGCGACCAGTCGGCGACCAACCAGGCGCTGATCGCCTACCGCGAAGTGGTGCAGCGCTACCCCAACACCGACTACGCCGCCGACGCGCGGCTGAAGATCGACACCGTCAACGACCAGCTGGCCGGCAAGGAGATGACCATCGGCCGCTACTACCTGCGCAACGGCCAGCCGATCGCCGCCATGGGCCGGTTCAAGGCGGTGATCGACCGCTACCAGACCACCAGCCACGTGCAGGAGGCGCTCTACCGCATGGTCGAGGCCTCGATCACGCTGGGCCTGTTCGACGAGGCCAAGCGCAACGCCGCGGTTCTGGGCGCCAACTACCCGGGCGGCGCCTGGTACAATGGGGCCTACAAACTGATGACCAGCCGCGGCCTGCGCCCCGCCGTCGTGCCCGAGGGCCAGCGCAAGGGCATACTGGACCGCCTGCGCATCGGTTGAGCCCGGCTGGATTCGCCGCCATCGTAGCCCGATGCTGATCGGCTTGGGCATCCGCGACGTCGTGCTGATCGACCAGCTCGACCTGGCGCTGGGCGCCGGCCTTACCGTGCTGACCGGCGAAACCGGCGGCGGCAAGTCGATCATCCTGGACGCGCTGGGCTTGGCGACCGGCGCGCGCGCCGAAGCCGCCCTGGTGCGTGCCGGCCGGCCCCAGGCGCTGGCGACCGCCGCCTTCGCCATGCCCCTGGCCCACCCGGCCTTCACCCTCCTGGACGAGCGCGGCCTCACCCATGAGCCGGACGAGGATCTGGTGCTGCGCCGCCAGCTTTCGGCCGACGGCCGCAGCAGAGCCTTCGTCAACGACCAGGCCACCAGCGTCGGCGTCCTGCGCGAACTCGGCGCCTTGTTGATCGAGGTCCACGGGCAGCACGAAACCGTGGGCCTGCTCGACGCCAAGACCCACCGCCCCCTGCTCGACGCCTTCGGCGGCCTCGAGGTCGAGCGGGAAACCTGCGCCGCCGCCTGGCGCGCCTGGCGCGGGGCCGAGGACGCCGCGTCGCACCTGCGCGAACGCTCCGCCCAGGCAGCCGCCCAAGCCGAGGAGCTGACCCACCGGCTGGCCGAACTCGACCGCCTCGACTCGCGCGAAGGCGAGGAGGCGGAGCTGGCCGAAACCCGCGCCCTGCTCGGCGCCGCCGAAAAGGCGATCGCGGACATCGAGGCGGCGCGCGAAGCGTTCGGCGACAGCCTCACCTCTCGCCTGGCCCAGGCACATCGGGCGCTGGAGCGGGCGCGCGAGCGGACCTTGCAGGCCGGCGCCAGCGGCGATGGCGCGCCGCGCCTGATCGGCGAGGCCGCCGAGGCCGTGGACCGGGCGCTGGTCGAGGCCACTGAAGCCGCCGCCGCCATCAACGCGGCCGCTCACGCCTTTGACTTCGAACCCGACCGGCTGGAGAAGGCCGAGGAGCGCCTGTTCGCCCTGCGCGCGACGGCCCGTAAACTCGGCGTGGCGGTGGACGCCCTCCCCACCGAGCGCGCCCGGATCGCCGAGGCTCTGCGCCTGGTTGGGACCGCCGAGGACGCGCTCCGCGCCGCCGAAGCCGAGGCCGCCGCGGCCCGCGCCGCTTACCTGCAAGCGGCGGGGACGTTGACCCTCGCCCGGCGCGAAGCCGCCTCCCAACTGGAACGCGCGGTCGCCGCCGAACTGGCGCCGCTGAAGCTCGACAAGGCGCGGTTCCGCGTAGCCGTGGCCGCCTTGCCGGAGGCGCAGGCGGGCCCGAGCGGCGCCGACCGGGTGGAGTTCGAGATCTCCACCAACCCCGGCGCGCCCTTCGGGGGCCTGGGCGCCATCGCCTCGGGCGGCGAGCTGGCCCGCTTCGCGCTCGCGCTGAAGGCCGCGCTGGCGGGCCGCGGCGGTGCGGCGCCGGTGATGATCTTCGACGAGGTGGACCAGGGCGTGGGCGGCGCGGTCGCCGACGCGGTGGGCCTGCGGCTCAAGCGCCTGTCGGAGCAGGGGCAGGTCCTGGTCGTCACCCACTCTCCCCAGATCGCCGCCCGCGCCGACGCCCACTGGCGGGTGAGCAAGACCGGCGACGGCGAGCGCGTTCGCACCGTGGTGGAGGTGCTGGATGGGCGGGCGCGGGAAGAGGAGGTGGCGCGGATGCTCGCCGGCGCGGAGATCACCGACGCCGCCAGGGCGGCGGCGCGGGCGCTGATGGAGGCCTAAGCGCCATTGTTCCACGTGGAACAATTCGGCAACCTTTCTGCACTGTCGAGCCGTTTCGGTCGCGGCCATGGCGCGCTCTGGGCCTAGGGGCAGGTTCCAAAGGCCCTCGCCCCGCCCTATGTCTGCTCTTCGTCCGGAGTGCCCGCATGAACGCCTTCTCCCCCGCCGCCTCGATCCTGGAAGCCTCCGACGTCGATCCGGCGCGGGCGCGAGAGGTGCTGGGCGACGCGCTCTCGGGCGCCGACGACGGCGAGCTGTTCATCGAGCGGTCTGAGAGCGAGTCCTTCCTGTTCGACGACGGGCGGATGAAGTCCGCCGCCTACGACTCCACCGAAGGCTTCGGCCTGCGGGTGGTGGCGGGCGAGACCGCCGGCTACGCCCATTCCAGCGAAATCTCCGAGGCGGCCATCCGCCGCGCCGCCGACTCCGCCTCCCTGGCCAAGCGCGGCTACGCCGGCGTGGCCGCCGAGCCGCCCCGGCAGACCAACGCCAGGCTCTACGGCGACGACAACCCGCTCGACTCCCCCGACTTCGCCGACAAGGTCGCCCTGCTGCAGGAGATCGACGCCTACGCCCGCGCCCGCGACCCGCGCGTGGTTCAGGTGCTAGCCTCCCTGGCCGGCGAGCGGCGCGAGATCGAGATCCTGCGCGCCGACGGCCGCCTCCTGCGCGACGTGCGCCCGCTGGTGCGGCTGAACGTGCAGGTCACCGTCGAACGCGACGGCCGCCGCGAGACCGGCGGCTCGGGCGCGGGCGGACGCGCGGGCTTCCACGCCTGGATCCAGCCTGAGAAGTGGCGCGACCAGGTGGAGGAGGCGCTGCGGATGGCGCTGGTCAACCTCGACTCCGTGCCCTGCCCGGCCGGGGAGATGGACGTGGTGCTGGGGCCGGGCTGGAACGGCGTGCTGCTGCACGAGGCGGTTGGCCACGGGCTGGAGGGCGATTTCAACCGCAAGGGCACCTCCGCCTTCGCCGGAAAGCTCGGCCAGCGGGTGGCGGCGCCCGGCGTCACCGTCTTCGACGACGGTTCCATTCCCGGCCGGCGCGGCTCGCTGACCATCGATGACGAGGGCACGCCCACTTCGCGCACCATCCTGATCGAGGACGGGGTGCTGGTCGGCTATATGCACGACCGCCAGAGCGCGCGGCTGATGGGCCTTGCTCCTACCGGCAACGGGCGGCGCCAGTCCTACGCCCACGTGCCGATGCCGCGGATGACCAACACCGGCATGCTGGGCGGCGACAGCTCGCGCGAGGAGATGATCGCCTCGACCCAGCGCGGCCTCTACTGCGCCAACTTCGGCGGCGGCCAGGTGGACATCACCAACGGCAAGTTCGTGTTCCAGTGCACCGAGGCCTACCTGATCGAGGACGGCAAGGTCACCGCCCCGGTCAAGGGCGCGACCCTGATCGGCGACGGCCCCTCGGCCCTGACCCGAGTGGAGATGATCGGCGACGACTTCGGCTTCGACCCCGGCATCGGCGTCTGCGGCAAGGCGGGGCAAGGCGTGCCGGTCGGCGTCGGCCAACCCAGCCTGAAGATCAAAGGTTTGACCGTCGGCGGGACCAGCCTCTAAGCCGCGCTTTCACGCGAGGCCGCATGGTCCAATACTTCTTCGTCTCCGGCGCGCCAAAGTCCGGCACCACCTGGGTGCAGCGGCTGCTGGACGCGCATCCGCAGGTGGTCTGTTCGGGCGAAGGCCATTTCGTCGAACGGCTGGCCCAGCCCCTGGTCAAGGCGCTGGAGGATTACGCCAAGCAGCAGCAGCTGGTGGCCGAGCGCGTCTATGAGGGCAGACCCTACTACCAGCCGCTAACCCGCCCGGAGATGATCGGCTTCGCCCGCGCTCTGATCGTCCAGCGGATGCACGCACGGGCGGGGGCGGGGGTGAAGGCGGTCGGCGACAAGACGCCCCGCTACACCCAGTTCCTCGGCGGTCTGCTGGCCCTGTTCCCCGACGCCCGCTTCATCAATGTGATCCGTCACCCCTACGATGTGGCCGTTTCCCTGCTGCACCACGGCCTGCGCGTGGGCATGGCCGACGCCGACACGCCCGGCTCGGAGGCCTACCTGAACCTGGTGCGCAACTCGGCTGCCCAGTGGAGCGCCAGCCAGAAGGCGGCGGCGGAGTTCCGGGCCAGGCACCCGCGCCGGATGCTGCACCTGCGCTATGAAGATCTGCTGGAGCGGCCGCGCGAGCTCGCCGCCGAGATGTTCGCCCACCTCGGCGTCCCCGCCAACGAGGCGGTGGTGGCCCACGCGGTGGACGCCTCCTCGTTTGAGAAGCTCAGCGGGCGCAAACCGGGCGAGGAGGCGCGGCTCTCCTTCTTCCGCAAGGGCGTGGCCGGGGACTGGAAGGACCGGCTGGACGAGCAGGCGCTGGCGCTGATCGACTCCATCTGCGGGGATCAACTGCCCTCCGAGGGTTACTTGTCCTCGAAGGAACAGGCGCAGGCGGGCGTCTAAGTGGCTTAGGTCCGATTGGGACATTGCCGATATTTAATCCACATTTCAGGGATTTAATTGGCGCATAGGCGCCTCCATCCGCCACCCTGCCGCTCTGGGACTTGGGAGGATCGGATGATTTCGCTGTTGCTCGCCGCCGCCGTGGCCACCGCCGACCAGGCGGTCGACCCCCAGGCGCCGGTCGCCCCGCCCTCCAACGCCACCGCCTCGCAGACGGCGCCCGAGGCCACGCAGGAGGAGAACCATCCCCCCACGCCCACGCCGACCGCGCGCGACATCCGCACCGGCGACGACCCGCCGGCCCAGGCCGGCGTGATCCGCTACGACGCCGCCTTCTTCGCCGACGCGCGGCCCAACACCGCCATGGACATGATCAGCCGCATCCCCGGCTTCACCTTCGAGCGCGGGGACCAGGTGCGCGGCTTTGCCGGCGCCGCCGGCAATGTGCTGGTCGACGGCCAGCGGCCCACCACCAAGCAGGACGACCTGGAGGCGCTGCTGCGCCGCATCCCGGCTTCCCAAGTGCAGCGCATCGAGATCATCCGCGGCGGCGCGACCGGCATCGACATGCAGGGCAAGACCGTGCTGGCCAACGTGGTGCGCAAGTCCGCGGGCGGCTACACCGCCCTGCTCGCGGCCTCCAACAACACGGTCCTGCGAGACGGCCGCAACCGCGCGGCGGTTCGGACCGAGGGCACGCGCCGCTGGGGCGACGGCAAGCTGCTGGAAGGCTCGTTCGTATACGGACAGTTCGTCGACGACGGCGCCGGCGACGGCAGCCGCGTCACCTTCGACCGTAACGGCAAGGTCATCGAGCGCGCTGACGTATTCACCGAGGGCGACGGCACTCAGTACGTCGGCACCGGCGCCTTCGAAACCCCGCTGGCCGGCGGCAAGTTCCGCATCAATGGGTCGGTGCTGGTGCAGCCGTTCGACTACGAAGAATTCGAGCGGCTGATCCCCGGACCGGGCTTGCCAGAGGGAGAGCAGGCGCTGTTCGATGAGCAGGGCCGCACCCAGGGCGAGCTGGGCCTGCGCTACGACCGCGCCTTCGGAGCGAAGACCAATCTGGAGGCGCTGTTCATCCAGCAGCTGAAGCACAACACCTTCACCGAGGACGCGACGGCCGTGAACGGCGACCTGGCCGTGTTCGACCAGACCAACGACAGCTCCGAGACCATCGGGCGCGCGACGGTGCGCTACCGCTGGAGCGACACGCTCTCCGCGGAACTCGGCGCCGAGGCCGCCCTCAACTCGCTGGACAGCCTGAGCACCTTCGCCTTCAACGGCGAGGACATCCCACTGCCGGCCGGCGACGTGGAGGTGACCGAAACCCGGGGGGAAGCGCAGGCCTCGCTCACCTGGAAGCCGTCGCCGAAGTACATCCTGGAGGTGGGCGTGCGGGCGGAGACCTCGACCATCGGCACCGACCTGTCGGGCTCGGAGGACAAGACGCTCAACTACATCAAGCCCCGCGCGGTGTTCACCTGGTCGCCGAACCCAAACAACCAGGTGCGGCTGCGCGTGGAGCGCGAGGTCGGCCAGCTCGACTTCAACGACTTTGCCGCGACCGCGGCTCTGTCCACCGGCACCATTCAGGTCGGCAACCCTGACATCGTGCCCCAGCAGGCCTGGGTGGGCGAGGCGAGCTACGAATTCCGCTTCTGGGACAAGGGCGCCATCGTCGCCACCGTTCGCCACTCGGAGATCAGCGACGCCATCGACCGGGTGCCCATCGTCGATCCCGGCGACCCGAACGATCCTAGCGACGACTTCATCTTCGACGCGCCGGGCAACATCGGCGACGGCACACAGGACGAGCTGCAGCTGGGCGTGACCGTGCCGCTCGACCGCTTCTTCATCAAGAACGGCCTGATCAAGTTCAACGGCACCGCGCGCCAGTCTGAGGTGACCGACCCCACCACGGGCGAGACCCGCCGCATCTCCGGCCAGCACCCGTTCGACTACGAGTTCCACTTCACCCAGGACCTGCCGCGCTGGAAGGCCAACTGGGGCGTGGACGTCTACAACCGCTGGACCGAGACCTACTACCGCTTCAACGAGATCGCGACCTTCGACCTCAAGACCTTCGTGGTGCTGTTCGCCGAGATCAAGCCACGGCCGGACCTGAGCCTGAGGACCGAGTTTTCGAACGCGGGGCAACGCGGTTTCAATCGCACCATCGAGCGCTACACCGGCCCCAGGGGTTCGAACCCGATCGACTTCGTGGATTACCGCAAGCTCGATTTCGGGCCGATGCTCTACTTCCGCGTCAGGAAGACCTTCGGAGGCTAACCCCTTGTGTCCCTCCCCTTCATGGGGAGGGACGCATACTTCTAGCTCGGCCGAGCATCCGGGTCCGCCCGCTCGTCACGCAGGATTTGCGGCGTCACCGCCTGACGTTCGCCATCCACGGTGGGCGCGAGCGGCTCTGGGTCCTCGCGCATGTCCTGCGGATCGTTGATGCCGTGGGCCCAGTGCTTGATGAAGAAGCTGGCGGCGATGAAGGCCAGGCCGATGCCCATGCCCCACAGGCCCAGCATGTTGAACACCTTCAGCGACGACTGCAGCGCCGCGCTCGAGTCCAGCACCTGGCCGCCCACGGTTTCGGTGCCCGCCATGCCGGCGATCCAGCCGCCCACGTATTGGGCGATGGAGCTGGCCAGGAACCACACCGCCATCATGAAGCTGACGACGGAGGCCACCGACAGCTTGGTGATCTCCGACAGCCCCACCGGCGAGAGGAACAGTTCGCCGGTGGTGTGGAACAGGTAGAGCAGCCCCAGCGCCAGCAGCGGTAGGCGGAAGTCGGCGCCGACCATTCCGGACTTGGCGGCGATGACCACCACCATGAAGCCGAAGCCGACCTGCACCAGGCCGAGGCCAAACTTCATGGTCGGATTGGGGTCGCGCTTGCGGCGGCCGAGGAAGGTCCACAGAGCCGCGAAGATCGGCGCGAAGATCAGGATGTAGCCGGCGTTGAACGACTGCGTCTGCGAGGCGGTGATGCCGGTGTCGATCCAGATGCCGGGCACGGATGCGCCGCCGGCCGCGGCGATCTGCTCGCGCGTCCCAAGCACGAACGGGCCGAGGTGCTTGGCGGCGCCGGTGATCGCCAGGTCCACGTTGCGATCGGCGAACAGGTTGAGCGAGGTGCCGGCCTGCTCGAACAGGGTGAAGAACACCACCGCGCCGAAGATCAGCACCATGGCCAGCATCATCCGCTCGCGCTGGATCTTGTCGCACTTGGTGATCATGAACCAGGCGATGAAACCCATCGCGGCGACGATCGAAAGGCCGAGGCCGACGCCGACCAACTGGTTGCTGCGGACCAGGAAGAACACTCCGCCGACGCCGAGAATGGCCAGCAGGTAGATCAGGTATTCGCGGCTCAGCGGCCCGGCCACCTTCTGGCGCAGGCGCTCGGGGTCGGGCGGCTCGCCATTGCCCTCCAGCCAGGGCTTGCCCAGCACGAAGACGATGAAGCCCAGCGCCATGCCCACGCCTGCCAGGCCGAAGCCGGCCCACCAGCCGACCGTCTGGCCCAGGTAGCCGCAAAGCACCGCCGCCCAGAACGCTCCAAGATTGATGCCGTAGTAGTACAGGGTGAAGCCGGCGTCGCGGCGCGGGTCGCCCTGCTTGTAAAGCTGGCCGACGATGGTGGAGATGTTGGGCTTGAGGAAGCCGACGCCCATGATGATCAGCGCCAGGGCCAGGTAGAACAGGTTCACCCCCGCCGGGTCGCGCTGTTCGGCGGTCTGGTAGGAGCCGGCGGGCAGGACCGCGGGGAGCACGCCGCCAGGGGGCAGGCCTTTGATCTGCAGGCCGCCGCCCTCGGCCGAGGCGTATTCATAGGCCTGGCCGCCGACCATCAGCCGGTTCTCGCGCTCGCCGCCGCGGCCGGTGGATTGGATCTGGTAGGCCTGGCCGCCGTAGCTGAGCGTCTGGGTCGCCTGTGTCGGCGTCAGCGCCATGGCCAGTTGGCCGATGGTCAGCAGCACCGCGCCGAAGGCGATGGCCTTGCGGGTGCCGAGGTAGCGGTCGGCGATCAGGCCCCCGACCAGCGGCAGCAGATAGACCAGCGATGTGTAGGAGCCGTACTGGCTGTTGGAGAACTCGTCCGAGAACAGGAAGTGCTGGGTCAGGTAGAAGATCAACAGGCCGCGCATGCCGTAGTAGGAGAACCGCTCCCACATCTCGGCGAAGAACAGGATGAACAGCCCCTTGGGGTGGTTCTTCAGCAGCTGCAGCAGCACCGGGATGCCCGTCACCAGGGTGACGATGATGCCTGCAATGATGACGATGTTCATGCGGTGTCCCGGCGTTTCCCTGTTGCGTCCTTGGGGCGCTCTGGCGGCGCCTGCTCAAGCCTAACGGCGGCGGACATGAACACGCGCTGACACTCGGCACAAGCGCCAGCTTGGCTGTGGAGCCGAAGCCGGGCCGGCGCGTTGAAGCGGGCGAGGAGAGCCCGCCATGCAAGACCGCACCATGACCATCGAGCCCGTGCGCCGCCGGGTGCGCGCCCTGTTCGCCGACCATGTGATCGCCGACACCGACGATGCGCTGGTGGTGCGCGAGGGCGACCTGCCGCCGGTCTACTACTTCCCAGTGGACGACGTGGAGATGGGGTACCTCGGCCGCAGCGACCGGCAGACCCACTGTCCGCTGAAGGGGCAGGCCAGCTACTTCTCGATCAAGATGCACAGCCAGATCGCCGACAACGCGGTATGGGCCTACGAGGAGCCCACGCCCTCGGCCGAGACCCTGCGCGGCCGCCTCGCCTTCGACACCGGGCAGATCGAAGTCTACGAGATCGACGAGGCCGACATCGACGCCGGCGTGGGCCACGACGCGGCGCGCCATCCCGGCTGAACGGGCCGCCCTACTCCTCCTCTTCCTCCTCGTATCCCACCAGCGCCAGGGCGCGGGCAGGCACGCCGTTGAGCTCCGCCCAGCGCGCCAGCGCCTCTTCCCGTCCATGGGTGATCCACAGTTCGCCGGGGTTCACCTCGCGCACCGTCTCGGTGAGTTCGTTCCAATCGGCGTGGTCGGAAATGATCAGCGGCAGATCCACCCCGCGCTGTCGGGCCCGAGCCCGCACCCGCATCCAGCCCGAGGCGAAGGCGTTCACCGGATCGGGAAACCGCCGCGACCAGCGGTCCTGAGCTGCGGCCGGGGGCGCGACCACGATCTTACCGGCGAACTCCGCCTTCGGCCGCCCGTCCGTGGCCGGCCCCAGCGGCCCCAGCGCCACGCCGTGCGCCTCGTAGAGCGCGTTCAGCCGGTCGAGCGCCCCATGCACGAAGATGGTGTCCTCATAGCCGGCTTCACGCAGCAGACAGATCACCCGCTGCGCCTTGCCGAGCGTATAGGCGCCGACCAGGTGCGTCCTCTCCGGGAACTGCCCGACCGAGCGCAGCAGTTCGGCGATCTCCTCGGCCGCGTCGGGAAAGCAGAAGACCGGCAGACCGAAGGTGGCCTCGGAGATGAACACGTCGCAGGCGACCGGCTCAAACGGCGGGCAGGTCGGGTCGCGCCGCCGCTTGTAGTCGCCAGAAACCACCATGGTCAGGCCGCCATGCCGGATCACCGCCTGGGCCGAACCCAACACATGGCCCGCGGGGACTAGGGTCACCTCCACCCCGTCGCGGGTGATGCTCTCACCGTAGCGAATGGGCTGGGGCATGCCGCAGTAGTCGAGGCCGTAGCGCGCCTCCATGATCGCCAGGGTCTCCGGCGTGGCCACTACCGTGCCGTGGCCCATGCGGGCGTGGTCCGAATGGCCGTGGGTGATCACCGCCCGCGCGACGGCGCGCACCGGATCTACGTAGAAGTCGCCGGGCGCGCAGTAGAGGCCTTCCGGCTTGGGGCAGAGCAGGCGTTCGGGCTCCATCGCCGCCATTGTGGACGAGGGGCCGCCGCCCCGCTACAGGCGCCACCATGACGCCCGAAGACCGCGCGCTGAAACAGCTCCGCCTCGCCAAGGTGACCTCGCCCCAAGTGATCGCGCTGGGCCTGCACGTGGTCGAGTTGCAGCCGCGCGTGCTGCTCAAGGTCCCATACCGCGAGGACCTGATCGGCGAGCCCGACACCGGTGTGCTGGCCGGCGGAGTGATCACCACCCTGCTGGACACCACCTGCGGCTGGGCGGTGGCGCTGGAACTGGAGGAGATGACCTCCATCGCCACGCTCGATCTGCGCATCGACTACATGCGCGCCGCCACGCCGGGGAAGGACGTGTTCGCCACCGCCGAGTGCTACAAGATCACCCGCTCCATCGCCTTCGTCCGCGCTCACGCCTATGACGCCGACCCACAGGATCCAGTGGCGGCGGCGCAGGGGACCTTCATCCTGGATTCCAACGCCGGTCGCGCCGCCGGCGCCAACCTGCGCTCACGGGGGGAAGCCGGGGGAGCGGCCGCATGAGTTCCGCGGCGGATGTCCTGGCGGTCCTGGAGCGCATTCCCTACGCGCGCTTCCTGGGCGTCGACGCCACTGTGCACGGCGACGAGATGACCGCAATCCTGCCCTATTCGGAACACCTGCTCGGCAACCCGACGCTGCCGGCCCTGCACGGCGGGGTGATCGGCGCCTTCATGGAGATGACGGCGCTGGCCCAGCTGCTGATCGCGGAAAAGCTGATGCGCCAGCCGCGCCCGGTGGACATCGCGGTCGAATACCTCCGCTCGGGCCGGCCGCTGCCGACCTACGCGCGCGCCCAGATCAACAAGGTCGGGCGGCGGATCGCCAACGTCCAGGTCGAGGCCTGGCAGGAGGAGCGCGCCCGCCCGATCGCGGCGCTGCGCGGCCACTTCCTGCTGACGCCGATGGAAGAGATTACCGGCGTGTAATAGATGAACTTCCGTTTACTTGATTAAGTCTTGGTCATTACACAGACTTAAGTGGCGTTTTCTGAACGGCGGTCATACCTTCTCATCACACGGGGTTCAGCAACACCCTAATCGAGAAGGAGAGACGAAATGACCAACCAAGTTTCCAACCTGATGTCGAACGTCCTGGGTGTCGCGCTTCTGGCCCTTGGCGCCCTGCCGATCCTGGCCCTGACCCTGGCGCAGGCCCCCACGACCTTCTAACCTCCGAAGCACGAGCCGGGCTCTTATCGAACCCCGTTAGAGCTTCGCCAGAGGCCGGCGCCCCGGAAGGGCCGCCGGCCTCTTCCGTTTGGGGGACCCCTCCTGTAGCCCAGGCGCCGATGCTGACCGGCCTCTCAACCCTCACCCAGGGCGCGCGCGCCTGGCCCTTCGAGCAGGCGAGGAACCTGCTCGAACGGGTGCTGCGCGTCCGCCTTCCGGACGCCGCCCGCGCCCACGCCGCCCACCTGATCGCCGTCGGCAAGGCCGCTCAGGCGCTGGAGATGCACCCCGAACTCTCCCGGCCGGTGACGTTCGAAACCGGCTACGGCCCCTCCGGCCTGCCGCACATGGGCACTTTCGGCGAGGTCGTGCGCACCACGATGGTCCGCAACGCCTTCCGCGCGCTGACCGAAGACCTGATTCCCACCCGCCTGATCGCCTTCTCCGACGATATGGACGGGCTGCGCAAGGTCCCGCCCAACCTCCCCAACCAGGCGATGCTGCACGAGGACCTCGGCAAGCCGCTTTCAGTGGTGCGCGACCCGTTCGGCACGCACGAGAGCTTCGCCGCCCACAACAACGCCCGCCTGCGTGCCTTCCTCGACGAGTTCGGCTTCGACTACGACTTCCACTCCTCGACCGAATGCTACCGCTCCGGCCGCTTCGACGAGGCGCTGCTGCGCGCGCTGGAGCGCTACGAGAAAATCCGCGACATCATCCTGCCCACGCTGGGCGAGGAGCGGCGCGCCACCTATTCGCCGTTCCTCCCCGTCAGCCCGCTCACCGGCAAGGTGCTGCAGGTCCCCACCTTGGAGCGGAACCTCGAACGCGGGACCATCGTGTTCGAGGACGAGGACGGCTCGCGCCAGGAGGTCCCGGTCACCGGCGGCCACGCAAAGCTGCAGTGGAAGCCCGACTGGGCCATGCGCTGGACGGCGCTCGGCGTCGACTACGAGATGAGCGGCAAGGACCTGATCGACAGCGTCCGCGACTCCTCCAAGATCTGCCGCGTGCTGGGCGGCGTGCCGCCGGAGGGGTTCAACTTCGAACTGTTCCTGGACCAAGACAACCACAAGATCTCCAAGTCCAAGGGCAACGGCCTGACCATGGAGGAGTGGCTCCGCTACGGCGCCCCCGAGAGCCTGTCCTACTACAATTTCCAATCGCCGAAGTCGGCCAAGCGCCTCTACTTCGACGTCATCCCCAAGGCCACGGACGAATACCTCCAGCAGCTCGACGCCTATCAGCCCCAGGAGCCGACGAGGCGCCTCGACAACCCGGTCTGGCATGTCCACGGCGGCTCACCGCCCGAGCGCGGCTCGCCCGTCTCCTTTGGCCTGCTGCTCAACGTCGTCTCCGCCGGCAACGCGCAGGACAAGGCGCTGCTCTGGGGCTTCCTCTCGCGCTATTCGCCCGGCGCCACGCCCGAGACGGAGCCCCTGCTGGACCGCCTCGCCGGCTACGCCATCGCCTATTACGAAGACTTCGTCGCCCCGCAGAAGCGCTTCCGCGCCCCGTCAGAGCAGGAGCGGGCGGCGATGGAAGATTTAGTGAGGCGGCTCCGCGCCTTGCCCACAGGCTGCACCGACGGCGACGCCATCCAGTTCGAGGTCTACGAGGCCGGCAAGGCCGCCAGTTTCGATCCCCTGCGCCTCTGGTTCCAGGCCCTCTACGAAGTCCTGCTCGGCCAGAGCCAGGGCCCCCGCTTCGGCAACTTCGCCGCCCTGTTCGGCTTGGACCGCACCATGGCGCTGATCGAACAAGCGCTAAGGGGAGAACTCGTCTCCAGCTAAGCTACTGGCTAGCCCAGAGGATGCGCGCGATCCAGGCGACGTCCTTCAGGTCCAGGGTGCGGGCGGGGTAGTCGGGGTTCAGCGACTTCAGTTCGACCTTGGTGGCGGTGATGCGGCCGACCTCCTTGGCCATCACCTCGCCGGCCTTCGTCTTGAGCACCACCCGGTCGCCCCTGCGGGGCCGGTCAAGCCGCGGGCTGACGACGATGCGGTCGCCGTCGCGATACAGAGGCGCCATGGAGTCGCCGGAGATCTCCAGCGCATAGGCGCCCTCGTCGGCGGCGCCGGGGAAGTCGATGTGATCCCAGCCCCCGCCGACGGGAAAACCCGCGTCGTCGAAATAGCCCTCGCCGCCGGCCTGGGCCATGCCGATCAGGGGCACGGGCCGAAGCGCTCCGCCCGCGCGGCCGCCCGCCATGGCGGCGAAGTCGGCGAAGCTGACGCCGGTGGCGTCCAGCACCTTGGCGATGCTCTCGGTCGAGGGCCAGCGCGGGCGGGCTTCGGGCGAGACGCGCTTGGACTTGTTGAAGCTGGTGGGGTCGAGCTTGGCCAGCTTGGCCAGGGCCGAGGGGCTCATGTCGAACCGCCGCGCGAGCGCGTCGATCGCCGACCAGACTTCGCCGTGGCTGAGCGCGGGCATGGACAGAGAAAATAAACCGCTGTTTTAGGAAATCAAGCGGATTTTGCCAGCGCCAGCGGCTCATCCTCCGGCGGTGCGGACGCTGCCGCCGGCGGGGCTCCGCGCCGGTCGAAGCCCCAGCTGCGCTGCGCCTCAAACTTACCCCCGACCCAGCCCATGGCAGTCACGTGGATCTGGCGCTCATCGGCGATGATGACGTTGTAGCCGGGGGGAACCCCGCGCTCGCGCAGACTCAGCGTGCTGGCGCCCACCGCATAGGTCTTGCCGTCGCCGAACGGCAGCGGATGGGCGAAGGGCATGTGGATATGGCCGGTCAGCACCAGGTCGGCCCCCCCTTCGGCGACGATGCGCGCCGCCTCCTCGCCGCCCCGCACCCGCGCGGTCATCGGGCCGCCGGTGACCTCCAGCAGCGGATGGTGGCAGACCACCACCTTCAGCGCGCCCGGCGGCGCCTTCGACAGGTTGGCGCACACCCGCCGCGCGTCCTCGGCCCGGCAGGCGCCCTTTGACCAGTTCAGCCGCAGCTGCACCCCGCGCGAGGTGTTCATCGCCTCCGCCGCCACCCCCTCGGCTAAGACGCCCATTCCCCAGGGCTCGCCGATGTAGCGGCTGTAGAGGTCCCACGGTTGAAAGGCGCGGGCCAGCACGTCGAACTCGGGCGTGTCGTGGTTGCCGGGCGTGTCGATGCGCGGCTGGGGCAGGGTCTTCAGCCACTCGGACGCGATCCTGAACTCCGGCTCGCAGCCGACCATGGTCATGTCGCCCGACTGGACGATCAGGTCGTAGCCGCCCTCGATCGCGTGTTGGCGCGCGGCCTCGACCGCGGCCTTGTTCTCGCAGCCGAAATGGATGTCGGTGATGTGGAGGATGCGCGCCATGCGCGGCCGTCAGCCGGTGACCGGGTTGACCGGCTCCGGAGCCGAGGGCGGCGCCAGCACCCGGAAGGCGTTCGGCCGGAAGCGGATGTCGGACACCTTGTGCAGCTTGGTCGGCTCCCCGTCCAGGATTGCCGGCAGCGAGCCTGACGACCAGGCGCGGCCGGACTGGATGCAGGCGGTGGTCACGTTCGGGTCGCGCCGCCAGTCGCCGGCGATGTTGGACAGCATGGTCCGCACGCCGAGCTTGAAGGCGTCAGCCGCGCCCTTGGGATTGATCGCCGCGGCCTCCAGCGCACGCTGGTCGTTCATCTTCTTGGACACCAGCGGGCATAGCAGGGCCACGGCCTCGGCCTTGTCCGGCTCCGAACCATCGAAGGAATATTTCACCTTGTTGGAAAACACCTTGGCATAGGCGTTGCGGCTGTAACGCATCGCCTGAAGGAAGTGGTGCTCGCGCGCCGCCTCCCGTGCATAGCCGAACAGGGCCGGCGCCCCCAGGATCGCCGCCACATAGAAGGAGCGCCCGTCGACCTCCCCGCCGGAGATGGTCGCGACCTCCCCCTCCGTCAGCGCGTTGATCAGCCCCTGTTTCCAGTCCACCTCGCCGTAGATGGCGTGGGGCAACATGTTCATCGTGCCGCCCGCCAGCGGCGCCACCAGCGGGCCTTCCGGCCCACAGAGGTTGGCGACAGCGCGCGCTGTGCCGTCGCCCGCCACGACGATCACCAGGTCGGGCGCAGCCTCAACCGCAGCCTTCACCTGCTGGGGCACCTCGCCGGATTCCAGCACGGTGATGTTGTAGTCGATCCCGAACTCGGAGAGCAGCTGCTCGGCCTCCTGCGGCGCGGCCGAGCCGACGCTGCCCGAGAGCGGGTTGACCAGCACCTCGATCTTGCGGATCGCCTTCGCCGCCTCGCACAGGTTTCGCGGTTCGGCGACGAGTTCGGCTGTCATGCCAGCCTAATGCGGCGGCCGGCGCGGGAGTTCAAACCCTTATGTCGAAGGATTGCCGTCGGTGGCTTCCCGCGCCGCCTGCCCCGCCTGGGAGGCGGCGTTGCGGGCCACGTCCGGCCCCTCCGCCTTGGCCACCGCCACTTGCTGATCGGCCACCTTGCCCGCGCTCGAGAACGAACCTTCGCGCAGCACCAGGAACAGCATGATGCCGCCCACGACCGCGAGCGCGAACACGATCAGCGCCAGGATCGGGTGCGACTTGTGCCGCGCCTTCTCGTCGTGCCGGCCTTTTTTATAGGCCTCGCGGACATCGGCGTCGCTCGGGCCGACCGTGCTCGCCACCCTGGGCGCGTCTCCGACGACGAAGTTGCCGTGGCCGTCCACGGCGGACCGGTCGCGATACTTCCAGAACTTCATGGCCCCGTCCTCCTTGGGCGCTTTCTCATTTGCGAAGAGAACGGCGCCGGAGGGGGGCGGTTCCGGCGGAACCAGCGCGGGATGTTCAAGAACAGGCGATCCTCACCCCTCGCTCCAAACCGCCAGCTCGTTGCCCGCCGGATCGCGGAAATGGAACCGCCGCCCGCCGGGAAAGCTGAAGATCGGCCGAGTGATCTCGCCGCCGGAGTCCCTCACCCGCGCCTGCATCGCCTCCAGGTCACGGGCGTAAAGGATGACCAAAGGAGCCGCGAGCCCGTCGCCGCTATCGTTGACGCCGCCGTCCAAGCCCGCGCCCTCGAATGCCGCGTACTCCGGCCCGTAATCCACGAAGCTCCAGCCGAAGGCCGCGGCATAGAACCCCTTCGCCTCCGCCAGCCGGCCGGCTCCCGGGAGCTCCACGTAATCGATCTTGCCGTCTTCGCGCATGGCCGCCCCTATTGTTCTTGGTATGTTCTAGTAGAAGCCGAAGCCTTCGTCCAGCCGTGCTGAATTGACCCTCGGTTAGTTAGCGCCGCTTCTTGTCCGGCTTTGGCGCCATCAGCCCCATGGCTAGGGTGGCCAGCATCCCTGGGTTGCGCAGAGCGATGAAGCTGGCGACCAGCGCGGCGCCGCCGGCGATCAGCGGTTTTTCGCGGGCGAAGGCGATGGCCTTGTCCATCACCCCCTCCTCGCGTTGGGGCTCATGGTGCGAACGACTGCGCGCGAGCATGATCAGCCCAGCCACCAACAGAACCGCCGCGAAGACGCCCGCGACCGCCGCCGAGGCGCCGGCGGGGCCGAGGTTCGGCTTCAGCACCGAGTAGAGCGCGAACGCCAGCGCCACCAGGATGATGACGGCGGCGGTGGCGACCAGATGGACCGCCACCGCCACATTGACGATCTTCTTGATCAACGGCGCCCGCCGGACAGGATGAAGCCGACCAGCACGCCCACGCCAAGCGCCGCCAGCGTCGTGGTCAGCGGCCGCTCCTGCACCTGGCCGGTCACATAGCGCCCCGCCTGGTCCATCTGCTCGCGCGCCGTGTCGCGGTAGACCATCGAGCGCAGCCGCAGGGTGTCGAGGCCCTCGTGCACGGCCTGCTCGGCGCGCCGCGCCATGTCCTGCAGGGAGCGTTCGCTGCCGCCTTCGCCGCCGTCCGTGCGGTTTTCGTCAAGGGCGGGGTTCAGGCTGGAAGTTGCGGCCATGGGTTATCCTCCGGGGTTCCGGGTTGAAGAGAGACGCTGCACAAACGCCGCCCCCGCCGCGCCGTTCCGCTGGAAACCACGAGCGGAGGCGATTATCGGCTTCGACAACGGGCGGGGTTCCAGTAGACTCGTCCGCGAGTGGGGCGCAAGCAAAGCTTTGCCATGGAAATGAGCGTAGGAGTTCCACCCGCCGAGCGCCTCAGCGGAGGGCCGCGCGGGTGATCCCCCAGCCGGCGAACGCCCATGGATCGAACGGCGGCGACGGCGGCTCGCGCCTGCAGAGCCTGGTGGAAGCCATCGCCAACCTCGCGGGCGCCGAATGGGCGCTGCTGGTGTCGCGCGACGGCCGCGAAATCCTCGCCTGTTGCGGGATCACGCGCGAAGACGTCGCCGCCGCGTCGATCGCCGCGCTGGCCCTGGAGCAGCCGGATTTCCGTCCCGACACGGGCGCCGTCGCCCAGCGGCGTGTCTGGTTCGCCGGGCCCGTGGTGGACAGCGGCGGGGTGGACCTCGGCGCCCTGGCTCTCGGTGGCGGCGCATCCGCCCTGCCGCCGCCGGAGACGCTGAAGGCGCTGGAGGCGGCCGCCCGCTTGGCCGGCATCACCCTGGCGATGGAGCTGGAGCGCGGCGCGCGCGACCAGGAACGCGCCACCCTTCTGGCCGAACTCGACCACCGGGTGAAGAACGTGTTGGCGGCGGTGCAGTCGCTGGCCGCCCAATCGGCCCGCCGGGCGGTGTCGCTGGACGGCTTCCTCAAGGCCTTCTCCGGCCGGCTGAAGGCCATGGCCTCGGCCCAGGAGCTGCTCACCGCCACCCGCTGGCGCGGCGCCGAACTGCACCACCTAGCCTCCGCCGAACTCGGCGGCCTGGCTCCCGGCCAGACCCGCTGGGAGGGGCCCGAGCTGTTCCTCAATCCCCGCGCCGCCAACGCCATGTCGCTGGCGCTGCACGAACTGGCGATCAACGCCGCAAAATATGGGGCCCTCTCCACCCCGCAAGGCCAGGTGGAGGTCCGCTGGCGCCGCATCGGCGACGGCTTCGAACTGGAGTGGACCGAGCGCGGCGGTCCCGCCATCGGCGTTCCCAGCCGCCGCGGCTTCGGCGGCCTCCTGATCGAGGAGGTCACCGGCCGAGAACTCGGCGGCTCCGCCCAGATCGAGTTCCGCCCCGGCGGCGTGCGCGCGGTGCTGCGCGGCGACGCCGGCGCTCTGGCCGAACGCGAGCCGCGCCCCGTGCAAGCCGCCGCCGCACCCGTCGAAGGCGCCGGAGCCTCCGTGGGCGCCGCGTCGCCCGGTCCCCGCGATGTGCGCGGCCTCAAGGTGCTGATCGTCGAGGACGCCGCGCTTCTGGCGCTCGAACTCGAGCATGGCTTGAAGGAAGCGGGAGCCGAGATCGTCGGCTGCGCCGCCGAACTGGACGAAGCCATGGGCCTGCTCGACCGCCCGATCGAGGCGGCGGTGCTCGACGCCAACCTCAACGGCGTCTCGGTGCGCCCGGTGGCCGAGGCGCTGGCGGCGCGCGGCACACCCTTCCTGTTCGCCACCGGGTACGGCGAAAATCGAGGAGCGCCGGAAGGCTTCGGCGTGCCCATCATCCGCAAACCCTACGACATCACCCAGATCCTGGCCGCCCTGGCGCAGATCACCGGACGGGCGGCCTGAGGGCCCGCAAGCCTCGCCCTTCGACAGGCTCAGGGTGAGGCTTTCTACTGATACGCCCGATATGGATAGGCTAGCAGTAGCCTCATCCTGAATCTGTCGAAGGACGAGGCGGACCACCTAGCGCGCCGTCACCCGCAGCAGGTTGTCCTCGGAGTTGCGGTCAACCAGCTTGTTGTATGGATCGGCGCCCGCGTAGACCGGCGCCCGCGCCGTGGTGAACCGCAGCACCTGCTCGCCCAACCGGATTGGCAGGCGGCGGAAGGTCAGCACCTTGTCCGCCGCGAACGCCTTCTTCCCCGGCTCGGCCAGGAACAGCCCCACGTCCAGCACCTCGTTCATCGGCGCCGCCCGCTCGCGCCCCTGCCCATCGGCGTAGAGTTTGCGCGCGCTCACCGTCATCGTCACGTCGTAGCGGCCGTCGGCACGCTTCCTCGCCTCCGCGCTCGTGGTTTTCACGTCGTAGAGGGTGATCCGCTCGAACAGATCGGTGATCAGCGCCTGCTTGTCAGCGGGCGCGACTGCCCGGATCTCGCGTAAAAAATCGAGGGTCGTCGGATAGGGCGCGCCCTTGAAGGCGTAGTGGGCCAGCAGCCGCTTCAGCGCGGTGTTGACCGCCGCCTCGCCGATCTCGTCCTGGAGGCGGTACATGACCACCGAGCCCTTGCGGTAGTGGATGTAGGGCTGGTCCTCCACCCGGGAGAGCGGCAGCTCCTCCACCGCCTCGCCACCCCGGTCGCGCAGGTAGCGGTCGAGTTCGAACTTCAGGAACCGGCGCATCAGGTCCGGCCCGTAAGTGTGCTTCATCACCATCAGGGCGGAGTATTGGGCAAGCGTCTCGACCAAAAAGGTCGAGCCCTGCTCGTCGGCGGGGCTGAGCTGGTGGCCCCACCATTGGTGCGCGATCTCGTGGGCGCTGACGTAGGTGACGTAGTCGATCTTTTCCGGATCTTTGAAGTCGGCGATGAAGCCGAGCTCCTCCGACCACGGCACCGTGCCGGCAAAGGATTGGGCGAAGCGGCCCTGGAAGGCGGGGAACTCCAGGAACCGCATCTGCTGGAACTGGTAGGGCGAGAACGCCGCCTGCAGGTAGTCCAGCGACCGCTTCATCGAAGCGATCATCCGCTCGACGTTGTAGGCGTGGGCGGGGTGGTAATAGACGGTGAGGTCGACGCCCCGATGCTGGTCGCGCTTCACCGCGTAACGCGCCGACTGGACCGAGAAGTAGCGCATGATCGGCGCGCGCGTGCGGAACTCGGCGACGCGACGTCCGTCGGCCACCCGCTCGGACACGCGCTGGCCGGGTGCGATGGCGATCTGGTCGGCGTCGGTGGCCACGCGGATGGAGGCGGTCACCCAGTCGGAGTCGCGGCTGAGCGCGTTGAAGCGGTCCGCGCCCGGCGTCCCCAGCTTAGGCATCCGCAGGTCGGGGGGGAGCTTGTTGCGCCGGCGCACCGAGCGGTCGCGCAGCAGCTCCTTGCGGTCGATCCCCAGCGAGGGCGTGATCAGCCGGTCGTTCAGGAACGTTCCGTTGCCGACCACCTCGGTCAGGTCGCGGTTGTTGCGAAAGCCCCGCTGCTCCAGCGTGCTGGTGAAGGCGACCGTGCGCCGCTCGCCCAGCCGCATCGGGGTGTCGAAGGTGAAGATGCGATAGTTCAGGTCGTCGAACGCCCGCTCCGGCCGCGCCCCGCCCACGATCAGGCTCCGCATCTTCAGCTCGCGCGGGAAGCGCAGGTGGACCTCTCGCAGCGGCTCGGCCGTGCGGTTCTGAATCACGTACACGCCCTTGGTGACGACGCGCCGCTGGCGGGGCCGAATGTCCACGTCCAGCCGCTCGTCGACAATGCGCGGCTGAGGAACGCTCTCGTAGCGCAACAGGGTCTTCTCGAACCGCGCCTGCCAGCGCTCGTCGTCGCGGTCGGTGCGGTAATCGTTCCAGACGTTGGTGTTGATGAAGATGAACACCCCAGTCGCCGCGAACACCACCACCGCGGCTGTCAGGATCGCTCCCGCCGGCCCGTTCAGCCGCCGCGGCAGGCTGCTCAGCCTTGCCCTGAGCGCCGTGTCCGCGCCCCGCCGCCACAGGCCGTAGCTGAGCACCAGCAGGATCACGCAGAACGCCGCCCAGTAGAGCCGGAGCCAGGCCGCGCCGATCCAGAACCGGCCCATCCCGTTCATGTCCGACAGCGGCACGGACGGCGTCTCGGCGAAGCGGTAGAGATTGTGCTCCAGCCCCAGGTTCGGCAGGGCGAAGCGCAGCACGACGTAGGCCAGCATCAGCAGCCAGCCTATGAACTTGTGCGGCGAGACCACCTGGAGGAACACCGCCAGGATCGCCACCAGGGTCCAGTCGATGGACTGGGGCAGCACGTACCAGAGCAGGTACTTGTCCAACTCGAAATGGGTGTAGCCGCGCAGCGCCTGAACCAGCACCGCTGCCAGCACGCTGACCAGCAGGGTAGAGACCAGCACGATCACGATCGCTAGCACCTTGGGGAACAGGAAGGCCCAATCGGGCGCGGCGGCGGCGCCGACGATCTCCTCGGTGCGCCGGTCGCGCTCGCGCCAGACCAACTCGCCCGCGTAGAAGATGGCGATGATCAGGGTGAGGATGGTGAAGGCGCCTTCCAGCAGCTGGATCATCGCCCGGGTCACCGGATGGATCTGCGCCCCATAGAGTTCATTGCCGAACCACAGCGCGCCGATCGCATTGATCAGCCCCAGCGCCAGCAGCACGGCGTAGACAGGGCTTTTCACCGCCTGGGCGACATCGAAGCGGGTGCGCGCCAGCAGCTGCGCCCAGGCGGCGCGGCGGCCGAACTCAGGATCGGGCAACGGCCCCGCCGGAGGGGCGGAAGCGGCGCCCCCCCTCTCGCGCCGGCGGCGGGCGCGGCCCGCCCGCTCCTCGAAACGGAACAAGGCGTAGGTGAGCGCCAGCAGCGCCGCCGACAGGCCCAGCGCCAGCAGCCGGTTCTGCAGCAGCACGCCCGAGAGGTCGGGGACTAGGGCGTTGCGCTCGCTCGCCGTCCAGTAGCGGGTGGCGAGATCGTAGGCGGTCATGCCAAACGGGTCGAGCAGCGCCGCAATCTGCTCCAGCTCGGTGCGCCCCTGCGCCCAGGCGTTGGCGACGAACCACAGGACGAACAGCACCACCGCCCCGAAGAAGGTCCACATGGTCGAGCGGGTGACGCTGGCCAGCGCGAAGAACAGCGCCCCGGTGAACAGCAGCGACGGCAGAGCAAGGGCGAAGTAGGCGAACAGGTAGGAGCCGGGCAGCAGCGGCCCGACCTTGTCCGGGTCCAGCCACGGCATGACAGAGCCGAGCGCGATCGCGAGCGGGATGCTCAGGAACGACAGCGCCGCGGCCGCGAAGGCGCCGGCGAAGCGGCCGTAGAGGTAGTCGGCCTTGCGCAGCCGGGTGGTGCGAACGATCGGGCCGAAGCCGGTCTCGTCGTCGCGCACGATTACGTTGGCCACGAAGGCGGCGGTGACGAACATGTAGAACACCGACCAGACCAGGTGGATCTGGGCCACCGCGTAGGGCGAGTTCTCGTTGACGTTGCCGCCCGAGCCGATGCTGATCTGCTCGACGGTGACGGCGCCGAAGGTCATCAGCGCGAAGAACAGGCAAACGATCCAGAACAGCGGCTGGCGCAGCTGGTATCTGAATTCGAAGGCGGCGACGCGCGCGAACATGCGTCAGGCGGCGCGGCGCGCGGCGGACAGGGTGGAGAAATAGACGTCCTCAAGCCCCGTGGCGGCTCGCCCGAAGCCGTCCCCCGGATCGCTGTCGGACAGCACGTGGATCACCGTGCGCCCGGCGAACAGGCGCGTGGAGATGACGTTGAAGCGTTCGCGGCAGGCGGGCAGGTCGGCTTTGTCGATGGTCTTCTTCCAGACGGACCCCTCCAGCGCCCGCATCAGTTCCAGCGGCGCCCCCTGGCGCACGATCCGTCCCTCGGAAATGATCGCCATCGCCTCGCAGAGGTCCGACACGTCCTCGACGATGTGAGTGGACAGGATAACCACCACGTTCTCGCCGATCTCGGCCAGCAGGTTCAGGAACCGGTTGCGCTCCTCCGGGTCCAGGCCCGCGGTCGGCTCGTCGACGATGATCAGGTCGGGGTTGCCGATCAGCGCCTGGGCGATGCCGAACCGCTGGCGCATGCCCCCGGAGAAGCCCGACAGCGACTTGCCCCGCACGTTCCAGAGGTTCACCTGGCCGAGCAGCCCCTCCACCGTCGCCTTGCGCTCGGCCTTGCCGGCAATGCCCTTCAGCACCGCCAGGTGGTCGAGCATGTCGTAGGCCGAGACCCGCGGATAGACGCCGAAGTCCTGGGGCAGATAACCAAGCGTCCGCCGCAGCGCCTGCGGGTCGTCGATCGCGTCGATGTCGTTAAAACGCACATGCCCCGACGTCGGCCGCTGCAGCGTCGCCACGATCCGCATCAGCGTCGACTTGCCCGCGCCGTTTGGGCCGAGCAGGCCGTACATGCCTTTCGGCACGATCAGGTTCACTTCGTCGAGCGCGCGCACCCCGTTGGGGTAGACGTGCGTCAGGTTCTCGATGATCAGCATCGGCGCGCTAGTCTTGCATCCATCTCGTCCGATGCGATGCACGGGCGGGGGCGCTGGGGCAAGTGAAACAAGTTACAGGTTCGAGGCGGAAACATGCTGATCCTGCACGGCTACTGGCGCTCCGGGACGAGTTACCGCACCCGCATCGCCCTGAACCTCAAGGGCGTCGCTTACGAGCAGCGGCCGGTGAACCTGCTCACTGGCGAGCAGAAGGCGGCCGGCTACACCGGCCTCAACCCTCAGGGCCTGGTCCCCGCGCTGCGAACCGACGGCGAGGTCCTGACCCAGAGCCCCGCCATCCTCGAATGGCTGGAGGAGCGCTTTCCCGAGCCCCCGCTCCTGCCGCAGGAGGCCTCCGCGCGAGCGGCCGTGCGCGCCATGGCCGCCCTGGTCGGCTGCGACATCCACCCGCTCAACAACCTGCGCGTCCTGAAGGCGCTGAAGGCCGACTTCGGCGCCGAGCAGCCGAGCCTCGACGCCTGGGCAGCCCGCTGGATCGGCGAAGGCTTCGCCGCGCTTGAAGCCATGGTCGCCCGCCACGGCCGCGGCTTCTGCTTTGGCGAGGCTCCCACCGTGGCCGACTGCTACCTGATCCCGCAGATTTATTCCGCGCGCCGCTTCAAGGTCGACATGGCCGTCTTCCCCCGGCTGCTGGGGGTGGACGAAGCCGCCCAGCGGCTGCCCGCTTTCGCCGACGCTCACCCCGACCGTCAGCCCGACGCCAAACTGGCGGGCTGAAACTCCTGAGATGTTCCCCATCGGAGGGCGGCTCCCAAACCTAAACTTTCAGTCATGTTAAATCTGTTTCATGACTGAGACTTAACGGGTGTTTTGGCGAGACCTGACTTATCTACTCCCTTGCCGGGGTTGAACAACACAGCCCCACAGAAATCAAAAAGGGAGACCACCATGACCAAGCTGTTCAACAACATCCTCTCCGCCGCCCTGCTGACCCTGGGCGCGCTGCCGGTGCTGGCCCTGTCGCAGGCCCAGGCCGCCACCTGGTTCTGACCGAGTTCGAAGCCGAGCCGCCTCCCAGCCCACGGCTTCGCCAGGCCGGACGTCCCGCCCGACGTCCGGCCTTTTTCTTTGCCTACAGCGGCGCGCCGCCCGCCGCGGACTCCAACTCCACCGCGTCATGCGCGCAGGTGATCTTCACCCCCGCCGAAGCGTCGAGCGAGAGTTCGCGCAGACGCTGCTGGTTGGTGAGGCGCGCCTCCCGGTCCACCTCCATCAGCCACTGGTAGAAGCGCAGCCCCGGTGTGCAGCGGCGCTCGGGCCGGCGCACCTCCTCCCGGTAGAAGTAGGCGTCGCCGGCGTGCAGCATCCAGCCGTCCGGCCCCTGCACCGCCACGCCCGCGTGGCCGAGCGTGTGGCCGCACAGCGGGACCAGCAGGATTTCGGGCGGCAGGCCCTCCAGCCCGCGCACCGCCTCGAACCCGAACCACGGCTCTCCGCCGGCCCGGTAAGGCCGCCAGCTCACCCCCTCGTCCCATTGCAGCGGCCTGTAGCGGCGCGTGGCGACGAAGCCGCGCCGATGCTTCGCCGCCTCCAGCTCCTCCGACATCAGGTGCACCGTCGCCCCGGGGAAGTCCTCCAGCCCGCCGGCGTGGTCGAAATCCAGGTGGGTGAGCACGATGTGGCGCACGTCGTCCGGCGCGAAGCCCAGGTTGCGCACCTGGCTCACCGCCGTCTCAACCCCGTCCAGCCGCGCGTTCAGCAGGGCCCGCGTGTAGAGGCGGCTGAGCCGCGGATAGGGCTTTGTGACGTCGCGCGTGCCGAGCCCCGTGTCCACCAGCACAAGCCCGTGCCGGTCGGTCTCGATCAGCCAGCAGTGGCAGACCAGCCGCCCCCTCAGCCCATGGCTGAACCCGTCGAACAGGCCGCCGCCGAAGGGACAGAAGGTGCCGCAGTTCAGGTGGTGTAGGCGCATTCGCGGGCTCCCGTGCTCGAGGGTGCCAACGAAGCCCGCGCGCGCCCGTTCCTACCGAAACGCTTGCAGCCGCGCCTCCAGCCCTGCACGCACCGCCGGCCATTCGTCGTCAGTGATCGAGAACACCACGGTGTCGCGCACATGGCCGGTCCAGGTGATCGCCCGCTTGCGCAGCACCCCCTCCTTCACTGCTCCGAGCTTCGCGATCGCCGCCTGGCTGCGCAGGTTGCGGCCGTCCGTCACTAGCTCCACCCGCAGTGCGCCGGCGGCGAAGGCCTGGGAGAACATCAGCAACTTGCATTCGGGGTTCACAGGCCCACCCCTGACGTTGGGCGCATAGAAGGTGTGGCCCACGGCCAATCCCCGGTTCTTCAGGTCGACATCGTGGTAGCTGGTGGTCCCGACCACCGCCCCGTCCGCCAGCCGCCGCACCGCGTAAGGCCGCCGCGCGCCTCTTTGGATTCCCTCAAACGCGGTCTCCCACCAGGAGGCGAAGTGTTCCCCATGTGCGGATGAACCCTGGACCATCCACGCGTTCTCATCCGAACCCAAGGCCGCGCGCACCTCCTCGCGATGCGCCTCGGTGAACGGTTCCAGCCGCACGAAACGGCCTTCCATTGGCTCAAACGGCAGCTCCATCGGCCTCTCCCTCGCAAGCTTCGCCATAGCCGCCGCGGCGGTGGCCGTCGCATCAACAGCTGCAACGTGCTGTTTCGTCAGCCGCCGTGGCGCCGCGCCTCCAGTTGCGGCCGTTAAGGTCCAGCACGAACTCAATTGCCACTGACCCGCACTTTCTCATAATATATAGGGAATAAACCTCCCGCGCCCGTCGTATTCCCGTCGGCGCCGAGGGCGTTGATCAACAAGACCAAAGGAAAGCAGAGCAGTACAATGGCAGTGGTGATTACCGGCACGGACGCCGGCGAAAAACTCGTAGGCACGCGCGACGCCGACTCGATCACCGGGCTTGGGGGCGACGACACGATCCTGGGCCGCGGCGGCGACGACACCGTGTTGGGAGGCGCGGGCGACGATCTGCTGGTGGACGGGCGCGGCAACGACCGCTTCGACGGCGGCGAAGGCTTCGACACCGTGTCCTTCGAACGGGCGACCGAGGCAGTGCGGGTCGATCTTCGCGAGGCTGGAAGCATCGACATCGGCGGCCGGCCACAGTTCAACGACCTCGAGAGCTTCATCCTGTCGGAGCACGCGGACATATTCCTCGGGTACAACCGCGCGCTGGAGGGCGTGCGGGTCGAGGCCGGCGCCGGCGACGACACCATCTGGGGCAGCACCCGGGGCGACGAGACCATCGGCGCGTCCCCGAGCGACACCATCCTCGGCGGCGCCGGCAATGACAACATCGTCGGCGGCCTCGGCGCCGACCGGCTGATCGGCGGCGGCGGGGGCGACACTTTTTTCTATATGCGTCCGTCCGACTCCGCGCGGGGCTTCGGCCTCGACACCGTCGTCCGTTTTGATGGCTCAGTGGACTTGATCCAACTGGGTGGCATCGACGCCAACGGAATCGTCGGCGATGGCGACCAGGCCTTCAATCTCGTGGACCGCTTCAGCGGCGAAGCCGGCGAGGCCATCTTCCGCGAAACCGACCAGGGCGCCCGCTTCCTCGGCGACACCAACGGCGACGGCGAAGCTGACTTCGTCCTGCGGGTGCTCGGCGACGTCACGGTGGAAGACTTCGTTCTTTAGAAGCAGGTCGGAGGCGGCGTCTGCCTAGGCAGGCCGGCGCGCTTCTTCCGCCCTTCGCTTGTCCCGCTGCCGCTGCGCCCAGGGGGAGGACTTCCTCGAACGGCAGTTCCCATGCGATGGCCCGCTCACGTTCAGCTGGCGTGGAGGACCCCATGGCGCGGATGCCTGCCCTGTTCATCGGCCACGGCAGCCCGATGAACACCCTGCAGGCCAACGACTTCACCCAGGCGTGGCGCTCGCTCGGAGAGGCGCTGCCCCGGCCGCGCGCGATCCTGGCGGTGTCCGCCCACTGGTTCATCGGCGCGACCGCCGTGACCGCCATGCCCCGGCCGCGCACCATCCACGACTTCTACGGCTTTCCGCCCGAGCTGTTCGCCTTCGACTACCCCGCCGCCGGTGCCCCCGAGGTGGCCCAGGAGGTGGCCGAGGTGGTCAAGCCGCTCTGGGTCGGGCTCGACCGCGACCAGTGGGGGCTGGACCACGGGACCTGGAGCGTGCTGGCCCACCTCTATCCGGACGCCGACATCCCGGTGGTGCAGCTGTCGATCAACGCGCTCAAGCCGCTCGACTATCACGTCGACCTCGGCGCCCGCCTGGCCCCGCTGCGCGACCGGGGCGTGCTGATCGTCGCCAGCGGCAACGTCGTCCACAACCTCGGCCGCATCGCCTGGAACCGACCCGATGAAGCCTTCGACTGGAACCGCCGCTTCGACGCGGCGGTGATGGAGCAGCTGGCCGAGGATCCGGCCGCGATCCTGAGGCTGCTGGAGCACCCGGACTACGCCCTCGCGGTCCCCACCCCCGACCACTTCATTCCCCTGCTCTACACCGCCGGCCTCGCCGCCGGGGAAGGGCGCGCGCAAGCCCTGGTGCAGGGCTACGCGATGGGTTCGCTGTCGATGACCTGCTATGGGGTCGGCGAGGGGGCGCCGCCCTGCCACACGGCCGAGGGCGCGGCGACGCTGCCGCCCGGCGTGCCGGCCGATCAGACCAACATTTAGGCGCCGGGCGCAGCCCCTCGCCACCTTGACGCCTCCGCCGCCTCCGCCTATCTCCCGGTCGTTAGCACTCGGGGGCTGCGGCTGCTAACCGCGCCCGCCTCCGGGGCTCCAGTCAACGAAACACCGGAGACCACATCCATGAACTTTCGTCCTCTCGGCGATCGCGTCCTCGTTCGGCGCGTCGAAGAAGAAGCCAAGACCAAGGGCGGGATCATCATCCCCGACACCGCCAAGGAAAAGCCCCAGGAAGGCGAAGTGATCGCCGTCGGCCCCGGCGGGCGCGACGAAGACGGCAAGCGCATCGACATGGACCTGAGCGCCGGCGACCGCATCCTGTTCGGCAAGTGGTCAGGCACCGAGGTCAAGATCGACGGCGAAGACCTGATCATCATGAAGGAAAGCGACGTGCTGGGCGTGCTGGATAAGTCCGGCGCCATGGCGCAGGCCGCCTAAGACACCCGCTTCCTCCCATCATCGAACACTAGACAGAAAGAGCACCAACATGGCTGCGAAAACCGTTCACTTCTCCTCCGACTCCCGCGACCGCATGTTGCGGGGCGTCAACATCCTCGCCAACGCGGTGAAGGTCACGCTCGGCCCCAAGGGCCGCAACGTGGTGATCGAAAAGTCCTTCGGCGCCCCGCGCTCGACCAAGGACGGCGTCACCGTCGCCAAGGAGATCGAACTGGAAGATAAGTTCGAGAACCTCGGCGCCCAGCTGATCCGCGAAGTCGCCTCCAAGACCAACGACAAGGCCGGCGACGGCACCACCACCGCCACCGTGCTGGCCCAGGCCATCGTGGTCGAAGGCATGAAGTCGGTCGCGGCGGGCATGAACCCGATGGACCTGAAGCGCGGCGTCGACCGCGCCGTCATCGCCGTGGTCGCCGAGATCAAGAACACCTCGCGCAAGGTCACCACCAACCAGGAGATCGCCCAGGTCGGCGCCATCTCGGCCAACGGCGACAAGGAAATCGGCGCGATGATCGCCCAGGCCATGGAAAAGGTCGGGAACGAGGGCGTGATCACCGTCGAGGAAGCCAAGACCGCCGAGACCGAGCTCGACGTGGTCGAGGGCATGCAGTTCGACCGCGGCTACCTGTCCCCCTACTTCATCACCAACGCCGAGAAGATGGAGGCCCAGCTCGAGGATCCGCAAATCCTGATCTTCGAAAAGAAGCTGGCTTCGCTGCAGCCCCTGCTCCCGGTCCTGGAAGCGGTGGTCCAGTCGGGCCGTCCGCTGGTGATCATCGCGGAAGACGTCGAAGGCGAGGCCCTGGCCACCCTGGTGGTCAACAAGCTGCGCGGCGGCCTGCGCGTCGCGGCGGTGAAGGCTCCGGGCTTCGGCGACCGCCGCAAGGCCATGCTGGAGGACATCGCGGTCCTGACCGGCGGCCAGGTGATCAGCGAGGACCTCGGCATCAAGCTCGAGAACGTCACCCTCGACATGCTCGGCCGCGCCAAGAAGATCACCATCACCAAGGACGACACCACCATCGTCGACGGCGCCGGTGAGAAGTCCGGGATCGAAGGCCGGATCGCCCAGATCAAGGCCCAGATCGAGGACACCACCTCGGACTACGACAAGGAGAAGCTGCAGGAGCGGCTGGCCAAGCTGGCCGGCGGCGTCGCGGTGGTCCGCGTCGGCGGCTCCACCGAGCCGGAGGTGAAGGAGAAGAAGGACCGCGTCGACGACGCGCTCAACGCCACCCGCGCGGCGGTCGAGGAAGGCATCGTCCCGGGCGGCGGCGTCGCCCTGCTCAAGGCCTCCAAGGCGCTTGACGGCCTGACCGGCGAGAACGACGACCAGACCGCGGGCATCGCCATCGTGCGGCGCGCGCTCCAGGCCCCGATCCGGCAAATCGCCGAGAACGCCGGCGTGGAAGGCTCGATCGTGGTCGGCAAGGTGCTGGAGAACGCCGGGGCCAACTTCGGCTTCAACGCCCAGACCGAAGAGTACGGCGACCTGGTCGCCTCCGGCGTGATCGACCCGGCCAAGGTCGTCCGCACCGCCCTGCAGGACGCGGCTTCCGTTGCCGGCCTGCTGATCACCACCGAAGCGGCCATCGCCGAAGCCCCGAAGAAGAACTCGGGCGCCGGCGGCGGCATGGGCGGCGGCGGCGGAATGGGCGGCGGCATGGGCGACATGGACTTCTAAGAAGTCGCCTCAGCGTTACGCCTACAGAAGGGCGGGGTCGAAAGGCCCCGCCCTTTTTCAGTTGGGGCGGCGCCGCGCTCTTTGCCCTCTCCAGGAGGAGAGGGAGGGGCCCACGAGCGGGCGCCAAGCCTCGACTTGGGAGGGTGAGGATCACGGCGCCGCCGATGTGCCGCCGTCGGTGGAACACCCTCTGCCGCCCGGCGTCACTTACGCTCCGGCGCTCATCGCTACGAACCTCAGGTCGTTGTCAGCCCGCCTCTTTCCTAGCTCTCTCCTTCGCCCATCGTGTCCCGCGAACAGGCGTTCTTCAGCACGCTCGCGATCCAGCAAGGAGCGTGTGCCAGAACGTCGCAGCGTGCGTTGGCAGAAGTTCCGACTAAACTCATGAACGCAGCGAAGGTTGAGGGGGAGTAACAGTGTACATCGGAGGCACAAACGGCGCCGACCACCTCGTCGGCACCGAAGAAAACGACTTCATTGACGCCTACGATGGGGCCGACACCGTGGAGGGCGGCGAAGGTAACGATTACATCGAAGGCGGGGGGGGGAGCGACAGCCTGCTCGGCGGCGCTGGCGACGACGTCCTGCGTGAGTGGGAGAGCGGCGGCAACTGGATGGACGGCGGCTTGGGGGCCGACGAGCTCTATTTCGAAGGCTTCAGCACGGCTCTTGGGGGCAGGGGCAACGACACCATAACCGGGTCTGTCAGGAGCGACGGCGTCTCCGTCAATGGCGGCGCCGGCAATGACTTGCTCAGCTTGGAATTCGCCTCCGGAACACTGGAAGGCGGCTCCGGCAACGATGCAATGCGGGTAATTCGGATGGACGAGGAGATTGTCGGCGGCAGCCTCCTAATCGATGGAGGGTTTGGTTTCGATACTTTAGATTTGTCCCAAGACGACCTTAGCAATGCAATCGTGGACCTGAGCGGGTTGGCAACAGGCGGAAGCGCAAAGGTGGGTTCTGTAACTCTTCGCAACATCGAGGCAGGAAAATTCACGCTATCTGGATTACAGCTCAAGGTGATTACTGGCGATCTGGCTATCGATGTAAGAGCCTCCATCGGTGACGACACGCTCATCGGCGGCGCGGCAGCCAATAGGCTTGAAGGGCACTTGGGCAACGATGCTCTGAAAGGCGGCGCCGGCGCCGATACGCTCGTGGGCTCGACTGGCAACGACCTCCTTTCGGGGCAGGGCGGTTCGGACACGGCCGGTTTTGACTATGCCGGGGGTGTGACAGTGAACCTTTCGATTAAGGGGGCGCAGGACACGGGAGACGGGCTCGACCGGCTGATTTCGATCGAGAACCTGATTGGGAGCCAAGGCGAGGATCGGCTAATCGGGAATGCGGCCGACAATTTCCTTGTGGATGGAAACAGTCTCTACATCGGGGACGGAGCCGACACCTTGATCGGGGGGGACGGCGCGGATACCTTGTCCGTTCTTTCGAGAGGAACCGCGGACCGACTGACCGGCGGCGCGGGGGCAGACAGGTTTGTCTTTGTCGCTCCCGGGGACCCTTGGTCGGACGAACCTCGCGCAGCGGACCTAATCACAGACCTCACCGCCGAAGACACGGTGGATGTCTCCTCCATCGACGCCTATCTCTACAGCAACGCGAACGAAGCTTTCACGCTGGTCAACTATCTGACGGGGGAGGCGGGCCAGGCGGCTTTGCAGTACAGGTCGCGTCCCGACAGGACCTACTTGATCATGGACACCGACGGAGACGGCGAGGCCGATTACACAGTCGCGATGGTGGGGGATCAGCGGGACACCGCGACCTTCGTCCTCTAATCCGGCGCGCCGGCCGGCTCTTAGTCCATCGGCAGGTTTTGGCCAGGAAGGCCCCGGCGCACCTTGATGAGGTGCGACGGGCCGAAGTCGTCAGGTAGTTGCCGTTCGCTCGCCTGCGGCGGCCCCGCCAGCTTCACCGTCTGGCAGAAGGAAGCTTCTTGCCGAACGCCGCTCTCCCTGCGCACCTAGCGCCAGCGGGAGACGGGTATGGCGAAGATCATCGGCACCGACAATGGCGAGGGCCTGGCGGCGGGGACGAGGACGACCTGATCTTAGGCCTCGGCGGCGACGACTACCTCGACGGCGCGCGCGGCGACGATACCCTGCGCGGCGGCAAGGGGGCCGGCGAAACCATCTCGCTGGAGCGCATCGACGCCGACTACAGCTCGCTACAGGACAACGCCTTCCATTTCGTCGACAGCCTGACCGGCGCCGCGGGAGGCGTTGCTCACTTACGACGCCGAGGAAGGGGTGACCTACCTCTACCTCGCCACCGGCGGCAACGACATGATCATCCGCATCATGGGAGACCAGCGCGAGTTCGACGGCTGGATCCTCTGACGGCGGCAGTCACGATCACCCGAGGCTTTGCGACCCCGCCTTGTGGATTCAAAGTCGGGAGAGCTTCAGGCTAAAGCAGCCTGACACCCAGTAAGGCGCCTCAGGCTTCCGGCGTCTCGCTGGGCTCGGTCTTCGCCGCCGTGGTCATCTGCCGCTCGGCGATGCGGGCCGACTTCCCGCGCCGCTCGCGCAGGTAATAGAGCTTGGCCCGGCGCACCACGCCCCGACGCTTCACCTCGATCGACTCGAGCATCGGGCTCATCACCGGGAAGATCCGCTCGACGCCCTCGCCGAAGCTGATCTTGCGCACGGTGAAGCTCTCGTGCAGGCCCGAGCCCTGGCGCGCGATGCACACGCCCTCATAGGCCTGCACCCGTTCGCGCTCGCCCTCCTTGATCCGGACGTTCACACGCAAAGTATCGCCGGGGCGGAACTCCGGGATCGCGCGGGCGCCGGTCAGGCGGTCGGTCTCTTCCCGCTCCAGCTGGGCGATGATGTTCATGTGTCGCTCTCCCGACGCTCATTCTGTTTGGCGAGATAGGCGGCCCAAAGGTCCGGGCGCCGCTCCCGCGTTGTCTGTTCCCGCTGGCTCGCGCGCCACCGGGCAGTCTCCCCATGGTGGCCGCTCAGCAGCACCTCGGGGATGTCGCGCCCTTCGAAGCTCCGCGGCCGGGTGAACTGCGGTCCTTCGAGGAGCCCGCCCTCGAAACTCTCCTCGGCGAGCGATCCGGCCTGCCCCAGCACCCCGGGGATCAGCCGCACGCACGCCTCGATCAGCACCATCGCCGCCGCCTCGCCGCCCGCCAGGACGACGTCACCGACCGCGACCTCCTCGAACCCCCGAGCGTCAATCGCCCGCTGGTCCACCCCCTCGAACCGGCCGCAGAGGGCGATCACGCCCGGCCCCGCCGCCAGTTCCTTGCAGCGCGCCTGGGTCAGGGGCCTGCCCCGGGCGCTCATGTATAAAAGCGGCCGCCCCGCGCGTTCGGTCGAGTCGACCGCCGCCACGATGACGTCCGCTCTCAGGACTTGTCCCGGCCCGCCCCCCGCGGGGGCGTCGTCGAGGAAGCCGCGCTTATCCTTGGAAAATCCCCGGATGTCCAGAGCCTCCAGCCGCCACAGGTCCAGCTCGCGCCAGGCCGTGCCGATCAGGCTGACGCCGAGCGGGCCGGGGAAGGCCTCGGGGAACATGGTCAGGACGGTGGCGTGGAAGGGCATGGGAACGCCGATCGATCTAGGTCCGGCCGTGACTCCTGGAGAGGGCCCCGGCTACCAAATCCGCACCCGCCGCTCCGGCGCCAGATACAGCTTCTGCCCCGGCTTCACGCCGAACGCCTGATACCAACCCTCGAGGTTGCGCACCGTGTCGGCCCGGTATTCCCCTGGCGAGTGGGGGTCGGTGAGCAGGACGCGGCGCAGCGTCGGCTCGCGGAACTTGGAGCGGTAGTTCTGCGCCCAGCCCAGGAACACGCGCTGCTCGGGCGTGAAACCCTCGATCACCGGGCCCCGCCGCCCGCTCAGCGAAATGCGATAGGCATCGTAGGCGGCGGCCAGCCCGCCGAGGTCGGCGATGTTCTCGCCCAGCGTCAGTTCGCCGTTCACGCAGACGTCTCCCAGCGGGCAGTATTTCGAATACTGCTCCGCCAGCGCCTGGCCCCGCGCGCGGAAGCTCTTGAAGTCGGCCTCGGTCCACCAGTTGGCCAGCTTGCCCTGAGGGTCGAACAGGGCCCCGGTGTCGTCGAAGCTGTGGGTGATCTCGTGCCCGATCACGCCTCCGATGGCGCCGTAGTTCACCGCCGGGTCGGCGGCCGGGTCGAAGAAGGTCGGCTGCAGGATGGCGGCAGGAAAGATGATCGAGTTCTGCAAAGGCGCGTTCAGCGCGTTCACCTCGTGCGGCAGCAGGTGCCATTCGTTGCGGTCAACCGGTCCGGACAGTTTGGCGAGGTTGCGGCGGTAGTCGAACAGCTCCGCCCTTTGCCAGTTGCCGTAGGCGTCGCCGCGCACGATCCGCAGGCCTGAATAGTCGCGCCACCTGTCGGGATAGCCGATGCCGACGGTCAGGGTGGCGAGCTTCTGGCGCGCCTTGGCCTTCGTAGCCGGCGACATCCAGTCGACCGCGGCGATCCGCGCGTCGAAAGCCTTGATCAGGTTCCTGACGATCTCGTCGGCCTGGGCCTTGGCCTCGGGCGTGAAGTGCCTCTCCACGTAGAGCCGCCCCACTGCCTCGCCCAGCGCGGCGTTGGTGGCGTTGACCCCGCGCTTCCAGCGCTCCGCCAGTTGTGGCGTGCCGTTTAGCGTCTTGCCGTTGAAGGCGAAGCTCTCCTCCACGAACGCCTTGGGCAGCAACGGGGAGCCGCGCTCCAGCGCATGGAACGCGAGGTAGTCCTTCCACGCCTCCACCGGCTCGGAGGCCGCGAGCTTGGAGATGCCCGCCACCGCGCTCGACTGGGCCACGATGAAGCTCGCCTGCCCGGCCAGCCCCGCGGCCGCGAAATAGGCGTCCCAGTCGATCCCCGGCGCCTTGCCCGCGAAGTCTGCCCGCTTCCACGGGTTGTTGGCCTTCGTCGGATCGGCGCTGTCAGTCTGGCTCCAGTGGGTGCGCGCGATCGCCGTCTCCAGCGCCAGCACCCGCGCGGCCCGCTCCTCGGCCCGGTCGAACCCGCCCAGCGCCAGGACGCGGGCAATGTGCGCCCGGTACTCGGGCCGTAGCTCGGCGAACTTCGGCTTGTCCGACAGGTAGTATTCGCGCTCGGGCAGGCCGAGCCCGCCCTGCATCAGGTAGGCGGTGTAGCGGGCAGGCGCGTTCCAGTCCTCCGCCACCCACAGACCGAGCGGCCGGTCGGTGTAGAGGTCGGTGGCGTTCAGCATGTCCACATCGGCGCGCAACGTGCGGCCGAGCTCCGCCGACAGCCGGCGCCGGTCCTTGACCGCAGCGATGACGGCGAGTTCGGTCCGGACCGGCTCCAGCCCCCGCCGCTCGACCGCCGCTTCGTCGATGAAGCTGGCGTAGTAGTCGCCGACCTTGCGGGCGTCGCCGGCGGCGCTCCGGTCGGAGGCGGCGCCTTCGATGATCTCGCGCGTGCGCCGGTTGGCGGCTTCGACCAGCACGGTGAAGCTGTTGTAGCTGGAGCGGTCGGCGGGGATCTCGGTGCGCTTGACCCAGCCGCCGTTGGCGTAGGCGAAGAAGTCATCGCCAGGCTGCGCCGACCTGTCCATGCCCGCCGTGTCGAAGCCGAAGGTTCCATAGGCCGGCTTGCTCGCTGGAGGCGCGGCCTGCGCCTGGGCAGGCGCGGCCCCCGCGCTCAAGAGAAGGGCGGAGAGGGCAAGGGCCGGGGCGAGACGCGTGAGGCGCATGGTCATGCCTACGAACAGCTATGGAACACCACTAGGAGCGGGGCCGCGCTTCTGTCCAGTGCCGCCCGAGACCCGCCGCCTTGCGGAAACTCCCCCCCGCCGCTAGGTAGCGCCCGCGCTCGAAGGCCTTGGAACCTGCGGAGAGGTGGCTGAGCGGTTGAAAGCACCGCACTCGAAATGCGGCATACCCGCAAGGGTATCGCGGGTTCGAATCCCGCCCTCTCCGCCATGCACCGCCGACGCAGGACCCGTCAGCAGATCCCCAGGGTTTCGGTCCGCCCGATCCAAGGAGCCGCGCGACCATGCGCACCACTGAGCTTTTGCCGACCCGGGGGTTTTCGGCCTCGACTAGCTTCGACTGGAACGGGCGCGCTCCTTTCGTGATCGACCTTGTCAATTCCAGGGGTGACATCCTGTTTCACGCCGGCTTCCGGCTGCCCGACCGGCAGATCGTGCTGAACCGGCAAGTCGGCGGCGCCTGGGGTCGACCGCTCAGGGCCTTCCACGAGCCGCGTGACCGCTACGCGCTGCGCCTAGTGCTCGAAGATGACCGACTGGCGCTCGCCAGCGGACCGGACCTGCTGGCCGACGTGACCGGAAGCCAGTTCACCGACGCCGAAACCGATCTCGAGGTCAGCTCCATCGCGACGGCGGGGCCGGGTACGCGCTGGGCGGTGCAGGATCATGAGATGCTTTCCCGCCTGGCAGGCTGGCGCGGGCCGGAAAGCACCTTTCGCGGGGCCGCCGAAGCGGACCACAAGGTTCTGGCAGTCCTGTGCGAGGATGTTTTAGAGGCGTCGAGGGCGCCTCACGTGCTGGCCGGCGTAGCCTATGCGGAGGAGGTGTGGGCCTTCGGCCGCGAGGACGGGACGATTTCCCGCATCGACGTCTCCCGCGCCAGCCCGGTGCGGCTGCACCGCGCCGGGTGCGAACTCGAGGATTTCTTCGACCTGCTTGCGCAGCGGCCCGGAATCCTCTCGCTCCTGAACTTGCCCTCGGGCGAGGAACCGCCGGCGCCTCCGCGCCTGCCCACGACGGTGCGGTCGGCTTATTCGCTGGTCGATGGCCCCGGCGGGAGGTTCCCGGACCCTCGCAACTGCTGGCGCGCGGCCTTCCACTGGAGCGAATCGTTCCCGCTGACGGTGCTGTTCGGCTCGCCCTTCCTGGACCCCCACTACCTCGCCCGCGCCATACGCCTGGAAGGGCCTGAGGCCTCCGCAACCCACCCGCTACTGATCAAGGCCGATGGCGATCCGCCGTTCTCGGGCCTCTACGAAAGCCCCTCCGTCCTTCGCATCCAACTCAACGCGGGTGAGCCGGGCGAGGCCAAGGCCGAATTCGGCAACCTCCGCTTCAAGTCCGCGACCTCCGCGCTGCAAGCGCTGGCCCAGGCGCGCGCGGTGCTGGGACGGGGAGGCATGGAGTTCGTCGCCATCGTCTCGCCGGAGATGGAGCGGAACTGGGGCGATGTCCGGTTCAGCCTGGCTTCGGATCGGATCGTGGCGCTGCACGACGGGATAACCGTCGACGCGCTCTTCTTCCCCAGGCGCCTGTTCATTGAAACGGGCGAGGCACTGGCTCAGCAGGGAGCTCACAGCCTGACCCTGCGTGAGCTACTCTCCTACGCTGGGATCGACGTGCTGGACGATGTGCTCGAGATCGTCCGGCCCCAGTCGACGGTCGCCCGGCTCCTCCGGCAGGCGCTGCCCCGGCGCGATGCCGGCTTGCAGGTCGAGTTCGCGCCTGCCGCGTCCTCCGCCAGTCTGGAGGAGATCCGGCGCGCCCTCGTTTCTGAGCCCGGCCTTCCGTTCGACCTCGAGGGCAGCCTCGAATACCTGACCTATGCCGCCATGATCGGCGACGTCGAAGCGATGACTGCGCTCGTGCAGGCACTGCACGAAAAGGAGCGCGACGCGGAGCTTGTGGAACTGGCAGGGCGCGTCAGGCGCTCGCCGCTCGCACGGCTGCCGGTGCATTTCGACTTCGTCGAACGTCTGCGCGAACTCGGCTTCACCGGCCTCTCGGCGGCGATGTTTCCGCTGACGCACGAGGCGCCGACCCAGCGGGCCTACGAGATCGGCTTCGACTGCCTCGTGCGCCTGGGCGAGTTCGAAGCGGCCCGGCAGTGGCGCGCCCTGCACCAGCGCCAGACCGACTTCGTCCCGGCCGCGCGGGCCATCCAGCCCGAGCGGCTGGGGACCGAGCTGATCCTGGCGGCCAACCAAGGCGAGTGGGCCTTCGTGGCCGAGCGGCGAGCAGTCACCACTCAACTGGCGGAGGCCAACTGGTACTTCCGCAGCCTGCAGATCATGGCGGATGTCGAGACCGGCGCCTACGGCGAGGCGCGCGCGGGCATCGCCGCCTTTATCCGGTCGGCGGGCGAGACCTGGGAGACCCGTCGCTTCTCGCTGCGCATCGCCGAGGAGACCGGCGACGCCCGAGGGCGGCGCCAGGCGCTGGACGCGATCCGCAAGCACGAGCCCGAACTCACCTCGCTGTTCCAGCCGGACAGCTTCTTCGAGGTGCACGGCGAACCGGACCGGTTCGCCGAGACCAAGCTCAGCTGCATCTGCGTGGTGCGCAACGAGATGTACCGGCTGCCGGACTTCCTGCGCCACTACCGGGCGCTGGGGGTGACCGACTTCGCCTTCATCGACAACATGTCCACCGACGGCTCGTTCGAATACCTGGCCGAGCAGGACGACGTGGTGATCTTCCGCACCCCGGAGAGCTACAAGGCCAGCCGCTACGGGGTCAGCTGGCACAACCAGGTGGCCAAGGCCCACATGTCAGGCCAGTGGGTCCTCACCGTCGACTCGGACGAGCTGCTGGTATTTCCAGGGCAGGAGCGGATGGGACTGCCTGGGCTGTGCGAGGAACTCGATCGCGGCGGCCACGAAGCCTTCTTCGCCCCCATGATCGATATGTATTCCGATAAGCCGCTGACCGCCTCGGGCTTCACCCGCGACAAGGGCCTGATCGAGCACTTCCCCTTCTTCGATGGGGACGGCTATCACCACTATTGGACCCCGGCCTGCGGCTACCGTTCGCTAACCGGCGGCCTGCGGGGACGGGTTTTCTGGAACTTCCGGGTCAAACCGGCGCCGCAGCCACCGGTGCTGAACAAGACCCCACTGGTCAAGTTCGGCCCCGACACAATGTACTTCTCCTCCACCCACGAGGTATCGCCGCGCAGGATGGCGCCGCAATCAGGCGCGCTGCTGCATTTCAAGTTCCTGCCGGACTTCCACCGCCGCGCGATCGAGGAGGTGCGCCGCCAGGAGCACTTCGCCGGCGCGCGCGAGTACGAGATCTACATGAACAAGCTGCAGGAGAACCCGCACTCGGTGTTCATGTACGAGGGCTCGGTCCGCTACACCGGCGTGGAAAGCCTGGTCGCCGCGGGGCTGGTGCGCACCGGGCCGCGGGACAACCCGGAGCCGGCGGCCCAGCTGACGCCGGTCCTCGACCGTGCCTGAGTCCCGCCCTCAGTCCAGGCTGGCCTGGATGCGCCGCTCACGCGCCATGAGCTTGTCGCCGCCCTTGGGCTGGGCCTTGGCCATGACCTCGAAGGTGTCTACCAGCAACTGGTAGAACTCCTCGCTCTCCACCGGCCACACCGGCAGGCTCAAGGCCTTGGGCGGAGGGAAGCCTTCCTTTACCTCCGCCGGGAAATAGCGGCGCGCCATCTCGGCGTTGGCCTCGGCGAAGTGGTCCACGATCCGCTGGCGCTGCTCCAGGCTCAGCAGATCGCCACTGCGGGCGTAGGCGCGGTTGCGCTGGCGCAGCTCCGCGAACAGGCGATCGTTCAGGCGCAACTCCTCGGTGCGGTTGGCGGCGCGGATGACGTTGACCAGCTCAACCCGGGGCGAGCTGTTCGACCGCGGCGGGCGGGCGAATTCCCCCTTGGGGTCGATGCCGAGCAGGGTCAGGAAATCGGCGATGATGTCGATCGACCCAGACGGTGTGTCATAGGGCCGGACCACCAGGTTCTCGCGCCCGAACAGCGCCTCCCACTTCTCCAGTACCGACAGGTAGTCGCCAATCTTCTTCCGCTTCTGGAAGAACTCCTCGAAGCTCAGCGAGGCGCCGAGCTTGATGTTGTGTTTGTAGAGTGACTCCAGGAAGTTGTCCTGGCGGCGGACGTAAGCCACCACCTTCACCTCCCCCAGCTGGCGGCTGTGCCGGGCCGCCACTTCGGGGCTGACGTTCCAGAATGCCTCGGAACTCACGAGGTGGACCACCCCCGCCCGCTCCCCCATCTCCTCGGCCAACTGCCCCCAGGGCGCCTCATGCCCCTCCTCGTCACCGCGGCGCGCCAGGTTGTGCTGGGCATAGCGGCCCACCGGCCGGCCGGCGGCTGCATAGCGGTGGTTCAGACCCGCGAGCGCGCCCTGGTTGTCCACCAGGAACCGCTGCAGCGCCGTGGTGCCGGTCTTGTGGGTGCCGATGTGAAGCAGAAGCAACGAAGGTCTCCACGGGGCCGCCTGGCCTGGACGCGCGCGGCTTCGCACACGCGCACTCCGGTGGGCAAGCTAGCCGTGCCGCGAAACGAAGTCGGCCAGCTCCGCGGCCAGCGGCTCGGGCAGGTGGTCGATGTCGATCTCATTGGAGCGCCACTCCCGCTCGTAATCCGCGGCGAAAACCACGCGCCAGGGCCTGTCGAAGAAGCGCCGGGCGAACGCGTCGTTGCCGGTTCCGTAGACCGCCTCCAGCCTGTCAGCCTTCGCGGAGTCGAGGCCGATGAAGCGGCCCTCGTCCCACCCCCGCTTCTTGACCTCTTGGAGGGCAGCGAGATGCGCATCCGACTGGCGCAACCGACCGGACAGTTCGGGCCGCGCCCGCATCAGCAGCCGGAAGGCGGCAACGGCCATGGGCCCTGGAGCATCGTTGACGACCTCGGCGGGCTTCATCCCCACCGAGCGGAGGGTTTCCGGCGGCACGCCGCCGAAGGCCAGCATTTTCTCCGCGATGCGCGGACCGGTATTCTCCGGCGTAAAGGGTATGGGGACCAGATCAGGGCCCAGTTCCTTGATCCACGCCGCAAGCCGTGCCTCGTAATTCCAGACGATATCGCTCATACGCTTTTCGAGAAATTCGTCGAACGTGCCGGCAAAGGCGAAGGTCTTGACCGCCTGGGTATAGCTTGAGTTCGCCAGCGACGGCTGAGCCCGCAGATACACCACCGCAGTGGGGCTGAAGCCGCAAGCCCGGATCGAGCCGAGCATCTGACGCAGGCGCGCGGGCTTGACCCGGGGGTGGCTGAATCCTTCGGAGGACAGCACCACAGTGTCGGCCGGCGAAGAGTTCAACAGCCCCTCCAGGTCGGTGAGCCGCAGACCTGCGAGCCGCTCCGCCTTCTGACCACCTTTCAGCCCGGCCGCCATGCGGTGATGGGCGAGCACCTTCTGCGTACTGTCCTGACCAGAGCGGTATTCGATTCCCGCGCGCAGCAGCGCGGGCGCGTGCTCCAGCAGCGAGCGTTGGATTGAACTGCTGCCCGTCTTGTGGGTGCCGATATGGATGATGCAGCGGCGCATGGGTGTCCTGGATGACGTTCCGATGGTGGTCGTGCGGCGCCCGACCGTCAAACGGCGGCGGCTTGGGCCTGTCCGGGTGCGGCAGCGGCCAGAACCTCGCCGGCGGCGCGCACGATCTCGGCCCACATGAGCTGGCCGTAGGCTGCGTTCATATGGAAGACGTCGTCGTCAGCATGCAGCCTATCCTTGGAGCGCAACCGGGAGGAGCCGATCGAGTAGATCTGCATCGTGGAAAGCGGCGCGGCCTTGGTGGCCTCGGGCTGGTTCACCACCCGCACCCCTTGCTCCGCTAGGTCGCGGCAGATGTCGGCATAGACGCGCAGGAGTTCGCGGGCGTCCTCATTGGCCAGGGCCTCGGCGTAGGTGTCCAGAATCGCCTTGCCGCCCTTCCCGACGCCTTCCTCGCTGGGCAGGGGCGAGGGAGCCAGCAGGACCGGCAGGCGCGATTGGCTTCTGATCAGGCTGATGACGTGCCAGGCCGGACTCTGGTCGATCTTGTCGCGCACGCCGTACTTGAACTGCTCGCGCGTCACTCCCGTCGGCCGCCGGGCGCGCAATCCATGGAAGTGGTAGTCCTGATAGGTGCGCAGCACCGCCGAGGGGCTGAAGCCACAGCCGATGACGACCGCCAGGTCAAAGTCCCCTAGCGGGATGTCGCTGACCCGCACCTCTCCCTGGCCGCCAGTGGAGACGAGCATCGTCCGCGGGGCCATTGTCAGACGCCCGTCACCGGCCGCCGACAAGGCGAAGAAGAACTGCGCGCGGGTGCCGAAGAACGTCGCCTGCACGTCCGGATAGGAGGGCGCGGTGTCTTCCCAGGAGTTGAGCAGCGCGGCCAGATGGGAATTGCCGATCAGGCACAGCCTCATCGCGAGAAGCTCTCCAGCAGCACCTCGTCGCAGGACACCTCCTCCTCGTCCATTTCCGCTTGCGTCGTGCGTCGCGGGTCGGGGTCGGCGGCCGGACCGGGTGCGGCGGACTCCACGGGGCGCGGAGTTCGGTCGTGCTGTTCGAAGAAGATCTTCATCGCCAAATCCACGCCCGTGGGGCTGACGCTGCGCATGTTGGCCTCGTAGAATACTCCGCGTGAGGTCGCGGCGGTGATCACTTCGTAGGAGGGGAAGTAATCGACGTCGGAGAACCTCTGCTCCATCTCGCCGCAGACCGCCCTCAGCACCGACTTGGAGTAGCTGTTGGCGACCATCACGTGCCGGTCGGAAGCTGTTGCCGTCAGCGGCACGGGGGAGGTGGTGAGCAACATCCGCACCCCGGGAGAGATGCCCTGCAGATGCGTCCGCGCCGCGATCAGGTCGTCGAGAATTTCCCCGAAGGTGAAGTTGTGGAACTCGTAGGCTGGCGGCAGGTCTTCGGCCACGGTGTAGGGGCACAGCGGGTAGACCGTTCCGGTGGAGGAGTTCACCCAGCCTTCGGTCAGGCCGAGGGTGAAGACCACCAGTTCCGCGCTGCCGAATAGCTGGCGCACCCGCTCGAGGTGCTCTGACCTCGCCTCCACCGCCTCCGGCAGGCTGTCGAACCCGCGACCGCATGCGTTGGGCCGCAGCAGATCAATGTATCTGCCCCCGACCAGGGTGAAGTCTTCCTCCCGCACACGTCCATCGCGCGCATCGTTCAACAGCTGCAGGAACTGCCGCACCGTATAGATGTTGCCGTAGCGCGCCGAGTAGAGCCCGTAACCCTGCTCCTTGGCCATTTGCTTGGGCAGGAAACTCGGCGCCGGCTCGACGTCAAGCACATTGAAGCCCCGCTGTTTGAGGTTTCGGGTGACGTGCTGAGCAAAGCAGCTGCCTGCCGCGGCGACTTTGTCTGTCCGCGTGATGTCGAATTTCCGCGTGTACAGGTTTTCAAGGCCGAAGATGGTGCGTTCGGCCACGGCCGAACGCCAGAACCGGTCCTTCGGCAGCTGGGTGTACGGGTTGGGCATAAACCTATGTTCCGAAAGCAATCGTCCGCCGGCGGGCCGGACCTGTATCACGAATTCCTGTCGGAGGAAGGCCTGTGCGCGGAACGCGCGGCGCCCACGGCGCACCAGAGATCAACGTACAGTCAAGCATACCGTGCCCTTGGTAGGGCGCGGGAGGGCAGCGGTGAGCCAGGTTCAGGCGGTCGAAGTTGAGATTTCGGGTGTGCTCGGCCGCGTACCCGACCCCGCTGACGTCAACGCCTACGCCTACGCCTACGCCTACGCCTACGCCTACGCCTACGCCTACGCCTACGCCTACGCCGCGGGCCGTAGCCGCCAGCGCCGTCTCTGGACAGCCCTTCGACTTTACGGATAAGTCGCCGCTGATGGCCGAGCGCCAGCTGACTCAGACGAGGAACGGAAATGGCCAAGGAGCCGAAGAAGAACCTGACTCCCGAAGAGCGCGCCGCGCGCAAGGAAAAGCGCGCCCAGCGCCTCGCCACCATGACGCCCGAGCAGCGCGAGGAGCGCAAGGCCAAGCTTCAGGCGCGCCGGCAGTCCAAGACCGGCGCCGGCGGCGCCGGATCGGCGGCCTGAGCGGGTCAGCGGCGAACGGCCTGGTCGCTAGCCTCGTCGCCCCAGGCAATCCGGAGAATTCCGCGTGGCCGCTGACGCTTCAACGGCGGTGAATGCCGCCCGCGCTCGGGACCCCGACTTCCTATGCGTGGGTGCGCGCAAGGCGGGGACCACTTGGCTCTACCGCTTATGCGAGACCAGCCCGGCCTTCGACATGCCGCGAATCAAGGAGATCAACTTCTTCAACAGCGCCCTGTTCAAGCGGGCGCTGGGCCAGGAGGTGAACCCTGAGCACCTGAATGCCGCGCTGAGCCGGCTGCCGGAGGGGGATCGGGAATTCGCCGCGCGTGATCCGCTGGGCTGGTACCGCAGCCTGTTTGCCCAGAACGGCCGCCGTTCGGGCGACGTCTCGCCACTCTATTCGGTACTGCGCAAGCCGCTGATCGAGAAGGTCAAGGGCGAGTTCCCGCAGGTGAAGATCGTCATCCTGCTGCGCAACCCGCTTGACCGGATCATGTCCGACACGGCCATGCGCAGCGTCAACCAGGGCGTGGAGTTCAACGACCTGGACGCCGACCAGCAGATGGAGACCCTGCTCTCCTGGTACGGCCCGGTGCTGTCGATGCGCGACTTCATCGGCCGCTGGCGCTCGGTGTTCGGGCCGAGCCTCGGCATCTTCTTCCTCGATGATATCTCCTCCGACCCCGAGCGCTTTGCGCAGAAGTTCTGCGCCTTCATGGGGGTGGATTACCAGCCCGGGCTTGCCCGGACGGTGGAGAACCCCAACCCCGGGGGTGCCAAGAAGGCGCGCCTGGCGTTCAAGCCCGCCGTCAGCGCCAAGGTGAAGGAGATCGCCCGCGCCGATCTGGATGCTCTATCGCGCGACGTTCCGTCCGATTTGCTGGCCAAGTGGAAGGCGGACGTGGAGCGTTTCGCGTCCGCATGAGTCGCCGCCTGTCGCTGTCGTGCGTGTAGGTCCCTGCTTCCATGGACGTTGACTACTCGAGCCAGCCCAAGCTGATCGTGTGGACGCTGCGCCGCACCGGCGGCACCACCCTGCAACGGATCTTGCAACTGGCCTATCAGGAAGGCCGCGTCTACGCCGAGCCGTTCAACTGGGACCGTGCCTTCGGCCCCTACAGCAAGCGCCTGGCGCGGGGGGGGAGCGCCGCGGAGTTCTACGCTTCGCTGCTGCCCGAACTCGATCGGCCCTTGGTGATCAAGCACTGCGTCGAACTGATGCAGCGCAAGGTCAATGCGGCGCTGTTCTCGGTCAGCCTGCTGCAGGAATTCCGGCACGTCATCCTCTACCGCAAGGACGAACTCGCCCGGATGCGCTCGCTGGTGATCGCCGAGTCCACCGGCTTCTGGGGACAGTCGCGGGTGGACGCCTACGACGACTACCTCGGCAAGCACCCCCAGATCATCAAGCCCTATGACGAGGCCAAGACGCTGCGCGTCGTCGATTTTGGCATAGAGCAGCTGCGCGCGATCCGCACCGCGCTGAAGGAACTGAAGATCGGGTTCACCGAATTGCGGCTGGAGGAGCTCTACGCCGACGGTCCGGAGGCCGCTTACGACACCTTGGAGAAGGAGCTGACCAAGCTCGGCGTCAGCTTAGCGGGGATCAGGCGCAACGCGGTGCTTGGCAAGCTGCAGCGCGGCGAGCAGGGCAGTTCGGCGCTGCTGAAGCACGTTCCGAGCGCGCCCGATTTCCGCGTGCTGGGCGAGCGCTACCCACACCTGAAGAACATCGCGCCGATCATCACCGGCAAGGCTCCCCTGCCCACGCCTCTGGCAACGGCGGGCGATCTTTCGTAAGGGTCGCGCCTGTAGCGGGGCGGGGCCTCGCCATACAGCAGCAACCTGCCGAGGACCCATGCCCACCCGCCCCATCGACCTGACGCTGCAAATCTTACAATACGCCACCGAACTGACGATCGCCTCGGCAAGGTCCGAGGGCGGGTTCAGCCATCCGGCGCATGTGGACGACGAGCGCTATAAAGGCGCCGACGTGTTCAACGCCTGGTTCGACTTCCTGTCGCGGCGGGTCCAGGAGGACCTGGACCGCTGAACCTCCGGTCAGGCGGCGGTGTCGACGATCATCCGCTGCCGCCGCGGGTGACCCCAATCACCGACGTAATCGCTTTCGAAGCCATGGCGGGGCCGAATCCTCGTGCACCGCGTCGGCGCTGCCATCCATGCTTATGGAAAAGGGCGGGCATGGCGGCCTTCGCGCCGAAAGCGCCGCAAGTCCGCCGCATCGCGGGCGCAGGGTGGACGCCTCAAATGAGCAGTCGCTTGCGCGCGGCTCTCTCGCGCGCCAAACACATAAGCCATAAACTTCCGGAGACGCCTTCCCCATGGCCCCCAACCTGTTCGCCGGCGCGGCCGCCCTTGCGCTGGCCTCCGCCCTTTCCGGCCTCGCGGCCGCAGCCCCGCAGATCATGATGGCTCAGGCAGACGCCGCCGGCCGCGCGCCCGCCTCGCGCCCCGCTCAGACCTCCTCCAGCGGCTTCACCTCAGCGCCCCTGCCCCCGGCGCTGGCCGCAAACCCGGTGGCGGCGGAGTGGACCGGGCCCTACGGCGGCGTGCCCGCCTTCGACAAGGTCACGCCTGCGCAGTTCGGGCCGGCCTTCGAGGGCGCGCTGGCGCTGCGCAACCGCGACATCGAGGCGATCGCCAACAACCCCGCCCCGCCGACCTTCGACAACACCATCGGGGCGCTGGAGCGGGCCGGCGAGGCGTTCAGCCGGATGAGTTCGCTCTACGGCATCTTCACCTCGAGCATGAACGACGCGGCGATGCAGAAGGTGGAGACCGAGCTGGCGCCCAGGTTCGCCGCGGCCCAGGACGAGATCATCCTGAACGGGAAGCTCTTCCGCCGCATCGACGCGGTCTACAACAACCGCGCCCGGCTGACGCCCGAGCAGCAGCGCCTGACCTGGCGCGTCTGGACCGGCTTCACCCGCCAGGGCGCCAAGCTGACGCCCGAGCAGAAGGTGCGGCTGAAGGCGATCAACCAGGAGCTCGCCAACCTCTACGCCCAGTTCTCGCAGAAGGTGCTGGCCGACGAGGCGACCTACATCACCGTGGAGGACAAGGCGCAGCTGGCGGGCGTGCCGCAGCCGGTGGTCGACTCCTTCGCCGCCGCCGCGACCGAGAAGAAGCTGGCCGGCCAGTGGATCATCACCAACACCCGCTCCAGCGTCGATCCGTTCCTGACCTACGCGTCGAACCGCGACCTGCGCCAGAAGGTCTGGACCGCGTTCAAGAACCGCGGCGACAACGGCGACGCCGAGGACACCAACGCCACCATCGCCAAGATCATGCCGCTGCGTCAGGAGCGGGCGAAGCTGCTGGGCTTTCCAAACTACGCGGCGTGGAAGCTGTCGGACAAGATGGCCGCCACGCCCGAGCGCGCCATGGCGCTGATGAACACCGTCTGGACCCCGACCAAGGCGCGCATCGCCGAAGAGGTGGCCGACATGCAGGCGATCGCCGCCAAGGAAGGCGCCAGGATCACCATTGAGCCCTGGGACTACCTCTTTTACGCCGAGAAGGTGCGCAAGGCGAAGTACGACCTCGATCAGAACGAGCTGAAGCCGTACTTCGAGCTCAACAAGATGATCGAGGGCTCCATGTGGATGGCCAACAAGCTCTATGGCCTGAACTTCAAGGAGGTGTCGGGCAAGGTGCCGGTCTTCCATCCCGGCGTGCGGGTCTGGGAGGTTTATGACGGAACTCGCTACATCGGCCTGTTCTACGGCGATTACTTCGCCCGCGAAGGTAAGCGCTCCGGCGCCTGGGAGAACGCCTACCGCTCGCAGAGCAACTACGGCGTGCGGGTGACGCCGCTGGTCTCCAACAACAACAACTTCGTCAAGGGCGCGGCTGGGGAGCCGGTGCTGATCTCGCTCGACGACGCCGAGACCCTGTTCCACGAGTTCGGGCACGCGCTGCACGACCTGATGAGCAACGTCACCTACGAGGGCCTGGCCGGCACCAACGTCTCCACCGACTTTGTCGAGTTCCCGAGCCAGGTGCACGAGAACTGGGTGCTGACGCCGGAAATCCTCGACCGCTTCGCCCGGCACTACAAGACCGGCCAGCCGATGCCCAAGGCGCTGCTGGACAAGGTCAACGCGGCCAAGAAGTTCAACCAGGGCTACACGACCGGCGAATACTTGACCTCGGCCCTGGTCGACATGAAGCTGCACATGGACCCGACCGGCAAGATCGACGCAGACGCCTTCGAGCGGACGACGATGCAAGAGATCGGGGCGCCCCGGCAGATGGTGATGCGCCACCGCCTGCCGCACTTCAACCACGTGTTCGCCGACGACGGCTACGCGGCGGGCTATTATTCGTACCTGTGGTCCGACACCATGGGCGCGGATGCGTGGAAGGCCTTTGAGGAGACGGGCAACGTCTGGGATCCGGCCACGGCGGCCAAGATGAAGCACATGCTCTCCGAAGGCGACACCAAGGATCAGGCGCAGCAGTACCGCGAGTTCCGCGGGCGCGATCCGGACGTGAACGCGCTCCTCGAACAGCGCGGCTTCCCCACCGGCGCTTCGGCGGCGAAATAGACTTCGTCGCTCCGTTACCGCCTGACGGGTGCGGCGCCGGCTGCGCGGCGGGAAGCTCCGCCTGGGCGCCTTCGCCAGCCTATTCGCAAGCCGGGGAGGCTTGGCTGGAGGCTAGAGGCCGAAGGGGTAGGTGTCAGGCAGGCCGCCCGAGGGCTCAGCCGGCAGGGGGGCGACGGCGTGGGTTTCGGGGAACCACACCCAGGCGTCGAACTGCTGGGGCAACGAGGCCTCCATGTAGTGGCTCTGCAGTTCGGTTTGCGGGCGGTAGATGACGCCGATAAAGCGCTCCAGGCGCGGGCTTAGGAGTTCGTGACGAGCCTCTTCGTTGGCGCCCTCGCCCAGGTCGAGCAGGAACCGGCCGGCGCCGGACTCCTCGCACTGGTGTTCGTAACTGCCGGGTTCGGAGGGGCGCACGCGCTTGATCTCCATCTGACCATCCCAATCGGTGGCGGCGGCTACCGTGCCGCGGTCGGTGCCGAAGCCGATCAGGACGGCGGCATCGCCCCAGCGGGCGCGGCAGAGCTGGCCCAGGTTATGCTCGCCGCGCGAGACGCCCATCTCGGTGGCCGAGGCGTCGCCGATGTGGGAGTTGTGGGCCCAGACCACGGCCTTGGCCTCGGGGCCGCGGGACTCGAGCAGCTGTTCGAGGGTCTCGAACATGTGGCTGTCGCGCAGGTTCCAGCTTTCGGCCGAGCCGTAGTACATGGCGCGGTAGTAGCGCTCCGCCGCCGCCACCAGGCGCGCGTTCTGGGCGGCGTCGAGGAAGCTCTCGCCGTCTTGGGCGAGGTATTCGCCCCGGCGGCTCATCAGCTCGCGCAGCATCTTCAGCACCGCCTTTTCGCACTTCGGATAGCCGCCGCTGAGCGCGGCGCGGCCGTAGATGGCGGGGTCCTTCTGCCACGGAGTGAGGCAGCCGTAGCGCTCGCGCGCCACCTGGGCGGTTTCCGGGTCCACGCCGTCGAGGTAATGGATCACCTCGGAGATCGAGGCCGAGAGGCTGTAGAGGTCCAGGCCGAAGAAGCCGGCGCGGCGCTCCGGCTCGGCGACGGCGGCATTGTGGGCGCGCAGCCAGTCGACGAAGTCCTGGACCTCGTGGTTGCGCCACATCCATTGCGGGAAACGATGGAAGGCGGGCTCCTCGCCGATTCGGTGGGGGAGCCAGCGGACGTAGCGGTCGATGCTCTTGGCGTCAGGCCAGTCGGCCTCGACGGCGACAATGGTGAAGCCGTGTTTCTCGATCAGCCGCCGGGTGATGGCGGCGCGGGCGCGGTAGAACTCCGAAGTGCCGTGGGTGGCCTCGCCGAGCAGCACCACCTTGGCCTGCGCGAAGCGGTCGAAGGCGTCGGCGAAGGCGGGGTCCTCAATCTCGGGCAGGGGTTCGGCGGCGCGGGCGATCAGGCCGGGCAGGCCGCGCTTCTTGGAAAAGGCGCCTTTGAGCTTGGAGGCGGCGTCGGAGGCGAAGCTGCGCTTCTCCCGCCAGCCGTGCTCGCCGATCAGTGGGACGAAGGCGACGTCGCCGAGGTCTTCCTCACGGTAGTCGTCGGGGCCGGCGCGGGTGATCTTCACCAGCCGCTGGCGCCGACGGCTCTCGCCAATCGGGATCACCAGACGGCCGCCGATGGCGAGCTGTTCGCGCAAGGTCTCGGGCGCCTTGGGGCCGCCGGCGGAGACGATAATCGCGTCGAAGGGGTCGGCCTCAGGCCAGCCGTGGGTGCCGTCGCCGTGGCGGACCTCAACGTTGGCGCAGCCGGCTTCGGCCAGCGCTGTCCTGGCGGCCTCGGTCAGGCCGGCATGGCGTTCGATGGTGTAGACGCGGCCGGCCAGGCGCGAGAGGACGGCGGCGGCGTAGCCGGAGCCGGTCCCGACCTCCAGCACCCGGTCCTCTGGATCGATCTCGGCGGCCTGCAGCATCAGGGCGACGATGTAGGGCTGAGAGATGGTCTGCCCCTCGGCGATGGGCAGGGGGCTGTCGTCGTAGGCGAATTCGCGCAGCGGGCGGGGGACGAACAGCTCGCGCGGTGTGCGGCGCATGGCGTCGAGCACGCGGGGATCGCGCACGCCGCGGCGCGCGATCTGGCGCTCGACCATCTGGTCGCGCTGGATTTCGGGTTCAGCCACCGTAACCTCCGCCGTGGGAGAACGGCGGGCGCGGAGCGGCGTTCCGGCGGCGCGTGGTGACGGCAAGGGGCCGGGCGGCTAAGGAGGCGCCGATGTCAGAGACCTCCGTGCCCTTCGGCTACCAGGACGTGGACCCGGCGGACAAGCCGGGGCTGGTGCGCGGCGTGTTCGACCGGGTGGCGCGGCGCTACGACCTGATGAACGACCTGATGTCGGGCGGGCTGCACCGGGTCTGGAAGGACATGGCCGCGGCGCGGTTGAATCCGCAGCCGGGCGAGGTGATCGTCGACTGCGCCGGAGGCACCGGAGACATGGCGGGGCGGATCGCTGGCCGGGCGCGGGCGGCGCAGCTGCGGCGCGGCGGGCGGGACGCGCGGGTGGCGGTGGTGGATTTCGACGCGGCGATGGTGCGCGAGGGCGTGGCGCGAGGCGGGGCGCCGGAAATCCTCTGGTCGGTGGGGGACGCCCAGCGGCTGCCGCTGCCGGACGGGTGCGCCGACGCCTATGTGATCTCGTTCGGGCTGCGGAACGTCACCGACATTGCAGCGGCGCTGGCGGAGGCGCGGCGGGTGTTGCGGCCGGGTGGGCGCTACTTGTGCCTGGAGTTCTCGCGCCCGCCTTCGGGGGCGGTGCGGGCGGCTTACGACGCCTATTCGTTCCGGATGATCCCGCGCATCGGGCAGGCGGTGGCGAACGACCGGGAGGCCTATGCCTATCTGGTGGAGAGCATCCGCCGCCACCCCGACCAGCCCCGCCTGGCGGAGATGATGCGGCGGGCGGGGTTCAAACAGGTCGGCTGGACCAACTATTCCGGCGGAGTCGTGGCGCTGCACCACGGCTGGGCGCTGTAGCTCGTGAGCGGCGTCGGTTCCTTCGCGCGCCTGCTCGGCGCCGGCTGGACGCTGGTCCGCGCCGACGCGCTGATCCCGCGCGAGGTCGAGCCGCTGCTGCCGCCGGACCTGCGGCTGCTCGGCCGGTTCTTCCGTCTGTTCGCAGGACGGCAGGCACGGCGGGGACGGCCGGGGGAACGGCTGGCGGCGTCGTTCGAGCAACTGGGGCCGGCCGCGATCAAGCTCGGGCAGCTGATGTCGACGCGGGGCGACATCTTCGGCCAGCAATTCGCGCAGGATTTGGCGCTGCTGAAGGACCGGCTGCCGCCTTTCCCGACGGAGGAGGCGACGGCGCAGGTGGAGCGCTCGCTGGGGCGGCCTGCGGCCAGCGTGTTCGCCGAGTTCGGCCCGCCGGTGGCGGCGGCGTCGCTGGCGCAGGCGCACCCGGCGGTGCTGCACGACGGGCGCCGCGTGGCGGTGAAGGTGCTGCGGCCGGGCATCGAGCGGCGGGTGGCGCAGGACATCGCCACCATGAACCTGGCCGCGGGCTTGGCCCAGCGCTTCGGCGGGCGGCAGGCGCGGCGGTTGGAGCCGCGCGGGCTGGTGGCGGCGGTGGCGCGTTCGCTGCAGCTGGAACTGGACCTGCGGTTGGAGGCGGCGGGGGCGGACGAGCTGAAGGGCGTGATGGCGCGCGACGGCTACATGCGCGCGCCCGAGGTGGTGTGGGAGGGCGTGGGCAAGCGGGCGCTGACGCTGGACTGGGCCGAGGGGCTGCCGCTGTCGGACCCCGCGGCGCTGGAGCAGCCGGGGCTGGACCGCGTCACGCTGGCCAACAACCTGATCCGGGGGTTCCTGGCCCAGGCGCTGGAGCACGGGGTGTTTCATGCCGACCTGCACGAGGGCAATTTGTTCGTCGCCGCGCCCTCGCAGCTGACGGCGGTGGACTACGGCATCATCGGGCGGCTCGGGCGGCCCGAGCGACGCTATCTGGCCGATATTCTCTATGGTTTCCTGGAGCGCGATTACCGGCGCATCGCCGAGGTGCACTACGAGGCCGGCTACGTGCCCTCGCACCACGCGGTGGACTCCTTTGCCCAGGCGCTGCGGGCGGTGGGGGAGCCGATCTTCGGGCGCAACGCGACCCAGGTGTCGATGGGCGGGGTGCTGGCGCAACTGTTCGAGATTACCGCGCTGTTCGACATGCGGCTGCGGCCCGAGCTCGTCTTGATGCAGAAGACCCAGGTGACGGTGGAGGGCGTGGCGCGCCGAATCGACCCTGGCCACAACATCTGGGCCGCCGCCGACCCGGTGGTGCGGCGATACATCATGCATGAACTGTCGCCGCCGGCCCGGGCGCGGCGGGTGGCGGAAGACGCGCGGCGGCTCGGCCGGGCGCTGATCGAGAAGCTGGAGGCGCCGGCCGCGCCGGTGGTGGCGGTGGACGTGGAGGAGCGGCCGTCGCGGCTGCTGTGGTTCGCGCTCGGGGCGGCGGTCTCGGGGTTGGCTTTCGCGGTGGCGGCGCTGGTGTTCTGAAGCCATCCGCGGGAAGCGGATCAAAAAAGCGTCTTAAGCCTCAACCGCCTCGGCCACCTCGCCGACGGCGGCGTTGACGATGGTGAGTTTGGCGAAGCTCCAGCCGCCGGAGGAAGTTTCGATCTCGTCGAGGGTGCGGCGGGCGGTTTCGGCGCGGTCGCCTTGGGCCTTGGCCCAGGCTTCGACGGCGGCGACGGCGCCTTCGCGGGTGGAGAGGTCAGCCCTCCTTGAGGACTGAAGGATGGCGCGGGTGATGGTGCGCTGCTCGGCGAACATATCCTCGATCAGGCGGCGGACGGCCATGCGCTCGAACGCGTCGCCGGCGGCGAGCTGGCCGGCGGCCGAACGCAGGCGGTCGAAGCCGAACCAGGCGCCGGCGGCGTGGTAGAGGCGAGCGGTCTCCAGCAGGTCGTGGCGATGGCGGCGCGCCAGGTCGGCGACGTCGGAGGAGGTGGTCAGGGGGCGCAGCGCGGCGATCGAGCGGGCGAGGCCTTCGGGCGCGCCGGCCTCGGCGTAGGCGTGGGCGCGATCCTCGGCCTTTCCGCGTTCGAAGTCGGAGAGGAGCGCGGAGCCTTCGGCGCGGATCGCGTCGGCGGCGGGCTGGTAGGCTTCGACCAGATCGGTCACCTTGCCGCCCCCGCCCGCGCGGCGGGCCAGCCAATAGGTCTGGCGGCGCAGGACCAGGACCAGTTCCTGGTACAGCGCCGTTTGGACGGCGGCGGGGGCGTGGTTGTCGAGCGCGTGGACGGCCTGCCAGGCCTCCTGGAGGCGGAACACGGCGCGGGCGGCTTCGAACGCGACCACAAGGGCGTCGGCGCCGCAGCTGGTGGCGGCGCGCAGGCGCATCGGGAAGGTCGGCCCGGCCATGTTGACCAAATCGTTGGCGATCACCGTCGAGATGATCTCGCGGCGCAGGGGGTGGCGGCGCATCTCGGCGGTGAACTCGCCCATGGCGGCGGGGAAGTAGCGCCCCAGGGTTTGCTGGAAGTAGGCGTCGTCCACCGCCTTGCCGGCGACAATCTCGGTCTTCAGCTCGAGCTTGCCGTAGGCCAGCAGCACCGCCAGTTCGGGACGGGTCAGGCCCTGGCCGGCGGCGGCGAGGACGGTGACATCGTTGGGGTCGGGAAGGCCTTCCACCGCGCGGTCGAGGCGGCCGGCGGCGGACAGTTCATCCATGAACTTTCCATGGGCGTCCAGGTCGGTAGCGGAGCGGGCCTCCAGCAGGCTGAGCGCCAGGGTCTGCTCGTAGTTGTGGCGCAGGACGTGGGCGGCGACCTCCTCGGTCATGGATTCGAGGAGCTGGTTGCGGGCGGGGCGCTCAAGCTTGCCGGCGCGTTCGAGGGCGCCGGTGAGGATCTTGATGTTGACCTCGTGGTCGGAGGTGTCGACGCCGGCGGAGTTGTCGATGGCGTCGGTGTTGATCCGTCCGCCCAGCCTGGCGAAGGCGATGCGACCGGCCTGGGTGAGGCCGAGATTGGCGCCTTCACCAACCACCTTTACCTGCAGCTCGTCGGCGGTGACGCGCACGGGGTCGTTGGCCTTGTCGCCGACCTGCACGTCGAGCTCGCCCTCGGCCTTCACATAGGTGCCGATGCCGCCGAGGTAGAGGAGTTCGGCGGGAGCTTTCAGGATGGCGCGGATCAGGTCCGTGGGGGCGAGAGCCGCGTCGGTGACGCCGAGCAGCGCCTGAATCTGCGGGGTCAGCGGAATGGACTTGAGGCTGCGCGAGAACACGCCGCCGCCGGCCGAGATCAGGGTCTTGTCGTAGTCCTGCCAGGAGGAGCGGGGCAGGGTGAACATGCGGTCGCGCTCGGCCCAGGACGTCGCCGGGTCCGGATCGGGGTCGATGAAGATGTCGCGGTGGTCGAAGGCGGCGACCAGCTTGGTCTGCTTGGAGAGCAGCATGCCGTTGCCGAACACGTCGCCGGACATGTCGCCGACGCCGATGCAGGTGAAGGGCTCGACCTGGATGTCCTTGCCGAGTTCGCGGAAGTGGCGCTTGACCGCCTCCCAGGCGCCCCGGGCGGTGATGCCCATGGCCTTGTGGTCGTAGCCCTGGGAGCCGCCGGAGGCGAAGGCGTCGCCGAGCCAGAAGCCGTACTCTTCCGAGATGCCGTTTGCGATGTCGGAGAAGGTGGCCGTGCCCTTGTCGGCGGCCACAACCAGGTAAGCGTCATCCGCGTCGTGGGCGATCACGTCCTTCGGGCGGATCACCTTGCCTTTGGGGTCGAGGTTGTCGGTGATGTCCAGCAGGCCGTGCAGGAAGGTGCGGTAGGCGCGCACGCCCTCGGCCAGCCAGGCGTCACGGTCGCCGCCTCGGGGCAGCTGTTTGGGGAAGAAGCCGCCCTTGGAGCCGACCGGGACGATCACCGCGTTCTTGACCTGCTGCGCCTTGACCAGGCCCAGCACTTCGGTGCGGAAGTCGTCGCGGCGGTCGGACCAGCGCAGACCGCCGCGGGCCACGGCACCGAAGCGCAGGTGCACGCCCTCGACCCGGGGCGAGTAGACGAAGATCTCGTACTTCGGCCGCGGCTCGGGCAGGTCCGGGATGCTCGCCGGCTCGAGCTTGAGGGAGATGTAGGACTTGTTGAGGCCCTCGTCGTCGGCCTGGTAGTAGTTCGTGCGCAGGGTCGCCTTGACCACCGTCAGGTAGGACCGCAGGATCCGGTCGGAGTCCAGGCTGGCCACGTCGTCGAGCAGCCGCTCGATGCGCTCCTCGATCGAGGTGGTGCGCGCCCGGCGGTCGTCCGCGGCGGCGGGCACGTCCCCGGTGCGGCCGGGGTCGAAGCGGGCCTCGAACAGCTCGACC
>DASVRA010000036.1:0-121789 GCA_036388855.1 Caulobacteraceae bacterium | reverse complement strand
AATTGGACGGGGCGCTGGACGAGCTGGACGCGTCCGAAGATCCGAAAGTGCACGAAGTGCACTCCGAATCCGCGGGCGAAGACGACGCGGAAAGCGCCGTTCCATCCCGCGCCCTGTCTGAAACCGGGCCTCCCCCGCTTGGAGGGGAAGCCAGCGGCAAAGTGCACGAAGTGCACCCCGAATCCGCGAACGACCCCTCCCGCCCCTGGCTCACCCGCCCCCACGATCCCGACGCCATCGAGGCCCTGCGCGAGCGCATCCGCCGCCGCCAAGCCTTCGGCTGCGGCATCCAAGACCTCCCCGACCCCGACGTGCTGGAGGCCGAGCGGCTGGCGGCCGCCAGCGCGGAGGTTGAACCCCGTTACCCGAGCTGCGAAAAAGCCTGGCCATGAACGGCCTGCGCGCCCTGCCCGGCTTGATCGCCTTCGCCGCGGCGGCCGCGGCGGCCGCGCCGCCTCCCGTCCCAGCCGCCGCCGCCGCCGCCGCCGCCGCCGCCGCCGCCGCCGCCGCCGCCGCCGCCGCGCGCGTGCGCAATCCGGACTGGCTGAGCAAGCCCAGTCCCGCGCAGATCATGCGCTTCTACCCTCCGGCGGCGCTTAGCGCGGGAACCGGCGGGCTGGCGCTGATCCGCTGCCAGGTGACGGCGCAGGGCGGCCTGACCGCCTGCCAGGTGCTGGCCGAGGCGCCGAGCGGGAAGGGCTTTGGCGAGGCCGCGATCCTGATGAGCCAGACCTTCCGCATGCGCCCGCGCACCGTGGACGGCGTGCCGGTGGGCGGCGCGCTGGTCACCATCCCGATCAGCTTCGACATCAACTTCCGCGAGGTCAGGCTCGACCTCTACCCCTGGCAGGGCGCGGTGCTGGTGGTGCCTCTGGTCGGCAAGCCGCCCCACCGCGCCGCAGTCATGCCCTGTCCCTCGGTTAGGGAGCCGGACCGCCGCTGCCAACTGCACCGGATCAACTGGGCCTCGATCCCCGATCCCGACAACGCCAAGGCCATCCTCTCACGGGCGGACCAGACCTCCGGCATCTCGCTGCTCGAATGTACGGGCGGGGCCGACGGCGTGCTGCGCGCCTGCCGCGTCGGCAACGCCACGCCGGCGAGCGAGGCGGCGATCCTGGAGTTCGCCAAGCTGCTGCGCGCCCCGCCGATGCTAAAGAAAGACATCCCGATGACCGTCGGGCGGATCGTCGTGGAGTTCAATTGGACAGTGATGAACGGCGGCGGCCAGGATGACGCCGAGGCGCCGGCTTACAGCGGCTGGACCAGCAAGGGCGCGCCCCTCATCCAGAGAAGCCCAAATTCGCTCACGATCTGGCGGCACTTTCCGCTCAAGGCCATGGGGGTCGGCAAGACCGGCGCCGCAGCGATTAGATGCATGGTCACGGCGCGAGGTCAGCTGACCGGCTGCGCCGTCGCCGCTGAGAACCCGCCGGGCCTGGACTTCGGCGCCGCCGCGCTGAGCCTGGCGCCGTTTTACCGCTTCGCCGGCAAGACCTCCAACGGCGCGCCGGTGGAGGGCGCCCAAGTCACCATTCCGATCAACTTCAAGTTGAACGGCCGCCCCGCTCCGCCGCTGACCCTGCCCCGAGAGGAGGCCACGCTGCCGAACCGCTGAAGTCGCCCGCGCTCACTCCTCCCCGCTCGGCCGCCCCCGCAGCGCCTTGACCCCCGCGCGACGCCCCTTGGCCTCCAGCCGCTTCAGCCGCGCCGCCTTGCTGGGCCGCGTCTTCTTTCGCGGCGGCGGGGGCGGTTCGGCGGCGCGGGCGATGAGCTCGAGCAGCCGCGCCAGCGCGTCGGCCCGGTTGCGCTCCTGGGTGCGGAACCGCTGGGCCACCAGCACCAGCACCCCCTCGGTGGTCAGCCGCGCCCCCGCCAGCCGCTCCAGCCGCGCCCGCACCGCCTCCGGCAGCGAGGGCGATCCCCGCACGTTGAAGCGCAGCTGCACCGCCGTGGCCACCTTGTCGACGTTCTGCCCGCCCGGCCCCCCGGCACGGAAGAACCGCTCCTCCACCTCCCGCTCGTCCAGCGCGATGGTCTCCGTCACCGGGATCATGGCCGAGCCTATCGCCCCGGCGGCGGCCCCGCCACCGGCTCAGACCCGCGCGAACTTCTGGAACTTGATCCGGTGCGGGATCAGGCTGTCCGCCCCCAGCCGCCGCTTCTTGTCGTCCTCATACGCTTCGAAATTGCCCTCGAACCACTCCACGTGGCTGTCGCCCTCGAAGGCCAGGATGTGGGTGGCCAGCCGGTCGAGGAACCAGCGGTCGTGGCTGATGATCACCGCGCAGCCGGCGAAGTCCTCCAGCGCCTCCTCCAGGTTCTGCAGGGTCTCGATGTCGAGGTCGTTGGTCGGCTCGTCGAGCAGGATGACGTTGCCGCCCTCCGCCAGAGTGCGCGCCAGGTGCACCCGGTTGCGCTCGCCGCCCGACAGCAGGCCGACCTTCTTCTGGTGGTCCGCGCCCTTGAAGTTGAACGAGGAGACGTAGGCGCGGCTGTTGATCTCGCGCCCGCCGACCTTCATCACGTCCAGCCCGCCGCTGATCTCCTGCCAGACGTTCTTGTTGGGGTCGAGACTGTCGCGGCTCTGGTCGACGTAGGCCAGCTTGACCGTCTCGCCGATGCGGATATTGCCGGCGTCCGGCGTCTCCTGGCCGGTGATCAGCCGGAACAGGGTCGACTTGCCCGCGCCGTTCGGGCCGATCACCCCGACAATGCCGTTGGGCGGCAGCTTGAACGACAGCTGGTTGAACAGCACCTTGTCGCCATAGTCCTTCTCCAGCCCTTCGATCTCCAGCACCAAGTTGCCCAGCCGTGGCCCCGGCGGGATCTGGATGCTGGCGTAGGTCTGGGCCTGGCGGCTGTTCTCCTGCGCGCGCACCATCTCGTCGTAGGCCGCCAGGCGCGCCTTGGACTTGGCCTGGCGGGCCTTGGCGCCCGAGCGCACCCATTCCAGCTCGCGGGTGAGCGCGCGCTGGCGGGCCTCGCTCTCGCTCTGCTCCTGGACGACGCGCTTTTGCTTCTGCTCCAGCCAGCCGGAGTAGTTGCCCTCGTAGGGCACGCCCTTCCCCCGATCGAGCTCAAGCGTCCACTTGGTCACCTGGTCGAGGAAGTAGCGGTCGTGGGTGACCAGGATGACGCAGCCGGGGAAGGCCTCCAGGTGGTGCTGCAGCCAGGCCACCGACTCGGCGTCAAGGTGATTGGTCGGCTCGTCCAGCAGCAGCATGTCCGGCTTGGACAGCAGCAGCCGGGCCAGCGCCACGCGGCGCTTCTCGCCGCCCGAGAGCTTGGACACGTCCGCGTCGTTGGGCGGGCAGCGCAGCGCGTCCATGGCCATGTCGACGCGGCTGTCGATGTCCCACAGGTCGCGCGCGTCGATCTGTTCCTGGAGGGTGTTCATCTCCTCCATCAGCTCGTCGGTGTATTCCTCGCCCATCTGGGCGGCGACGGCGTTGTAGCGGTCGAAGATCTGCTTCTCCTCGCACCAGGCGATGACGTTGTCGTAGACGCTGAGGTTCGTGTCGATGTGCGGCTCCTGCTCGAGGTAGCCCATCTTGGTCCCCTCGGCCGCCTTGGCCTCGCCGGAGAACTCCTTGTCGATGCCGGCCATGATCTTGAGCAGCGTCGACTTGCCCGAGCCGTTGACGCCGACCACGCCGATCTTGGCGTCCGGGTAGAACGACAGCCAGATGTTCTCGAACACCTTCTTGCCGCCGGGAAAGGCCTTGGTCAGGCCCTGCATCTGGAAGATATACTGTGCAGCCATGGGGGCGCGCGCGCTCGCTTCAGTCTGGGTTTCGGGGAGAGCGGCGCAGATAGCCGCGCGCGGCCGAAAACGCTAGGGGTGGCGCGGGCCCGCCGGAGGGGGAATGGCCGCCGAACACCCGCTCGACCGCCCGATCTGGAGCGCCCTGACCACGCGCCAGGCGCCGCTGGCGCTCGGCGACGCGCGGGCGCTGCGCTTCGCGCCCGAGTACGAGCCGTTCGGCGCCGCGGCCGACGCCTCGCCCGAGTCCTATGCGGCGCTGAAGGCGCTGGACGCCTACGACGGCGGGCTGGTGGTGGTCGAGGCCGAGCCGCGCCTGCCGCCGGACGCCCGGGTGGAGGTCCAGCCGGCGGTCGTGCAGATGATCTGGGAGGCCCCCGCGGCGCCCGAGGAAGCCGGCTTCGCCTTCGTGGAGCTGGGCGATCCGGACGCGGCCGAGATGTTCGACCTGGCCCACCTGACCAAGCCAGGCCCCTACGCCGTCCACACCCATGGGCTCGGCGGCTTCATCGGCGTCCGCCAGGATGGCCGGCTGATCGCCATGGCCGGCGAGCGGATGAAGCCCGACGGCTTCACCGAGGTCAGCGGCGTCTGCACCCACCCCGGCCACCGCGGCCGAGGCTACGCCGCTGGGCTGATGAGGACCGTGATCGCCCGCATCCTCGCCCGCGGCGAAGTCCCGTTCCTGCACGCCTACGCGGCCAACGGCGGCGCCATCGCGCTCTACGAGGCGCTGGGTTTCGCCTTCCGCCGCGAGATGAAGATGCTGGTGCTGGCGAAGTAATCAGGCGACGTCGGAGTAACCGCTCCGCGGCGGGCAAAAGCTTTGGGCGGCGGTTTTTCGTCGCAGGGGCGCGCGGGTTAACGAATGAGCTTGACGCAGAACACTGTAAGCTGAAATGTGCCCGGCTCGTGTCGAACGGGGGCATTTACTCAGCACTTTACTGTCAAGCCTGGTTCAGATGACGCCGTTCTCTTGATGCGCCCCGCGCGCGGCGGAGAACCCAGGTCCGACTTTTGCTGAGAGGCTCCGGGGATTCGGACGGGACGGGGGAGCGAAGCGCATGTGCGAGATCTGCATGATGATGGCTCAGGAGATACATGCCGCGAGCGCGGCTGCATCGCCCCCGCAGTTCAATTGGACCCTCGCAGGCACATCGAACGCAACGGATCTGACGCAGGATGCAAGCCTGTGGGAAGACGCCGGCTCGGATGGTCTTGAGGACAGCGCTGAGCTGGAGGTCGCCACCGCTACCATCGGGGAACCGACCGTTGCCGCGATGGCGAGCAGCGCGGGACCAACTCCCTTGGCCCCTACTGTCAGCAAGAACACCCAAGAGGCTGCCGAGCAGATTACCCGCGACAGTGATGGTTGGGATAAGCCCAATGACGTTATCCGTTACTCCTACCGCGCCAGTGCTACAGACGCGGAAGTGCCCGGTAACGCCATTGGTTTCCAACAGTTCACCGACGTTCAAATTGCTGTAGCCGAGTGGGCGGTAATTGCCTTCGAAGACATCGCAGGCATCGACTTAGTACGGTACGTAGATGCCGGCAGCCAATACACCAACGATGCTGATATAACGTTGGGAAATTATACGTCTGGCGATGCTCGTCCCGCATTTGCCTCTTACCCGCAGAACGGCGGAGATGTATGGATCAACAAGACGTATTCGGACACAGTCAATTACGACAACTACTGGGGCCTCTGGCGGCACGGCTGGGGCAATGTCATGGTGCACGAACTGGGCCATGCGTTAGGCCTCGCCCACCCTGGAGCCTACGACTCTGCTGACGGCACTCCTCCTACCTACGATGCCGACGCCGAATACATCGAAGACACGCGCCAGTACTCCTTGATGAGCTACTGGAGCGCCACCAGCAGCTCCAACAATGCTGACCACAAGGGCTTCGAGCCCGCCGCGCCGATGATGGATGACATTGCGGCGATGCAGCTGCTCTACGGCGCGCCAGATCAGGCATTTCACGGTAACACGATCTATGGCTTCAACAGCAACGCCAACCGGCCCTGGCTCCTAGCACAGGATCTCGGCGGTGGATCGTCTTCCGTAGTAATCTTTTGCGCTTTCGACACCGGTGGTATCGATACCTTTGACTTCTCCGGCTATGGCGCCAATCAAAAGATTGACCTTGTGTCCGGCCGAGACCACTTCTCTGACGTCGCCTCGCTGATTAAGAACGTCTCGATCTTCGAAGGAACCGTTATCGAAAACGCCAAGGGCGGGGGCGGCGATGACACCATCCTCGGCAACAGCGCCAACAACACCCTGGAGGGTTACCAGGGGCTCGACACCATCAATGGGGCAGATGGCGCCGATAGCATCCTCGGCGGCATAGGGAACGACTCCCTCAACGGCGACGGCGGCAACGACACGGTGCGCGGCAACGCGGGCGCCGACAGGATCTACGGCGGCGGGATCGACAACGACCTGATCCACGGCGACGAGGACAACGACACCATCGACGCCGGAGCCGGGAACGACAGCATCTTCGGCGACGGCAACGACGACAGCATCCTGGCGGGAGCGGGACAGGACACCATCGACGGCGGCCAGGGCAACGACATCGTCCACGGCGGGCTCGACAACGACACCATCTACGGCGGCGACATCGACAACGACAGCCTCTACGGGGAGGGCGGCGCCGACTCGATCGACGCGGGCGCCGGCAACGACTGGGTCGACGGCGGCGACAACAATGACTTCCTGCAGGGCGGGGTTGGCAACGACATGGTGCTGGGCGGCCTCGGCCCCACGGCCAGCGACACCGGCGGCAACGACACTCTCGATGGCCAGGGCGGCGACGATTCCCTCGGCGGCGGCAAGGGCGACGACACCTATTACTATCGGGTGGGCACCAAAGTCTTCGAAGTGACCCAGGAGGGGGTCGACAAGGTGTTGATGTTCGCCAGCAATGCGGCGAACACCTTCAACGGCGTCTATGTCGAGAACATGGACGTGATGGTGACGACCGGGATCACGGTCTATGGCACTTCCGACGGCGCCGGAGCCAACAGCATCACCAGCGGCGCGGGCAACGACGCCCTTTACGGCCTGGGCGGCAACGACACGCTGATCGGCTCAGGAGGCAACGATACGCTCGACGGCGGCTCCGGTACGGACAGCCTGAACGGCGGGCTCAACAACGACTGGTACGCCATCGACAGCCTGAGCGACACGGTCAACGACGCCGGCGGCGACGACACGCTCGAGATCACCGGCAACTTGGAAGTCGACCTCAAGTCCACCACCGACAACATCTTCGGCACGATCGAGGCCCTGGCGCTGAACAACAGCGCCGGCGCGACCAATATTTACGGCGACGAGTTCGTCAACCGACTGATCGGCAATGACTCCGGCAACATCCTGGCGGGTTATGCGGCGGCCGACCGGCTCAATGGCCGCGGAGGAAACGACTGGCTCATCGGCGACGACGTAGACCAGGCGTACGACGACACCCTCGACGGCGGCGATGGCGATGACACGCTGTACGGCGGCGGCGGCACCGACAAGATCATCGGCGGCGCTGGCAACGACACCGCCACCTACGATCCCGGCCGCACCGTGGCTTGGAACGGCTCGCTGAACCGCTGGGAGGTCACCTTCGGCTCAACCGAGGTGCTCACCGACGTCGAGCGCATGCGCTCCGGCGGCACGAATTACCTGCTGGTGGACAGCCTCGCCAACGGCGGCTTCGAATGGCTGTCAGATGCGCTCAACTACGCGCAGGACAACGACACCATCCTGCTCAGCAACGGCTACTCCAACGCCTCGCTGAACGTCGCGCGGCAGAACCTGACCGTCTCCGGCTCCGGCGGCAGCAACATCCTGCTGACCCTAGCGACCGGCATCACCGCCCTGACGCTAGGCGGCGACACCTCGATCAGCGTCACCGGCAACGGCTCGGCCAACACCATCATCGGCAACGCGGGCGCCAACACCATCGACGGCGGCGCCGGCTCCGACAGCCTGGCCGGCGGTGCGGGCAACGACTTCTACAAGATCAACGGCTCCGACACGGTCAACGACACCAGCGGCTCCGACACCATCCAGGTGGTCGGCACGGTGACCGGCAACATCGTCGACCTGAACGGCACGCGGGTCATCGGCACGATCGAGACGCTGACGGCGCTCTCGGCGGCCGGCGCAATCAAGCTGTACGCCAACGACGCCGCCAACAACATCTCGGCCAACGAGTTCGACAACCGCATCGAGGGCCGGGGCGGCAACGACACCATCGGCGCGGGCAGCGGGAAGGACACCGTCTACGCCGGGAGCGGCAACGACAGCGTCGACGCCAACCTGGGCGACGACTCCGTCTTCGGCGAGGCCGGCAACGACACCCTGCTCGGCGGCGCGCTCGACAACGACTACCTCGACGGCGGCATCGACAACGACTCCGTCGACGGCGGTACGGGCAACGACACCCTGCGCGGCTCGAGCGGCAACGACAAGCTGATCGGCGGCGACGGCGACGATGTCCTCAGCGTGCTGAACTGGGGCGACAGCACCGTCTCGGGCGGCGCGGGCATCGACATCCTGACCTTGGACTACTCCAGCGTCGACGATCCCTGGGGCGTGACCGTCTATGTGAACGGGTCCGGCCCCGGCGACCATTACGGCAGCATCAGCACCTACTACGAAAGCGTCCAGTACAGCGGAATCGAACGCTACAACCTTACCGGCACACAGAACGACGCCAACAACATGTCGGGCGCGGAATCCTCCGACACCCTGGTCGGCGGCGGCGCAGACGACTCGCTCAACAGCTTGAGCGGATCGGACGAGGTGATCGACGGCAAAGGCGGCGCCGACCGGTGGCTGGCCACCCTTGGGGGCGTGACCACAGCGATCAAGTTCTCGGCCGCTGCCAGCCAGACGGTGGCTCAAGTCCTGACCAACGGGACCAGCGTTAGCAAGATCGAGAAGTTGAGCATCGTCACCGGTTCCGGCAACGACAACATCTCGACCGCCGGCTACTGGTACAACGACGTCATCAACACCGGAGCCGGCAACGACACCATCGCGACCGGCATGGCCGACGATACCGTGAACGGCGGAGACGGGATCGACGTCCTGGTCATCGACTACACGGACGTGAACGACCCCTGGGGGCTGTTCCTGAACGGGGCGACCGCTGCCTACAGCTACTACGAAGGCATCGTGTTCAGCGGCATCGAGCGGTTCGACGTCATCGGGACCCAGAGCGACGACAACGACCTGACCGGCGGCGCGCTCACCGACACTCTGATCGGCGGCAACGCCAACGACAGCCTCAACACCCTGACCGGCGTCAATGAACGCGTCGACGGCCGCGACGGCGCGGACCGCTGGCTGGCGAACCTGGGTTCGGTGACCACCAACATCGTGTTCTCCGCGGCCGCGAGCCAACTCGCCGAGGTGCTGCTGACCAACGGGACCAAGGTTAGCAAGATCGAGAAGCTGACGCTGACCACGGGCTCGGGGGCCGACAACCTGTCGACCGCCGGCTACGGCTACAACGACGTGATCAGCACCGGCGCGGGCGACGACACGGTAGCCACCGGCACCGCCGACGACACCGTGCACGCCGGCGGCGGCGTCGATCTGCTGGTGATCGACTATTCCGGCGTGGACGATCCGTGGGGCCTCACCCTGGACGGCTCGGTATCGGCCTACAGCTATTACGAGAGCATCGTCTTCGACGGCTTCGAGCGGTTCCGGGCGACCGGAACCCAGAACGACGGCAACGCCATGACCGGGGGCCTGCTGGACGACACCCTGATCGGGGGCGGCGGGGAGGACACGCTCGACACCAAGACGGGCGCCGGCGAATACGTGGAAGGGCGCGGCGGCATCGACCGCTGGAAAGCCGACCTGTCCGGCCTCGACTCCACCATGGCCATCGTGTTCTCGGCGAGCGCGAGCCAGAGCACCGTCCAGTTGCTGGCCAACGGCACCGACGTCAGCGGGATCGAATCCCTGAACCTTTCCACCGGCGCGGGGGCCGACAACATCTCGACGGCCGGCTACGCCCGCAACGACGTGATCTCGACCGGCGCCGGCAACGACACCATCGCCACAGGCACGGCCGACGACACGGTCCATGGCGGCGACGGCGAAGATACGCTGATCATCGACTATTCCGGCGTCGACGACCCCTACGGCCTAACCTTGGACGGCGTGGGCGCGGCCTCGACCTACTACGAGAGCATGGTCTTCTCCGGCATCGAGCGCTTCATCGTCACGGGCACACAGAACGACGGCAACAACCTGAAGGGCGGCGCGCTGAACGACACGCTGATCGGAGGGATCTACGACGACGTCCTGAACACCGGCACGGGCTCGGGCGAGTACGTCGAAGGCCGCGCCGGTAACGACCGCTGGGCGGCCGACCTGTCCGGCGTGACCACCAACATCGTGCTGTCGGCTGCCACCACCCAGGCCGCGGCCATCAACCTCACCAACGGCACCATGGTCTGGGGAATCGAGGGGCTGACCCTGAGCACCGGCTTGGGCGCCGACAACATCTCCACCGCCGGCTACGGCATGACGGACTATATCAACACCGGGAACGGCAACGACACCATCGCCACCGGCGTCAACGACGACACCGTCATCGGCGGCGGCGGCGTCGACGTGCTGGTGATCGACTATTCCCTGGTGGACGACCCCTACGGTCTCACGCTGAACGGCGTCAACGCCGCGAGCACCTATTACGAATCCATCGTGTTCAGCGGGATCGAGCGGTTCAACGTCATCGGCACCCAATTCGACGGCAACGACCTGACCGGCGGCAACCTCACCGACACGCTAATCGGCGGCGACGCCAACGATACGCTCAACACCCTGGCCGGCTCCAGCGAGGTGGTGAACGGCCGCCTCGGCGCCGACCGCTGGGCGGCCAACCTCGGCGGCGTCTCGACGGCGATCACGTTCTCGGCCTTGGCGAGTCAGAACGCCACGGTCACGCTGACCAACGGCACCAAGATCAGCAACATTGAGGCGTTGACGCTGACCACCGGCTCGGGCGCCGACAACCTTTCGACGGCCGGCTACGGCTACAACGACACGATCAACGCCGGCGGCGGCGACGACACCATCGCCACCGGCTGGGCCGACGACGTGGTGGATGGCGGCGCCGGCGTCGACATCCTGGTTATCGACTACTCGAACATCGACGACCCGTACGGCCTCACGCTCGACGGCAGCGCCGGGGCGGGCACCTACTACGAGTCGATCAGCTTCTCGAACATCGAGCGGTTCCGGGTCACCGGAACGCAGAACGACGGCAACAACCTGACCGGCGGCGCGCTGGCCGACACCCTGATCGGCGGCGCGGGCGGAGACTCGCTGAACACGCTGGCCGGCTCTAACGAGGTGGTGGACGGCAAGGACGGCGCGGACCTGTGGCTGGCCAACCTGTCGGCCGTCACGACCAACATCGTCTTCTCGGCCCAGGCGACTCAGGGCGCGGTCAAGACGCTGACCAACGGCACCAAGGTCAGCAACATCGAGGCGCTGACGATCACCACCGGCAAGGGGGCGGACAACCTCTCCACCGCCGGCTACGGCTTCAACGACAACATCGCCACCGGCCTCGGCAACGACACCATAGCCACAGGCTGGGGCGACGACGTGGTCGACGGCGGCGGCGGGATCGACACCCTGGTCATCGACTATTCAAACCTGGACGACCCGTACGGCCTGACGCTCAACGGGACCAGCGGCGCCGGCACCTACTACGAGTCGATCAGCTTCACCGGCATCGAGCGGTTCGTGGTCAAGGGCACGCTGAACGACAGCAACAACCTCACTGGGGCCGAACGCGACGACGACCTGACGGGAGGCAACGCCAACGACACCATCGTGGCGCTCGGCGGAGCCGACACCGTCAACGGCGGAGCGGGCAACGACTCCCTGGACGCCGGCGAAGGCGACAACAGCGTCACCGGCGGCGCCGGCGCCGACGGCATTTGGGCGGGCGCGGGCGACGACACGGTCAAGGCCGGCGAGGACAACGATTTCATTTCCACCGGCGCCGGCGCCGACTGGGTAGACGGCGGGGCCGGCGTCGACCACTGGGTCGCCGACAAGTCCCTGACCACAAGCGTGATCAAGCTGAACCTCAACCTGGCCGGCGGCTCGGAATACATGCAGACCGGGCTGCTGAAAGGCGTCGAGCGGCTGACGCTGTCGACCGGTTCGGGCGGCGACAGGATCATCACCAAGTCCGACTTCCACAACGATGTGGTGAACACCAACGCCGGCAACGACGAGGTCACCGTCGCCGCGGGCCGCGACGTGGTCAACATGGGGACCCAAAGCACCACGGCCGGCGACGTGCTGACGGTGGAGTGGGGAACCATCAACTACGCCATCGTGTCCTCGGTGCTGACCTCCGACGCCGACGGCTGGAACGGCGTGCTGTATTGGGCCAACAACGGCGACGACGGCGGTTTCAACCGCGTCGATTTCACTGGAGTGGAGCGCTTCCGCGTCACCCTGGGCAGCGCCTCGGACAACATCCAACTGGGCGACAGCCGCGACACGGTCGAGGGCGGCGATGGCGGCGACACGCTCAAGGGCGCCGGCGGCAACGACAAGCTCGACGGCGACCTGGGCGGTGACCGGCTCGAAGGCGGCGCCGGCAACGACAAGCTCTTCGGCGAAGACGGGAACGACTGGATCGAAGGCGGCGACGGCGCCGACCTGCTTACCGGTGCCCTGGGAAGCGACACCTTCACCGGCGGGCTGGGCATCGACCAGTTCATCTTCCTGGCGCTGGAGGATTCCTCGGGGGCCACGGTCGACCGGATCAAGGCGTTTGAACTGAGGGACAAGATCAACCTGAAGGCCATCGACGCCAAGGCGACGACGGTGGACGGGGATCAAGCCTTCGTCCTGGCCGACGCCTTCACCCACAAGGAAGGCCAGCTGATTGTGCGCCAGGACACCGTTCAGAACCTCACCTTCGTCGAAGGCGACGTGAACGGCGACGGCGTGGCCGACATCTCGATCGCGCTGGAGGGGCTGTTCACCAAGGCGGACCTGGCCGACAGCTTCATCTTCTAGCCCCCGGCCGGCGAAGGGACTAACGCGCGGAAGCGGGCTCCAGCGTGCCGCCGGGGAGGGATGAACCGGCGATAGCGGCAGCCTTGGACTGCGCCGCCAGCGGGGAACTCGGCGGCGGCGCGTCGTCCATCTGGACCGGAGCGATCGTGCCGTCGGGATTGTAGGTCAGCCGCTGCACCGCCACCTGGCGATCGCCCTGGAAGGTGCGCCGGCCCGCCGCCTCCCAGCGATGGTAAGCGATGAACCATTCGCCGGTCGCGGGATTGCGGGCGATCGAGTGGTGGCCGGGTCCCCTGTGGCGCTCGTCGCTCCGCAGCAGCACGCCGCGATAAGCCCACGGGCCGACCGGCGAAGGCGCCGTGGCGTAGTGGGCGGAGTAGCTGGCGTCGTACCAGCGGCCGTGGCTGTAGGAGAGGTAGTAGACGCCGTTCCGCTCATGCATGAACGGCCCTTCGGTGAAGTTCGGCGGCTGCTCGACCCGGACTTCCCGCCGCACGGCGGTCATCGTCGGCTCGAGCTCGAACACGTGCAGCTTGGAGCCCGCGCTGCCGCCCGCGTAGAGGTAAGCGATCCCGGTCCTGGGATCGGTGAACACCATCGGATCGATGGCCTCCCATTCGCCCACGCCGGTGACGCCGGTGAGCAACGGCTTGCCGGTGTCGGTGAACGGCCCCTCGGGCGTGTCGGCCACGGCCACCCCGATGCGGCTGGGCGTGGGGTTCTGGGGGCCGACCGAATAGTACAGGTAGAACCGCCCGTTCGCCTCCGCCAGCGCCGGGGCCCAGAGGTAGTGCCGGCGGACGTCGTCGTCGCCGATCCAGCGCACGCCCTGGAAGCTGAAGATCGGGCCGATGCGGGTCCAGCGGGTGAGGTCATCGGAAGCGTGGGCGTAGAGCCGCGCCCAGCTCGGCCGCCCCGCGGCGTCGGGCGTGGTGGCGTAGATCCACCAGCGGCCTTGGGCGACCGCCAGGTGCGGGTCGGCGGCCGGGAAGACGGGGTTGCGGGCGCGGCCGACGGTAACCGCCTCCGGCGCCGAGGCAGCCTGCTGATCGGCGCTCGCGCAGGCGAACAGCGACAGCGCCGCAACCGCGGCGGCCGCCAAACGCAGGATCCGCAACGGCATCGGCCTACTCCCCTTCGCGGCGGCTTGCATTTATCAGACAATATCGCCTTATCGCGGGCAAGCGGACGGCTCGAATGGGAACCAGGGAGAAGCGTCGGTGGACATCAAGGTTCTGGCGGCCGGTCTGGCCGCGGCGGCGCTGAGCCTGCCCATGGCCTCGCAAGCGGCGGACGCCACACGTTCCCCGTTCGGCCGCACGACCGAGGGGCAGAGGGTCGAGGCCATCACCCTTAGCAACGGCCGCGGGGTGACGGCGCGGATCATCACGCTCGGCGCCTCGGTGCAGTCGCTGACCGCGCCCGACCGCGCCGGGCGGCCCGCCGACGTGGTGCTGGGCTACCCCACGATCGAAGGCTATCTGAAGAAGCCGGAATACTTCGGCTCCACCGTCGGCCGGGTCGCCAATCGCATCGCGCGCGGCCGCTTCACCCTGGACGGCAAGACCTACCAGACCCCGGTGAACAACGGTCCCAACGCGCTGCACGGCGGGACCAAGGGCTTCGACAAGGTGGTCTGGCGGGTGCTGGACGTGAAGCGCGGCCCCGCCGCCAGCGTCACCCTCGGCTACACCAGCCCGCACATGGACCAGGGGTATCCCGGCCAGCTGGAGGTCACCGCCACCTATGCGCTGAACGAGCGCAACGAGCTGTCGGTGGACTACCGCGCCACCACGGACCGTCCGACCGTGGTGAACCTCTCCAACCATACCTACTGGAACCTGGGCGGCGAAGGCTCCTCCGCCGGGGTGATGGGCCACGTCCTGACGCTGCCCGCCGGGCACTACACACCTGTCGACGAGAACCTGATCCCGACCGGCGAGTTCCGGCGGGTCCAGGGCACGGTGTTCGACTTCCGCCGGCCCACCGTCATCGGCGATCGCGTCCGCGACGCCAGCGACCAGCAGATCGTCTTCGGGCGCGGCTACGACCACAATTGGGTGGTCAGCCGCCGCGAAGCCCCCCAGCCCAGGCTGATGGCGCGGGTGGAGGATCCCGACTCGGGGCGGGTGCTGGAGGTGCTCTCCGCCCAGCCGGGCATCCAGTTCTACTCGGGCAACTTCCTGGACGGCACGGTAATCGGCAAGGCCGGGCGCCTCTACCGCCAGGGCGACGCCATCGTGCTGGAGCCGCAGATGTTCCCCGACACGCCCAACCAGCCGGAGTTCGGCTCGGTGCGGCTGAACCCGGGCCAGACCTACCGCAACCTGATCGTCTTCCGCCTGTCCACCGCCCCGGCGCGCTAGGCGCCGCATCAGGGCTCACGCCCCGGAGGTCCCATGAACAAGCGCTCATTCCTGTGGCTGGCCGCGGGCGCGAGCCTCATGCTCGCCGCGCCGGCCGTGACGCTCGCCCAGGCCAGACCGCAGAGCTCCCCCGCCCGGGTTCAGGCGCAACCCCAGGCCGGCCAGCGCTGGTCGGCGGAGGCGGCCAACGCCTGGTATGCCGGCCAGCCATGGCTGGTGGGCGCTAACTTCCAGCCGTCCACGGCGATCAACCAGCTGGAGATGTTCCAGGCCGAAACCTTCGACCCCGCCACCATCGACCGCGAGCTCGGCTGGGCCAAGCAGGTGTTCGGCATGAACGTCATGCGGGTCTACCTGCACGACCTCCTGTGGAAGCAGGACCCGCAGGGCTTCAAGCGGCGCCTCGACCAGTACCTCGACATCGCCGAGAAGCACGGCATCCGCACCATCTTCGTGTTGTTCGACAGCTGCTGGGACCCGGACCCGCAGCTGGGGCCCCAGCGCCAGCCGGTGTTCGGCGTCCACAACTCCGGCTGGGTGCAGACGCCGGGGCGGCGCGACCTCCTCGAGTCACGGAACGACGCGCACTTCCGCGCCTATGTGCAGGGCGTGGTCGGCGCCTTCGCCAAGGATCCGCGCGTGCTGGCCTGGGACATCTGGAACGAGCCCGACAACGACGGCGGCGGCGCCTACGAGCCGGAGCAGCTGGCCGGCGAGAAGCGGCGGATCGCCGAGCTACTGCCCCAGGCCTTCGCCTGGGCCCGCTCGCAACGGCCGGTCCAACCGCTGACCAGCGGCCTGTGGATCGGGGAGGACTGGTCACCGAACTCGAGGTCGCTGAACGAGATCCAGCGCATCCAGGTCGAGCAGTCGGACATCATCACCTTCCACAACTACGACTGGCCGGAGAGTTTCGAGGCGCGCATCCGCCAGCTGCGCCTTTATGGCCGGCCGATCATCTGCACCGAATGGATGGCCCGGGGGAACGGCTCCACGGTCGATACGATCCTGCCCATCGCCCGGCGCGAGAACATCGGCATGGTCAACTGGGGATTCGTCGCCGGCGACACCCAGACCATCTTCCCGTGGGACAGTTGGGAGCGGCCGTACGTCAGCCGTCCGCCCACCGTCTGGTTCCACGACCTGCTGCGTCCGGACGGCAGCCCTTACCGGGAGCGGGAAGTGCAGGTCTTCCGCCAGATGGGCGCTTGGAAGGGGGCCGCGGCCGGCGCGACATCCCGCTAGCGACGGCCGGCGCGGGCTTCGACTAGACCGCGCTCCATAAGTCACACTGTCCGATAAATCGGATAATTAGGTTGTCAGCGCCGAAGCGGCGCGCATAACCTCCCGGAATGGCCGGATATTACCGGCCTTTGGCTGTTCGCGCCTGGGGAGGCTGATAAAACCATGTCCATCAACAAGACGCTCGCGCTGTGTTCCGCGTCGGCCGCGGTGCTGCTGGCGGCGGGCTCGCCGGTCTGGGCCCAGAACGCCACCGCCGACGCCGCCCCGCAGACGGCCCAGGAATCTCCGAGTTCGACGAGCACCACCGCCCAGCCCGACGTTGCCGGCGCTTCCAGCGAACCGGGAGACACTGAGGTCGAGGCGCTGGTCGTCACCGGCCTGCGCCGCAGCATGCAGTCGACCGTCGCCATCCGGCGCAACTCCGACCAGATCGTCGACGCGGTCGTGGCCGAGGACATCGGCAAGCTGCCGGACGTGACCGCCTCCGATTCGCTGGCGCGCCTGCCGGGCATCCAGGTCGAGCGCGGCGGCGGCGAAGCCGGACGGGTGCTGGTCCGTGGCCTCCCCGACCCCACCACCACCTACAACGGCCGCGACATCTTCACCGCCGAAGTGCGCACCGTCGCCATCCAGGACTTCCCCGCCGGCGGCGTCGCCGCTCTGGAGGTCTACAAGTCCTCCACCGCCAACCTGATCGAGCCCAGCATCGCCGGCCTGGTGAACGTGCGCTCGCGCCGCCCCTTCGACTTCAAGGGCCTCGAGATCTCGGGCTCGGCCCGCGCCAGCTACGCCACGCAGTCCGGCCAGTGGGACCCCAACTGGAACATCCTGGTCAGCGACCGCTGGGAGACGGCGCACGCCGGCGAGATCGGGGCGTTGGTGAATGTCTCCTGGACCCAGCTCCACTACCTCGACTCCGCCCGCTTCAACGGCGGCTTCATCGCCGCGGCGCGTGAAGACCAGGTGACCGACCCGGCTCTAATCGGCGTCCGCTACCCGGATGCGGTGGGCATCTTCTACGGCCAGGCGAACCGGGTGCGTCCGTCGGTCAACGCCTCGGTCCAGTGGCGGCCGAACGACCAACTGGAGATCTACGGCGACTTCCTCTACCAGGGCTTTCGCAACTACGGTGAAGACCGGCTGCTGTTCGTGCCGTTGTTTGGCGGCAACACGTTCAGCAACATCGTGCTGCGGCCAGGCACCAATACCGTCCAAAGCCTGACCTCCACTGGCGCAGTGCGTCCCGAGGGCTTCACCGGCGCCGCGGACGGCCGTACCGACACCTACCAAATCGCCGCGGGAATGAATTACACGGCCGGTCCGTGGAAGTTCTCCACCGACCTGGCCCACACCGACACCCAGTTCGACCTGACAGTCCTCAGCTACGACTACGCTTTCCGGACCAACCCCATCGTCGACGTGAACTTCGACGTGCCGGAGGAAGACGGGGGCGTGGAGTTCAGCTTCCGCAACTTCGACACCACCGACCCGAAGAACATGATCTATCGGGGCTTCTTCGACCGTCACCTGCTGGCGACGGGCAGCGACATCCAGTGGCGCGGCGATGTCGAATACGACACCGGGCTCGCTTACCTGCCCGAATTCCAGTTCGGCGTCCGCTATACCGACCGCGACGCCGGCTTCGACAACGGCGAGCGCTACAACTATCAGGAGCCGCTGGGACTCACGATCGACCAGACCCCGGTCGACCTGGAGGTGTTCCGCGGCGGGTTCCGCGGCAGCGATGTTCAGCAACTCCGCACCTGGATCGCCCCGACCCGGGTCAGCATCCGCGACAACGTTAGCCAGTTGCGCGACCTCGCCGGCTTCGCCGCCGGTCCGCCGCCGTTCAACCCGCTTCAGCACTTCGAGGCCAACGAGAAGGCTTGGGCAGGGTACGGCCAGCTCCGCTACGAGATCGACGGGCCGCTGCGCATAGATGGTGTCGTCGGCGTCCGTGTCGTGCGGACTAACGAGCAGATCACCGGCACCACCCGCACCTTCCAGGACGGCCTTGAAGTGCTGGTGCCCGAGGAAAGGGAGTCCAGCTACACCGACTTCCTGCCCGCGGCGACCCTGCGCGTCCGCCTGAGCGAAGCGCTGCAACTGCGCTTCGCTGCCAACCAGACCCGCACCCGGCCGACGTTCCAGCAGCTGAACCCCGGACTGTTCATTGACCGTGATCCGTTCGAATCCAGCGGCCGGCGCATCGCCCGTGGCGGCAACATCGAGCTTCTGCCGATTGAGTCCGACAACCTCGACGCATCCATAGAGTACTACTTCTCGGGCACGGGCTCGGCCACCGTCACCCTGTTCCGCCGCAACGTCCGGGGCTTCATCGTCGACCAGGTCACCGACATCAACGATCCGGTCTACGGGCTGCTGCGGCTGACCCGGCCGGTGAACCTGAACGGCACCACCATCGAAGGGGCGGAGGCGTCGTTCAGCACCTTCTTCGACTACGAATTCCTGCCGGAATGGGCGCGGGGTTTCGGCGTCCAGGCGAACGCCACCTACATCGACAACGAAGGCGACCTGCCCGGCATCTCGAACTTCTCCTACAACCTGGTGGCCATGTACGAGCGGGGGCCGGTCAGCGCCCGCGTCGCCTGGGACAGCCGCAGCGAATACCGGGCGATCGGCGCGCCGGGGAACGAGTTCGTCGACGACGTGTCGCGTCTGGACTTCTCGGCCAGCTACACGCCGTTCGAGAACGTCACCCTCACCTTCGACGCGACCAACATCCTGGGCGATCCGTTCCGCAACTTCGGCCGCTACGGCGAGGCGGGCATCTACCCGCGCGACGTGCGCTACGAGGAAACCATCTACGCCTTTGGCATCCGCTTCCGGATGTAATTGGGGCTACCTGGGGGGGCGTGAGGGGCGGCTGGCGACAGCCGCCCCTTTCGCTATCTGGCGGAGCCTTCGGCTTCGGCCTTTTCGATCAGGCTCATCACCTCCGCGATAATCGCGACCATGGCCGCGTGCGCCCGCTCCGGCTCGCGCGCCTGAATCGCCTCCAGCACCGCGCCGTGCGCGGGCAAGCTGGCGCTGCGGCCCTTGATCCGGTTGGTGAAGCGGATGGAGGTGCGCAGCGCGGTCGCCACCACGTCGCGGAACTGGGCGTAGAACGGGTTGGCGGAGGCCTCCAGCACGGCGATGTGGAAGGCGATGTCGGCATCGAGCGGGTCGCCCGCGCCGCGCTCGGCCGCCGCCATGCGGGCGTGGCCGGCCATGATTCTGGCGATCTCAGCCTCACCCGCCGCGCGCGCGGCCAGCGCCGCGGCGGCCGGCTCGATGGCGAGGCGCAGCTGGCTGAACTGGCGCAGCAGCTCGAGCGAGAAGCTGCGCTCCAGCAGCCAGCGCAGCACGTCGGGGTCGAACAGGTTCCACGAGCTCGCCGGCTGCACCGTGGTGCCCTGTCGCGGCCGGGCGCTGAGCAGGCCCTTGGCGGTCAGCATCTTCACCGCCTCGCGCGTCACCGAGCGGCTGACCCCGTGGCGCTTGGCCAGCTCGGCTTCGGTCGGGAAGGGCTCGCGCTCATAGCGGCGGGTGACGATGTCGCGCCCGACCTCGTCCAGCAGGCCATAGGTCAGGTTGCGGCCGAGCCCGCCGCGGCGCCGCTCTGTGTCCGCGCCCTCTGTCGTCTTGTCGTGCGCCACGGATGGACGATCAACCATGAGCTTGACCGCTGCAAGCTCTCGCCACTTCGCGACAAAAGCTGGACAGCGGGAATTGTCTTATAAATAGTGAGCCGCGCCCGCCCTCCCACAGGAGATGGCGGTCAACGAGCCGCGATCGCGGCCGGGCCTAAGCCCAAGGGGGGGACATGCGACTGGCGCCAATCGATCTGGCCGTGGTGATCATCTACGCCATCGCCATCTTCGGCCTCGCTCAGTGGGTCTCGCGCGACAAGAAGGGCCACCAGAAGGACAGCACCGACTACTTCCTCGCCTCCAAGTCCCTGCCCTGGTGGGCCATCGGCGCCTCGCTGATCGCGGCCAACATCTCGGCCGAGCAGATCGTCGGCATGTCCGGCTCGGGTTACGCCATCGGCCTGGCGATCGCCTCCTACGAGTGGATGGCGGCGCTGACGCTCTTGATCGTCGGCAAGTGGTTCCTGCCGATCTTTCTGCGCAACGGCATCGTCACCATGCCGCAGTTCCTGGAGAACCGGTACGGGCCGCGCATCCGCACCATCATGGCGGTGTTCTGGCTGGCGCTCTACATCTTCGTGAACCTGACCTCGATCATCTGGTTGGGCTCAATCGCGGTGACCACCGTCACCGGCGTCGATCAGAACATCGCCCTGATCGGGTTGGGCCTGTTCGCCCTGGTCTACCAGCTCCGCGGCGGGCTGAAGGCGGTGGCGCTCACCGACATTGTCCAGGTCACCTTGCTGGTGATGGGCGGGCTGATGGTCTCGGGCCTGACGCTGAGCCAGATCGGCGGCGGCAATATCGTCAACGGGTTCACCACCCTGATGGCGCGGGCGCCCGACCACTTCGACATGATCCTCTCGCCCGACAATCCCTTCTACAAAGACCTGCCGGGGATCAGCGTGCTGATCGGCGGCATGTGGATCGCCAACCTCAGCTACTGGGGCTTCAACCAGTACATCATCCAGCGCGCGCTGGCGGCCAAGAACATCGCCGAGGCGCAGAAGGGCGTGATCTTCGCCGCCTACCTGAAGCTGCTGATGCCGCTGATCATCGTGGTTCCGGGCATCGCCGCGGTGATGTTGGCGCCTAACCTGGCGCGGCCCGACGACGCCTATCCGACCATGATGCGGATGCTGCCGACCGGCATCCTGGGCCTGGTGTTCGCCGCCCTGGTGGCGGCGATCATCGCGTCCACCGCCTCGAAGATCAATTCGGTGGCGACCATCTTCACGCTGGACATCTACAACAAGTTCGGCGGCAAGAAGGACGAGCGCCGCCTGGTGCTGGTCGGCCGGATCACAGCCGTCGTGGCGATCATCCTCGCCATCCTGACCGCGCGCCCGCTGCTCGGCAGCTTCGATCAGGCGTTCCAGTACATCCAGGAATACACCGGCTTCTTCACCCCCGGCATCGTGGTGATCTTCATGCTGGGCCTGTTCTGGAAACGCGCCACCGAAGAGGGGGCTATCGCCGCCGCTGTTGGCTCGTTCGTCTTCTCGCTCGCGATCAAGCTGATGTTCCCCGACATCCCCTTCCTGAACCGGATGCTGATGGTCTTCGCCGTCGCCCTGGCGCTGGCGGTGCTGATCTCGCTCCTGCGTCCGGCTAAGGCCCGGGAGGTGAACCAGATCGTCACCGGCGACGTCAGCTACCGCACGCCCATGGTGTTCAACGTCGCCGCGCTTGGCGTGATCCTGATCCTGACCGCGCTCTACGTCTCGTTCTGGTGATCGTTAGGCCTCCCCCGCTTGCGGTGGAGGCCTAGGTCACTCGTTGAACGCTTCCACGATCTCGCGCCGGCCGCTGAGGAAGGCGTCGGCGACGTGGCGGAGCGGGCTCACGTCCACATCCGAGACGCCCGATCCGATCAGTTCGGCGAAGCGGGCGTAGAGGCCGGGGTATTCGGCTTCCGGCGCCTCCCCGGCCAACTCGCCATCCACCTCCATCCTGCTGCCGCCGAGCGACAGCAGGAGCTCGCCGCCATCCGTCCCGACCCGGATGTCCCAGGTCTGCGGGCCGGTCTGCAGCCAGTCTAGGCCGACCGGCATCTCCAGCCCGTCGGCGAAGTGGAACTTCAGGTCGGCCGCGATCGGCGCCTGACGGTTCTCCGGGAAGCGCAGCACGCCTTCGGAGAAGAAGAACTTGGGCAGGATGTTGGTGGCGATCGAGAGCGCATTGATGCCAGGATCGAACACGCCCATGCCGCCTGGATCCCAGATCCACTGCTGGCCCGGGTGCCAGCGGCGCACGTCCTCGCGCCAGTCGATCCGCGCCGAGGCGATCTTTCGCCCCGCCAGCCACTCGCGCGCGCGCTCGACCAGCGGCGCGTAACGGGCATGCCAGGTAGCGAACAGGGTGCGCCCTGAGCGTTCGCCGATCGCCTTCAGGTCCTCGATCTCACTCAGCGTGGAGGCCGGCGGCTTTTCCAGCAGCACGTGCTTGCCCCGGCTCAGCGCCTCGACCGCCAACCCGTAGCGCACCTGCGGTGGGGTGCAGAGCGCCACCGCGTCGAGCTCCGGCTGGCCGTCCAGCATCTCCGTCAGGCTCACATAGCCCGGCAGGCCCTCGACCGTAGCGCTGCGGCTCGCGGAGGCGGCCAGCTGATAGTCGGGGTTGGCGCGGATGGCCGGCAGATGCTGGTCGCGCGCGATCTTGCCTACGCCGACGACGCCGATGCGAATGGGGCCGGCCATGCGTGAGCTCCTGGAAGCGTCGGTCAGTTGGTGGGGTCCGCCGGGCCGGTGTCACTGGGCGGAGTCGTCGGCAGGGTCACCCCGGGCTGGCCCGATCCATCCGGCGGCGACGTGCCTTGGGTCCCGCGCGCGTCGGACTCCGAGGCGGCGCCCGCGGCGTTCGGATCGGCGGCAGGGACGGAGTTGTCGACCGCGGCCGCATCGGCGGCGGCGTCGGAAGCGGCCTGGGCGTTGAGCGGCTTCTGGCCGCAACCAGCGAGGGCCAGGCCGAGGCCGAGAGCAACAATGGCGAGGCGCATGGACGAGGCTCCTGTCGTGGCTTGCGGCAAGCCTAACGCGCGAGCGCGCCGGCCGATCATTTCTTCTCCGCCGGCGGCCGCAGCGCCGCCGTGCGTTCGCTCACCGGCGCCAGCGGCCGCGACACCCCTTCGGCTCGGTCGAGGTAGAAGTAGGCCACGGCGGAGACGTCGTCGCTCCGGTAGAAGTTGGTCCAGCCATCGGGGAGCGAAGGGTCGGTGAGCGGGATGGGCCGCTCACCCGCCAGCAGCTGGCGGAAGCCCTTGCGCGAGCCGGGATCGACGGTGACCGGCCGCAGCGGCGCGCCCTTGGCCTGCAGGCGGAGCACCTCCTTCTTCGGCCAGCCGCCGATCTGCTGCAGCTCGACTTCGATGTCACGGCCGAAGAAGATCGGGTCGGGCACGTGGAACCGGTAGAAAGTCCACCGCCCACGCGGCTCGTCGGCCACGGGCGCGCCCTGGAAGCGGTTGACGTAGGCGCCCTGCCCCCAGGCGGTGCCGATGTAGTCCTCCGTCCCGGTGCCCGCCAGCGAAGGGGTGGAGCGGTCGCCATCGAGGTAGATCTTCGCCTCGCCCTCGCCCCACCAGCTCTTCTCCAGCGACGGGTCGGTGAGGACGGTGACGCTGGCGCCCAAGAACCGCCCCCGCCCCTGCACGCGCGGCAGCACCTTGAAGGATTCGCCAAGGCGCGTCGGCCGCTCGCGCCGCCAGGAGGCGTGGAAGTAGAGCGCGTCCTTCGCCAGCCGGTCCAGGCGCCTGTAATCGACGTCGTAGAAGATCAGGTTCAGGTCCTTGGCCGACTCGTTGGTGACCACCACCCGGGCGCGCGTGCGGAACGGCATCGGGATGTAGGACACGAAGGAGCGGCCCTCCGGGCTCGCCAGCAGCGCGGTTTCCATCGGCGTCATCTCGCCCGCGCCATGGAGGAAGAAGTCGCCGAGCGGAACCGACACCGCCGGCGCCGCCGCCCCGTCCCAGAAGATCTCCAGCTTCAGCGCCCGCAGCCGCTCGGGCGAGCGGTCGTCGATGGTCATCCAGATGCGGTCGATCACGCCCGGCCCTTGCACATCCGCGAGCACATGCGAGCGTCCGGCGGGGATGGTCTCGAAGGCGTGCCCCTTCGCCCCCCGGTTCTCCCGCCCGCCCGCGCCCTTCTCGCCGGTCGGGTTCTCGGGACTGACCCAGCGCGTCTCCTGCCCGGGCTGGAACTGGTAAAGGGGATCGGCCGCTGACGGTTCGGCGCGAGCGGCCGGAGCCAGCGCCAGGGCGCCGAAGCCCAGCAGCAGGAGCAGGAAGGAACTTCGCCCAGCCGGCATCACCCATCCTTGCGTTCGCAGGCCTGTCTATGCCCCCCGCGCCCGCCGCGGCAAGACCAGCAGAGGCGAAGCCGTCGGTGCTAGCGGGCCAACCCGTCGGCAGCTATTGCGCGCGCGTGTCCCCGCCCGACAGCGCCCTGCTGGAACTGCTCCGTCTGCTCAGCGCGCGCGGCTATCGCTTCGTCACGCCGACCCCGTCCACCCACGCGCGGGTGCTGGAGCGTTTCGGCGACCAGCGGGCACGGAACCTGCGTGAGGTGTTCGGCTGGTCTCTGCCGTTCGTCCCGGACGAAATCGACCCCGCGGTGCTTGCTCTCCTGGAAGCCGCTGGAGCGGTCGCTGCCGAAGGAACCCTGCTGAAGAGCCGGGTGAGGGTGTCAACGGTGCGGGACAGCCTGTTCCTCCACTCCGCCTACCCCACCGAGGCGCCCGACGCCGTGTTCCTCGGCCCCGACACCTACCGCTTCGCCAAGCTGCTCGAGCAGGAGCTGGAGGACGAGCCCGGCGTCGGACGTATGGCCGACGTTGGCACCGGCGCCGGCGTCGGCGGGCTCGTAGCCGCGAACCTGTGCCCTGGCGCCGAGCTGATCCTCACGGACGTGAACTCCGAAGCCCTGCGGCTGGCGCGCATCAACCTCGCGCACGCGGGACGGGAGGCCGGGTTCGTCCAGACCAGCGGCCTGGACGGCCTTTCGGGCGCTTTCGACCTGATCATCGCCAACCCGCCCTACATGGGCAGCGCCTCAGGTCGGGTCTACCGCGACGGCGGCGGATTGCATGGCGCGCAGCTGTCGTTGGACTGGGCGAAGGCGGCGCTCGGCCGCCTCGCGCCGGGCGGACGGCTGGTGCTCTACACCGGCAGCGCCATCGTCGGCGGCGTCGACCGCCTACAGGCTGAGCTGTCGCGCCTAGCCGAGGCGGCCGGCTTTCCCATCCGCTACCGCGAGATCGACCCGGACGTGTTCGGCGAAACCGTGTCCGAACCGGGATACGAGGAGGTCGAACGGATCGCCGCCATCGGCGCCGTCATCACCCGCCCCCGCTGACTCACGCGGGCTGGCGCAGGCCGCCCTCGCCCCAGAGGCGCGTTCGGTACGTTTCGAAGCACCGCTGGCCGCACCGCAGGCGGATCAGGGCGCCCTCGGCGATGAAGCGGGCGCACCCCGGGTCCGCCTCGACCAGCGGGCGGAGCACCTCCCTGTTCCATTCCTCAGAGTGCTTGACGTCCAGAGTGGCGTGCAGGGCGAAATACTGCCGTTCCTTGCCAATGCCGAGCCGCTTCAGCCCCTCCGCCACATGCGCCGAGCGCCAGGGCGCGGTCAGCTCCACCGCCCCCAGAGCCCCGGTCGCCAAGTAGGCGTAGCGGCGCGAAGTGGCGAAGGCGACCAGCACGTTGCCGAGCGCCAGTGACGGCCACACCGTGCCCTCGATGGTCGGATGCAGGTCGAGCGCGCGCGCCAGCCGGCCCAGCATCGGTCCGTGCATGCCCGGTTCGTTGCCGCGGCCCATTTCGTCCCAGTAGTTGCGGGCGAACTCCAGCTTGGCCCGGACCGGCATCTGCACCTGGGTGTAGGCGACCAGGTCGTCAAAGCCGGCTTCTCCCGCCACCTCCTGCAGCAGGAACCAGCGCATCGCCTCCATCGGCGCCTCAGCCGCCAGCCACGGAAACAGCGGGTCGTTCTGGCCGGGGCCAGTCTGCTGCAACTCTTCGAACCAGCCGATGAAACCGTCAGGGTCTTCCGGCGCCTCGGCCGCGCGGCCAGCCACCTGCGCGCGCAGAGCCTCGACCATCGCGCCTTCGATCAGGCGCATCTCGTGGTCGGCGCGCAGCGCCTCGCGCCAGTCGGGGGAGGGCTTGCCCACCGCCAGGCGGCGGCGGTTCCAGGCGGCCAGCCGCCGGTGCAGCGCCTCCGGCTCGTTCAGCAGCGCATTGGTGGAGACCGCGGAATTCGGCAGGACCGTAAGCGACATGACGTTCCGTGTTGCTGGCTTTGCCGACATCGGGCCAACACCACAGCTGGGCTGCGGTTCCCGCGCGCGCAAGAGCGCTGGCGGCGCGGGCGCGGCCCTGTTAACGGGAATCGGCGCAACACCCGGCGCGGCTTCTCTCTAACATTTGCTAAGTAACGTCCGACTTTGTCTGCTTCCGTTTCAGCCGCCGGGCCGGTGAACCCCAGCCAAGACTGTCCTTCCCCGCCTGAGGCGCAAAGCTGATGCGCTTCCTGGGTGTGACGGAGACCTGCGACCTTGGGGCGCTTTACCTGAGCCTCCTGCACGAAGGCCATGAGGTGAAGATCTCCGTCTCCGAGCCCCTGGCGCGAGGCACCATGGCCGGCCTAGTCGAGCACGCCCCCGATTGGCGAGCCGAGCTGGACTGGGTCCGAGCCGCCGGCGAGGACGGCGTGATCCTGTTCGAAGCCGTCTCCGAAGGCTTCGGCGCGCTCCAGGACGACCTGCGCCGCGAGGGCTTCAACGTGATCGGCGGCAGCGCCTACGGCGACCGGCTGGAGAACGACCGCGCCTTCGCCCAGGAGGTGCTGGCCGAGATCGGCTTCCCCAGGGGCCACGTCTGGGAGTTCGAGGAAGCCGACGAGGCGCTGGCGTTCATCGCCGCCAACCCCGCCCGCTATGTGCTGAAATACAGCGGCCCCGACCACGCCTCTCAGAACAACTACCTCGGCCAACTCTCCGACGGCCGCGACGTGGCCGCGGTGCTGAAGAGCCGCGGCGCCCACACGGCCGAGACGTCCCGCTTCATCCTGATGCGCTTCATCGAGGGCGTCGAGATGGCCGCCGGCGCCTACTTCAACGGCGAGCGCTTCATCACCCCCGCCTGCCTGGACTGGGAGCACAAGCGCTTCTTCGCCGGCGACCTCGGCGAACTCACCGGTGAGATGGGCACCGTCGTCACCTTCGACCGCACGGGCGCCTTCTTCCGCCGCACCCTGCTTCCGCTGGAGGGCCGCCTGCGCGAGCACGGCCACGTCGGCTGGGTCAACCTCAACACCATCGTCAACGAGGACGGCGTCTGGCCGCTCGAGTTCACCTGCCGCTTCGGCTACCCCGGCTTCGCGGTGCTGGCGCCCCTGCAACTCACCCCCTGGGGCGAACTGTTCGCCGCCGTGGCGCGGCGCGCGCCGCAGGTGATGCGCACTCGCCCAGGCTTTTCCGTCGGCGTCGTGCTCACCACCCCGCCCTTCCCCTACACCCGCAAGCAGGTTTCCGAGCCGGTCGGCCTCCCCATCATGCTGGACGAGGACGCCGACCCCGCCCACCTCCACCTCGGCGAGGCGGGGCTGGACGAGTCCGGCCAGCTCTGCACCGCCGGCCTCTACGGCTGGACCGCAGTCGCCACCGGCGTCGGCGCCACCATCCAGGACGCCCAGCGCGCCGCCTACCGCCAGATCGGCTCGTTGCTCATCCCCAACGTCCGCTACCGCCTGGACATCGGCGACCGCCTGATCGCCGCCGACTGGGCGAGGCTGGAAACCCTCGACCTGCTAGACCCGCCCGAAAGCGGCGGCGTCCCCTAAGGAAACCGATCCGATGATGATGGTTGAAACCGAAATCAGGCCCAGCCCCATCCACGGGCTGGGCGTCTTCCTGCTGGAGCCGGTCCCCGCCGGCGGCCTGATCTGGCGCTTCGACTCCCGCATCGACCGCGTCTACGCGGACGCAGAGATCAATTCCCTACCCGAACATATGCAGCGCTACCTGCGCACCTACTGCACCTGGCACCAGCCGACGGGTCTGTATGTCCTCTGCGGCGACAACGGCCGCTACTTCAACCACTCGGCCGAGCCATCCACCGTCTCCGACGCCATCTCCTTCGGCGAGGACCGCGCCGTCCGCGACCTCCAGGCCGGCGAAGAGCTCACCTCCGACTACGCCACCATCTGCGACAGCGTCCGCCTGAACGGGGCCGGCTTTTAGGAGAGGTCACTCGACAGGTCCGCGCGATCGGCTCAGATGCGGCCGTCACCGCAAGGCCGATCCGATGCCGCATCCGCTGCGCCAAGCCCCCGCCGGCCTCTGCGCCTGCCTCACGCTGCTGCTGCTGGGCTTCAGCGCCCTCGCCGCCCCGCCAAGCCTGCCCGAGTTCAACGAGCTGCATTGGCGCCAGCTCGGGCCGTTCCGGGGCGGCTGGGCCTCTATGATCGAGGGCGTGGCGGGCAAGTCCGACACCTTCTTCTTCGGGGCGGCCGGCGGCGGCGTCTGGCGCACCGACGACGCCGGGCAGACCTGGGCGCCGCTGTTCCAGGACGGCCCCTCCGCCGCGATCGGCGCCATCGCCGTCGCGCCCTCCAACCCGGACGTGATCTACGCCGGAACCGGCCAGCCCGACCCTCGCTACGACGTCCAGGCGGGCCTGGGCGTTTTCCGCTCGACCGACGGCGGAAAGCACTGGCAGTCGCTGGGGCTCGAAAACACCCGCTACATCGGCCGCATCTGGGTCGATCCGCGCGATGCGAACACCGTGCTGGTGGCCGCCGTCGGCCGCTTCTTCGGGCCGCATCCGCAGCGCGGCGTGTTCCGCTCGACCGATGGCGGGCGCACCTGGACGCACGTCTTGAAGATCAACGACTGGACCGGCGCGGTCGATCTGGCCGCCGACCCGGCCGACCCGAAGGTGATCTTCGCCGCCGCCTGGGAGGCCAGGCAATGGCCCTGGCTCAGCTACTTCACCCACATCGACGGCCCCGGCAGCGGCGTCTACCGCTCCGACGATGGCGGCGCGACCTGGCGGCGGCTCCCGGGCGAGGGCCTGCCAAAGGAGCCGCTGGGCCGCATCGGCCTGGCCGCCACCCACACGGCGGCGGGGACGCGGGTCTACGCCACGATCGACTCCAAGACCGCGCCCGGCATCTACCGCTCCGACGACGGCGGCGAGCGCTGGCGGCGGGTCAACGAGATGGACGCCTCGTCCGACCGCTACTTCGGCCGGATCACCGCCGCGCCCGGCGATCCCGACACCCTCTACACCACCGGCCAGTCGATCCGCCGCTGCACCCAGGGCGGCGCGGCCTGCGAGATCATCAAGGGCTCGCCCGGCGGCGACGACTACCACTTCATCTGGATCAACCCCGCCCGGCCCGACCACATCGCGGTCGCCGCCGACCAGGGCGCGGTGGTCAGCGTCGACAACTGGCGCACCTGGAGCAGCTGGTACAACCAGCCCACCGGCCAGTTCTACCACCTCGCCGCCGACGACCGCTTCCCCTACTGGGTCTATTCCGGCCAGCAGGACAGCGGCACCGTCGGCATCGCCAGCCGCAGCGACTACGGCGCCATCACCTTCCGCGACTGGCGCCCGGTCGGCGGCGACGAGCGCGACTACGACATCCCCGATCCCGAGGACCCCCAGATCGTCTACGGCACGGGCCTGGGCGGCCGGATCAGCCGCTGGGACGGGCGCACCGGCCAGGTCGCCAACGTCTCCCCCTGGCCGGTCTCCAGCTACGGCGCTCGCCCGACGACGGTGAAGCACCGCTACGGGTGGGTCGCGCCGATGGCGGTCTCGCGCACCGGGCCGGTGACGCTCTACGCCGGCTCGCAGGTGCTGTTCGCCTCCACCGACCGCGGCCAAAACTGGCGCACGATCAGCCCGGATCTAACCGGCGCCGACCCCAACGCCAAGGATTGCGGCGGCAACGTGCCGGTCGCCCGCGCCACGGCCTGCGGCTTCGGCGTGATCTGGACCATTACCCCCTCGGCCGCGAACCCGGGCGAGGTCTGGGTCGGGACCGACAACGGCCTGGTCCAGCAGACCGTCGACGGCGGCGCCACCTGGCGCAACCTGACGCCCCGGCAGCTGCCGTCCTGGGCGAAGGTGTCCTCGATCGACCTCGGACCCAAGCCAGGCTCGGTCTACCTCGCGGTCGACAACCACCGCCAGGACGACTTCGAGCCGCACGTGCTCGCCTCCTCCGACGGCGGGCGCACTTGGCGCGAAGCCACCGCAGGGCTGCCGCCGCATCACCTGGTCAGCGTCGTGCGCGCCGATCCCGCGCGGCCGGGCCTGCTCTACGCGGGCACGGACGCGGGCGTTTACGTCTCCTTCGACGACGGGCGCGCCTGGCGGCCGCTGCAGCTCGACCTGCCGAACGCCTGGGTGCGCGACCTGCTGGTCCACGGCGACGACCTGATCGCCGCCACCCAGGGCCGCGCGCTCTGGGTGCTCGACGACCTGGCCCCGCTGCGTCAGGCGTCGGCCGACCTGGCGCGGCGGCCGTTCCAGCTGTTCACGCCCTCGGCGGCTGTCCGCGTGCGGCCCAACAGCAACCGCGACACCCCGCTGCCGCCGGAGACGCCGGTCGGCGAGAACCCGCCGCAGGGGGCGGTAATCGACTACTGGCTGCGCGACGGCGCCCGCCGCATAAACCTCGAGATCCGCGACGGCTCGGGCGCGCTGGTCCAGCGGCTGAACAGCGAAGAGGCCCCCGACCCGCCAAAGGGGAACGTCTATTTCTCGGCCGCTTGGCTCAAGCCGCGCCAGGCGCTGCCGAAAGCCGCCGGCCACCATCGGGTGGTCTGGAACCTCCGGTACGAGCGGCCCAAGGCGATTTCCTACGAATACTCCATCGCCGCCACTTACGGCCGCGACACGCCGGTAAACCCGCAAGGCCCGCTCGCCCTGCCCGGTGATTACACGGTGGTGCTGCGGGTAGATGGGCGCGAGCAACGCTCGACGCTGCGCCTGCGCCAGGACCCGCGCGTCAACGTCCCCGCCGAGGCCCTGACCACCTCGCTGTCGCTGTCCAAGCGGATCGCCGGCGTCCTCGCCGAGGGCCGCCGCGCCTACGGCGAAATGAGCGCCGTGCATGAACAGCTGGAGCGGCTGGGCGCCGCCACGCCGGCGGCTGCGGGCGCCCAGTCCATGGCGCTGCTGCAGGCGACGGACCCCGCGGGCGAGGCCAGCTCGTCCCTGACCAAGGCCGACGGCGTCCTCACCTCGGTGGAGACGGACCTGGAGTCCGCCGACGCCGCGCCCACGCCCGCGCAAGCGCAAGTGGTCGACGAGGCGGCGGCGGAGATCGGACGCGTCGCGGCCAACTGGAGGCGAACCCGCGAAGAGGACCTTGCCTCGCTCAACACCGCGCTTCGCCGCGCGCGGCGGCCGGCTATCGCCGTGCCGCCGGAGGACCGCCTGACGATCCGCCCCGCGCCCGGTGGCGAGGAACTGCCCTGACGGCTAGTCCTGGTAGGTCCTGACCTCGAGCAGGCTCAGGTCGCGCGTGCAGTCCCGCAGCCCCCACGGCTCTCCGGGCGGGATCACGAAGGCGTCCGCAGGCCCAAGCGCCTGCCGGCCGCGGCAGTCGAGCGTGGCTGAGCCTTCGAGCAGGAAGCCGAACAGCAGCTCTCCGTCGTGCGGCTCCATTTCGGCCGCGTCCGCGCCCGCCGGCCGCAGCACCCGCACCCGCGCGATGCCGCCGGTCGCCTCGTACATCCCCGTCACCTGCGCCTCGAAGCCGCCGTCCACGGGACGCCAAGGCGTCTCGCGCGCGATGTGGCGCAGGAACCGCTGCCCGCCGAAGTCGCGGTCCGGCAGATGGCGGCCCGTGGGCAGCACCATCTCCGGGTCCGCCAGCGTCTCGTGCAGCGCCGGGCAGCCGATCTCGACCACCTCGAAGCCGGGCGAGCTCTCCAGCACCCGGTGGCGGATGCGCGGCGGCTGCAGCACGCAGTCGTGGGCCTCCATCACGAACTCCGGCCCCTGGTCCTCGTAGGCGACCCGCACCCAGCCGCGCCGCACGAAGATCATCTGGAACCCGATCTTGTGGTAGTGCGCCCAGTCGGAGACCGGCCCGCCCTCCGGGATCGAGATGTGCGAGGCGATGTAGCGCCCGCCGAGCCGGCTCGGGATCAGGTCGCGGTAGGTCATGCCCGCCCGGCCCTGTCCCTCCGCCGGGCCGCCCTCGCGGCGCGTGATCACAAACTCCGGCTGGAAAGGCGGCATCACGAACGGCGGATCGGGGTCGACGAACTCGATGGCCGTGCCGTTCGGCGCCGTCACCGGCTTCGCCCCCAGCGCGTCGTACCTTCGCGCGCCGATCCTGATACGGCCGGGCGCGCCGTCGCCGGGCTCCAGCCGCAGGCGCAGGCCATAGCCCGACAGGCTCGCCACCTCCGGATCCTCGGCCGGGAAGATCGTCTCCACCCGAAATCCCAACCCGGTGAAGAACTCGAGCGTCGGCGCCAGCTCCGAGCATGGCAGCAGCACCTCCGCCGGCCCCACCGGCTCCGCCGCCGCGCGCAGCTCCTCGCCGCGCATCACGGCAGCCGGTTCGCCCGGGGGCCGCCCGGCAGCGGCAACTCGGCCTCGCGCACGATCCGGCCGCCCTTGATCACCAGGGCGATCTGCTTGGCGTTATTCACGTCGCGGCCGGGGTCGGCGTTCAGCAGCACCGCGTCCGCCAGCTTGCCCGGTTCGATCGAACCCAGCTGGTCCTCCTTGCCGAGGAACCGCGCCCCGTTCAGCGTCGCCGCCCGGATCACCTCCAGCGGGGCGATCCCCGCCGCCTGCAGCAGCTCCATCTCCCGGTGCGTCGCCGGCCCCAGCGACTGGTCGCTGCCGACCGCCACCACCCCGCCCGCCGCGTCGATCTTGCGGATGTTCTCCTGCGCGATCGGCGTCATCAGCTTCATCCACCAGGTCCAGGGCCGCTCGCGCCACTGCGGCAGGGTCTTGGCGCGCAGATCGGCGATCTCCGCCGGCGTCAGCGCCGCCTGGTAGAGCGGCTGGTCGAGGAACTCCGGATGCTCGACCAGGCGGCTGTAGCCCTCGCCGATGGTCAGGGTGCTGGCGAACGGCGTCTTCTTCGCCCCCATCAGCCGCACGAACTCGTCGCTGACCGGCCCCTGGATCACCGGGTGCGCCAGGGTGTCCACGCCGGCGTAGATCGCCTCGATCGAGCGGTTCTCGTTCGAGGTATGCACCGTCGATCGAATGCCGTGCTGGTTGTAGTACTTGACGATCTCCTGCATCAGCTCGGGCGGCAGCAGCGGGATCTGCGGCCGCGAACCCCAGCCGTGCTCGTCATAGGTGAGCTTGACCATGTCGGGCTGCTGCTCGGCGATGTGCCGGTCGAGCGCCGCCTTGGCCTGCGGCCAGCTCTCCACCGTGATCGCCATCTCGCCGCCGTGGCCGCCCGGCGTGGTGATCAGGTTGCCGGTGGCGAAGATGCGGGGCGAGGCGATTTTCCCCGCCCGCTCCTCCGCGCGCAGCGGCAGGATCAGCTTGGGGTCGTTGCCAGCGTCATAGACGCTGGTCACCCCCGAATAGATGAACCCCGCCAGCGCCCCCAACGCCCCCTCGCGGTTAATGGCCGCCGGCCCGGCCTTGACGATCGGCGCGGTCGGGGCGGCGGCGCCGGGCTTGGCGATCCCCACCATCCGCGCGCCCTCCCCGCGCGCGCCGCGCAGGTGGATGTGCACGTCGATCAGCCCCGGCATCAGGAACTTGCCGCGCCCGTCGATGCGGCGGCCGGAAACGTTGCCGAGCGCGGAGCTCGGCACAATGCGGGTGAAGCGGTCGCCCTCGACGACAACGCTCATATCAGACTGGGCCGGGCGGCCGGTGCCGTCGACGACCGTGACGTGTTCAATCACCAGGTTTTCGGCGGCGGCCGGCGCAGCCTGCATCGCGGCGGCCAGCCCCAGTGCGGCGAGAGCGGTTCTGAAGCGGGTCAAGGAGCCCTCCAAAGCGGCGGAAATGGCTTAGCGCAGGCCGCGCCTCGCACAAGCGCAAAGGTCAACGGGCGCCCTCAGCTGATCAGGCTGACCATCAGCCCGATGATGGCGATGGGCGCCAGGAACCGCAGCGCCAGCCGCCAGGCGCCGAACGTGGCGCCGCTCATGCCGAGATCAGCCCGCTCCACTCCGCGCGCAACGGCCCAACCCACGAACAGCGCGATCAGCAGCGCGTTCAGCGGCAGCAGGATGTTGGCGATGCCCTGATCCAGGAAGTCGAACACGTTGAGCGTTCCCAGCCCCGGCACGCCCGCCAGCGGGTGGAAGTCCTTGAGCACGTTGAAGGACAGCAGCGACGGCAGCCCGATCGCGAACACCACCAGCCCCGCCGCCGCCGCCAGCGCAGGCCGGCTCCAGGCGATCCGCTCCTTCAGCCAGGCCACCACCGGCTCCAGCATCCCCACGGCGGTGGTGAAAGCGCCCAGCACGATCAGCACGAAGAAGGCGATGCCGACCAGCCGCCCGCCCGGCATCTGCCCGAACGCCACGGGCAAGGTGACGAAGATCAGGTTCGGCCCCTCGGCCGGCTTCAGCCCGAAGGCGAAAACGATCGGGAAGATCGCCAGCCCCGCCAGCATCGCCACCACGGCGACCGCGCCGTTGATGATCAGCGCCGACTGCGGCAGCGACGAGCCCTTCGGCAGATAGGCGCTGTAAGTCATCATCACCCCCACCCCGATCGCGGTGGAGAACAGCGCCTGGCCCAGCGCCGTCAGCACCGCCTGCGGCGTCAGCGCGCCGAAGTCCGGCACGAACAGGAAACCCCCGCCCTGCGCGAGGCCATAGGCGACGGCGTTGTGCGCGACCAGGCCCAGCAGGATCACCGCCAGCGCGATCATCTTGATCCGCGACACCACCTCGATCCCTCGGCGCACGCCGAGCGCGACGACCGTGGCCACGCCGGCGATGAACAGGAACTGCAGCAGCCCCTGCCGCACCGGCGAGGCCACCAGGTTGTCGAAGGTCGCCAGCGACCGCGCCGCGTCGAACCCCCCGAAGCCGCTGGCGATGGCCACCCGCGCGTAGTCGAGCCCCCAACCGGCCACCACGCTGTAGTAGCTGAGGCCCAGGAACGGGATCAGGATGCTGAGCCAGCCGATCAGCTTCCAGCCGCGCCAGGCCCGCTCGTCGGCGATGACCTTGGCCACGCTGGCCACCGCGCTGCCGTGCCCGCGCCGCCCGATCCACATCTCCGCCAGCATCAGCGGCACGCACAGCGCGAACACGAACAGCAGGTAGAGCAGCACGAACGCCCCGCCGCCGTTCGCCCCCGCGACATACGGGAACCGCCACAGGCTCCCCAGCCCGATCGCCGCCGCCGCCGCCGCGTAGAGGAAGGCGAAGCGCGAGGTCCAGACATCGCCCCGATGCGCCTCTGCGACGGCGCTGTTTCTGTTTTCGCGGCCTTCAGCGTCCATCAGCGACCCTCAAACCTCGGCGGCCGTTTCGCCATGAACGCCGCGACGCCCTCCTGGTAATCCACCGAGCGCCCGAGCTCACGCATCAGGTCGCGCTCGTTCTCCAGCTCTTCGCCCAGAGGCTTGAACCAGGCCCCCCGGATCGCCCGCTTGGTCGCCGCCAGCCCCCGCGTGGGGCCTGCCGCGAACTTCATCCCCAGCGCCTCCGCCTCTTCCATCAGCCGGTCGTCATCGACGCACCTCCAGATCAGCCCCCAGGCCTCGGCCTTCTCCGCGCTCACCGCCTCCCCGGTCAGCGCCATCCCCAGCGCCCGCGCCTGGCCCACATGCCGGGGGAGGTGCCAGGTGCCGCCGCTGTCAGGGATCAGGCCGATGTTGGCGAAGCTCTCGATGAACCTGGCCGAGCGCGCCGCCAGCACGATGTCGCAGGCGATGGCGATGTTGGCCCCGGCCCCCGCCGCCACGCCGTTGACCGCGCACACCACCGGCATCGGCAGGGTCACCAGCCGCCGGACCAGAGGGTTGTAGTAGGTCTCCACCGAATGGCCGAGGTCCACCGGCTCCGCCCCCGGCGCCACCGCACGGTCCCCCAGGTCCTGCCCGGCGCAGAACCCGCGCCCAGCGCCGGTGATCAGCAGGCAGCGCGCGCCCGATCCCTCCGCCTCCACCGCCGACAGCGCCTGCGCCACCTCGCCGTGCATCTGGGCGTTGAAGCTGTTCAGCCGGTCGGGCCGATTGAGAGTCAGCCGCGCCAGGCCGTCCTTGATCTCGAAGAGGATGGTCTCGTAGGGCATGGTCAATGCCTTTCGCACCCACCCGCGCCTTCGGGCAAGCGCGCCGATGAGCGAGGCCGACGACCTCGCCGCCAGGGTCGCCGCGGCCATGCTGGCCCGCGAAGGGACCGGCCCCGCCTGGGCTGTCGAAATCGAGGAGGCGCGCGAAGGCTACGCCCGCATCGCCATGAGCCTGCGCCCCGACATGCTCAACGGCCACGCGACCGCGCACGGCGGCATGGTCTTCGCCCTGGCCGACACCGCCTTCGCCTACGCCTGCAACAGCCGCAACCAGGTCACGGTCGCCCAGCACGCCTCGATCGCCTTCCTCAGCCCCGCCCGCGAAGGCGAGCGCCTGATCGCCGAAGCCCGGGAGACCGCGCTGGCCGGCCGCTCCGGCGTCTACCACGTCGCCGTCCGCACCGCCGACGGGCGGGCGGTGGCCGACTTCACCGGCCTCAGCCGCGCCGTGGGCGGGCCGGTGATCGACTAGCTCCCCTTCTCCCCTTGCGGGAGAAGGTGTCGGCAAAGCCGACGGATGAGGGGTCGACGCGGCTTCTCCGAGAAGGCGTTCGTACGTGACAGCTGATCGGAAGGCTGGTGCGACCCCTCATCCGACCCCGCTCCGCAGAGTTGCCTTCTCCCGCAAGGGGAGAAGCGTTAGGACGCCCCATGCCCCACGCCTTCATCTGCGACGCCGTCCGCACCCCCATCGGCCGCTACGGCGGCGCGCTCGCCTCCGTCCGCACCGACGACCTCGCCGCCATTCCGATCAGGGCCCTGATGGACCGCAACCCCAACGTCGACTGGGGCGGCCTCAACGACATCATCTACGGCTGCGCCAATCAGGCCGGCGAGGACAACCGCAACGTCGCCCGCATGGCCGGCCTGCTCGCGGGCCTTAGCGAAGAGGCGCCCGGGACCACCGTCAACCGCCTGTGCGGCTCGGGTTTGGACGCCACGGGCCTCGCCGCCCGCTCGATCAAGGCCGACGAGGCCGACCTGATCATCGCCGGCGGCGTGGAGAGCATGACCCGCGCCCCCTTCGTCATGGGCAAGGCCGACCAGCCCTTCTCCCGCAACGCGGAAATCTACGACACCACCATCGGCTGGCGCTTCATCAACCCGAAGATCCGCGAAAAGTACGGCGTCGACTCCATGCCCGAGACCGCCGAGAACGTCGCCCGCGACTATCAGGTCACCCGCGAGGACCAGGACGCCTTCGCCCTCCGCAGCCAGCAAAAGGCGGCCAAGGCGCAGGCCAACGGCCGCCTCGCCGCGGAAATCGTCCCCGTGCCCGTGCCGCAGCGCAAAGGCGACCCGATCCTAGTCGACCGTGACGAGCACCCGCGGGAGACCACCATGGAGTCCCTCGCCAAGCTAAAGCCGCTCCAGCCCGGCGGCACCGTCACCGCCGGCAACGCCTCGGGCGTCAACGACGGCTCCGCCGCCCTGATCGTCGCCTCCGAAAAGGCCGCGGCCAGACACGGCCTCACCCCCCGCGCCCGCGTCGTCGCCTACACCGTCACCGGCCTCGCCCCCCGGATCATGGGCTTCGGCCCCGCCTCCGCGACCGTGCGGGTGCTGGAGCGCACCGGGCTGAAGATCGGCGACATGGACGTGATCGAGCTGAACGAAGCCTTCGCCAGCCAGGGCCTCGCCGTCCTGCGCGAACTCGGTCTCCCCGACGACGCCGAGCACGTGAACCCCAACGGCGGCGCCATCGCGCTCGGCCACCCGCTCGGCATGAGCGGCGCCCGCCTCGCCCTCACGGCTACAGAAGAGCTGCAGCGCACCGGCGGCCGCTACGCGCTGTGCACCATGTGCATCGGCGTCGGCCAGGGCATCGCCATGGTGCTGGAGCGCGCGTGACGATTGGGGCTGGGGTGGGCGTGACAAACAGAACTGTCATCCCGGAAAGCCGCGCCAGCGGCTTATCCGGGACCCAGAGCTGCATGCGAAGACTGGGTCCCGGCTCTCCGCTCCGCTCCGGCCGGGATGACAATCAGCGGAATCGGCTGTGAGCGCCCCCTCCGTCACCATCGTCGGCGCGGGCGCCATCGGCGGCTGGCTGGCTTGGCTGCTGGACCGCGCCGGCTGGGACGTGCGCCTGCTGACCAGAGGCGCCGCGCTCGCCGCCATCCGCGATCATGGCCTGCGGATCGAGGCCGCCGGCGAGACCGCCGCGGTTCGCGCGCGGGTTTCGGACGACCCGGCCGAACTCGGACCCAGCGACTACCTCGTCATCGCCCTCAAGGGCCAGCAGCTGCCGCCGCTCGCTGCATCCCTCGGGCCTCTGCTCGGCCCCCAGACCGCCGTGGTCACGGCCATGAATGGTCTCCAGTGGTGGTTCACCGAGAAGCTTGCGGGGCCGCTTGAAAACTCAGTGCTGGAGCGCGTCGACCCAGGCGGGGCGCTGCGCCGCCTCATCCCCGTTAACCGGGTGATCGGCGCCGTCGTCCACGCCACGGCCGAGGCGCCCGAGCCCGGCCGCGTGCGCCTGATCGCCGCCGACAAACTGATCTTTGGGGAGCCGGACGGCCGCCCCAGCGACCGCCTCGCGCACCTCGCCGCCGCCTGCCGCCGGGCCGACGTTACGGTCGAGGAGAGCGCCAACATCCGCCTCGCCATTTGGCGCAAGCTCTGGGGCAACATGAGCCTGAACCCGGTCAGCGCGCTCACCCGCGCCACCACCGGCGCCCTGCTGGACGACCCGCTGACCCGCGACCTGGTCGCCGCCATGATGGGCGAAATGACCGCCCTAGGCGAGCGCCTCGGCCTGCCGATGGGTATGAGCGTGGAGGACCGCATGGCCGTCACCGCCCGGCTCGGCGACTTCAAGACCTCCATGCTGCGCGACCTCGAAGCCGGTCGCCCGCTCGAACTCGCCCCGCTGCTGGGCGTTCTGGTGGAGATGGCCGAGCGGCTGGACCAGCCCGCCCCGCACCTGCGCGCCGTTTATGCGTTGGCGCGGCGGCTGGACCGGTCCCTGCACGCCGCCATTAATTGACCGGCCGGTCGGTCAATTCTATATTGGGCGGCTTGCGAGGGAGACGCGCGTGTACACCACCGAGCTGAAGGACCAGTCCGGCAAGGCCGCTCCCGCCAAGCCCCAGGTGCTCTCCACCGAAGACCCGGCAAAGCTCGCCGCCTTCGAGGCGCGCGTGGCCGCCGACGACTTCATCGAGCCCAAGGACTGGATGCCGGAGGCCTACCGCCGCACCCTGATCCGCCAGATCAGCCAGCACGCCCACTCCGAGATCGTCGGCATGCTGCCCGAGGGCAACTGGATCACCCGCGCCCCGTCGCTGCGCCGAAAGGCGGTGCTGCTGGCCAAGGTCCAGGACGAAGCCGGCCACGGCCTCTACCTCTACTCCGCCGCCGAGACCCTGGGCGCCAGCCGCGAGGAGATGACCCTGGCCCTGCTCTCGGGCAAAGCCAAGTACTCGACCATCTTCAACTACCCGACCCTGACCTGGGCCGACATCGGCGCCATCGGCTGGCTGGTGGACGGCGCCGCGATCATGAACCAGGTGCCGCTCCAGCGCACCTCCTACGGCCCCTACGCGCGGGCCATGGTCCGCATCTGCAAGGAGGAATCCTTCCACCAGCGCCAGGGCTACGAAATCATGATGGCCATGGCCTCCGGCAGCCCCGAGCAGAAGCGCATGGCCCAGGACGCCCTGAACCGCTGGTGGTGGCCGTCGCTGATGATGTTCGGCCCCCCCGACGAGGCCTCGCCCAACACCGCCCAGTCGATGCGCTGGCGCATCAAGCGCGACACCAACGACGAGCTGCGCCAAAAGTTCGTCGACATCACCACGCCCCAGGCCAAGGCGCTCGGCCTCACAGTTCCCGACCCCGAACTCAAGTGGAACGAGGAGAAGGGCGGCTACGACTTCGGCGAAGTCGATTGGGACGAATTCTACGCCGTGGTCCGCGGCGAAGGCCCCACCGCCAAGGAGCGGATGAAGGCCCGCAATGACGCCTGGGACAACGGCGCCTGGGTGCGCGAGGCCGCCCTCGCCCACGCCCGCAAGCGCGCCGGACAGCAACGCGCGGCCTGATGCACACGACCAACTACGCCGACGCCTTCATCACCGTCGCGGCCGACTGCCCCGCCGATAGCGGACGCGCGCCCGAGCAGCCCGGCGGCGTGGCCGGGGTGCAGTACGCCCTGCTGCGGGAGCGGCCCTACGCCCTGACCAGCGACGAGCTGCTGTTCGAGGCGCACCGGCGGCGCAAGGCGCTGGGCGACGATGACCTGGACGCCGCCCGCGCCGCCTTCTTCGCCAAGCCGCAGGCGTGCCTGCGCACCTCGCCCCTGGCCAAGCGCTACGGCTGGGGCCTGCACCACGACGCCCACGGTCGGGTCGCCATCTACGGCGTGGAGAGCGAGGACTACCGTCGCCTCTCGGCCGACCCAAAGCTGAAGGTCGTCGCGGCGATGCGCAACAAGAGGGCCGGCGCATGAGCGGCGAGTCGCGCGATTTCCCCCTCTGGGAGGTGTTCGTCCGCGCCAAGAACGGCCTGAACCACAAGCACGTCGGCTCCGTCCACGCCGCCGACCCGCGCATGGCGGTCGAGGCCGCGCGCGACACCTACACCCGCCGGATGGAGGGCGTGAGCCTCTGGGTCGTCCCCTCCGCCGCCATCACCGCGTCGGACCCGGGAGAGGCCGACGCCCTGTTCGCTCCGGCTGAGGACAAGGTCTACCGGCACCCGACCTTCTACGTGGTGCCCGAGAACGTGAAGCACCTGTGAACGCCGCCGCCCTCCACACCGCGCTGCGCCTAGGCGACGACGCCCTGATCCTGGGCCAGCGTCTGGGCGAATGGTGCGGCCACGCGCCCACGCTCGAGATCGACCTGGCGCTGGCCAACTTCGGCCTCGACCTGATCGGCCAGGCCCAGCACTTCCTCGGCTACGCGGGCGAATTGGAAGCCAATGGGCGCGGCGCCGACAAGCTGGCTTTCCACCGCGACGTCCTCGACTTCACCAACTGCCTCCTGGTCGAGCAGCCGAACGGCGATTTCGCCCAGACCATCGCCCGCCAGTTCCTGTTCTCCAACTGGCAGGAACTGCTGTTCGACCAGCTCGCCCACAGCTCCGACTCACGCCTCGCCCCCATCGCCGCCAAAGCGGTCAAGGAGGTCGCCTACCACGCCCGCTTCGCCTCCGACTGGGTGGTGCGCCTTGGCGACGGCACGGACGAAAGCCGCGCCCGCATGACCGCCGGTCTCGACTGGATGTGGCGCTTCACCGGCGAGCTGTTCGAGGACCTCGGCCCGCTCATCGACGCCCCCGCGCTCCGCCCCGCCTGGGACGCTCGCATCGACGCCGCGTTGGCCGAAGCCGGCCTCCCCCGCCCCCCCCAGGTTCGCCCGGTGCTCGGCGGCCGCAACGGCCACCACTCCGAACACCTCGGCCACCTCCTCTGCGCCATGCAGTTCCTCCCCCGCACCTACCCCGACGCGGTGTGGTGATGGCGAAGGCGCTGGCACGGGCCTCTTCTCCTCTCCCCCTCGATGGGGGAGAGGCCGGGAGAGAGGGTGTGGCCAAGATTGCTGCCGGTCTTGAGAAGGAGAGGCGACCTCCTCTTCAGCCCTCCCCGTCGAGAGTCTTGGCCACACCCCCATCCCCAACCCTTCCCCCATCGAGGGGGAAGGGAGTCATGGACGTTCTCTCCACCGTCCCCGACCCCGAAATCCCCGCCGTCTCCGTCGTAGACCTCGGCATCGTGCGCGAAGTGCGCGGAAATCAGGTGGTCATCACGCCCACCTACACCGGCTGCCCCGCCACCCTGGTGATCGAAGGCTCGATCCGCCGGGCTCTGGATGACGCCGGCTACCGCCACCTCCGCATCGTCTCCGAGATCGCGCCCCCCTGGACCACCGAGTGGATCACCGAAGAGGGCCGCGAGAAACTCCGCGCCTACGGCATCGCCCCGCCTCCTAAAGGCGCGGCGCAAACCTCCCTCAATGAGCAGCCCGCCGAATGCCCCCGCTGCCGCTCCACCCACACCCAGGAGGTCAGCCGCTTCGGCTCCACCCCCTGCAAGGCGCTGTGGCGGTGCCTGGACTGCGCCGAGCCCTTCGACCGCTTCAAGTGCCACTGAGATGTCGCTGAACGCCGCCTTCCACCCCCTGCGCGTGAAGGAGGTTCGGCGCGAGACCCGCGACGCCGTCTCCATCGCCTTCGAGGCGCCCGAGGAGCTGGCTGACCTCTACCGTTTCCAGGCCGGCCAGTACCTCACTCTCAAGACCGACCTCGAAGGCGAGGAGGTCCGCCGCAACTACTCCGTCTGCGTCTCCCCGCTCGACGGCGAGCTGCGCATCGCGGTCAAGGAAGTCGCCGGCGGCGTCTTCTCCCGCTGGGCCAACAACGTCCTGAAAGCGGGCGACACGCTCGATGTCATGCCCCCCATGGGCCGCTTCACCTGCGCCCCCGATCCGGCCGCCGCCCATCGCTACGTCGGCATAGCCGGCGGCTCGGGCGTCACGCCCCTGATGTCGCTGATCAAGACGGTACTCCTGACCGAGCCGAACAGCCGCTTCACCCTGCTCTATGGCAACCGCAACACCGCCTCGGTGATCTTTCTCGAGGAACTGGCCGGCCTGAAGAACCGCTTCATGGACCGCCTTGAAGTCTACCATTTCCTCGAGGACGAGGCCGAGGAGATCGAACTGTTTAACGGTCTTCTCAACCGCGAAAAGTGCGACGAGGTCTTCTCCACCCTCGTCCGTCCCGACGAGATCGACTGTTTCTACATCTGCGGTCCCGGCCCGATGATGGACGCCGCCGAGCACGCCCTCCTCGCCAAGGGCGTCTCTCCCCACCGCATCAAAATCGAGCGCTTCACCACCGACGCCCTTTCCGGCGAGCGCCTCGCCCGCGCCGAGGCCCTGCAGCAGCGCGCCCAGGGCCTCTCGGTCGAGGTCACGCTGGACGGCCGCCGCGCCAAGGTCGCCTTCGACGCCGAGCGCGGCAACATCCTCGACAGCGTCCGCGCCGCAGGCCTTCCCGCCCCCTTCGCCTGCAAGGGCGGCGTCTGCGCCACCTGCCGCGCCAAGGTGCTCTCCGGCTCCGTCGAAATGAAGGTCAACTACGGCCTCAGCCAGGACGAGGTCGCCCAAGGCTACGTCCTCACCTGCCAGTCAGTGCCGACCAGCGAAGACGTGCGCCTGAGCTACGACAGCTAACCTTCTCCCCTTGCGGGAGAAGGTGGCCGCGAAGCGGCCGGATGAGGGGTCGCGCCGACATCGACGAGTGTTCGCGCCGGCGCTTGGGGATTGGCGTCGAGGCCGGTGCGACCCCTCATCCGGCGGGCGCCGCCCGCCACCTTCTCCCGCAAGGGGAGAAGGAAACTCAGCACACCTCCGCCAACGCCTCCAGCAGCCGGTCGTTATCCTCCCGCCGCCCTATCGTCACCCTCAGCCAGCCGCCCTCCCCCACCGGGATCGGCCGCACGATCAAGCCCCGCGCCAGCAGCCGCTCCGCCGCCTCCATGAACGGCAGCCTCGGCTTCAGGAACACGAAATTCGCCCTTGACGGCGCATGCCGCACCTGCCGCTCGGCCAGCGCCCGCGTCACCCGCTCGCGCTCGGCGGTGATCATCCCAACCGTGGCGCGCATGTGCGTCTCGTCCTCCCATGCCGCCAGCGCCGCCGCCTGCGACAGGGCCGTCAGGTTGAACGCCGGCCGCAGCCGGTCGAGGTAGTCCACCACCTCCGCCGAAGACGCGATCCCGTAACCCACCCGCGCGCCCGCCAGCGCATAGGCCTTGGAGAAGGTGCGCAGCAGCAGCCAATGCCCGCCCCGCGCTTCCAGCCATGGCAGCGGATCGGCGCCTTGGTTGAACTCGTGGTAGGCTTCGTCGAGCAGCACGACCACATCGCGCGGCGCCTCCTCCAGCAGCCGCCGCAGATCTCCCGGCGTCACCGCATTGCCGGTGGGATTATTGGGCGAGCACACCACCAGCAGCTTGGCCCCAGCCGCCGCCGCGATCGTCGCATCCACGTCGAGGTCGAAGTCCGGCCGGCGCGGCACGTCGGTGACCTCGGCGCCCGCCACAGCCGCCGCCGTGGCATAGGAAGGGAAGGTCGGCGACGACAGCACCACCCGGTCCCCCGGCTCCAGCACCGCTCGCATCAGGAGGTCGATCAGGGTCTCCGACCCGGCCCCCATGATCACCCGCTCCGGCTCGATTTCCAGCCGCGCGCCGATCGCCGCCCGCAGGCGCAGGCTCGCCGGATCGGGATATATTTCCAGCCGCCCGAAACCGCGCAGGGCCTCGTAGACCCTGGGGCTGCACCCGTGCAGGTTCTCGTTGGACGCCAGCTTGGCGAACTCCAGTCCCGGATAGCGCACCCCCGCCGCCTCCAGCGTCATCCCCGCCTGATAGGCTTTCACCCTATCCAGCGCCGCCCGGAACGGCGGCCGGCCCGCGGACGTGGGTTGAGGAAGGACGCTGTCGCTCATGCAGGCGCTGTAGGCGCCCCCCACTGGCACGTCAAACCGGCGGCGGCGCCTGCCCGCAAGCGGGAGCTCTCAGCCGGGCGCAGCCTGATGAGTGAGGGGATTGACGCCGGCTCAGGGGAGAGAACCCCACTCGCCCCCCCCTCCAACGCCGACCGCGGACGAGGGTCACGGCTCAAGCCGAGCGCGCCCGCACGGGCTCCGCCAGCCGCGCCCGCAGCATCTCCACCGGCTCGGGCTTGCCGAACAGGTAGCCCTGCATCGCGTGCACCCCGGCCACCTTCAGGAACCGGTGCTGCAGCTCGGTCTCCACGCCCTCGGCGATCACCTTGATCCCCAGCGCCCGGCCCATGCTGACCACCGCATAGACCACCGCGGCGCATTTCACGTCCTGGATGCAGGCCGAGACGAAGTCCCGGTCGATCTTCAGCTTGTCGAACGGCAGCTGTCGCACATGGCTCAGGCTGGAGTAGCCGGCGCCGAAGTCGTCCAGCGCCACCTGCACTCCGATCCCCTTCAGCTGATCGACTGTCCGCTTCACCTGGTCCTGGTTGTGCAGGATGGCCGTCTCGGTGATCTCCACCACCAGCCGCGCCGGGTCGTATTCGTGCCGATGGATCAGGTCGGCCAGCACCCGCGGGAACCCCGGATCCACCATGTCCAACGCCGAGGCGTTGAACGCAAGACTGAGCGGCGCCAGGTCCGCAGTCTCCCGCATCGCCCGGTCGATCACCCAAGGCGTGATCTTGCGCACCAGCCCCGAGGTCTCAGCCAAGGGGATGAACGTCGCGGGCCCCACGCCCTTGGGCGCCGTCGGCCAGCGCAGCAGGCATTCCACCCCGGTGATCTCCACCCCGTCCCGATCGGTTTGCAGCTGGTAGGCCAGCGCCAGCTCGTCCCGCTCGAGCGCCCCCTCCAGCAGCCCCAGCAGTTCGCGGTCCGCCGAGTTCAGGCTGCCGACGGGCATGGCGGCCGTGGTCACAGGCGCCGCCGCGGGTTCGGCTGGGGCCGCCGCTGCCGTCTCCGCATAGCCGTTCGCAAGCGCAGCCAGCGTGGCCGCCACCGCCTCACTCGTCTCCGGGAGCCTGGCGGGGTCCAGCGTCCCCTCGCGCGCCTCCGCCTCCACCTTTGCACAGACCGCCGCGACGCGCCGCGCTCCGATGTTCAGGCTCATCGATTTCAGCGCGTGCGCCGCCTTGGCCACGCCCGGGGAGTCGCCGCTCTCGAAGGCCGCGGTAAGCGCGCTTAGGCTGGCGGGCGTGTTGTTGCGATAGAGCTCGAGCACCCGCTCGACGAAGTCGCCCCGACCCTCCGCCGCCATCGCCCTCATGTTGCCCGCGACCTGCGGGTCGATCAACTCGTCGCCGGCCGCCGCGTTCACCGGCGCGGCCTCGACCGCCCGCACCGGCGCCGCCCCCTCCTTTGGCGTGAGGAACTGCCCCAGCCGCCCCGCCAGCGCCGCCAGGGTGAAGGGCTTGTGCAGCACCGCGTCCATGCCGGACTCCCTCCAGGCGTCCGCCGCCTTGCCGACCACGTGCGCGGTCAGCGCGACTATCGGCAGGCGCGCCCGACCGGTCTCGCCCTCGCGGGCACGGATCGCATGGGCGGCCTCGTAGCCGTCCATCTCCGGCATGGAGCCGTCCATCAGCACCAGGTCGAAGGACTCCGCCTCCACCGCCTCGACCGCCTGGCGCCCGTCCTCGGCCATTGCGCAGGTCACGCCCAGCCGCGACAGCGCCTCCGCCGCCACCTCGCGGTTGACCGCGCTGTCGTCGGCCACCAGCACCCGGTAGCCGGTGAAGTTCGGCAGCGCCTCGCCCGCGCCGCGCGCCGCCTGCACCTGCACCTCGCACAGCGGCTTGCCCTGCGCCAGCTGCTCCAGCAGCGCGCGCAAGTCCCGCCTGCGGAACGGCTGCACCAGACAGGCATCGGCCTTGGCCTCGAGCCTGGCCAGGCTGTCGGAATATTCCGCCACCAGCACCACCGGCGCCCCCGCCGGCGCCTCGCCGAACGAGTCCGGCTCCACCACCGCCAGCACCGGCGACCCCTCCGCCTCCGCCGACAGGCCGCTGGCGGCAAGGTAGCGCCGCAGCGACGCCGAGGTCCACGCGCCGGCAACCGCCACCTTGGCGCCCGCGTCGCTCATCGAGGGCCACGGCTTGGCCGGCTCCAGAACTTCGCAGGGCATGGCGAAGGCGAACACCGAGCCCCGGCCCACCTCGCTGGTCACCTTGAACACCCCGCCCATGGTGTCGACCAGCCGCTTGGAGATCGCCAGCCCCAGTCCCGTGCCGCCGAACTTGCGCGTGGTCGACTGGTCCGCCTGCGTGAACGCCCCGAACAGCCCGTCGATCTTGTCGGCCGGAATCCCAATGCCGGTGTCGCGCACCGCCACCTTCAGCCGTCCGCTGTCCAGCAAGCCCACCTCGACGAACACCCCGCCCGCTTCCGTGAACTTGATGGCGTTGTTGACCAGGTTTGAGATCACCTGCCGCAGCCGCACCTCGTCGGCGCTGATTAGCGCCGGCGTCGCTGGATCGACATAGCCGGCCAGATCCAGGCCTTTCGACCGCGCGCGCTCCCAGAACAGGCTCAGCACGTCGTCCACCAAATCCGCCGGGTCCACCGGCGTCGGATCGAGTTCCAGCTTGCCTGCCTCGATCTTGGAAAAGTCCAAAATGTCGTTGATGATCGCCAGCAGGGACGAGCCCGACTTGGCGATCACCTCGGCGAACCGCCGCATCCGCGGCGGCAGCTCGCCCGCGGCCAGCATCTCGGCCATCACCATGATGCCGTTCATTGGCGTCCTGATCTCGTGGCTCATGGTCGCCAGGAAATCCGACTTGGCGCTGTTGGCCGCTTCCGCCTCGTTCCTGGCCACGCGATAGTCGGCGGTGCGCGCCTCGACGGTGCGCTCCAGTCCTTCGACGTGGTCAGCGATCTTTTCATCCCGCGCCCGGATTTCGGCCATCATGCGGTTGAAGCCCCGCACCAGCTCCCCGACCTCGTCGTTGGAGCTGATCTCCACCTCCCGGGCGAAGTCGTGCGAGCGCTGCACCTCATGCATCGACCGGGTGAGGTCGACGATCGGCCGCGTGATCCGCCGCTGCAGCCGCCACGCCACCGCCAATCCAATCACGCCTGCGGCGAGGCCGGCGGCGAGGCTGGCCAGCAGGCTGGCGATCAGCCGTCCCGCCACGCCCTCCGCCTTGCCCAGGATCACCACCTTGCCGATCGGATCACGGCCCGAGCGCACGCTGGCCGACACCTCCACCGAGCGTGAGCGCAGTTGCGACAGCCATCCCCCCGAACCACCGCGTGCGGTCACCTGCAGGTCGCTGACCAGCCGCGCCCCCGCGCCGGTCTCCGCCAGCAGGTAACCTTGCGCGTCTTCGACCCGCGCATAGCTGACCTCTGGCATGATACTGATCGCCCGAATGGCGGCGAACGCGCCCGCAGGATCGCGCTGCTGCACGCTCTCGGACGCCGTGGACGCCAGCACCGCCGCAGTCGCCTGCAGCCGCTGCGTTTGCAGCACGGCGTCGCGCTGGCTCTCGCGGACGATCGACACGCCGGTGGTCAGCGCCGCCGCCGTTCCGACCGAGGCGGCCACCAGCACCAGGAGCTTGCGCGCGATCGACTGGCGCGGCTTCGCGGCGGGGTCGGCTTTAACCTTAACAAAAGGTATGATCATTCCGCGAGTTACGCCGGCTGCCCTATTCCCCGGCGTTACCCGAGATTAATGACTTCACGCTTAACTGGCCTCGCGTTGTCGCGTGGGGTGTTCAACAAAATGCCGATCTCCCGGGAGGAAGCCGGCACCTTCTTCTATGTGCTGGAAGAAGACCTGCGCATCCTGTTCGTCGACGACGATCCAATCCTGCGCGAGTTCGCCGTGGTCCACCTGTCCACTGAGCGCGCCAAGGTGAAGGTGGCCGGCGATGGCCTTGAGGCGCTGCAAGCGCTCAGCGCCGAATCCTTCGACCTGGTGCTGCTCGACCTCGAAATGCCGCGCATGGACGGGTTCGAGTTCCTCGAGAAGCTGCGCTGCACCGACCAGTTCCGCACTCTGCCGGTGATCGTGGTCACCGGGCGCGAGGACGTGGCCGCGATCGACCGCGCCTACCTCGCTGGCGCCACTTCCTTCGTGGTCAAGCCGCTGAACTGGCGGCTGATCAGCTATCAGATCCGCTACGTCCACCGCGCCTTCCAGACCGAGCAGTCGCTGAGGCAGGCCCGCGCCCGCGCCCGCGCCGATGCCGCCGCCTCCCACGACGCCATGCGCAAGCTGGCCATCGAGACCGCCCGCTTCATGGCCGTGGCCACCGAGCGCGACCCGGGCCTGAAGGAGGCCGGCCGCCAGTGCGCCGACGTCATCAACCAGCTTGCCGGCGGCGCGCCCGAACCCCCGCCGCTCAGGCTCACCGGCAGCTGACATGCGCAACCGGCGTCCAGAACAGGCGGCCAAGCTTCACGGAAGAAGCGCCCGGATGCTCCGGGCGTTCCGCGCCGATCGACGCGGCGGCGCGGCGGTGATCCTGGCCGTCTGCATCGGAGCGCTGGCGATGCTCGCGGCGGGCGGTGTCGAGATGGCAGAACTGTTCGGCGAACGCGCCAAGATGAAGGGGGTGGCCGACGCCGCCGCGCTTTGGGGCGCCACCGAGCTGACCATGAGCACCCAGTCGGGCGTCGAGGCGCGGGCGCAGGCGTTCGCGCTGAAGGAGCTGACCTCCCTCCCCGACACCACGACCGTCACCGTGAAAGCCGAGGTCGTCGCCGCGCCCGACAAGAAGAAGGCGCTGAAGGTCTCCATCCACGGCAACCGCCCGTCCTACTTCGGCAGCCTGTTCCCGCCGGGCGGCTTCAACATCGACGTCAGCTCGACCGCGCTCAGCCTCGGCAAGCGTTCTCTATGCGTGTTCGCTCACGGCACCGACGCGTTGCCGGTGATCGACCTTCAAAACACCTCGAAGATCACGGCGCCGGGCTGCATGGTTCATGGCAACGACGACCTTCGCGTCGCGGGCGGCGGCCTCATGTCCGCCGGCGTCATCCAAACTGTCGGCACGGCCGCGGGACCGGTGACGCCCAGCGCCGAAACTGGCGCGAAGACCATTCCAAACCCCTTCGCAAGCATCTCATTTCCTGGACCGGAAGTTTGCGCCGGCAAGCCGGGGAAGAAGGTCGTCACGACTTATGAGGCGCTCGGCGACGCGGACGGCGTCACCACCTGGTGCAGCGCTGTGCAGGTGGAGGGGACCGGACACTTGCACCTCAATCCGGGTGTACACTATTTCACGGATACGCTTTCGGTCAAGGATACGGCAAAGCTCACAGGAACTGATGTCGTTCTTGTGTTTGATGACGATTCGAGATTTTCGTTCAACGGTACGGCTGATGTTCAGCTCGAGGGGCGAAAAAAAGGGATATTTGCTGGTTTTGTCGTCTACGTTCCTAAAACGAACAGCAGCGACTTTATCATTGACAGCGATCACGTTTCCAAGCTGTTGGGCACTCTCTACATGCCTGCCGGACGGTTGGTTCTTGGCGGTGTAGGCAAGATCGCGGAGCAGTCCGCTTGGACGGTGGTCGTGACGCGGACCATGCTGATGAAGGGCAGCGCTAACCTCTACATCAACGCCGATTACGGGGGTACGCCGGTGCCGGTCCCGAACGGCGTCGGCCCCTACGCTGGCGCGACCCGGCTGACGCACTAGTCCATGCCGCCGCGCGCCGCCTGCTCGCCGAAGCGCACCGTCCGGGTGTGGCTGGTGGACGATCGGGGCGGGCTGGCGGTGATAATGGCTGGTTCGGTGGGGGTGCTGGCGATCCTCGCGGCCGGTGGAGTGGAGATGGCGGACCTGTTCGCCACCCGGGCCAAGATGCGCGACGCCGCCGACTCCGCCGCACTGGCCGGCGCCGCGGAGCTGACTCTGAGCATTCCGGAAGGGATCACCTCCAGGGCCGAGGCGCGCGCCATGGCCCAACTGGCGCCGCTCGCGCAGCGGGTGAGCCTGACCCCCGCCGCCGCGGTCGTAGACATGCCCGGCGGCGCCAAGGCGCTGAAGCTGAGGCTGGAGGGACGCCGCCCGTCGTTCTTCGGCAACCTGTTCCCGCCAGGCGGCTTCCTGGTCTCGGTTGATTCCACGGCGATGAACGTCGCAAAGGCGACGCTGTGCGTGCTGGCCCACGGTGACAGCAAAGGGCTGACGGTGGAGGCCAAGGACTCCAGCACCATCCAAGCCAAGACCTGCCTGATCCATTCCAACGAGGACATCGCCGTCACCAATTCCGCCACGGTCAATGCCGGCTACGTCCAGGCCGTGACCAAGGCGACGGGCGCGATCACGCCTTCGCCGCGCTCAGGCGCCAAGGCAATCCCCGACCCGTTCCTGTCGCTGCCGCTCACCCCGCCCAAGTGCACGGGCGCGGCGACGGCGCAGAAGTGGACCTCGGGGACCTACGTTCTGAGCAAAGGCGTCCACTGCGCGCCCATCGACGCCGCCGGGACCGCCGTCGTTTCCCTCGAAAAAGGCGAGCATTGGTTCGTCAAAAGCGCCTTCACCATCCGCGAGGACGCCCGCCTGACGGGGCAGGACGCGGTGCTGTTCTTCGACCGCGACTCCAAGTTCGAGTTCAAGGACCGGTCGCGGGTCAGCCTCGAAGGCCGCCGCACCGGCCTCTACGCCGGTTTTCTGATCGCGGCGACGCGCACCAACGACCACGACTTCTTCATCTCCAGCGACCACGTCGATCAGTTGCTGGGCACGATCTACATCCCCAACGCCAAGCTCGTGGTCACGGGCAAGAGCAAGGTGGCCGGCGAGTCCGCCTGGACGGTGCTGGTGGCCAAGCGCCTGCAGCTCACCGGCACACCTACCCTGGTGATCAACACCAACTACGACCTCGGGCAGGTGCCCGTCCCCGCCGGCGTCGGCCCCATCGCCGGCAGCAGGTTGGTGCGCTAGCGCAGGCCCTTTCCAGCCTCGGCTTTGTTGATAAAAACGGGCCGAAGCTGGGGAGCTCCATTCGATGAAAATCAGTCTGAAAGCGGCCGTGTCCGTGGCCGCACTCGCGCTCGCCGTCGCGCCCGCCGCGCCCGCCGCGCCCGCCGCCGCTCAGCAGAAAGCCGGCTCAAGCGCCAAGGCCGAGTACTGGGTCAGCGCCGCCACCACCGCCGGCATGGGCGGCATGATGGGCGCGATGATGGCCCAGCAGGGCATGTCGTCCGAGGACGCGATGGAGGACGCCCAGGCTGAGCAGCCCGCCATGGGCGCGGTGCTCGGCGGCGCGCTCGGCGGCAACGCGGGCGCGGCCATCGGCGGCCTGTTCGGCGGAGGGCGCCGCGCCGCGCCGCCGCCTCAGGCGAGGCGCCAGGCCACGCCGGCGCGCCCCCCGGCGGCACGCGTGAACTACACTCGCACGCTCGAGCTCGACCTCGGCTCCACCGGCCGCCCGACGGGAGAACCCTCCGCCGAACACCTGCCGCCGGCCGGGCTGCAGGCCGGGCCGAGCCTGCCACTGGTCACCCCCCGCAACGCGCCGGTGGCGCCGCAGACCTACGACTCCCGCGGCATGGGCGGGGGCGGCGCGCGCGGCAGGATGCTGATCTACTGGGGCTGCGGCGAGCACGCGGCGGGCCCGCCGATCACCATCGACCTCTCGAAGATCGGCCCCGGCATGAAGGCGCCGAACTTCCCCACCGTGACCGCCGACCCGGGCACGCCCCCTGCCGCCGGGCGCCACGCCACCTTCGGCGAATGGCCGAACGAGCGCTCGCGCGTGGAGATCTCGCCCCAAGGCTCGCTGGTGGGCGAGCACGTCGTGCGCGGCAACTATTCGCCGGAAATCCGCTTCGCCCTCGACCAGACGCACGACTTCATGACTCCGCTGAACGTCTCCAGCGCCCCATCGGGCGGCGGCGGAACTCGGGTGAGCTGGAATTCCGTCCAGGGCGCCACCGGCTATTTCGCCTGGATGATGGGCTCGGGCGGCCAGGACGACACCATGGTGATGTGGTCGTCCTCGGCCACGGCGGTGATGTTCGGCGCTTTCATGGACTACCTGCCGCCGTCGGAGGTGCGCCGGCTGATCGGGCAGCGGGTGGTGCTGCCCCCGACGACCACCCAGTGCGTAGTGCCTACGGAGGTGGTCCAGGCCGCGCCGGTCGGCATGCTGCAGATGATCGCTTACGGCGATGAGGTGAATGTATCGAACCCGCCGCGGCCGGCGAACGCCAAGGCGGGCTGGAGCCCCGATTGGACGGTGAAGGTGCGCTACAAGTCCACCGGCTCGGCCATGCTCGGCATGCTGGGGATGGGCGACTGAGGCCGGCGCTACCGCGCCCTTCCCACCGCCGCGCGCAATCGGCTAAGCGCAGCCGATGACCCCGCGCCGCCGGCCCGTGCCGTTCGACCTCGGTCCGGTGCACTTCACTGGCATCGGCGGCATCGGCATGAGCGGCATCGCCGAGATCATGCTGCGCATCGGCTATCAGGTGCAGGGCTCCGACGCCAAGGCCGGCGCCAACACCGAGCGGCTGGCGGAACTCGGCGCGCGCATCTTCATCGGCCACGATCCCGCCCACGTGGATGGCGCCTCGGCCTTGGTCTATTCCACCGCGGTCAAGCCCGACAATCCGGAGATGGTCGCCGCGCGGGAGCGGCGCATCCCGCTGGTGCGCCGCGCCGAGATGCTGGCCGAACTGATGCGGCTGCAGTTCTCCGTTGGCGTCGCCGGCACCCACGGCAAGACCACCACAACTTCCATGGTCGCCGCCCTGCTCGACGCCGGGGGGCTGGACCCCACGGTGGTCAACGGCGGCATCATCAACGCCTACGGGACCAACGCTAAGGTCGGCGAAGGCGACTGGATCGTAGTCGAGGCCGACGAGTCCGACGGCTCGTTCCTGCGCCTGAAATCCACCGTGGCGATCGTCACCAACATCGACCCCGAGCACCTCGACCACTACGGCGACTTCGACGCGGTGAGGAAGGCGTTCTGCGACTTCGTCGAGAACACCCCCTTCTACGGCTTCGCCGCCGTCTGCCTGGACCACCCTGAGGTTCAGGCGCTGGCCGCCCGCATCGACAACCGCCGCCTGGTCACCTACGGCATCAGCCCCCAGGCCGAGGTGCGCGCCACCAAGTGCGAGATGAGCGCCGACGGCGCCCAGTTCGACGTGCTGATCAGCCCGCCGGGCGCCGAGCCCTTCACCCTCCACGACATCCGCCTGCCGATGGCCGGCTGGCACAACGTCTCCAACGCCCTGGCCGCCATCGCCGTGGCGCGCGAGCTCGGCGTCTCCGAGTGCGCGATCAAGGAGGGGCTGGCGGGGTTCGAAGGCGTCAAGCGCCGTTTCACCACCACCGGCGTCGTGGGCGGCGTGCGCGTCATCGACGACTACGCCCATCACCCGGTGGAGATCGCCGCCGTCCTGCGCGCGGCCCGCCAGGTGGCCAAAGACCGCCGGGTGATCGCCGTGGTCCAGCCGCACCGTTACACCCGCCTGCGCGACCTGATGAACGAGTTCTCCGCCTGCTTCCACGACGCCGACGCCGTGCTGGTCGCCGACGTCTATCCCGCCGGCGAAGCGCCCATCGATGGCGTGGACAAATATGCCCTGGTCGCCGGCCTGCGCCGCTACGGCCACCGCAACGCCGCGCCGTTGGACGCTCCCGCCGCGCTTCCCGCAACGCTGGCCGATGAGGCGCGTGAGGGCGATCTCGTGGTCTGCCTGGGCGCCGGCGACATCACTGCCTGGGCGCACGCGCTCCCGGCGCAACTCGAGCAGTTGCAGGCGGGCGCATGAGCCATTGGCGCGACGGCCTTCCCGCCGTGCGCGGCAAACTGCTGCGCGACGAGCCGCTCGGCCCCTTCACCTGGTTTCGCGTGGGCGGCCCGGCCGAGGCGCTGTTCATCCCAGCCGATGCCGACGACCTCGCCGCCTTCCTCACGGCCTTGCCGCCTGATGTTCCGCTGACCGTGCTCGGCGTCGGCTCTAACGTCATCGTCCGCGACGGAGGGGTCGAAGGCGTGGTGCTGCGCCTAGCCGGCCGCGCCTTCGCCACCGTCGAGCCGGACGCAGCCAGCGGCCGTGTCACCGCCGGCGCCGGGGCGCTCGACGCGATGGTCGCGCGAGCCGCCGCCAATGCCGGGATCGCGGGGCTGGAGTTCTACGCCGGCATTCCGGGCACCATCGGCGGCGCGCTGACCATGAACGCCGGCTGCTACGGTCGCGAGACCAAGGATGTGCTGGTTTCCGCCTGGGGCTTCGACCGCGGCGGCCAAAGGCGCGAGTTCCAGCTGCCCGAGTTCGGCTTCACCTACCGCCACAACGCCCTCGCCGAGCCGATTGTTTGGATGGAGGCGACTTTCCAGGGCCAGCCCGCCGACCCCGCCGCCGTCAAGGCTCGGATCGAGGAGATCACCGCCCGGCGCGAGACCACCCAGCCGATCCGCGAGAAAACTGGCGGCTCCACCTTCAAGAATCCGCCCGGCGACAGCTCCTGGCGCCTGGTCGACGCCGCCGGCTGGCGCGGCAAGCTGCACGGCGGCGCCAAATTCTCCGAACTCCACGCCAACTTCATGATCAACACCGGCGAGGCCACCGCCGCCGACCTCGAAGGCCTGGGAGATACGGTGCGGGCGGACGTGAAGGCCAAGTTCGGCGTCGATCTCGAATGGGAAATCAAGCGCCTTGGCCGGCCCGGCTGAAATCCAGGTCTGCCCCGGCTGCGGCTCGCGCCTGCCCGCCGTGGACGGGCCGACGCACGCCTACATGACCTCCTCGCCGGCCTGCTGGGCCGCCTTCAACGATGTGCTCGCGCGCGAATACCAGGACGCGACCCTGATGCCGGTGCATCGGCTGTCGGTGGACGCGTTCGCCGTCCAACACCCCGGGGATGGCTCCAGGCGCGCCATCCAGTCCGTGGGGCTGCACCTGGCGAGGCTGATGGCGCAGATCGAAGGGCGGATTGCCGGGGCCGGCGCCAACGAGCTGATGCTGGGTTTCGCGGCCCGCAAGCAGGAACTGCCGGAGCTCCCGCCGCCGCCGTCCTTCGGGATGACCGTCGCCGATGTCGTCGGCGCGCCAGACCATGCCGCCGCCGTCCGGCAATGGGCGCAGAGCGCCTGGGAGGCATGGTCAGACCAGCACGCCTTCATTCGCCGGTGGGCGGCGGGTGAAACCAAGTGATAGGAGAGCCCATGCTCCGCGTCGCCCCCGTCCTCTCCCTGTTCCTGTTCGCCGCGTTCGCCCAGGCGCAGAGTCCTTCGGTCGCCTCCCCGGCCGTCGCCGCCCAGCTTCGCGACAGGGCGCTCACCGACTCCACAGCCTTTGACGTGGTTGAGTCCCTCACCACAGAGGTGGGCCCCCGCCTCGCCGGCTCCCCCGGCGCCCGGCGCGCCGCCGAATGGGGCGCGGCCAAGCTGAAGGCGCTCGGCTTTACCAATGTCCGACTCGAGCCCTACACCGTCACCGCCTGGGAGCGCGGTGCGGAGTCCGCCGAGATCCTCGCGCCCTATCCGCACAGGCTGGTCATCCTCGGCCTCGGCAAGACCGTGTCCACACCGCCGCAAGGCATCGAGGCCGAAGCGGTGGTGTTCCCGAGCCTGGCGGAGATGCTGGCCGCGCCGCCCGGTTCGCTCACCGGCAAGATCGCCATCGTCACCCAGAAGATGACCCGCACCCAGGATGGCTCCGGCTACGGCGCGGCCGTGCGCGCGCGGGGCATCGGCGCCTCCGAGGCTGCGCGCAGGGGCGCGGTGGCCTTCATGCTGCGCTCGGTCTCCACGGCGGAGAACCGCTCGCCGCACACCGGCACGATGAACTACCAGCCGGATGCCCCCCGCATCCCCGCCGCTGCGCTCTCGCCTTCGGACGCCGACCTGATCGACCGCATGGCCGCGCGCAAGCGGCCGATCCGCATCCGGCTGAACCTGCAGAACCGCACCACCGAGAACGCCCCCGCCTGGAACGTGGTCGGCGAAATCCGCGGCCGCGAGAAGCCGAACGAGGCCGTGGTCATCGGCGGCCACCTCGACGCCTGGGACCCCGGCACCGGCGCCCACGACGACGCCGCCGGCATCGGCATCACCACCGCCGCCGCCAAGTTGATCGGCGACCTGAAGCGCCCGCCGCGCCGCACCATCCGCGTGGTCATGTGGGGCTCGGAGGAGACCGGCGGCGCGGGCGCGGCCTACCAGAAGGCGCACGCTGGGGAGACCCCCTCGACCGTCATCGCCGGTGAGAGCGACCTCGGCGGCGACCGCGCCTGGGCGCTGCGCCTGCCTGCCGGCGCGGCCGATGCTCCGCAGCTCGCGCCCTTGCCGGCGCTGTTGGCGCCGCTGAAGATCTTCATCCATCAGGAGCCGGCCCGTTTCGGCGGCTCCGACACCGAGGAGCTGCAGGAAGCCGGCGTGCCGGTGTTCAGCTTCGCCCAGGACGCCGGCCGCTACTTCGACTGGCACCATTCGCCGGACGACACCCTCGACAAGATCGACCCCGAGCAGCTGAACCAGAACGTCGCCGCCTGGGCCGCCTTCCTGTGGCTGGTCGCCGACAGCGACATCGACTTCCGCGCCCTCGCCGCGGCGGAGAAGAAGTAGTGCCTTGTCCCCTGTCCGACCTCCACGTCGCCGTCCTGATGGGCGGGCTCTCGCCGGAACGGGAGGTGTCGCTCTCCACCGGCGACGGATGCGTCGCCGCGCTCGATCGGCTTGGCGCGCGCGTCACACCGGTCGATGCCGGGCGAGACCTGGCGGAGGTGCTCACGCGGGTGAAGCCGGACGTGGCGATGAACGTGCTGCACGGGGTCTGGGGCGAGGACGGGTGCGTGCAGGGGGTGCTGGAGACGCTGGCGATCCCCTACACCCACTCAGGCGTGCTGGCCTCGGCTCTGGCGATGGACAAGGCCAAGGCCAAGACCGTGCTGGCCGCCGCCGGGGTGGCGGTGCCGGCGGGCGGCCTCTTCGACCGCTTCGAAGCGGCGCGGCGGCACGTGATCGAGCCGCCCTATGTGGTCAAGCCGAACGCCGAGGGCTCCTCGGTCGGCGTCTTCCGCGTGTTCGAAGGCGCCAACTCGCCGCCCCAGGAGCTGGCCTCCGACAGTTGGACCTACGGCGAGCAGGTGATGGTGGAGCCATATGTCGCTGGCCGCGAACTCTGCGTCTCGGTCCTGGGCGAAAAGGCTGGCCCCCGCGCGCTCACCGTCACCGACATCATCGCCGTCTCCGGCTTCTACGACTACGAGGCGAAATACGGCGAGGGCGGCTCCCGCCATGTGGTCAATCCGCCCGACCTGCCGCCGCAGATCTTCGAGCGCTGCCTGCGTCAGGCCGAGCTCGCGCACGGCGCGCTTGGTTGCTGCGGGGTTACCCGGAGCGACTTCCGTTATGACGATCTTAAGGACGTTCTTGTTCTGCTGGAGGTCAACACTCAGCCCGGCATGACGCCGACCTCGCTGGTCCCCGAACAGGCCGCGCATCTGGGCATGAGCTACGACGACCTGGTTCAGTGGATAGTGGAGGACGCTTCATGCCCGCGGGAATGCGGGGGGCGACCCTAGAGGCGCCCCGGCCGAAGGCCGCGCCCAAGTCCCAGCCCCGTCCCCGGGGCAAGGTGCGTCAGGTTGCCTACGCCCCCGCCAAGCTCGAAGCCGCCCAGGGCCTGGGCCTTGGCCCCACCGCCGCCGTGGCCGTCGCCGCCCTGGTCCTCGTGGCTGGCGGAGCCGCGGCCCTCGCCACCGGCGGACGCGCCCAGGCGCTCGCCTCGGCCTTCGACGCCCAGGCCGCCGCGGCCGGGTTCAAGTTGAACGCGGTGCACATCCAGGGCGCCTCGCCCGAGGCCCGCGCGGACATTCTCAGGGCCTCAGGGCTGCGCAAGGACCAGCCGGTGCTGGGCCTCGACCTCGAAGCCATGCGTCAGCGGGTCGAGAAGGTGGGCTGGGTCAAGCAGGCCACCATCGTTCGCCTGCTGCCTGACACGGTGGTCATCGCCGTGCGCGAACGGCCGGGACGGGCTGTCTGGCAGCGGGGCGGGCGGCTATTTGTCGTTGATGGGCAAGGCGCTGTAATCCGCGAGGCCGACCCCGCCCGCTTCCCTGAGCTGCCGCTGGTGGTGGGCGCGGGCGCGAACGAAGGCGCCGCGCAGATACTGCCGCTGGTGAAGGCGCGGCCGAGGCTGGCGCAACGGATCGAAGCCATCGTGCGGGTGGACGGGCGCCGCTGGGACCTGCGGCTCAAGGACGGCGGCATCATCCAACTGCCCGCCGTGGGCGAGGAGGCGGCGCTGATCCAGCTCGACCGTCTCGACCAGCAAAGGCGCCTGTTGGAGCTCGGCTTCGAACGCATCGACCTGCGCGACCCGGAGTTGGTGGCCGTGCGGCCGCGCGGCCTGCCGCCGCCCGCGCCGCTGCTTCCGGCAGCCACACAGGCGGCGGCCTCGACGGGAACCGCCACGGCGGAGGCGGCGGCACAGACTGCGTCTCCGATCACGGAGACAAAGGTCGCGTTGATCGAAGTGAAGCCGACGGTAAAGCCGAAGCCCAAGACCGAAGCAAAGCCGGCGGCCAAGGCGAAGCCGACGACGGAAGCGAAGCCAGCGCCGGCCAAGGCCGAGCCGGTCTCGGCGGAAGACGAATAATGTTCAACGACCGCCCGTGCGGGCGGGGCCGAGAACCGGCCACGGGGGGGAATTGATGTCGCGTCTCGAAGATCGTCGCCAGGCGCGCGACGGATTGAAGGTTCTGACGCCGCACCGCCAGCCGCTGATCGCGGCGGTGGACCTCGGCGCGTCCAAGATCAGCTGCTTCATCATGAAGCCCGACGGCGTCCGCAAGGGCGACCGCACGCTGACCACCGCCGGGGTCGGCTACGTCCAGTCGCGCGGCGTGCGCGGCGGCGCCATCGTCAACACCGAAGAGGCGGTCGAGGCGATCGCCCAGGCGGTGGAGCGCGCCGAGGCCATGGCCGGATTGTCGGTGGCGGGCGTCACCGTCGCCACCTCGGGCGGGCAGATCCAGAGCGTGCGGGTCACGGGTCAGGTATCGGTGGGCGCCCGCCCGATCTCCGACGCCGACTGCTCGCGCGCCATCGCCCACGCTCTCTCCAACTTGCGCCTGCCCGGCCGCCGCCCGATCCACTTCCTGCCGATCGCCTGGTCGGTGGACGCGCAGAAGGGCGTGCACGACCCCCGCTCGATGTTCGGCCGCACGCTCGGGCTGGAGCTGCTGGTGGTTTCCATCTCCGAGAGCGCCTTCAACACGCTCGGCTACTGCGTCGAGCGCGCCCACCTGCAGTTCGAGGGCGCCGTGGCCGCCCCCTTCGTCTCGGCGCTCGCGGCGATCGAGGACGACGAGATGGAGCTCGGCTGCATCTGCGTCGACATGGGCGGCGGCTCGACCTCGGTGTCGGTGTTCGCCAACAGCGCCCTGGTGCACGTCGACAGCCTGCCCGTGGGCGGCGCCCATGTGACCGCCGACATCGCGCGGGGGCTCTCCACCACAGTCGCCGGCGCAGAGCGGATCAAGACCCTCCACGGCTCGGCCATCGCCTCGGCCAACGAGGACCGCGAGATGATCGAGGCGCCCCCGCGCGGAGACGACGTCGGCGCCGGCCCGGTGGTCGCGCCCCGCTCCCTGCTCAAGGGCATCATCGCCCCGCGCGTCGAAGAGACGCTGGAGCTGCTGCGCGAGCGGCTGAAGGCCTCGGGCGCCCCGCTCGACCCCGGCGCGGGTATGGTGCTGACCGGCGGCGCCAGCCAGCTCGCGGGCGTGCGCGAAGTCGCGGTGCGGGTGTTCGACCGCCCCGTACGCCTCGGCCGCCCCCGCCGCACGCCGCACCTCGCCGACGCGGCCTCGGGCCCCGCCTTCTGCGCCGCCGCCGGCGTGCTTCAGCGCGCCGCCTTTGGCCCGCGGGAAGCGGTTTCCACCCGATCGCTGCTCGACGGCCGCCCGCGCCCGCCCAGCGCCAACGACGGCGCGAGTCCGGTCAAGCGGGCGGTGGGGTGGCTGAAGGCGAACCTCTAGCGATCGCTTAGTTGAAACTCAGCGAAGCCCGGTCGCCCATGTCCGGCACGGAGTCCGTCGCGTTGGCCTTGGCGACTTCCCAGGCGAAGCGGACGGGGCTCACCTGGTTCAGCCATATCTCCGCGTCCTTGCACTCGAAGCTGACCATGGCGAGCTGGGGGTCGTCCTTGCCTTCAGGATACCAGGAGGCCACGACCGGGTTCCAATGCTCCTCGACCTTGGCGCGGTCGGTGCGTTCGGTCAGGCGGCCGGCGATGCAGGCCTGATATTTGCTGTTCTGGATGATGAACATCGCCTCGCGCCCGCTCCCGAGGTACTTGAACAACTCGGTGTCGCGCCGGGTGAAGAACCAGATGCGGCCCTCGTCCCTGTCCGCATAAGGCGTCATCGGCTGGAAGTGGCGCGGCGGGCCGCTCATGGCGCCGAGCATACCGACGCGGGCGTCCTTGATCTGGTCCCAGAGGTCGGATTCGACTTCAGCGCGGTCGTTGACGTCGACGGACATGGCGGGAGGCTCCTCGGGCTCGGGCGTTCGCTTGCCGAACCCTCCCGCCAAGCATCGGTTCCCCGCTCAGCGCCCCGTGTCCACGCCCGCCAAGTTCACGAGGTGCACGATCATGTAGAGCAGCACCGCCGCGGCCAGCACCATGATCAGCCGCCACGGAACCAGCCGCGGCGGGCGGTTCGGGTCGGGCTTGCGGGCCCCGCGCCAGCCGGCGAACAGGGCAATGGCCAAGGCTATGGCAGCGACAATCCAGGTGACGGTGGCGTTCACGGGCCCTGAGGTGCCCGCCCAGGCCGTCCGCCGCAAGCGAATGCCTGCGCTTAACCCGGCGTTAACCACGATTAACCAATGTACCGAGGCTGTTCAGAGGGTCCGCGGGCTGTCCACAGATTCAGGCGCGCCGCACAAGATTTAGTGTTAACGCGCGTTTACACCCCCAGAATCGGTGGTTAGCGTTTCGGGCAAGGCCTGGGGACCGAATCACATGACCGCGCCGGCCCGCTCCCGAAGCAAAGGCGTCGATCCCCGCGCCCGCGAGCTTGCCCAGGACATGGCGCGTCAAGCGGGTCTGAGCCTGGAGCAGTGGCTGGACGAGATCGCCCACGCCGACCAGCCCGACCCTCACGCGGAAGAACTGGCCAAGGTCGCGGAGGCGCTGGAGCGGCTGACCTCGCGCATCGAAAGCGCCGAGCACCGCTCGATGCTGGCGATTAACGGCATAGACCAGTCGGTGGTGGGGCTGCTGTCGCGGCTGGAAGGCGCCGAACGTGGACAGACGGAAGCGGCTGAACGCGTGGACGACCAGTTGGCGCGGGTGCGGGCCGAGCAGGCGGAGGCCGTCGATCGTCTCGAGGACCGCCTGCGCGGCGTGAGCGCCGAGCAGGCGCGCGCCGAGGAGCGGCTGGCGCGGGTGGAGGCGGAAGCCGCCTCGCCTCGGCCGCTGGAGGCGGTGCGTACGCTGGAAACGGCGATGGGCAAGGTCGCCGCCCACGTCTACGACTCCGACCACCGCACCGGCGAGGCGCTGGAAGGCCTGCGCGGCGAGTTCGGCCAGCTGTCGCAACGGATGGAGCAGGTGGACGCGCGCGCCGCCGAACTGGCCCGGGCGCCGGACAAGCAGATCGACGACGTGGTGGGCCGCATCGTCCGCCGGATCGAGCAGGCCGAGGCGCGCACCTCCACCGCCATCGGCTCGCTGGAGACATCGTTCGCAGACCTCGACCAGAGGCTGCGCAACACCGAGCTGCGCAATGACGGGCCGGAGCAGCGCTTCGAGCAGCTGGCGGCCGAGCTCGCCCGCTCGTTCGAGGAGACGCGCGCGGAGTTGGCGGCCAGCCTCGCCGCTTCGGCGGGCGGCCGCCGCCTCGAGGCGCTGGAGCGCTCGTTGAAAGAGATGAGCGAGCACGTGACCTCCGCCGAGCGCCGCTCCGCCCACGCGATCGAGTCCATGGGCCACGAGGTGCTGCGCATGGCCGACACACTCGGCCGGCGCATGGAGGGTGTGGAGACCCGCTCGGCCGTCGCGATCCAGCAGGTCGGCGGCGATGTCGCGCGCATCGCCGACACCGTCGAAACCCGTTTTCGCCGCGCCGATCAGATGCAGGCAGAGGCGCTCGACAAGCTGGGGGCGGAAATATCTCGCATCAGCGAGCGTCTGGCCGACCGCATCGCCTCTTCCGAGCGCCGCGCGGCACAAGCCATGGACGACGTCGGCGAGCAGGTCGCACGGGTGACCGAGCGAATCGGCCAGCGCTCGGAGCGCTCGTCGGATGAGATCGCCGATCGCATCCGCCAGAGTGAGGAGCGGACCGCCCGGCTGCTGGAGGAGGCGCGCGAGAAGATCGACCAGCGCCTGGCCGAGACCCAGCGCCGGCTGGCCGAGCAGGCGCCCGCGCGCGCCTTTGCCGACGCCGAGCTGTTCAGCGCGCCGGATCTGCCGCCCGGGCCCTTCGGCCCGGAGGCCTTCGCTGCCGACGACTTCGACGAGCCGGCTCCCATGCGCCGCCGCGCCTCTCCGGTCGAAGAGCCGCCGGCCTCCCCAAGCCGCGCCGCCACGTTCAATGAGCCTCCGCCGTCCGCACCCCGAGCCCAGGCCGCCCCGGCGCCGGCTTTCGAACCGGCGCCGGCATCCGATCCCGCGAGCGCTTTCGGATCCGGTCCCGCCTTCGAGCCCGAGCCGGCATTGGATCCGGAGTCGTTCGCCGCTGTCGCCGACCTGGTGGAGGAAGAGCCCGACCCCGTGCCGACCTTCCGGCGTCCGCCCGCGCCTGAACCCGTCGCGACTCCGGCGGCCCAGCCCGCCCGCGCCGCCTCCGCGCGCGAGCTGATCGAGCAGGCCCGCGCTGCGGCCCGCGCGGCGCACACGGATGAGCGGCCACAGCCGAAGGCGGGCAAGAGCCTGTTCAGCGGTTTCAGCCTTGGCAAGCGTAAGAAGGACGGGACGGGCGCGCGCAAGGCGGTGATGATGTCGGCGGCGGCGGCGGCCCTCGGAGTCTCCGCCTTCGGCTACACCATGATCGCCGCGCAATCGGTGAAAGGCGGCAAGGACAAGGGCGAGCGCCCGATCGACGCCACCGCGCAGCCTCCCGCGGGCGCGGGACAGATGGCGGCGGTGGCCGTGGGGCCGCAGGTGGCGCTGCCGCCGGGGCTGGTGGAGCCGGCCTCGGCGCCCAACGCGCAGGTGAATGCGCTCTACATGGATGCCGTTCGGCGGATCGAGGCCAAGGAGTACAGGGCCGTGGCCGACCTGCGTCGCGCCGCGGACGCAGGGCATCCCCAGGCGCAGTTCTATCTCGCTAAACTCTACGAAGGCGGGGAGGCGGGCCTGCGCAAGGACCTCGCGGAGGCGCGACGCTGGACCGAACGGGCGGCGCAGAACGGCGACCGCAAGGCCATGCACAACCTGGGCCTCTACTATTTCGAGGGCACCGGCGGCCCGAAGAACGCCACCGCCGCCGCCCAGTGGTTCCGTCGCGCCTCCGACCTCGGCTTGCTCGACAGCCAGTTCAACCTGGCGCGTCTCTACGAAGAAGGCTTCGGCGTCGGCCAGAACCCGGCGGAAGCCTACAAGTGGTACCTGATCGGCGCCCGCTCGGGCGACGGGGAGTCGCGCGCGGCGGCCGAACGGGTGAAGGCCCGCCTGTCGCCCCAGGCCCGCGCCGCCGCCGAACGCGCCGCCGCCGTCTTCCGGCCCGACCTGTCGGCAGCGGCTCCCAGCGCCGTCGCAGCGGCCCCCGCGGCCGCGTCGCCCAACGCAAACTTCACACTGGCGCAACGCGCCCTCTCGCGCCTCGGCTACTACCGGGGGCCGCAGGACGGCGCCCCCTCCCCCGCCCTGCAGCTGGCCATTCAGGCCTACCAGCGCGAGAACGGCCTGCCCCCCACCGGCGCGGTGGACGGAGCGCTAGCCGCCCGCTTCGCCGTCGTCGCGGGCTAGTCTTGGGCCAGCGAGGTCCAACTCACCGGGTGCGCCCGGCGACTGCCCAGCACCACGACCAGCGGCCTGGACCGGAACAGCGAGCCGATGGCGGAGTCGAGTACGCTCAGGCCGCCCGCGTAGGCGCCGAAAGCCGGCAGCAGCAGCCGCTCGCCGTCGGTGACGAAGCAGCGCCGCCGCACCGAACGTCCGCCTGCGAGCACCCGGGCGCACGGGTGGAGGTGGCCGGCCGCCTCGCCTCGGGCCGGGGCCGCGGCGGGTTCGTGGCGCAATGACAGCCCGCCTAAGGCAAGTTCGGCCGCCCATTCTCCTGGCAAAGCGCGCGGGGGCGCCGGATCGTGGTTGCCGAGCACCCACAGCAGGGAACGCCCGCTCGCCAGGGCGGAAAGCGCTTCGGCGTCCTCGCGGCAGAGGCGGTCTTCGGCGGCGCAGTCGTGGAAGGCGTCTCCGAGCAGCACGATGAGTCGCGGCTCTAGCGCCTCCACCTCCTGCGCCAGCCGGCGCAGGGCCTCGCGGGTGTCATAGGGCGGCAGCATCTGGCCGCGCGCGGCGTAGGCCGAGCCCTTCTCCAGGTGCAGGTCGGCGCAGACCAGCGCCCGTTCCGCCTCCAGCCACAAGGCGCCGGAGGTGCGCAGCTGGGCCTGCACGCCCGCGACCTCGACCGTCAGCGAGCCATCGTCGGACACGCTGTCCTCGAGCGCGAATCGGCGGGCGAAAGCCGGAGGCATGGCCGCTATGGAGCGGCCTCCGCCGCCGCCGTCAACTCACCGAAAGCGGCCGCCGGCGGTCGAACCAGCCATCGACGCTCCAGGGCCCGGCGCCGCGGAACACCAAGTAGAGGAAGACGAAGCAGTAGAGGATCGCGGCATCGCCTCCGTTGTTGGCCGGGAACGGGTTGTCCGGCTTGAAGTGGAACATCCAGTAGGCCACCGCCATCTCGCCCGCGGCGATGAACGCTGCCGGCCGGGTGAACAGCCCCACAGCGATCAGTGCCCCGGCGACCAGCTCGATCACCCCGCCCGCGAAGATCAGCGGCGGCAGCGGCTGGCCCGGCGCGAACGCGTCCGAAGGCGGGAAGTGCAGCAGCTTGGCCGTGCCGTGCTCCATGAACATCAGGCCGATCAAGATGCGCAGGATCGACAGCACGCGCGGCGCCCAGGCCTCAAGGGCTGCGGTTCGGATCATCGGCGTTCCCCCATACGGCCCCAGCGGCCGGGCCCGCAAACTGCCACAATCGTTGTGGCTGTCGAGGGGCATCCGCGCCCGCACAAGGAATCCTTAAGCCGAAGGGCATCGACTAGGCCCCGACGCAGGGCGACCGGAAACCCATGGGCCCAGGCCTGCCGCAACCAGCCTACGCCTACCCCGCCGCTTCGATCGGCAGGGCGCCCGCGCGCGCGGTCTCCGCCCCGCCGCGCGCGACCTTCTTCGACATCGCCGAGGCGGTGGTGGTCTCGATCATCCTGCTGCTGCTGTCCCAGGCGTTGGTCGGGCCGCTGTTCAACCCTGCCGCGCCGGCCGAGGGCGCCGAGTGGCTGCGCACCATGTGGCTGCCGATCTATGCGGTCATGGTCGTGCTGGCCGCCTGGCGGGCGCCGCATTTGGCGAGCGTCTGGCCGGGCGGCCTGATGATGCTGGGCCTGATCGCCTACGCCTTCGTGACGGTGGCCTGGTCGGTGGCGCCCGACATCACCATCCGCCGGGCGGTCGCGCTGACCTTCTGCACCCTTTTCGGCCTCTACCTCGCCGGCCGATACAGCTGGCGCCAGATGCTGGAGCTGATCGCGTTTAGCTTCTTGTTCCTTGCGGTCGGCAGCTTCATCGTCTGCCTCGCCGTCCCCAGTATTGGGATCGACCACGAGCTGCACGTCGGCGCCTGGCGCGGCCTCTGGTACGAGAAGAACGCCTTCGGCGGGGCCATGGCCAAGGGAACCCTCGCTTGCATCGTCGCCGCCCTCCTGAGCCCGCAGCGGCGCAAGGTCTGGACCGGCGCGGCCGTTTTCTGCGCGCTTCTGGTCCCGACCTCGACCTCCACCACCGCCATAATCGGCCTAGCTTTCGTGCTTGCCGGCGTTGTCGGTATCAGGATGCTGCGGCGGGGCGGGGCGCAGGCGGTCGCGGCGGTCTGGCTGGGCCTCCTGGGCCTGCTCGCAGTGTTCGCCCTGTTCGAGTTCGCGCCGGAGCTGTTCTTCAAGGCTGTAGGCAAGGACGCCTCGCTATCGGGCCGCACCGGCATCTGGGAGGCGATGATGCGCCAGATCGACCAGCAGCCCTGGCGCGGCTTCGGCTATGGCGCCTTCTGGCGGCCGGAGTCGGTGCCCGGCGCCTGGGTGCGCAAAGAGGTGCAATGGAACGTGGTCGCCGCCGACAACGGCTGGTACGATCTGCTGGCCCAGACCGGCCGCATCGGCGTGGGCCTGTTCTCCGTCACCCTGGTCGCCGGCTTCTACGCCGCCTTTCGGAGCCTCTGGCGCGGGCGCGAGTGCTACTGGGCCATCCTCTGGTTCGCCCTGCTCTGCCTGTTCAGCCTGTCGGAAAGCGTGCTGATGAAGCCCAACGCGGTGCTCTGGGTGATCTATGTCGCCACCCTGGCCAAGCTGCTGCAGACCGGGCAAGCGCGGGCGCCGGCCGACCGTTAATCAGGCTGGAACATCCGCACCGCCAAGGCCGTTTCCATGGCTGAGTTTCACCCCAGCCAGGAGCGTACCGATGAAGATTTCCGACATCATGAGCCGCGGCGTCACCGTCGCCCGCCCCACCGACACCATCCAGTCCGTCGCCCAGCGCATGGCCAGCGAGGACGTGGGCGCCATCCCCGTCTGCGACGGCCAACGGCTGCAGGGCATGATCACCGACCGCGACATCACCATCCGCGCGGTGGCCAAGGGCGACATCAACGCCTCGATCTCCGAGGTGATGACCTCCGACATCGAATACTGCTTCGAGGACGACGATCTCGAGGACGTGGCCGACAAGATGGCCGACAGTCAGATCCGCCGCATCCCCGTGGTTGATCAGGACCGCAATCTGGTGGGCATCGTGGCGCTGGCCGACCTTGCCCGCGAAGGCAAGGACAAGCTCGTCGGAGACACCGTTCAGGACATCTCGCAGCCCAACCGGGCGTTCTGACCTTAAGCTTGTTTGATCTTCCCGCCCGCCCGGTGCATTGATGCCGGCGGGCGGGCCCTCGAGGGGCGGAGGAGCGGGCTTGAGCGAAGCGCGGCTGGCCGATGCCTGGACGCCCCGGAGCCTGTGGCGCGACCACCGGCTGTCGGCGGCGCCTTATGGCGAGGGCGTCCACCTCGTCGACACCACCATGCTCTACGCCCCCAAGAGCGGGGGAGTGAAACGCTACCTGCTGGCCAAGCAAGCCTGGCTGAAGGGCCGGCCGGGCCTACGCCACACCTTGGTGGCGCCCGGAACCCGCACCGAGGTGGCGCGCGAGGGATTGGTGCGCATTGCCTCGCCGCGCCTGCCGTTCACCGACGGCTACCGCTGCCCCACCAACCTCGGCAAGTGGACCCGCGTGCTGCGCGCGCTCGGCCCAGACCTTATCGAAGCGGGCGACCCCTACATCCCCGGCCACGCCGCGCTGGAAGCCGGCCAGGAGCAGGGCGTGCCGGTGGTCGGCTTCTGCCATACCGATGCTGTAGCCCTGGCCCAGCTGCAGCTCGGGGAATGGGCGGTGGCGCCGACTTTGAAGGCATGGTCGCAGTTCTGCCGCCGCTTCGACCGGGTGGTCGCGCCCAGCCACCACATCAAGGCGCGCCTGGCAGAATACGGCATCGACAAGGTGGCGGTGCAGCACCTCGGCGTCGACGTAGACCTGTTCCGCCCCGACCGCGCCGACCGCCAGGCCCTGCTGACGCGCCTCGACCTTCCGTCGGATGCGCGCCTGCTGGTGTTCGCGGGTCGCCCGTCACGCGAGAAGAACATCGACATGTTAGTCGAGATGGCCGAGCGCCTCGGCGACCCCTACCGCCTGCTCCTGGTCGGCGCCGGCCGTGACGTGGCGCCCACCCGCCAAGTGCTGCCGGTGGACTATGAGCGCGACCCCGTGAGCCTCGCCGGCCTCATCGCTTCCTGCGACGCCTTCGTCCACGCCAATCCCAAGGAGCCGTTCGGACTGGTAACGCTCGAGGCGCTGGCGGCCGGCGTGCCGGTGGTCGGGCCCAAGACCGGCGGCACGGGCGAGCTCATCGACGAGAGCATCGGCCAGCGCGCGCAAAGCGCCTCGGCCGAACACCTCGCCGAGGCGGTGGAGGCGCTGTTCGCCAAGGACCAGGCGCCCGTCCGCGCCGCGGCCCGAGCCCGCGCGCTGGAGCGTCACAGCTGGGACCGCACCTTCACCGGCCTGATGGGGATCTACGGCGACCTGCTCGGCCGCGAGGTGGGGCGGCCCGCGCAGCTGCTCCGCTACGACGCCTAGGCGCGGTTCACCGCCCCTAAACCTCTGAACGTCATACTGCGGGCCTCAGTAAGAGGCTCCCATGGCGAAAGCCCTGTTCCAGAAGAACCAGCGCGTCTGGGTCGAGACCGTCGGCGTCTGGGCCACGGTCGAGCGCGTGATCCCGGTCTGGAGCAAGGGCTTCGACGAACCGGTCAAGATTACCTACGACGTGGGCCTGGGCCGCGAGTTCGGGGTGGCCGAGCTGCGCGCCGAGGAGCGTAGTGAGGATGGCCTGGACGGCGCGAACTGGCGGGTGCTGCGCTCTCGCAACAAATGGCAGGAGCCCGACGACTGCGCCCACCACCCCTTCCCCGGCACCTATCCGGTGGTGGTCACCGACGCCCAGGACTGGGGCGGCTGGCGCGTGCCCGGCGCCGAATACGACCGCGACCCGCGCGGCATCGAAACTCAGGCGCGGATGCTGGTCTCCACGCCCAAGCTGATGGCGATCGCCCGCGAACTCCACGCCTTCGTCTCCGAACAGCCCGAGGACGCCCCGCCGGAGCTACGTGCGCTGGCCAAGCGCTGCTTCGAGATCACCCAGTTCGTCACCGCCCGCGCCGCGCCGCCGGCCCTGGCCGCCGTGTCGCCGCGCAGGGCCGACGCGGCCTAAACACCTTCCGTCACCCTCGGCCTCGTGCCGAGGTGCGAGGCCGAGGATGACGCCGGTTGAGGGCGCGCCTATGTTCCGCGCCCGCATGGCCCTGCTCCCCAAATCCCCCACCGCGCGCCGCCGGCTGACGGTGGTGCTGGCGGTTGCCCCGGTCCTGACTCTGGCCGTGGCGCTTAGCTTGGTCGCCATGCGTGACGCGGTAGTGTTCTTCTATGGGCCCAGCGAAGCCGCCGCCAGGCACCTCCGCCCCGGCCAGACCGTCCGCATCGGCGGTCTCGTCCAGCCCGGCAGCGTCGCTCGCGAAGGCTCCGGCCTCGTCCGCTTCCGTATTGCCGACCAGCGGTCCGCCGTCACCGCAGTCTACCGCGGTGAACTTCCCGACCTGTTCCGCGAGGGCCAGGGCGTCGTCGCCCAGGGCCAATTCGGTCCCGACGGCAGTTTCCGCGCCACCCAGGTGCTGGCCAAGCACGACGAACGCTACATGCCCAAAGAAGTAGTGGAGTCGCTGAAGCGGTCCGGCGAATGGCGCCGGGGCGAAGGCGGCGGCGTGCCCGCCATGGCCAGCACCGGATGATCGCGGAACTCGGCGCTTTCGCCCTGATGCTGGCGTTGGGCTTCTCTCTCGTCCAGTTTGCCGCCGGCGCGGCCGGACGCGCGCGCCGCGACCCTGCACTGAGCGGCGTCAGCGAAGGCGCGGCGCTGACCGCCTTCCTCTCGATCCTGCTGGCCTTCGTAGCGCTGATGTCGGCCTTCGTCCGCTCCGACTTCTCCGTCGCCAACGTCGCCGCCAACTCCCACACCGCCAAGCCGCTGTTCTACAAGGTCGCCGCCGTCTGGGGCAGCCACGAAGGGTCCATGCTGCTCTGGAACCTCGCCCTCACCGGCTTCGGCGCCGCCGTGGCGCTGGGCCGCGGCCTCCCTCGGGACCTCAAGACCACCGCCGTCGCCGTCCAGGGTGCGCTCGGCGTCCTGTTCATCGGCTACACCGCGCTAGCCTCCAGCCCCTTCGCCCGGCTCGACCCCGCCCCGATCGAAGGCCGTTCGCTCAATCCGGTGCTCCAAGACCCCTTCCTCGCCATCCACCCGCCTTTCCTCTACCTCGGCTACGTCGGCTGCTCTGTCGTCTTCTCCTTCGCCCTCGCCGCCCTCATCGAGGGCCGCGTCGACGCCGCCTGGGCCCGCTGGGTCCGCCCCTGGACCCTCGCAGCCTGGAGCCTGCTTACCGTCGGCATCACGCTCGGCTCCTACTGGGCGTACTATGAACTCGGCTGGGGCGGCTGGTGGTTCTGGGATCCGGTGGAGAACGCCAGCTTCATGCCTTGGCTGGTCGCCACCGCGTTGCTCCACTCCGCCGCCGTCACCGAGAAGCGCAATGCGCTCGCCGCCTGGACCGTGCTGCTGGCCATCGCCGCCTTCGGCTTCTCCATGCTGGGCGCCTTCCTGGTTCGCTCGGGCGTGCTGACCTCCGTCCACGCCTTCGCGCTGGACCCGACCCGAGGCTCTCTGCTCCTGGCCATCCTGATCGGCGCGCTGGGGACCGGCTTCGCCCTCTACGCCTGGCGGGCGCCCAAGCTCCAGCCCGGCGGCCTGTTCGCCCCGATCAGCCGGGAAGGCGCGCTGGTGCTCAACAACGTGCTGCTCTCCACCGCCGCTGCCACCGTGCTGGTCGGCACCCTCTACCCGCTGATCCGCGAAGCCTTCACCGGAGAGCCGATCTCCGTCGGCCCCCCCTACTTCAACCTCACCTTCACCCCGCTGATGGCGATCTGCCTGCTACTGACGCCTCTGGGGCCGCTGCTCGCTTGGAAACGCGGCGACGCCTTGGGCGCGCTCCAGCGCCTGTGGGCGGCGGGACTGATCGCGCTCGCGGCCTTCGCGCTGGTCCTGTTCCTGCAGGAGCCGCGCAAGCTGTTCGCCGCCGCCGGCATCGCCCTCGGCTTCTGGCTGATCGCCGGCTCGCTTGCCGAGGTGGCCGAACGCACCCGCCTCGGCCGCGTCTCTCCCGAGGAAGTTGGCCGCCGGTTCAAGGGCCTGCCGCGCGGCGCCTGGGGCATGACGCTTGCCCACCTGGGCCTCGGCGTCTTCGTCCTCGGCGCCTGCTTCGAAACGTCTTGGAAGGCCGAAGCCTCCGCCGCCTTGCGTCCCAGCGCGAGCATGGCCGTGGCCGGATTCGATCTGCGGCTCGAGGGCGTCCGCGAGGTGCAAGAAGCCAACTACTCCGCCCAGCGCGCCGCCATCACGGTCACCCGCAACGGCGCCCCGGTCTGCCAGGCCGCGCCCGAGCGCCGCCTGTTCCTGGCCGGAGGTCAGAACACCTCGGAAGTCGCCATCTGCCAGCGCGGCCTCGACGACATCTATCTGGTCATGGGCGAACCCCGCGCCGGGGCCGAGCAAGGCCTGTGGGTGATCCGCGCCTACTTCAATCCCTGGGCGCGGCTGATCTTCCTCGGCCCCCTGTTGATGGCCATCGGGGGATTGATTTCCCTATCCGACCGCCGCCTGCGCTTCGCCGTGCCGCAGCGTTCGCGCCAGACCCCGGCCGCGTCTCCTCTTCCCGTTTCCGCCAGTTCGGGTTAGCAGCGGGACATCGGGATGCGCGCGGCCTCCCGGTCCAAGGCGGCAACGCCCAAGAGTCGCGCTGACCTGATGTTTCAGGACGGCCGACGCATGACCACGACATCCCCCGCCGCCGATGCGCCCAGCTTCCCGGACGTGGTGCGCACCTTCGGCCGCATCGGCCTCATCAACTTCGGCGGCCCCGCCGGGCAGATCGCCCTGATGCACCGTGTCCTGGTCGAGGAGAAGCGCTGGATCGGCGAGGACGCCTACCTCAAGGCGCTGAACTTCTGCACCCTGCTGCCCGGCCCCGAGGCCCAGCAGCTCGCCACCTACGTCGGCTGGAAGCTGCATGGCCTCCGGGGCGGCCTCGCGGCCGGCCTGCTGTTCATCATCCCCGGCGCGGCCATCGTCCTGGCCCTGTCCATCCTCTACGCCTACGCCGCCCAACTCACCTGGGTGCAGACCGCCTTCGTGGGCGTGAAGGCGGCGGTGCTGGCCATCGTCGTGGAAGCCCTGATTCGAGTGGGCAAGCGCGCGCTGAACAGCCGGGTCAAGGTCGCCGCGGCGGCGCTGGCCTTCCTCGCCCTGTTCGTCTTCCAGCTCCCGTTCCCCCTGGTGATCGCCGCCGCCGCGCTCGCCGGCTACCTGATCGGACGCGCCCGGTCCGATCTGCTGGCGCTCAAGGCCACCGGTGCCCAAGCCGCTGCACTGTCGTCCGAACCGCGGCCGTGGCTCTCCAGTCTGCGGACTATCGCCGCCTGGGCCGCCCTATGGGCCGCGCCGCTGCTGCTCGCCCTGGCCTTGCTCGGGCCTGACCATGTGCTGGTCCAGATCGGCCTGTTCTTCTCCAAGCTGGCGGTGGTCACCTTCGGCGGCGCCTATGCGGTGCTGTCCTACATGGCCCAGCAGGCGGTCGACTCCGGCTGGCTGAACCCCGGCGAGATGGCGGACGGCCTGGGCCTGGCCGAAACCACGCCCGGCCCCCTGATCCTGGTCACCCAGTTCGTCGGCTTCCTCGCCGCCTTCCGCGCTCCCGCCCCGTTCACGCCGCTGCTCGCGGGCGGCCTGGGCGCGCTGATGACGCTGTGGGTCACCTTCGCCCCCTGCTTCCTGTGGATCTTCGCCGCCGCGCCCTTCGTCGAGCGGCTCCAGCGCGCCAAGGCGATGCAGGGCGCCCTGGCGATGATCACCGCCGCCGTCGTCGGCGTGATCGCCAACCTCGCCCTCTGGTTCGGCCTACACGTCCTGTTCCGCGGTTTCGTCCACGTCCAGGGCGGCCCAGTTGCCCTCGACCTGCCGCGGCTCGCCACCGTCTCGCCGGAGGCGCTCGGCCTCACCGCGTTGGCGGTGGTCCTGCTCTTCTTTCTGCACCGCGGCGTGGTCACCACCTTGGCTGTCTGCGCGGCCGCCGCGCTGGGGCTGGGCCTCCTTGGGATCGCCGGATGAGGCGTCTCACGCCCCTGGCCGCCTCGCTCGCCGCCCTTCTGCTGACCGCCGCCGCGCCCGATCCGTCCGAGCGGCTGCCGGACCCGGCCCAAGAGGCCCGCGCCCGCGCGCTGTTCCAGCGGTTCCGCTGCGTGGTCTGCCAGAACGAGTCGATCGACGACTCGGAGGCCGACATCGCCGCGGACCTGCGCGGGATCATCCGCGAGCAGGTCGCCCAAGGCCGCTCCGACATCGAAATCCGCCGCTTCCTGGTCGATCGCTACGGCGAATTCGTGCTGCTGGAGCCGAGCTTCTCGCCCGGCAACGCCATCCTCTGGCTCACGCCCGCGGTTGTGCTCCTGGGCGCTGGCGTGGCCCTATTCCTGCACGGCCGCCGGCGGCGTTCAGGGGAGGCGCCGCTGTCGGACGAGGAGGAGGCGGAGTTGGCGCGGCTGGCGGGCGAGGGCTCCGCCGCCATTCCGACAAACAACCGCCAAAAGAACACCTTGCCGGATGACGCAAAGGTAACTTGAAGGGGATTGGCGTCCGGGGGCAGGACGCCTAGCTATAACAGCGAAAAACCAGCCGCCGCCTATCGTGAAGGTTAAAAGTAGAATGCCCGTCAAGAAGACCGGTTATCTCGTGGGCGCGATCGCCGCCGCCGGCGTTGGCGTCGCCGCGCTCGCCGGCGTGGGCTCGGGCTGGACGCCGCCGCACCGCTCGCCGGAAAAGAGCCCGCTGTCGCTGATCAAGGCATCCACCGCGCCGATCTTCGCGCCGCCCCCCGGCGCGCCGCTGTCGTTCGCCGACATCTTCGACCGGGTCTCGCCGGCCGTCGTTTCGATCGACGTGACCACCAAGGTGGACACCAGCCGCCTGCGGGGCATCCCAGGCTTCGAAAACTTCCCCTTCGACATCGTGCCCAAGGGCCAGCAGCCCAATCCGCGCGGCGGCGACCAGCAGACCCCGCAGAACCAGCCGGAGGCGATGTCCTCGGGCTCGGGCTTCTTCATCTCCTCGGACGGCTACATCGTCACCAACAACCATGTGGTCGAGAACGCCACCGACATCCGCGTGACCCTGAAGGACGAGCGCGAATTGAAGGGCCGGGTGGTCGGCCGCGACGAGGCCACCGATCTGGCGGTGATCAAGGTCGAGGGGCGCAACTTCCCCTTCGTCAACTTCGAGAACTCGGCCAAGCCGCGCGTCGGCGACTGGGTGATCACCGTCGGCAACCCCTTCGGCCTGGGCGGCACGGCCACGGCCGGCATCGTCTCCGCCTATGGCCGCGACATCGGCGACACGGCCTTCGTCAACTACATCCAGATCGACGCGCCGATTAACCGCGGCAACTCCGGCGGCCCGACCTTCGACGTCTACGGGCGGGTGATCGGGGTCAACAGCGCGATCTTCTCGCCGTCTGGAGGCTCGGTCGGCATCGGCTTCGCCATCCCCTCCGACGTGGCCGACACCATCACCAAGCAGTTGATCAGCGGCGGCAAGATCAGCCGCGGCTACATGGGCGCCACCATCCAGAACGTGACGCCTGAGATCGCCGAGAGCCTGGGTCTCAAAGGGCGCAAGGGGGCTTTGGTCGCCGACGTGACTCCTGGCGGCCCCGCCGACAAGGCCGGCCTGCGGAGCGGCGACGTGGTGCTGCAGTTCAACGGCGCCGACGTGAACGGCTCCTCCGAACTCACCCGCAAAGTCGGCGGCACGCGCTCGGGCGAGGTCATGCGCCTGACCGTGCTGCGCGATGGCCGCCAGCAGCAGGTCCAGATCCGCTCGGGTATGCGCCCCTCCGAATCCGAGCTGAACCGCTCGGCCAACGACAACGACAACGACAACCAGGGCGAAGCGCCCGAGGCCCCCGCCGCCCCGCGCCCAAGCGCGCTCGGCATGACCTTCGGCCCCTTGGACGCCGCCGCCCAGCGGCGCTACTCGATCCCCGCAGACGTGCGCGGCGTGGTGGTCGAGAGCGTCACCGCCGGGACCGACGCCGGGCGCAAGGGCCTGCGCCGGGGAGACGTGATCGTCAGCGCCAACCAGCGCCCGACCGCCAGCCCCGCCGATCTGCCCGCCGCCGTGGCCCAGGCCAAGCGCGAGCAGCGGCCGAGCATCCTGCTGCAAGTCTACCGCCAGGGACGCAACACCTTCGTCCCGATCAAGATCGAGCCTTAAACCGGCGGCGGGGCGGCGCTATGGTCGCCCCGCCGCCGAACGTCTGGGGGGACGACCATGCGAATCCTGATCGTCGAAGACGACGAAGAAGCCGCCAAGGCCATGGCGCGCGGCCTCGAAGACGCCGGCCACGAGAGTGTGCTCGCCGCCGACGGCGCCTACGGCCTCGAAGAGGCGCGCAAGGGCGAGTTCGACGTGATGGTGGTCGACCGGATGATGCCGCGCATGGACGGCATCGCGCTGGTCGAAAGCCTGCGCCGCGAAGGCGACCAGACGCCGGTGCTGTTCCTCTCGGCGCTTGGCGAGATCGACGACCGGGTGAAGGGGCTGAAGGCCGGCGGCGACGACTACCTGGTCAAGCCCTACGCCCTGGCCGAACTCAACGCCCGGATCGAGGCCCTGGCCCGGCGCCACGAGACCGGCTCGGTGCACACCCAGCTCAAGGTCGGAGACCTGGAGATGGACCTGATCCACCGCACCGTCCACCGCCAGGGCAAGGAGATCGACCTGCAGCCGCGCGAGTTCCAACTACTCGAATTCATGATGCGCCACGCCGGCCAGTCGGTGACCCGCACGATGCTGCTGGAGAAGGTCTGGGAATACCACTTCGACCCCCAGACCAATGTGATCGACGTCCACATCTCCCGTCTGCGCTCCAAGATCGATAAGGGCTTCGACCGCCCGATGCTGCAGACGGTGCGCGGGGCGGGATACCGCCTGGAGGCTTAAGGAGCCTATGCGGCTCCCCGCCCTCTTCCGCACTACGCCGTTCCGGCTGACGCTGCTGTTTTTAGCGCTGTTCGCGTTCGCGGCTTCCGCCTTCCTGTTCTACATCTACGCCGTCACCGCCGGTGAAGTGAGGCGGCGCGCCGACCGCGAGATCGCCCGCGAGATGCAGCAGCTGGAGACCATCTACCGCTCGGGCGGTCCCACCGCGCTGAACCTCGCCCTGATCGAACGCTCCGCCGGCGAGAACCCGCCGTTCCTCTATCTGTTGATGGACAAGGAGGGAGAGCGGATCACCGGCACCATCGCCGAGTCCCCCGTCGACGATCTCAGCGAACCCCAGGCTTGGGCCGACTTCCAGGTCACCGAAACCGACCCCTCGGGCGCCGAGGTCAAGCGCGCAGCCCGCGGCGAGCAGATCCGCCTGCCTGGCGGCGAATACCTGTTCGTCGGCTCCGACGTGGGCCAGTCCGAGGAGTTCGTCGGCAAGATCGTGCGCGCCCTCTGGGGCGCCGGGGCACTGGTGCTGGCGCTAGGTCTGGTCGGCGGCGTGCTGGTCAGCCGCAATGTCTCGCGCGCCATGGCGGGCCTGAGCGGGGTGGTGAACTCGGTGCGCTCTGGCGACCTGCGCGCCCGCGCCCATGTGCGCGGCTCACACGACGAGTTCGACGAGCTGGCCGCGGGGCTTAACGACATGCTCGACCGGCTGGAGCGCTCGATGGCCGGCCTGCGCCATGCCGGCGACGCCATCGCCCACGACCTCCGCTCGCCGCTCACCCGCCTGCGCGCGCGCCTCGAAGTGGCTCTGCTCGACGTCGAATCTGGCCGCGGCGATCCGGTGGCGGCGCTGGAGACCGCGCTCGAAGACTCCGATGGCGTGCTCAAGACCTTCAACGCCGTCCTCGCCATCGCCCGCCTCCAGGCCGCCGGCCAGGTCCCTGACCCTCAGACCTTCGACCCCGGCGAACTCGCCGCCGACATCTCGGAGCTCTACGAGCCGCTCTGCGAGGACAAGGGCCTGGAGTTCCGCGCCGAGGTGGTCCCGGGCCTGACCGCGCGCGGCAACCGCGAGTTCCTGGCCCAGGCCCTGGCCAACCTCCTCGACAACGCGGTGAAGTATACCCCTGAAGGCGGCGCCGTGGTCCTGCGCGTGCGCCGCCGCTCCTCAGGCGAGATCGAGTTCTCCGTCACCGACACCGGCCCCGGCGTGCCCGACGCTGACCGCCCGCGCATCGTCCAGCGCTTCGTGCGCCTGGAGAACAGCCGCAACGAACCCGGCGTGGGCTTGGGCCTCTCCCTCGTCTCCGCCGTCGCCGAAGCCCACGGCGGCCGGCTGGAAATCGACGAAGGGCCCGGCAAGGTCGCGGGCGGCCTGGGACCGGGGCTGAGGACGGCGCTGGTTCTGCCGCGAGCGGCGTAATCAGCCTCCAACTGACACAGCATCATTCTCGGGCTCGTGCCGAGGATCCATCTGGGCGGCTCCTCGGCGGCTCCCGTCTCGACGGAACCCTGGACCCTAGGCACAAGGCCTAGGGTGACGCAGTCCCTAGCCGCCTCCCTGCATCCTTGCGGCCCCGTCTGCGACGAGGCGGCGGCGGAGCGCGTCCGGGGCCGCCTCGCCGGCTCGGGGCGCGAGGCGGGCTGGCTGCCGTTGCTGGATCAGGCGTGGCCGCAGCTCGCGCCGGTCTTCGCGGCTTCCCCTTACCTCGCCGGCCTGGCCTTCAGCGATGGCGCGCGTCTGCGGCATCTGCTGGCGCGCGCGCCCAAGGAGTCATTGGAGCACACGATCGAGTCCGCTGCGGCAGCCTCCAATGCGCCGGAAACAGCCGCCTCCAAGCTCCGCCGCCTGAAGAAGGATTTCCACCTCCTCACCGCCCTCGCCGACCTCGGCGGAGTTTGGAGCCTGGAGGAGGTCACGGGCGCCCTGACCCGCTTCGCCGACGCCACCATCCACGCCGCGCTTGCGGTGGTGGCGACGGAGGAAGCGGCGAAGGGCCGGCTCCTGCCGCCGCCGGATGGCGGCGCCGGCCCCGTGCCTGGCCTGTTCTGCCTCGCCATGGGCAAGCACGGCGGCTTCGAGCTGAACTACTCCAGCGACATCGACATCTCGATCTTCTACGAGCCCGAGGCCCTGCCGCTGGCCCCGGGAGTCGAACCCGCCGCCTTCGCCGCCCGCCTCGCCCAGAACCTGGCCAAGCTGCTGAGCGAGCGCACCGCGGAAGGTTACGTCTTCCGTGTCGATCTGCGTCTGCGCCCCGACCCCGCCTCCACCCCCGCCGCCGTGCCCGCCGAAGCCGCGCTCGACTACTACCGCACCATCGGCCAGAACTGGGAGCGCGCCGCCTTCATCAAGGCGCGCCCCTGCGCCGGCGACCTGCCTCGCGCCCACGTCTTCCTCAAGGAGCTTCAGCCCTTCATCTGGCGCCGCACGCTCGACTTCGCCGCCATCGCCGACATCCATTCGATCAAGCGCCAGATCTTCGTGCACAAGATTGACGAGCGGCTTACCGCGCCCGGCGCCGACCTCAAGCTGGGGGCCGGCGGCATCCGTGAAATCGAGTTCTTCGTCCAGATCCAGCAGCTGATCCTCGGTGGCCGCAACCCTGCGCTCCGCTCCAGCCACACCCTCGACGCGCTGGCCGCCCTCGCCGAAGCCGGGCACGTCGCCCCCGCTACCGCCCGCGAACTCACCGAAGCCTATCGCGAGCTGCGCCGCCTGGAGCACCGCATCCAGATGATCGCTGACGAGCAGACTCACCGCCTGCCCGAGGACCCCGCCGCCCGCCGCCGCGTCGCCGCCCTCGCCGGCTACGGCGACCTGCGCCGCTTCGACAGCCACGTTTCGCGCATCCTCAAGCTGGTCAACCGCCGCTACGGCGAATTGTTCGCAGAGGATGAGCCGCTGGCCTCCCGCTTCGGCAGCCTCGTCTTCACAGGTGTGGAAGACGACCCCGAGACACTGGTTACGCTTCGGCGCATGGGCTTCTCCAACCCTTCCGGCGTCTCGGCGGCCATCCGCAGCTGGCACCACGGCCGCATCCCCGCCACCCGCGGCGAGCGCGGCCGCGAACTGCTCACCCGCCTGGCGCCCCGCCTGCTCGACGCCATGGCGGCTTCCGGCGCCCCCGACGCCGCCTTCGCCCGTTTCGCCGCCTTCTTTGAGACCGTCGCCACTGGGGTTCAGGTGCAGTCGATGCTGCTGGCCGAGCCGAAGCTCCTGGAGCTGGTGGTCCGTGTCCTGGCCTTCGCCCCGCGCCTGGCCCGCACGCTGGCGCGCCGCGCCGCCGTTCTGGACTCCCTGCTGGACGCCGCCTTCTTCGCCCGCTTCGAGGAGGGCAAAGGCGAGGCTGCGCTGACCGCCGCCGCCGCCGAGGCCCACGGTTACGAGGGCGCCATGGACGCGATCCGCCGCGTTCACGCCGAGCAGGCGTTCCGCATCGGCGTCCAGGTGATCAGCGGCCGCGCCGCCGCCGCCGAGGCGGGCCCGGCCTACGCCGACCTCGCCGACCTCTGCATCCGGGCGCTGGCCCCCGCCGCCCTGGCGGAAGCGGAACGCCTAGGCGGCGCCTTTGCCGGCGAAGTCGCGGTGGTCGCCCTGGGCAAATGCGGCGCGCGCGAGATGACCGCCACCTCAGACCTCGACCTGATGACCCTCTACGTCCCGGCCGCGCCCGACGCCCTGTCGGCGGCCAAGGGGTGGAGCGCCGACGTCTTCTACGCCCGCTTCACCCAGCGCCTGATCGCCGCTCTCTCGGCGCCCACGGCCGAAGGCCCGCTCTACGAGATCGACATGCAGCTGCGCCCCTCGGGCTCGAAAGGGCCGGTCGCGGTGCACCTGCCGGCCTTTGAGGACTACTACGAAGGGCACGCCGAAACCTGGGAGTTCATGGCAATGACCCGGGCCCGCGTCGCCTGGGCCACCTCGGAGGACTTTGCGGCCCGCTGCGCGGCGGTCGTGGAGCACATCCTCCGCCGCCCGCGCGACCTCCTCTCCACCCGCAAGGACGTGGGGGCGATGCGCGAGTTGGTCGAGGCGGAGAAACCCGCCGCCGGCCGCTGGGACCTGAAATACGCGCGCGGCGGCCTCATGGACATCGAGTTCGCCGCCCAATTCCTCCAACTCGCCCGCGCGCCGGAGGGCGGCCCAATCGCTCCGAACACCGGCGAGGCGCTCCGGCGCCTCCACCACGCCGGCCTGTTGCGCGCTGGAGAGGCTCGGCCCCTCCTCTCCGCCTGGACCCTGCAGCTCGACCTCCAACAAGTCCTGCGCCTGGCCATCAACGACCGCTCGGCCGATCCATCCGCTGAGCCTGCGGCTTTTCGCAAGCTGCTGGCTCGCGCCGGCCACGCCGCCGCCTTCGCCGCCCTGGAGGCGCGGCTCTCGAAGGCGCAGCACGCGGCCCGCGCCGCCTACGAGCGCCTGCTGGCGCCGCCCCGCGACGGAAACCGCCGCCGCGGGCGTTGAACTCCCAACGGCGCATCCGCGCTCAACGGAGTTCAACCCAGATGAAGACCCTTCTCGCCGCCAGCCTCTCCCTGGCCATCGCCGCCACCGCCGCGCCCGCCTTCGCCAAAGGCGGCTCCGACCGGGACGGCGACGGCCGCATCAGCCTCCAGGAGTTCCAGGCCAGGCACGAGCGCGTGTTCCAGCGCCTCGACGGAGACAGCGATGGCCGCCTCACCCGCGCCGAATACGACCGCAAGCACGAGCGCAAGCTGAAGCGGAAGGCCGCCAACGGCGCCGCCGCCTCCGGCAAGCGCGCCGGCAAGGACCGCTTCGCCATGCTGGACCTCGATCGCGACGAGGCCCTGAGCATGGACGAATACATGCAGTCGGTCGAAAAGAAGTTCGCCCGGCGCGACCGCGACGGCCAGGGTTTCATCACCCCCGGTCACGGCAAGCGCGCGTCCCGCTAGACTGGCGCTGGCGCGAGGGGCGCGGCGCATGCACGAGGTGAGGCTTGCACGGCCGACGCGGCGACCCGGACGACGAACTGATCGCCCGCGTCGGCCGGAGCGAGCCCGCCGCCGTCCAGGCCTTCGTCGCCCGCAAGCTCCCCCGGATGCTGGCGCTTGCCCAGCGCATGCTGGGCGACCCCGCCGAAGCCGAGGACGTGGCCCAAGAGGTGTTCCTGCGCGCCTGGCGCGAGGCGCCGCGCTGGCGGCCGGGCAAGGCTCGCTTCGATACTTGGATGCACCGGGTGGCGCTGAACCTCTGCTACGACCGCCTGCGCCGCCGGCGCGAGGTGGTCACCGACTCCCCGCCCGAGCAGGCCGACCCCGGCCCCGCCCCGGACCGGGGGCTGGAGGCGCTGGACGCCGGCCGCCGGGTGGACCAAGCGCTCCAGGCCCTGCCCGCTCGCCAGCGCGAGGCGATCGTGCTTTGCCACTATCAGGAGCTCGGCAACATCGAAGCCGCCGCGCTGATGGGGGTTTCGGTGGAGGCTCTGGAAAGCCTGCTCGGCCGCGGCCGCGGGGCGTTGCGCGCCGCGCTGAAGGACGTGGCGCCCTGAGGAGGAACCATGGATAGCGACCGCATCTCCGTCCTGCTGGGAGCCTACGGCGCGGACTCCCGCCGCTGGCCCGAGGGTGATCGCGCGCACACCGACCTGCGCGACCCCGCGCTCGGCGCTCGGCTGGACGAAGCACGGCGGACGGACGAACTGCTCGGCCTCTCCCAGAGCGTGGTCCCGAGCGCCGCCCTGCGCGAGCGCATCTTGGCCTCCGCGCCACGCGAACGGCCGGTTCGCCGCCTCACCGGCGGCTGGTTGTGGCGCGCCGCCGCCGGCGCCGGCATGGCCGCCTCCCTGGCCGCTGGTCTGCTGGTGGGCTGGACCGCCCAGGCGCCCGCCGCGTCCGACGTGAACCTGCAGGTGGCGCTGGCCGCCTACTCGGCGCCGGCGTCGGCCTTCGGCGAACTGGAGCTGGAAGAGGGCTGATGGCCGGTCGGCGCCTGCTCATCGCGCTCGTCGCCTCCCTGGCGCTGAACCTGTTCCTCCTCGGGGCGGGCGCCGTCGCCTTGCTGCTGCGGCCAAAGGCCGACGCTGCCCAATGGGCCCCCGCCAGCGTGCTCGCCGCCGCGGGCCGGCTGGAGCCGAAGAACCGTGACGCCTTTCGCCTGATGCTCCGCCGCGAGGGCCGCGACATCGCCCCTGACCTCAAGGCCGCCCGCGCCGCCCGCCGCGAAGCCGCCGCCGCATTGGCCGCCGACCCGGTCCGCCGCGCCGATGCCCTGGCCGCGCTCGACCGCGCCCGCGCCGCCGAGACCCGCGCCCGCGCCAGCTTGGAAACCGCCGTGGTCGATTTCGCCCAACAGCTCACCCCTCCCGAACGCCAGGCGCTCTCCGGCGTGCTCCGGCGGGGTCTGGACACCAAGCGCCGCGGGCTCGGCGGGAAACGAGAGCGAGCCGATCACAACGCTCCGAACAGGGATCCCTCGCTTGCGGGGGAGCAAGGCGCCCGCCAGGGCGCCTAGGGGCGACGGCCCCACTCGCCCCTCCGCTCGCTTCACTAAGCTCCTTCCCCGCAAGCGGGGGGAGGCCTGCTCATGCCGCGTATACGGGCATCCAACCCGCCCGCCGCCGGGGGATCGCCACGCTGACGCGCGTGCCCACCCCCGGCTCGCTCTCCATGGCCAGCGTGCCGTCGTGCATCTCCACCAGCGACTTAGTCAGGGCCAGCCCCAGCCCCGTCCCCTGCTGGGTCTTGGAATGCTGGCTCTCGATCTGCTCGAACGGCTGGGCCAGGCGCTGCAGGTCCTCCGCGGCGATGCCGATGCCGGTATCCAACACGCTGAAGCGCAGCCGCTCGCCCATCCCCTGCGCCTCCACCCCCGCGTTCACCGTGATCTTGCCGCCGCGTGGGGTGAACTTGATCGCGTTGGACAGCAGGTTCAACAGCACCTGCTTCAGCGCCCGGTAGTCCGCCTCGATCTCCGGCAGCTGGGGCGTCTCGTCGACGATCTCCAGGCCGGCGGCCTCGGCGCGGTGGCTCATCAGGCGCACGCAATCGGCGGCCACATCCTCGAACTGCATCGAGTCGAACTTCAGCGTCAGCTTCCCCGCCTCGATCTTGGCCATCTCCAGGATGTCGTTGATCAGGGCGAGCAGGTGCTGGCCGGAGGTGAGGATGTCCTTGGCGTATTCCCTGTAGCGCGCGTCCCCCATCGGCCCAAACAACTCGCCGACCATGATCTCGGAAAAGCCGTTGATCGCGTTCAGCGGCGTGCGCAGCTCGTGGCTCATGTTGGCTAGGAATTCGCTCTTGGCCTTGTTCGCCCCCTCGGCCCGGATCTTCTCCGCCTCGTACTTGCGCGCCAGTTCCGCCAGCTGCGCCTCGCTGGCCTCTAGTTCCGACACCGCGCTGCGCAATGCTTCCTCGCTCCGCCGGCTCTCCTCCTCCTGCAGCTTGATCACCGTCACATCGGCGGCGGTCATCACCAACCCGCCCTCCGCCGTGCGCCGCTCCGAAATCTGCAGCCAGCGGCCGTCGTTCAGCTCTGCTTCGCGCACACCCCTGCGGTCAGGCAGCGGATGCTCCTGCTTGATCGCCAGTTGCACGAATTGACCTACGCTGTCGTGCGAGGCGCCCGGCTTCAGCACCCGGGGCTCGAGCGAGAAGAAGTCCCGGTAGCTGGTGTTGCACATCAGCAGCCGCCCGCGCCGGTCCCACAGCGAGAACGCCTCCGATACGCTCTCGATGGCGTCGCGCAGCCGGTTCTCGGCGGCCTGGGCGCGCGCCTGGGTCATCCGCTCTTCGGTCACGTCCAGCGCCACCCCGATGATCCGGGTGAAGCCGCTCTCGCGGGCGTCGAGCGCCTGGCCGCGCGCGTCGATCCACGAGTTACCCCCGGTGCGGTCGGGCACGCAGAAGGACACGTCGAAAGCTCCGAACGACGCGGCCGAAGCCAACGCCTGACGCACCCGCATCCGGTGGTCGGGCGCGATTCGCTCCAGCACCTGGTCACCGGAGACCACGCCTCCCCCGCCCCAGCCGAAGATCACCCCCGACACGTCCGAAAGGTAGACGCGGTCCTCGGTCAGGTCCCACTCCCAGATGCCGCAGCGCGCCGCCTCCACCGCCAGCCGGTAGCGCTGCTCCGACTGCGAGAACGCCCGCTGCGCCGCCTGGGCGTTGCGGCTTTGCAGCAGCAGCAGCGCCGTCAGCACTCCGCCCAGGATCACCGGGGCCAGTATCAGCAGCAGATCGAAGGGCGAACCGCCTTCACGCCCGTAACGTTGCAGCGAGGCGGCCGTGGCGATGGCCAGGATCACCGCCGCAACGCCCGCGCCGACGAGCAGGGGCAGGGGCCTGCTTCCGCCGCCCGGCGAAGGCTTGCTGTCCGCGGCGCTGTCGCCCTTCGTCGCCACCGCTTTCGCCGCGCCCCGCGATTCCCTTAACGGAATCCTATGCCGGACGCCCGCCCGCCCAAAGCGGTTTAGTCGCCTGCGAGCGACTTGCCCACGAGTTCCGACACGTTCTTCGACAGCCCCGGCGTCGAGGCGATGCGCTCCAGCTCTCCGCGCATCAGCCGCGCCAGATCGTCGCGGTAGCGCCGCCAGCCGCCCAGCGCCTCCACCAGCCTGGCCGCCGTGCTGGGATTGAACCCGTCCACGGTCAGGATTTGGTCGGCCAGGAAGCGGTAGCCCGACCCGGATGGGTCGTGGAACCGCGCCGGATTGCCTATCGCGAAGCTCTGCACCAGCGCCCGCATCCGGTTCGGGTTCCTGGCGTCGAACGCCGGATGGGTCGTCAGCCCCAACACCCGCCCAAGCGCGCCCGGCGACGGGTCACGCGCCTGCAGGGCGAACCATTTGTCGATCACCAGCGGCTCGCCCCGCCAGCGCTGGTAAAACGCCGCCAGGGCTTCCTCGAACTCCGCCCCGCCGATCCGCATCAACGCGCTGAGCCCGCCCATCGCGTCGGTCATGTTGAACGCCGCTTCGAAGTGGCGCCGCGCCCGCGCCTCCACCCCGCCGCCTGCTGTCAGCAGATCAAGTGTTGCGTTCCTGAGCGCCCGCCGCCCCGCTGACCGCGCATCGGGAGAGAACTTGCTGTCCAACGGTGGATTTTCGAGACTCTGGTGCAGATTTTCAAGGTCGCTCTTGAGCGACTCCGCCAGCACGCGGCGCAATGCCTCGCGCGCCTCATGGATCGCCGCCGGATCAGCGGCCGGCGCCATCGCCAGCGCCATGTCCCCCTCCTCCGGGAGCGCCAGAAGCAGCGCCTTGAACGCCTCGTCCGCCGCACCGTCCGCCAGCGCCCGCCCGACGGCTTCCGCGAAGGCGCGCGCGCCCGCCGCGTCCGCCGCCCCGCGCACCCCCGCCAAGATCAGGTCCCGCGCCAGCGCCTGGCCCGCTTCCCAGCGGTTGAACGGATCGGGATCGGCGGCCAGCATCAGGTAGCGGTCCGCCGCCGGCGTCTCCGCCTTCACCCGCACGGGCGCCGAGAATCCCCGGAACACCGACACCACCGGCCGGCTTGGAACCTCCTCCAGCCGCACGGTGAACTCCGGCCCCTCCAGCACCACCACCGCCTCCTCAGCCGGCGCCGCCCCGCCGAGCCGGAACGCCATCGGCGCCCCGTTCTCGTTCAGCAGCCCCAGCCGCACCGGCATCGGCAGCGCCCGCTTCTCCGGCTGCCCCGGCGTCGGCGCCGTCCGCTGCCGCAGCGTCAGCTCCAGCGCCCGCCGCGCCTCGTCCCAATGGCCCTCGACCTCCACCTCCGGCGTCCCCGCCTGCTCGTACCAGCCGAAGAAGTCTTTCAGGTCCCGCCCCGCCGCGTCAGCGAAGCAGCCGAAGAACTGCTCCACCGTCGCCGCCGTGCCGTCGTAACGCTCGAAGTAGAGGTCCGCCCCGCGCCGGAAATCCTCCGCGCCCAAGAGCGTCTTAAGCATGCGGATCAGCTCCGCGCCCTTCTCGTAGACCGTTGCCGTGTAGAAGTTGTCTATCTTTTCATAGGCTTGAGGCCTCACCGGGTGCGCCAGCGGCCCCGCGTCCTCCGCGAACTGCCGCGCCCTGAGCGCCCGCACCTGCTTAATCCGCTGCACCGCCTCGCCCCGCATCTCCTCGGAAAAGCCCTGGTCGCGGAAGACAGTGAACCCCTCCTTCAGGCACAGCTGGAACCAGTCCCGGCAGGTGATCCGGTTGCCCGTCCAGTTGTGGAAGTATTCGTGCGCCACCACCGCCTCGATCCGTTCGTAGTCGAGGTCGGTGGCGGTCTGCGGGTCGGCCAGCAGCAGGGACGAATTGAAGATGTTCAGCCCCTTGTTCTCCATCGCCCCGAAATTGAAGTCCCGCACCGCCACGATCATGAACAGGTCCAGGTCGTATTCCCGCCCATAGGCCCGCTCGTCCCAGGCCATCGCGCGCTTGAGCGAATCCATCGCGTATTCGGCCCGCCCCGCCATGCCCGGATCAACGTAGATCCTCAGCTCCACCCGACGGCCGCTCATCGTGGTGAAGCGGTCCTCCAGCACGTCGAGTTCGCCCGCAACCAGGGCGAACAGGTAGGCGGGCTTGGGGAACGGATCCTCCCAGACGGCGTAGTGGCCCTCGCCCTCGATCTCCCCCGCATCCACGAGGTTGCCGTTGGCCAGCAGCCGGGGATACGCCGCCCTGTCCCCGCGCATTCGCACGGTGAAGCGCGACAGCACGTCCGGCCGGTCCGGATAGTAGGTGATCTTGCGGAACCCCTCCGCCTCACACTGGGTGCAGAACCGCCCGCCCGACATGTAGAGCCCCTCGAGCGCGGTGTTCCCTGCCGGATCGATCTCGACCTCCGTGGCCAGGGTGAAGACATCCGGCGCGTCCCGCACGATCAGCCGGTCACCAGTCACGTCGTAACGATCGCTGTTCAGCGGCTCCCCATCCACGACCACGGACAGCAGCTTGAGCCCCACCCCGTCCAGCGCCAGCGGCGCATCCGGCGCCCCCTGCCGCCGCAGCCGCAGCTGCGCCTTCACCCGCGTCGCCCGCGGCTCCAGATCGAACTCCAGCACGACCTCCTCCACCAGGAAATCGGGGGCGCGGTAGTCGCTCAGGCGAACGGCCGGCGGCGTTTCGGTGCGCATGGGCATTCCTTTGCGAGCGGGCTCTTGTGGCGCCTCCCGTCTGCCGACGGAAGCACAGCCCATTCCTGGTAAATACAGTTCAGCGGCTCGCGGAATACGTCACGGCCAAGCTCGCTTACTGCGACGAATACGCGCGGTCGGCGTATTCGCCTGTCGCATTGGCGCGACCTATGCTTAGAGGCCAATTAGGGAGCGCGTCGCGTTTCACGTCAACAGCAGCACGCCGCCAGCGCGGCACACACGGGGGGCCCCATGGCCGTCGTCCATTTCAATACCGCCGTTGATCTCGGCAACTACGACTACTCGGCCTGGTTCGGCGCCAGCCCGACCGTCCATACCGCCGACCAATTCGTCTATGTGAAGAACGGCCAGACCGTCACCTTCGACGGCCACGACTTCACCTATCAGCCCTTCCTCGGCGGCACTGTCTTGGTGCCGAACGGCGGCTTCATCACCGACATCGACGGGGTGATCGATGGGTCGCAGGTGTTCAGCATTGATGGTATCGATGGCGTCGGCGGCACAGGCGCCAGCGTCACCGCCATTCGCAACGCAGCGATCAGCGGGGACGACGACGCGATCACCAACGAATTCTTCGGCGGCAACGACGCCTTCTACGGCTCCGACGGCAACGACTCCCTCTACGGCTTCGGCGGTCGCGACAAGATGCGCGGCGGCAAGGGCGCCGACACCCTGAACGGCGGCGCCGACGTCGACCGGCTGTACGGCGGCAAGGGCGGCGACACCTTCCACTTCGACAGCATCACCGACACCTCCAAGTCCAAGCCCGACTACATCATGGACCTGGAAAACATCGACAAGATCGACCTGACCGACATGGGCGTGCTCAGCCTCAGCGGGATCAAGGCCAGCTACATCGCCGATAGGGACGTGACGCGCTTCACCATCGACACCGACGGCGACCGCAAGGCCGACGCCGCGATCTTCGCCGCCGGCGACCACACCGACTACACCATCGACGCCAGCCACTTCCTGATCTGATCAGGGAACTTACCTAAGATCACAGCGGCCGCCCCTCACCAGGGGCGGCCGTTTGCGTTTGGGCAAGCAGGCGGCCGTAGTCTCACCTTGCCAGCGCCGCCGGCATGGCGCAGCCTTGATATCAGGCGTCACAGTTTAGGGGACAGTCGTGGCCAAGATCGTGTTCAAGGCCGGCATCGACATGTCGGAGCTCGACCTTTCGGACTTCACCGGCGGGTCGGTCGGCAACCTGTCGCGCTCCAGCGTCACCCTGACCGCCGGCGAGTTCTCCGCCACGATCACCGGCGAGAGCTTCGGCTACGACTTCTGGGACGATCAGATCACCGGCACGGCCCACACCTTCACCGCCTCCCATAACGGCGAAGAGCTCCTCGTCGCCACCAAGCTCGACCTCGACCTGGGCGTCCTCTACTCCCACCGCGACGACGCCGGCGCCCTGATCGATGACATCTTCGGCGGGCGCGACACCATCCTGGGTTCGGCTGAGACCGACGTGATCTACGGCTTCGGCGGCGGCGACCGGATCGACGGCAACCGAGGCGCCGACCTGCTGGCCGGCGGCGGCGGCGCGGATGTCTTCGTCTTCGACCGCCGCGCCGACTCCACCAAGAGCGCGCCCGACACCATCCTGGACCTCGAGCGGAAGGACTTCCTCGATCTCTCGGCCCTCGGCGTGGGGCTCGAGGACGTGAAGATCCGCTATCAGGAGACGCTGGGCGTCACCATGTTCAGCATCGACCTCGACGGCGACGGCCGCTCAGACATGGGCTTCCTAGCCGTCGGCGACCACAGCGGCTTCGACACGAGCCACATCCTGGTCTGACCTCGGTCCATGCGAAAACGGCCGCCCCAGCGGAGCGGCCGTTTCTCGTGTGGCTCAGATCAGGACTTAAACCTTCACCGCCCGCAGGATCAGCCGCACCTGCTCGCGCAGGCGCTCCTTGAGCTGCTCCAGGCCCCATTCCGCGAACAACGCGCGGCGATAGTTGGCCAGGTAGCAGTCCCACAGGACCTCCGCGAGCAGCTCGCGGTCGAAGTCCTTCTTCAGCTCCTTCTTGGCGACGCCCTGCTCGAGGATTTCGGTGAGGAAGCCCAGCACCGTGCGCCACGCGGGACGCTCGCCGAGCTCGCCGTTCAGCCCCTGCGACCAAGACACGCTGATCCCGGCCTGTAACAGCGGCAGCTGGCTCAGGTGGAAGTCGTAGCCGGCGGACAAGAGCGCCACCAGGCGCTCCTCGACCTTGCCGTTCGCGTCCTCCAGCACCTCGCGCATGCGCTCGTGCTGGACCTCGAAGTCGGCGAGCATCACTTCGTTGAACAGGTCGGCCTTATCGGTGAAGTTGGCGAACAGGGCGCCGGTCGACAGGCCGGCCTCCGCGGCCATGTCGCGCATGGTCGCGCCTTCGTAGCCGCGCGCCATGAACAGGCGCTTGGCGGCGTCGAGGACTTTCTGACGGGTGCGCGCCTTGCTTTCGGCGCGCCGGTTGGGACGCTGGGTTTCGTTAGGCACTGGGTATGACTGCACGCTGATGGACATGGGAAACTCTGGGATGGGGGATAGCGGGCCGGGGGGGAGTCCGGTTCCACGGAGATTGCGTAGTGGCCGGACGCATATGGTGAATTTGGGGCGGGCGTTCTAGGGTTCGGCGATCATGCGTTCAATTTTCGACGTCCTCATCCCGCTCGCGCTTCTGGCCGTGGTGACAACGCTGGGCTTCGGCATCTATTCCCTCTATCGGGGCGGCGACTTCGCCCGCTCCAACTCCAACAAGCTGATGCGGCTGCGCATCGTGCTCCAGGCGGTGGCGATCCTGATCCTGCTCGCCGCCTTCTGGTTCTCCGCCCGGCGCTGAAGTGGTCCGGCTCACCAAGATTTACACCCGCACCGGCGACGGCGGCGACACTGGCCTGGCCACCGGAGCCCGCGTGCGCAAGACCGATCTTCGCGTCTCGGCCTACGGCGACGTGGACGAGGCCAACGCCTGCGTGGGCCTGGCGCGCCTCCACACCGCCGACGACGAGGCGCTCGACCCCCTGCTAGCCCGCATCCAGAACGAACTGTTCGACCTCGGCGCCGACCTCGCCACGCCTCAGGAGGGCGTGAAAGGCTGGGAGCCCCTGCGCATCATCGATGCCCAGGTCACGCGTCTCGAAGCCGACCTCGACCGCCTGAACGAGGACCTCCCGCCGCTCGACTCCTTCGTCCTCCCCGCCGGCTCGCCCGTGGCCGCCGCCCTGCACCTCGCCCGCACCGTCGCCCGACGCGCCGAACGCAGCGCCGTCGCCCTCCAGGACAGCGGTGAGCAGGTCACCCCCGCCGCCCTAAAATACCTGAACCGCCTCTCCGACCTCCTGTTCGTCGCCGCCCGCTATGCCAACAAAGGCGCCTCGGGCGACGTCCTGTGGCGGCCGGGCGCCACCCGGTAAACGCCGCGCTCCCGCTGGAAAGCCCATCGCCGCCGCGCTACCACTCGCCGCCACCTTGGGAGCCACGTCGATGAAGACTCGCGCCGCCGTCGCCTTCGAAGCCAAGCGGCCGCTGGAGATCGTGGAGGTGGACCTCGAAGGCCCCCGCGCCGGAGAGGTGCTGGTGGAGATCAAGGCGACGGGGATTTGCCACACCGACGCCTACACGCTCGACGGCTTGGACTCCGAGGGCATCTTCCCCTCGATCCTGGGCCACGAAGGCGCGGGCGTGGTGCTGGAGGTCGGCCCCGGCGTCACCAGCGTGGCGCCCGGCGACCACGTGATCCCGCTCTACACGCCCGAATGCCGCCAGTGCAAAAGCTGCCTGAGCCGCAAGACCAACCTGTGCACCGCCATCCGCGCCACCCAAGGCAAGGGCCTCATGCCGGACGGGACCAGCCGGTTCTCCTATCGAGGCCAGACGATCGCCCACTACATGGGCTGCTCGACCTTCTCCAACCACACCGTGCTGCCCGAGATCGCGGTGGCCAGGATCAGGACCGACGCGCCGTTCGAGACCGCCTGCTACGTCGGCTGCGGCGTCACCACGGGCGTGGGCGCGGTGGTCAACACCGCCAAGGTGGAGCCCGGAGCCAACGCCGTGGTGTTCGGCCTGGGCGGCATCGGCCTGAACGTGATCCAGGGCCTGAAGCTGGTCGGCGCCGCCCAGATCGTCGGCGTCGACATCAACCCCGCGCGCGAGGAGTGGGGTCGGCGGTTCGGCATGACCCACTTCGTCAACCCGCGCGAACTCGGCGGCGACGTGGTGGCGCACTTGGTGGAGCTGACCGGAGGCGGCGCCGACTATTCCTTCGACTGCACCGGTAATACTGAGGTCATGCGCCAGGCGTTGGAGTGCTGCCACCGCGGCTGGGGCGTCAGCGTGATCATCGGCGTGGCCGAGGCCGGCAAGGAAATCGCCACCCGGCCCTTCCAGCTGGTGACAGGCCGCGTTTGGAAGGGCACCGCCTACGGCGGCGCGCGCGGCCGCACCGACACGCCGAAGATCGTCGACTGGTACATGGACGGCCGCATCGAGATCGACCCGATGATCACCCACCGCCTGCCGCTGGAGCGCATCAACGAAGCGTTCGACCTGATGCATGCCGGCGAGAGCATCCGAAGCGTCGTGGTCTACTGAATCCCGCTTTGGTCCGTTCTTCGCCGCGTCGCCCCTGAATGCCGGTGATCCATACGGCATCGCCGCAGCCGCAGGCGCCCCGACAAGCCGGGCGATGACGTGTAGGGTGGCGGGATGGATCGGCTAGAACAGCTTGAAACCCACCGCTCCTTCGGCGGCGTCCAAGGCGTCTATGGCCACCACTCGGTAGAGACGCGGACACCCATGCGCTTCTCCCTTTACCTGCCGCCTCAGGAGGGGCCGCGGCCGGTGCTGTGGTGGCTGTCGGGGCTGACCTGCACCGAGGAGAACTTCACCGCCAAGGCCGGGGCGCAGCGATACGCGGCCGAGCACGGGCTGATCCTGGTGGCGCCGGACACCTCCCCGCGTGGCGATGGCGTGCCGGACGATCCGGAAGGCGCCTACGATTTCGGTCTCGGCGCCGGCTTCTATGTGGACGCCATCGAGCAACCCTGGGCCGCCAACTACCGCATGTTCTCCTACGTGGCGCGCGAGCTGCCCGAACTGATCGCCGCCAACTTCCCCGCCGACATGGCTCGCCAGGGGATCAGCGGTCATTCTATGGGCGGCCACGGTGCGCTGACGGTGGCGCTGAAGAGCCCCGGCCGCTTCCGCTCCGTCTCCGCCTTCGCCCCTATCGTGGCGCCGAGCCAGGTCCCCTGGGGCCGCAAGGCGCTCGGCGGCTATCTCGGCCCGGACGAATCCCGCTGGCGCGGGCATGATGCGGTCGCGTTGATCGAGGGCGGCGCGCGCGTGGACGAGCTGCTCGTCGATGTCGGCACGGCCGATCCGTTCCTGGAGCGCGAACTGAAGCCCGAACTGCTCGAACAGGCCTGCGCCGACGCGGGCGTGCCCCTGACCCTGCGCCGGCAGGAGGGCTACGACCACTCGTACTTTTTCGTCTCCAGCTTCATCGGCGACCACATCGCCTGGCATGCGGAGCGGCTTCTCCGGTGAACGCGGCGGAGCCCAGCGGGTCGCTGAAGACGGCCCTGGCCCACGCCTGGCGGCTGATGGGCGCCAAACCGGCGCTGGCGGAGGAGCAGGCGCGGGCGATCCTCGAAGCCGCGCCCGACCATCCCGAGGGATTGCTGGCGTTCGGCGCGGCACTCCGCCTGCAGGGGCGTACGGAGGAAGCCCTGGCGGTGCTGGAACCGCTGGCGGCGCTGCGCCCGCAATGGGCCGGTCCCCGCGCCGAACTCGGCCTGACGCTGGCGGCGGTGGGGCGCAGCGCAGAAGCCGCCGGGGCGCTGGAGGCGGCGCTCGCGGTTGATCCAAAGATGCCGCACGTCTGGCGCGCGCTCGGCGACTTGCGCCTGCTGCTGGGCGACGCCTCGGCCGCCGACCAGGCCTACGCGCGCCAGATCCAGGCCTCGGTGCACGACCCGGTGCTGGCCGAGGCCGCCACCGCGCTGGTGGATGAGAAGCTCGCGGTGGCCGAGCACCTCCTGCGCGGCTTCCTCAAACGCAACCCGACCGACGTGGCGGCGATGCGAATGCTGGCGGAGGTGGGCGCACGACTCGGCCGCTACGATGACGCCGAAAGTTTGCTGCGCCGGGCGCTGGAGCTGGCGCCAGGCTTCACCGCCGCGCGGCATAACCTCGCCACCGTGCTGCATCGCCAGAACCGCGGCGCGGAGGCGGTGGCCGAGGCCGACCGGCTGCTCGCCGCCGAGCCGGAGAACCCCGCCTACCGCAGCCTGCGCGCCGCGGCCCTGAACCTGATCGGCGAGTACGCCGAAGCCGCCCGCGCCTACGAAGCCGTGCTCGCCGCCTATCCGCAGCAGCCCAAGGCCTGGATGAGCTACGGCCACACGCTCAAGACCCTCGGCCGCGCCGCCGACAGCATCGAAGCCTACCGCAAGAGCCTGGAGCTGATGCCCCGGCTGGGCGAGGCCTGGTGGAGCCTGGCCAACCTCAAGACCTTCCGCTTCTCCGAGGGAGACCTCGCCGCCATGCGCGGGCAATTGGAGGCGGAGGACCTCAGCGAGGAGGACCGCTTCCACCTCCACTTCGCGCTCGGCAAGGCGCTGGAGGACCGCTGCGACTACGCCGCATCGTTCGGCCACTACGAGCGGGGAAACGCCTTGCGCCGGGCCGGGCTCGACTACAGCGCGGAGGACACCGCCGGGCACGTGCGGCGGTCGAAGGCGGCGTTTACGCAAGAATTCTTCGCCATGCGGCGCGGCTGGGGCTGCTCCGTGCCCGACCCGATCTTCATCGTCGGCCTGCCGCGCTCCGGCTCCACGCTGATCGAGCAGATCCTGTCCAGCCACTCCATGGTCGAGGGCACCATGGAGCTGCCCGAGGTGATCGCCATCGCCCGGCGGCTTGGCGGCAAGCGCCGCGTCGGCGACCCGTCTGCCTATCCCGAAGTCGTGCGGGAGCTGGACGCGGAGGCCCTGCGGGGGCTGGGGGAGGAATACCTCGATCTCACCCGCATCCAACGCAAGCTCGGGCGGCCCCGGTTCATCGACAAGATGCCAAACAACTGGCGCCACCTCGGCCTGATCCACCTGATGCTGCCGAACGCCAGGATCATCGACGCGCGCCGCCATCCGCTCGGCTGCTGCCTGTCCAACTTCAAGCAGCACTTCGCCCGCGGCCAGACGTTCAGCTACGACCTCGCCGACCTCGGCCGCTACTACGCGGACTACGTGGACCTGATGGCGCACATGGACGCCGTGCTGCCGGGCCGCGTCCACCGGGTCTTCTACGAGGCCATGGTCGAGGATCCGGAGCGGGAGGTGCGCGCCTTGCTCGACCACTGCGGCCTGCCCTTCGAGGCGGGTTGCCTGCGCTTCTACGAGAACGAGCGCGCGGTGCGCACCGCCAGCTCCGAACAGGTGCGCCGGCCGATCTTCACCGAAGGCCGCGACCACTGGCGCAACTACGAACCCTGGCTCGGGCCGCTGAAGGCGGCGCTGGGGCCGGTGCTGGAGAGCTATCCCGCACCTCCCGCCGCCTGAACATCAAAGCCACACTCCCGCGCCGGCGTGGCGCGCCAGCTTGACAATGCCGAGAGCCCCACGCGAACCTCGTCTATCGGGGATATGCAAGTCGGGGAGTCGTGCATGCGGGGCATGGGTGCGGGCGCGGGCCGGCGCGGGCGCTGGGCGGCGGCCCTGCTGGCGACCACGGCGATGGCGGGGGTGACTCCTGCCTTCGCCCAGAGCGCCGAGGCCAACACCGCCACCACCGTGGACGAGCTCATCGTCACCGCCCAGAAGCGCGAGGAGAACCTCCAGCGCGTGCCGCTGTCGATCCAGGCGATCGGGACCCAGAGGCTGGAGGAGCTGCAGGTTGCGGACTTCGACGACTTCGCCAGGTTCCTACCGAGCGTGTCGTTCCGCAGCTCCGGACCCGGCTTCGTCAACATCTACATGCGCGGCGTGGCCAGCGGCGAGAACGGCAACCACTCGGGCCCGCTGCCCAGCGTCGGCGTCTACCTGGACGAACAGCCGGTCACCACCATCACCGGCCCGCTGGACATCCACATCTACGACGTCGCCCGGGTCGAGGCGCTGGCCGGGCCGCAGGGCACGCTCTACGGCGCCAGCTCCGAGGCGGGCACCATCCGCATCATCACCAACAAGCCCGACCTGTCCGGCTTCTCCGCCAGCTACGACCTGGAGGTGAACTCCGTGGCCCACGGCGGCATCGGCTATGTCGCCGAGGGCTACGCCAACATCCCGATCAACGAGAAGATGGCCGTGCGCCTGGTCGGCTGGTACGACCACGACGCCGGCTACATCGACAACATCTTCGGCACCCAGACCTACATGAGCGGCGGGACGGTCGACGACCCCACCGCCAACGCCACCACCATCGACAACGCCGGCCTGGCCCAGGACGACTTCAACGAGGTCGACACCTTCGGGGCGCGCGCCGCGCTGCGGTTCGACGTCAACGAGAACTGGACCATCACGCCGACCATCATGGGCCAGTCGCAGGAGAGCGACGGGACCTTCTGGTACGCGCCGCACGTGGGCGAGCTGGAAGTCATGCGCTTCCGCCCCGACTACGCCAAGGACAAGTGGTGGCAGGCGGCCCTGACCATCCAGGGCAAGATCGGCAACTTCGACCTGACCTACGCCGGCGCCTATCTGAAGCGGGACGTGGACGGCGCGTCCGACTATTCCGACTACACCTACTTCTACGACAACCTCTACGGCTACGGCGCCTACTGGTACGACAACAACGGCGACCTGGGCGACTTCTCGCAGTACATCGAATTCAAGGACCACTATCGCAAGGAAAGCCACGAACTGCGGCTTGCCTCCCCGGCCGACTGGCGGCTGCGCTTCGTCACCGGCGTGTTCTACCAGCGCCAGCAGCACGGCATCGAGCAGCGCTACAAGATCGACAATCTGGTCGACTTCTTCGAGGTCCCGGGCTGGCCCGACACCATCTGGCTGACCAAGCAGACCCGGGTGGACCGCGACTACGCCGTCTTCGGCGAAGCCACCTTCGACATCACGCCGGCCTTGAAGGCCACCGGCGGGGTGCGCCTGTACAAGGCCGACAACTCGCTGGTCGGCTTCTTCGGCTACGGCTTCGGCGGCTACAGCTCGAACCCCGACTATAAGTGCTTCGCGCCCGCGATCGTGGAAGGTTCGCCCTGCACCAACCTGGACAAGCGGGTGGAGGAGACCGGCGCCACCTACAAGGCCAACCTGACCTGGCAGATCGACCAAGACCGCATGGTCTACGCCACCTATTCCACCGGCTTCCGCCCGCCCGGCATCAACCGCCGCGGCAGCCTGCCGCCCTATCAGTCCGACTTCCTGGAGAACTACGAAGTCGGGTGGAAGACGTCGTGGCTCGACGGGCGCCTGCGCTGGAACGGCGCCCTGTTCTTCGAGAAATGGGAGGACTTCCAGTTCTCATTCCTCGGCGAAAACGGCCTGACCGTGATCGCCAACGCCGGCTCCGCCGAGATGAAGGGCATCGAGACCGACTTCAGCGTGCGCCCGACCGAGGGGCTGCTGATCTACGGCTCCGCGACCTGGGTCGACGCCAAGCTGACCCAGAACTACTGCGGCCAGCTCGACGCCAATGGCGAGCCGGTCACCGATTGCGCCTTGCCGCTGGCGCCCGAGGGCACACAGCTGCCGATCACGCCCAAGTTCAAGGGCAACATCACCGCCCGCTACGAATGGCCGATGGGCAGCTTCAACGCCTTCACCCAGGGCTCGTTCGTCTACCAGGGCAGCGCCTGGGCGGACCTGCGCTCGATCGACTACAACCCGATCACCGGCGATCCGCAGCCGATCCGCGAAGCCATCGGCAAGCAGAAGTCCTACGGCTCGCTCGACCTGTCCGCCGGCCTCGGCCGCGACAACTGGACCGTCGAGGCCTTCGCCAAGAACGTCACCGACGAACTGGGCGACGTGACCCGCTCGGTCCAGTGCAACGTCCAGGTCTGCACCGGCGGCGGAGCGCTGCCCGGCCGCGTCTACATCGTGCCGATCCAGCCCCGCACGATCGGCATCCGGTTCGGTCAGAAGTTCTAGCGGGCCGGCCGCGCCGTCCGCGCGAGTGGACGGCGGCGGACTTGCCGGGCAGAAGGGGTGCCGCCGCGGCCGGGGGTTGCGGCCGTCGCCTTTTGCGGATGCGCAGCGGAATGAAACCGGCCTACGACGCGGTGATCATCGGCGCCGGCCACAACGGCCTGGTGTGCGCCTTTTATCTCGCGCGCGCCGGCCTGAAGGTGCGGATGCTGGAGCGGCGGGGCATCGTCGGCGGGGCGGCGGTGACCGAGGAATTCCACCCGGGATTCCGCAACTCCACGGCCAGCTACACGGTCAGTCTGCTGAACCCGAAGGTGATCCGCGACATGCGTTTGGCCGAGCAGGGCCTGCGGGTGGTCGAGCGGCCGATCGCCAACTTCCTGCCGCTGAACGACCGCGACTACCTGAAGGCCGGAGGCGGGGTGGAGCGCACCCAGGCCGAGTTCCGCAAGTTCTCCGCTCGCGACGCCGAGCGCCTGCCCGCGTACTACGACATGCTGGAGACGGTCGCTGACCTCCTGCGCGACCTGCAGCTGAAGACGCCCCCCAACGCCGGAGGGGGGATGGGCGACCTGCTCCGCGCGGTGCAGCAGGGCCGGCGCGCCGCGAAGTTGACGATCGAGCAGCAGCGCGACGTGCTGGACCTGTTCACCAAGAGCGCCACTGACGTGCTGTCGGCCTGGTTCGAGAGTGAGCCGGTGAAGGCGGCGTTCGGCTTCGATGCGGTGGTCGGCAACTACGCCAGCCCCGACACGCCGGGCTCGGCCTACGTGCTGCTGCACCATGTCTTTGGGGAGGTGAACGGCAAGAAGGGCGCCTGGGGTCACGCGATCGGCGGCATGGGCGCGATCACCCAGGCGATGCGCCGGGTGGTCGAGGGCATGGGGGTAGAGATCACCACCGACAGCCCGGTCGAGCGGGTGCTGGTGGACGGCGGACGGGCGGTGGGCGTGCGCCGCGAGGACGGGAGCGAGGTGTTCGCCCGCTCGGTGGTGGCCAACGTCGGGCCCAAGCTGCTGTTCCGTAAGCTGGTCGATCCCTTCGATCTGGACGCCGACTTCCGCCGCCGCATTGAGGGCTTCAAGGCCGGCGGCGGCACTTTCCGCATGAACGTGGCGCTGTCGGAGCTGCCGCGGTTCTCCTGTCTGCCGGAAGCCGGCGAGCACCTGAGGAGCGGGATCATCATCGCCCCTTCGCTGCGCTACATGGACCAGGCGTTCGTGGACGCGAAGGCGAACGGCTGGTCGAAGAAGCCAATCGTCGAGATGCTGATCCCCTCCACCGTGGACGACAGCTTGGCCCCGCCCGGCGCCCACGTCGCCAGCCTGTTCTGCCAGCAGTTCGCGCCGGAGCTGCCGGAGGGACGCAGCTGGGAGGACGCGCGTGAGGAATGCGCCGACCTGATCATCGACACGGTCGACGAGTTGGCGCCCGGCTTCAAAGCTTCGGTGGTGGGCCGGCTGGCGCTGTCGCCGCTCGACCTCGAGACCCGCTTCGGCCTGGTCGGCGGGGACATCATGCACGGAGCGATGTCGCTGGATCAGCTTTGGGCCGCGCGGCCAGTGCTGGGCGCGGCCGCCTACCGCGCTCCAATCAAGGGCCTCTACCTGTGCGGCGCCGGCAGCCATCCGGGCGGCGGCGTCACCGGCGCGCCGGGGCACAACGCCGCGCGCGAGATCCTGGCCGACCGCCGCCCGTTCCGCCTGGCGAGTTGAGCGGTGCGCCTGCGCAGCGCCGGCCTGACCCATCCCGGCCTGGTGCGGCGCGCGAACGAGGATGCGCTGCTGATGCGCGAGGCGGACGGGCTGTGGCTGGTGGCCGACGGCATGGGGGGTCTCGAAGACGGGGCTTGGGCGGCGCAAGTTGTGGCCGAGCGCGTGGCCCGTCTCGCCACGGGGCAGAGTTCGGCGGCCGACGCGGCCGCGGTCGGCGCGGCGCTCCAGGGCGCCAACGGCGAGATCAACATGGCCGCGCGCCGCCGCAGGGTCTCGATAGGTTCGACAGCGGCATGCCTGCTGTTGGGCGATGGAGCCTATGCCTGTGTCTGGGCCGGCGACAGCCGCGCCTACAGGCTGCGCGGCGGGGAGCTGCAACAGCTGACCCGCGACCATAGCCATGTGCAGGAGCTGGTCGAGCAGGGACGGCTCGCAGCGGCCGACGCCCGGCGCCACCCGGCCCGGAACGTCGTCACGCGCGCGGTCGGCATCGATCCCGTGCTGTCCTGCGAAACCGTGACCGGCAACGTGCAGGGCGGTGACCGCTTCCTGGTGTGCAGCGACGGGCTCACCGAAGTCGTGGAGGATGCGGAAATCGCCGCCGACCTCGAAGCCGAACCGGAGGCGGCCTGTGAACTGCTGCTGGCGCTGGCGCTGGAGCGCGGCGCCCCCGACAACGTGACCCTGGCGGTGATCGCCGTCTCTGGAGGCCCCTTCTCCTCGATGGACGATCCCGCGGCGGGCGTCTAAGCCGCCGCCATGGCCATCGGCGTGTTCGATTCGGGCGTGGGCGGCTTGAGCATCCACCGCGCGCTGGTGGAGCGGCTGCCGCGGGCGGACTACGTCTACCTCGCCGACCAGGCCAACGCTTCCTACGGCGGCCGCGGCGGTGAGGAGATCGTGTCCCTGACCCGAACGGGCTGCGAGCGGTTGTTCGCGCAAGGCTGCGACTTGGTGGTCCTGGCTTGCAACACTGCCTCGGCCATCGCGCTGCGCCGCCTGCAGCAGACCTGGCTGCCTGGCTACCGCGAACAGCTGGGCCGGCCGGTGAACGTGCTCGGCATCATCGTGCCGACCATCGAGGCGGCCACGGGCCTGCCCTGGGAGCACGAGGCGGACCGGCGCGGCGAGAAGGTCGAGCGGCTGGACGTGCTGGCGGTGTTCTCCACCCCCGCCACCGCTCTGAGCCGCGTCTACGAGATCGAAATCGACAAGCGCCGCCAGGACGTGGCCGTCTTCTCGGAACCCTGCGCCAAGCTCGCCGGCTTGATCGAGGCCGGGGCGCCCGAGGCCGAGCTGGCCTCGGTGATCGAGGGCCACGTCGCGGCCCTGCGCAAGCGCATCGGGCGCGACCCCGACCGGGCGATCTTGGCCTGCACCCATTACGAGATCATCGCCGGGCTGTTCCGCCGGGCCCTGGCGCCGGACACGCCCCTGATCCACCAGCCCGGCGCCACGGCAGACGCCCTGGAGCGGTATCTGCGGCGACATCCCAAATACGGCGCCGGCGGCGTGGGTCGACGGCGGTTCCTGACCACCGGCAAGGCCGGCCGCCAGTCTGGTCTCGCGGAGACTTTCTGGGGTGGTCCATTGACCTTCGAGCCGCTCGCCGCCTCCGTGGCCGCCGCATGAGGCCGGGGCTGAAGATGAAGGCGGTCGCCGCGGTAGCGGTCTTCTTCGGCGTGGCCGGGGCCGTCACCTCGGCGGCGGCCGAAGTCGTTGCCGTGGACGCCGCCGGTTTCCAAATCCGCAACACCGTCGAAGTCGCCGCCCCGCCCGCCAAGGTGTGGCGGGCGCTGCTGGAGCCGGGAGACTGGTGGCATCCCGAGCACAGCTGGTCGGGCGACGCTCGCAACCTGTCGCTGGAGGCGCGCGCCGGCGGCTGCTTCTGCGAGCGCTGGAGCGGCGGGGAGGCCATGCACATGCTGGTGACCTTCGTCAGGCCCGATCAGGAGCTGCGCCTCTGGGGCGCCCTGGGGCCGCTGTCGCTCGAAGGCGCGGTCGGCGGCATGGCGGTGAAGCTGGAGCCCACCACGCCAGGCGCCACGCGGGTAACCCTGACCTACACTGTCGGCGGCCGCCTCTCCGGCGGCGCCGCGCGCTGGGCGCCGCTGGTGGACGGGGTGCTGCGCGCCCAGCTGGAGCGGCTCGGGCGCTACGCGGAGACCGGCGCGTCCTGAGCCGGGGGTGTTTTCCCTGCGTCTTCTAGGGTATGGAGCCCCGGTTCGAGTTCCGGGGGCAGAATGCTGATCGGCTGGAAGGGAGCGGGGAGCGACCGGGCGGTCGCCAGCCTGCGCTACCGCGTCGAGGCGCCGGTCGAGGCGCTTCGCGCCCGCGGCCAGCCGGTGGAACTGTTCGACGCCGCCAACGCAGAAGCCTACGACACGGTCGTGTTCGCCAAGGCCTACGGCGACGCCGAGCGCGAGCTGGCGCGGGCGGTCAAGGCGCGCGGCGGCCGCGTCGTCTTCGACCTCTGCGACAACCACTTCCACAACCCCTACGCCCTGCCCCGCTACGTCCGCGCGCGCGAGCAGCTGCTGGACATGCTGGCCTTGGCCGACGTGGTCACCTGCACCACGCCGGCGCTGGCCGAGGTGATCCGGGCGGAGGCGCCCGAAGCGCCCGAGCCGGTCGTGATCGGCGACCTTGTGGAAGCGCTGCCGCCCGCCTCCCCCTCGCTCGAGCCTTTCGAGGGGCTGCGGCTGCTCTGGTTCGGCTCCCACGGCTCGCCCAACGCCCCCTCCGGCATGGCCGACCTGCTGCTGATCGAACGGCAGCTGGCAGCGCTCGGCGCGCGCACGCCGCTGCAGCTGGTCGTGTGCAGCAACGACCGCGGCAAGTATGAGCGGTTGATCGCTCCGCTGAAGTTGGACAGTCGTTACGTCGATTGGAAGCTGGAGTCCTTCCCCGGCGTACTGGCCAGCGCCGACGCGGTGGTGATCCCGGTCTCCCCCAACCCCTTCACCGCCTGCAAGAGCCATAACCGCCTGACCCTGGCGCTGCACGCCGGCGTCCCGGTGATCGCCGACGCCATCGACAGCTACCGCGAGTTCGGCCCCTGGTGCACGCTCGACGACTGGAACGGCGGCTTCGAGCGGCTGCTGGCGGCCACGGACGAGGAACGCCGCCGCGCCGAAGCCTCGCGCCCGCACCTGGAGAGCCGCTGGAGCATGGCCGCGCTGGCGCCCCAGTGGGAGCGGGCGCTGGGCCTGGAGCCAAAGGCGCAACGGGCCGGCAACGGCGTCCGCACGAACAACCGGCCCCTCGCCTGCCAAGGCGCCGTCGATCCGCGCGCGGCCGGCGCGATCACCGGCTGGGTGCGCGCGCCGTCCGACCCCTCGCGGAAGTTGACGGTGCGGCTGGAGCGGGACGGGCAGACCCTCGCCGACGCCGTCGCCGACTTGCCGCGCGCGGACCTGGAGCGCGCCGGCATGCGCGGTTGTGATTGCGGCTTCAGCCTGCCCCTGCCGCCCGAACCCGAGACCGCCTTCAGGCTGGTGACCGAGACCAACTGGGATTTCGATGAGCCGCGGGTGAGGCTGCTGGACGATGGCCGGCCTGGGCTGAAGGTTATGTTCGAGCGGGGGCGCATCGCCGAGCCTCCCGCGGCCGCTGTCACCACCGCCTCCCCCCGAACTATCGCCGCCCCGGCGCCGGCCTCGGCCATGGCGGCGCAGGAGGAGCTGCTGGCGGAGCTGGAGCGGATCAGCGCGCTGATGGAGGAGGCGCGCCAGGCCGCCGCGCGCCTGGTGGTCGCCACCGGCCACGACCCGCGGCTGGCGCGCCGGGCGCTGTCGATCCTGTCCGGCCACGGCCCCGCGGCCGCCCCGGCGCTGTCGGCGCTCTCCGAGGCCGATCAGCGCCAGGCGGGCCGGCTGAATTGATCCCCCTCGCGCAGGGCTGACGGCGTGCCCGTCGTCGCCTGGTTCCACAGCGATGCCGACCCGCTCCAGTCCGGCGAGCTGCGCCGTCTGGGCCTGAGCGCGCTGGCGCTGGAGTCGGGCGAGTGGCGCAGCCGCTTCCTCCATGCGGCCCAGGCCCCCTCGGCGGAGTGTGACATCGCCGTGCTGCCGCTCGGCGCCCTGCACGCGCTTCCCGACCTGGCCCGCGCCAGGCCGCCGCTGGTGGTGGTGGAGGCCGACCGCGCCACCCTCCAAGCCGCGCCGCGGCTGATCGAGACACTGGCGTTGTTGGCTCCGCGCGTCGACGCTGTAGTCTCCCGCAACGCCGTCACCCGCCGCGACCTCCGCGCCCGGCTCGGTCCGCACCTGCCGGTCTGGCTGGCTCCGGACCCCGCCGATCGCTTCGCCGAGGTGGCCGCCGCCGCCGCCAGGTTCAACCTTCCCACCCCGCAGGCCCAGCCCTGGGCCGGCCCGCAAGGCGGTGAACTCTGGTTCGCGGAACCCTCGGACTTCATCGACAGCGAGGAGGTGGTCCAGCTCGCCGAGGCTTGGTCGGTCGCCGGCCGTGAGCCCCGTGTGATCGTGGCGCCTGCGCCTGTGCGCGAATGGCTGCGGCAGATGGGCGTCGCCGCCGACTTCGCCGCTAGCGGCCCCGCCGCCCTGCACGGCGCGCTCACCGCCTCCGCCCGTTGCGTCGTACCTTCGGGCGTCGGCCGCTCCCGCGTACGGCGGCGGCGCAAGGCCGAGCGCTACGGCCTGCCGCTGGCCTTGGCCGACCTCCAGTTCGGCGAACAATTCGATCCCGCGGCCGTGGGCCAAGCCTGGCGGGGGCTGTTCGCACAGCTGCTCGGCGCTGCCGGTAAGCCGCGCCAGCCGCCCACAGTGGCGGTGTTCATGGACCTGGTGCAGGACCTTGACCTCGCCCTGCCGGTGATCGACGAGCTGCTGGCCCGGCCCGACGCGCGCCTACGCCTGATCGTCAGCCGCTGGCTGGAGGAGCGCAGCCCGCGCGTGGGGGCCGAACTCGACGCCCGCGGCATCGCCCCTGAGCTGGTGGGCCGGGGCGAAGTGGTTCGTGGGTCGGCCCCGCACCTCGACGGCGTCGACGCCCTGCTGACCGTGGTGGAGACCAGCGACCCGGCCCACGCCCGCGCCCACGCTCTGTTCGCCCGCGCCCGCAAGCGCGGCATCCCCACCTTCAGCCTTCAGCACGGGGTGGAGAACGTCGGCATCACCTTCACCGGCCCGGCGGGCGAGGCGGAGATCCTATCCGACGCGGTGTTCGCCTGGTTCCCGCGCGAGCGCACTCCCGCATGGACTCCGGCCGCGGTGCGCCCGCGCCTGGTCCACGTCGGCCGGCCCCGCCAGCGGGCCAAGACCAACGACGTCAAGGCCGTCTTCTCCGAGTTCGACCAGGTCGCCGCGGTGTTCGAGAACCTCCACTGGGACCGTTATGACGAGACCTTCCGCCGCCGCTTCCTCGAGGACTGCGTCGAGTTCGCCCAGGCCTTTCCGCGCACGGCCGTGCTGCTCAAGCCGCACCACGCAGGCATGTGGAGCGCGCGCAACCGGAAGGCCTTCCCCCAGTGGAGCGCCAACCTGGTGCTGGCCGACCCCAGCGACCCGTTCTGGGAGCCGTTCACCGCGCCCAGCCTGGTCGAGGCCGCCGACCTGGTGATCACCACCCCCTCCACCGTAGCCCTGGACGCGGCCTTGGCCGCCAAGCCCGTGGCCGTGGCCGCCTACGGCATGCCCCTGCCGGCCTATGAGCCCCTGCCGATGCTGCAGTCGGCAGAGAATTGGATCGCCTTCGCCAGGGAAGGCCGTTCGCCCGACGCCGCCCGCCGTTCGGCCGAGTTCGTCGCCCGCTCCAGCCTGCCGGGCGTGGCGGAGACGGCCGCCGCGTCGTATCTGCTCGCGCTGGCCGAACGGCATGCTCGCCGCCGCCCCGCCTGAGAGCTCGAATGACGGATTACATCGACGTCTTCGTCGGAACCGACCGCTCGCAATTGCTGGCGGTGGGCGTGCTGGAGCATTCCATCCAGCGCCACACCGGCGAGCGGGTGCGGGTCTGCCCCCTTATCGACCTGGACCTCCCCGAGCCCAGGGACCTGCGCCAGGGCTCGCGCACCAACTTCTCCTTCGCCCGCTTCGCCATCCCCGAGCTCAAGCACTACCAGGGCCGCGCCATCTACCTGGACGCCGACATGCTGGTGTTCCGCGACATCGCCGAGCTGTGGAGCCTGCCGTTCGACGGCGCGACGGTGGTCATCCAGGAGGAACTGCCCGAAACGGTGGTGAAGACCGCCAAGGCCGGCGCTCCGGCCAAGCGCATCAAGCAGACGGCGGTGATGCTGATCGATTGCGAGAAGGCGCGCTGGGATGTGCGCGAGATCGTGGCGGGGCTCGACGGCCGCTACACCTACGAGCAGCTGATGTACGAGTTGTGCATCCTGCCCGAGAGCGAGATCCGCTACGGCGTCCCCTTCGCCTGGAACAGCCTGGAGCACCACGACCCCGACACGCGCCTGCTGCACTACACCGACATGGACACCCAGCCCTGGGTCTCCCCCGACAACCGCCTCGGCTGGCTCTGGCTGCGCGAGCTGCGGCTGATGATCGAGACGGGCGCGCTCACCCGCTCCGACGTCGAGCGCGAGATCGAGCTCGGCTACTTCCGCCCCTCCCTGACGCGTGAGCTGGAGGAGATGCCGCACGCCTGCGGCTGGAACGAGGCTGCGGCGGCGCGCTACCGCGACATCGACCGCAAGGCCGGCTTCGTGAAGCACGCCGAGGTCTACCGGCGAAAGAAGCTCCGCGCCGAGGCGATCAAGCGGATGCAGAAGGCCTAGCCTGGGGGAAACGGGTCACACTGCGCCCGCAACGCGCCGCCAGTTGCCGGAGGGAGTTCGAAAAGCCTTGCTCCCACAGCAATTCCGGCTCTAGAACGCGGTTCTGAAGCGTGGCCCAGGGCGGAGTGTTGCCCTGAAGCCACAAGTTCTTTCGCCGTCTCTGAGCTGCGCCGTTTTCTTGGACCGCCAGCGGAACCAAGGCCGAAAGGCGCCGTTTCAGGGGCTCAGCCGCCGCGCTTGTGACGGAGGCGTGGCCTCCTGTGGCCTGCTAGAAGGGGGTAGACCATGAAGACGAAGCAACTGGCGCCGCTTGCCGGAGCCGCCATCGCCCTGCTGATGGGTTCCACCGCCTGGGCGCAGCTGCTGCCTGACGGCTGGTACGTGGCCGGCGACGTGGGCTGGCACCAAGACCGCAGCAACCAGGCCGAATCCGAGTTCGTAAAGCCCAGCGGCTATACCGCCAAGTGGCGCTTCCGCGTGGAAGAAGACTGGCTGGGCTTCGCCCGCCTCGGCTATCGTTTCAGCCCCAACTGGCGCGCTGAAATCGAAGGCGGCTTCCGCTCCGGCTCGATCGACTACATCCACGGCAACCGCACCATCCAGGGCAGCACCACCGCGCCCGCCGGCGCGCCGGCGGACTACAACCAGCCGACCGCCATCTGCCACCCGTCCAGCCCGGACAACCAGTGCAACCGTCCGTCCGGCTACGCCAGCAACTGGACGCTGATGTTCAACGTCATCTACGACATCGCGCCTCGCTGGACCCTGCATCCGTTCATCGGCGCGGGCGTGGGTCTCGACTTCCTCGATATCGGCGCCAGCGGCAAGTACAACGACATCCAGAACATCGGTTCGGTCACCCCGCCGGTGACCGGCTACGCCGAGCCCCAGCTGTTCCGCGCCGACAACGGCGACGCCAGCCTGGCGCTGCAGGCCCTGGCCGGCTTCGCCTGGGACATCTCGGACCGCCTGAGCATCGACTTCACCTACCGGTTCTTCTACTCGCAGGAGACCTTCGACTCGATCGCCTACCGCACCGACCAGAACCCGCCGGGGCCGCTGCTGCAGCTGGGCGAGTTCGAGCGTCCGTTCTACGACCACTCGGTGACCGTGGGCCTGAGGTATTCGTTCGGAGCGGTGGAAGCGCCGCCCCCGCCGCCGCCTCCTCCGCCCCCGCCGCCGCCGCCTCCCCCGCCGCCCGAGGCTCCTCCGCCTCCGCCGCCGGCGCCGGCCTTCGTGGCGCGCGAGTTCATCGTCTACTTCCCGTTCGATCAGTACGTGCTGACGCCGGAAGCCCAGGCGGTGGTCTCCGAAGCGGCGAGCTACGCCTCGCAGGGCAACGCGACCCGGATCATCGTGACCGGCCACGCCGACCGCTCGGGTTCGCAGACCTACAACCAGCGTCTGTCCGAGCGCCGGGCCAAGGCCGTCGCCGACGGTCTGGTGGGCGCGGGCGTCAACGCCGGCAACCTGCAGGTCGACTGGCGCGGCGAGAACGAGCCGGCCGTTCCGACCCCGGACGGCGTGAAAGAGCCGCTGAACCGCCGCGCGACGATCAACGTCAACTTCTGATCGCGGCGATCAGCTTAAGTAGCGAAGAGCCCGGCTCCGGCCGGGCTCTTTTGCGTTCGGAGGCGCGCAAGCCCCCTGTGCAGGCGGCGCAACCCGCTTAAAGTGCGTTCATGCCCCGGCCGCTGCCCGATCCTGCCGAAGCCGCCGCCATCCTCCAGCGGCGGAAATCCCGCCCCACCTACCGGGCCGCGCCGCCAGCCGGAAAAGCGCTGACGCCGCTGGTGCGGGCGCTGGAGGCGCGGTTCGGCAAGGGCGTGGACGGGCTGAAGAGCCGCTGGCGCGAGGTCGCCGGCGAAACCCTGGCGGCGCGCACCGAGCCGGTAAAGCTGGTCAAGGGCCGGGGCGGCGCGGGGGCATCGCTGGAGGTCAAGGTGCAGGGGCCGATGGCGGCGCTGATCCAGCACCAGGCGCCGGAGATCCTGCAGCGGGTCAACCTGTTCCTGGGCGAAGGCGCGGTGGAGCGGCTGCGGATCGTCCAGGGACCGGTGCGGCCGCCGCCCGCGTCGGAAGGCCAGCGTGTGGCGGCGGTAAAGCTGCGCCGCCGTTCGCGCGGACCGCTCGACGCCGCGCAGGAGGCGAGGTTGAGCGAGAGCCTCGCCGCCGCCCCTGAGGGGCCGCTCAAGCGCGCGCTGCTGCGGCTCGGGCGCGAGGTGCTGCGCGAGCGGCGTTGACAAAATCCCGCCGCGCGGGCCACGCAACCTGCCGCGTCAACATCCACCCGCGCGCGCAGAATCGCGCTAGCCTTCACAATTCGAGGAGTTCGCCATGCGCGACATCAACCGCCGACTGCTCCTGTCCGGCGTCGCCGCTCTGGGCCTCGCCGCCTGCAACAAGGCCATGGGCCAGAAGGGCGGCTCGGGTCTCGGCGATGAGATCGTGCTGGGCAATCCCAACGCCAAGGTGACGGTGGTCGAATACGCCTCGGCCTCGTGCAGCCACTGCGCCGAGTTCCACCGCGACACCTTCGAGGCGTTCAAGAAGAAATACATCGACACCGGCAAGGTGAAGTTCGTGTTCCGCGAGTTCCTGACCACGCCCGTCCAGGTGGCGGCCGCCGGCTTCCTGCTGGCCCGCTGCGGCGGCACGCGCGAGCGCTACTTCGATGTGCTGGGCGCCTTCTACCGGGCGCAGCCGGAAATCTTCCAGACCGGCGATCTGCGCGGCCCGCTGGTGCGCATCGCCCAGAACATGGGCATGAACGAGCAGCAGATGGAGGCCTGTGTCCGCAACGAGGACTCGCTCAAGGCCCTGAACGCCCGCGTCGAACGCGCCGCCCAGCGCGACAAGATCGAGGCCACGCCCACCTTCGTCATCAACGGTGAGAAGCATCCTGGCGTACTGACGCTCGAGCAGCTCGACGCCATGATCGCCAAGGCCCAGGCCGGGTAAGGGAGGCGCTCGAAGCCCGTGCACTTCCAGCGCCTGCGCCTTACGGGCTTCAAGTCCTTCGTCGAACCGACCGACTTCCGCATCGAGCCCGGGCTTACCGGCATCGTCGGCCCTAACGGCTGCGGCAAGTCCAACCTGCTCGAGGCGCTCCGCTGGGTGATGGGCGCCAACTCCGCCAAGGCGATGCGCGCCGGCGGCATGGACGACGTGATCTTCGCCGGCTCGGGCACGCGCCCCTCGCGCAACCACGCCGAAGTGATGCTGAGCATCGACAACACCGACCGCCGCGCGCCCCCCGCCTTCAACGACAACACCGTGCTGGAGGTGAGCCGCCGCATCGACCGCGGCGCCGGCTCCACCTACCGCATCAACGGCCGCGAGGTGCGCGCGCGCGACGTGCAGCTGCTGTTCGCCGACGCCTCCACCGGCGCCAACTCGCCCTCGCTGGTGCGCCAGGGGCAGATCAGCGAACTGATTTCGGCCAAGCCCCAGAACCGCCGCCTGATCCTGGAGGAGGCGGCGGGCGTCTCCGGCCTGCACGGCCGCCGCCACGAGGCCGAGCTGCGCCTGCGCGCCGCCGAGGCCAACCTCACCCGCCTAGACGACCTCATCGGCGAACTGGAAGCCACCGCCGCCCGGCTGAAACGCGAGGCCCGCCAGGCCGAACGCTACAAGAAGGTCTCCGCCGAGATCCGCCTGCTCCAGGGCGCGGTGCTCTACGCCCGCTGGGCCGACGCCCGCGACGTGCTGGAACGGGTGGAGGCGGAGGCCGGCGAAGCCGCCCGCGCCGTGGAAGACACCGCCCGCGCCGCCGCCGCCGCCGCCGCGGAAGCCGCCCGCGCCGAAGCGGCGCTCCGCCCGCTGCGCGACGAAGAAATGGCCGCCGCCGCCATCCTGCACCGCATCGCGGTGGAGAAGGACCGGCTGGAGGGCGAGGCCGAACGCCTCGCCGCCGAGCGCACCCGCCTCCAGCAGACCCTCTCGCGCATCGACCTCGACCGCGCCCGCGAGGAGCAGATCACCGCCGACGCCGCCGCCGCCCTGGAGCGCATCAACCGAGAGCTGGAGGGGCTGAGGGCCGAGGTCGCCGCCGCCCCCGAACGCCTGCCCGAGCTGGAAGCCGCCTGGCGCGCCGCGGACGTCGGCCGGGCCGCCGCCGACGCCGAGGTCGAGCGCCTGTCGCGCGAGGCGGCCGCCGAGGAAGCGCGCCGCGACGCCCTGAACGCCCGCCTCACCGACGCCGCCAACCGCGTCGGCCGCACCCAGCGCGCGCTGAACCTGGCCAAGTCTGATCGTGAAGCGGTGGGCCCGATCGAAGGCCCCGCCGCCGCCGAGGCCAAGCGTGGCTTCGACGCGGCCTTGGCCGCCCTGGCCGCAGCCCGCTCCGCCCTCGAAGCCGCCGAGGCCGCCCATGCGGAATCTGCCCGCCGCGAAGCCGAGACGCGCCGCGCCGCGCGCGAGGCCGAAGACCGGCTGGGCCGCCTGCGCACGGAAGCGCGCGGGCTCGCGGAGCTGACCGCCGCGCCTAAGGGCGCCGCCTTCGCCCCCGCGCTGGACAAGGTCAGCGTCGACAAGGGCTTCGAAGCCGCGCTGGCCGCGGCGCTGGGCGACGACCTCAACGCCGCGCTGGACCGGCAGGCTTCCGCTCACTGGGGCGGCGCCGACGCCGATCCCCCACAGTGGCCGCAAGGGGTTCGCCCGCTTTCGGACGCCGTCCGCGCCCCCCCCGAACTTGCGGCCCGGCTGGCTTTCGTCGGCGTGGCCGAGCGGAGCGCGGGCGAGCGGCTGGCCGCATGCTTGAGCCCCGGCATGCGCCTGGTCAGCCGCGAAGGCGACCTGTGGCGCTGGGACGGCTTTGTCGCCCGCGCCGACGCACCGCGCCCCGCCGCCGTCCGCCTCGCCCAAAAGGCCCGCCTGGCCGAGCTCGAGGCCGAGATCGCCGCCGTCGCGCCCGAGGCCGCCAAGGCCGCCGCCGCCCTCGCCGAAGCGCAACGCGCGCTGAAGGCGGCGGAAGACGCGGTGCGCGCCGCCCGCAAGGGACCGCCCGAGGCCGAGCGCGCAGTGGGGTCCGCCCGCGCCGAGGTCGAGCGCCACGGGCGCGAAGCCGCCCGCCGCGACGCCCGCGCCCAGTCGTTGGACGAAACCGTCGCCCGGTTCATGAGCGAACTGGCGGAAGCCGAGCAGGCGCTCAGCGGCGTCCAGGCGGAAGCGGCGGCCGCGCCCGCGGCTCAGGATCTCGGTCCCGAACTCGCCGCCGCCCGCGAGGCCGCCGCCCATACCCGCGAAACCGCCGCCGCCGCCCGCGCCGACTACGAGGCTGAGCGGCGTGAGCGCGACACCCGCGCCCGCCGCCTGGAGTCGCTGGAGCGCGACGCCGGCGACTGGACCCGCCGCTCCACCCATGCCGGCGAACGCATCGAGGGGCTGGCCAAGGAGCGCGGCCAGACCGTCGTCGCCCTCGCCACCGCCGACGAGCAGCCCAAGGCGCTGCAGGAGCGGATGCTGCGGCTGCTCGACGAACTGGCGAGCGCCGAGGCCCGCCGCGCCGCCGCCGGCGATGCGATGGGCAGCGCCGAAGCGGCCCGAGCCGCCGCCGACCGCCAGGCTCGTCAGGCCGATCAGGCAACCGCCACGGCGCGGGAGGCGCGCGCCGCCCTGGCCGCCCGCCTCGACTCCGCCCGTGAACGCCTGGCGGAGACGGCGTTGGCGATCCGCGAGAGCGCCCGGATGGAGCCCGACGTGCTGGGCGCCACCCTGGCCGAGGAAGGCGCGAAGCTGGCCCACGGGGCCCAGAACATCGAAGCGCGCCTGTATCAGCTCGAACGCGACCGCGAGGCCATCGGCGCGGTCAACCTGCGCGCGGAGGAAGAAGCCGCTGAATACGCCGAACGCCTGGCCACGATGAAAGCCGAAGGGGCGGACCTTTCCGGCGCCATCGCCAAGCTGCGCCAGGGCATCGACGAGCTGAACCTGGAGGGCCGCGAGCGCCTGCTCGCCGCCTTCGAGGTGATCAACGGCCACTTCAAGACCCTCTTCCAGGCCCTGTTCGACGGCGGTCAGGCCGAACTGCGCCTGGTCGAGTCCGACGACCCGCTGGAGGCGGGGCTGGAGGTCTACGCCTGCCCCCCCGGCAAGCGCATGGCCACCATGAGCCTGATGTCTGGCGGCGAGCAGGCGCTGACCGCCACCGCCCTGATCTTCGGCGTGTTCCTGGCCCAGCCGGCGCCGATCTGTGTCCTCGACGAGGTCGACGCTCCCCTCGACGACGCCAACGTGGACCGCTTCTGCAACCTGCTGGATGAGATGGCGAAACGCACCGAGACCCGCTTCATCACCATCACCCACAACCCCGTCACCATGAGCCGCATGGACCGCCTGTTCGGCGTCACCATGCATGAGCGCGGCGTCTCCCAACTGGTCTCCGTCGATCTGCGCCAGGCCGAGGCCCTCGCGGCGGAATAGCCGCCGCTGTCACCGCCAAGCAGTTCCGTGTATGCCGCGCTCACGCCAGGAGCCCCCATGAGCGACGCCGCCCCGCCCCAGCCCGCCCCCGCCATGAGCCCGGAAGAGCGGTCCCAGCGGATCCGGCTGCGCGAGATCAACGATCGGCTCGGCAAGGTGACGGCGGAACTGGAGGAGCTCCGCGCCGAATTGGCGCGGCTTAAGGCCCAGCTCGAAAGCGGCGAGCCGCTGTCCGACCCCGAGCGCACCCAATTGCGCCGGCGCCGGCGCGAAATCTCCCCGCGCCCGCCCCAGTTGGTCGGCGAAGCCAAGGCCCTGCGCGAGGAGAAGAAGGCTTTGCGCGAGCAGCTGCCGCAAACCCCGAAGGCCGGATCGTGACGGCGCCGCCCGTCCGCCCAGCCCCGCCGCGGCGCGCCTCAACCCGGCCCGCGGCCCTGGCTCCGGCCGGCGAGGACGTGAGCAACGCCCCGGTCAGCGGCCCGGTCTCCGATTACGTCGTCGTCCGCCGCGCCAAGGGCTGGCTGGTGGCGCACCGGGGCAAGGAGGCCGGCCCCTATGAAACCGAGGCCCAGGCGCTGGACATGGCGCTGGGGTCGGCCGAACGGGCTTCGGTGCTCGGCCGTGCCGCCCGCGTGTTCATCGAGGACGCCGAGCGCCGTCCGGTGCTGGCGCACACGCTGGGCGGCGGGACCGCGCTCTGGGCCGCCGCGGCGCCGGAGGAGGCCGACCGGAGCCTCCACGCCTTCGCCGGCCGCCTTGCCGCGCTCGGGCGCGAGCGGGAGACGCTGGATCGGCTCGAGCGCGAGCTGCCCGCGGGCTCGCCCGAGCGGGTGGCGCTGGAACGGGTAGGCAGGCTGATCGCCTCGGCGGCCGAGGTGCTGCCGGACCATGGCCCCGGCTCCGCCTAGGCGGCCTCGCGTTGTGAGCGGGTGGCGCAGGTGCTATCCAGCAGGCAGAGGGCTGGGCGCGGCGGCCGCCTTTCCCATATAGGACCGCCGTTCCGCTGATCCCGTCCATGCTGTCCGCTCTCGAGATGCAATCCGCCGCGCCCGTGGAGGCGCCCCCCCCCCCGCCGCGGGTGGCGCTGCTCGTGCACGGCCATCCCGACTACAGCGCCGGCGGCGCCGAGATGGCCGCCTTCTCGCTCTACAAGGCGATGGCCGCGCGCAACCCCGAGAACACCCACCTGGTCTCCTGGATTTCGCCCGACCGGCTCCGCACCCACAGCCGCGGCCTCGTCACCCGGGTGCAGCCCGGGCTGAACGAGTGGCTCTACCACTCCGAGCCGGCCGAATGGATGTACGGCGCCAGCGCCTCGCGCGCCGACCTGCACCACGGGCTGGTGGCCTTCCTCAAGGAGATCGACCCGGACGTGGTCCACCTCCACCACTTCCTCGGCTTCGGCATGGACACCATCAGGCTGATCCGGCTCGCCCTGCCCCAGGCAAAGCTGGTGATGACGCTGCACGAGTACCTCGCCATCTGCCTGCGCGACGGTCAGATGGTGACCACCAAGGAAAACCGCCTGTGTACCCACGCCTCGCCGGTGAAGTGCACGGGCTGCTTCCCCCATCTCTACCGGTCGCATTTCGCCCTGCGCGAGGAATGGTTCCGCCGCCACTACGGCCTGATCGACCAGTTCATTTCGCCCAGCGAATTCCTCAAGCACCGCTACGTTGCTTGGGGCATCCCCGAGGATAAGATCACGGTGCTGGAGAACGCCCAGATCTGCGTGACCAACCCGCCGCCCAAGGGGCGGATCGCCGATGAGCACCTGCGCTCCACCTTCGCCTTCTTCGGCCAGCTGACTCCCTACAAGGGCGCCGAGGTGCTGATGGACGCCGCCGCCGCGCTCGCGGAGATGGTCGCCGGCGAGGAGGCCCTGCCCCGCCCGCACATCGTCATCTACGGCACCACCGGCAACCAGAGCGACGAGTTCAAGGCTCGCCTGGCCGAGCGGCTGGAGGCGCTGAAGGGCGCGGTCGAATACCGCGGCGCCTACAGCCGCCACGAGGTGCTCGACCTGATGACCGCGTCAGGCTGGGTGCTGGTCCCCTCCACCTGGTGGGAGAACTCCCCGGTGGTGATCGAGGAGGCCTTCCACGCCGGTCGGCCGGTGATCTGCGCCGACATCGGCGGCATGGCCGAAAAGGTCGAGGACGGCGTCAACGGCCTCCACTTCCGCGCCCGCGACCCCTACGACCTCGCCCGGGTGATGCTCCGGTGCCTGCGCGAGCCGGACCTGTGGGACCGCCTGCGCCGGGGCGTGCGGCGCCTGCCGAGCCTGGATGACAGCGCGGACCAGCACTATGCCGTCTATGCTAGGTGACCTGAAGAAGCGTCTGGGCTCCGCCCCGCCCGCGCCGGCAGCGCCTGCGCCCCAGGGGCAGTCCGCGGCGCACGAGCCGCAGCCGCAGCCGCAGCCGCCGCAAGCCGAACCGCCCGCGCCTCCGCCTTCCGCTCCCAAGCCCGAAGGAAGCGGACGCTGGACCGCCGCGCCTTCGCCCGCGGAGGTCTTAGCTTATCTCGCCGAAACCCCGCCGCCCGCGCCCGGCAGCGACGAAGAGGTGGTGATCTCCCAGCACGCCGAGGTGTTCCTGGCGCTGGAGGGTGGGGTCGTGGTCCCCCACGCCTGCATCGCCGTGCGCGGCTGGCTCGCGGACGAGGCGGGCAAGGTGCGCGCACTCTATCTGTACGCCCAGGGCGAGCTGCGCCCGCTGCAGCGCAGCGCCAACATCTTCCGCGCCGACGTGAACGCCTATGTGAAGCCGGCCCGGCAGAGCTACCGCGCCGGCTTTTCCGCAGTGGAGCCGATCGACAGCGCCCCGTCCGCGCCGGTCCCGGCGCATCTGGTCGCGGTGATGGAGGACGGGGGCGAGTTCCGGGCCCTGATCTCCGGCCGCCAGATTGCGCTGAGCCAGGGCCACCACCTCGACCGGCTGGCCGACGAGCTCGGCGCCTCCTGGTGCTCCCCCGAGGAGATGACGCGGCTGGCGCGCCCCTACCTGCGCCGGCTGGCGGGCGCGGCGCGGCGGCTGGCTTGGACCGACCGGCGCCTCGAGGTGATCGGTTCGGGCGCGTGCGACGCCACCCTGATCCTCGTGGTCGAGCGCAACACCGATATGCTGGACCACCTGCTCGCCTTCTTGGAGATGCAGCCGGACCATCGCCGGCTCGGCCTGGTGATCGTGTTCAGCCGCCCCGACCAGGCCGAGGCCGGCGCCGCCACGATCCGCACCCTGCGCGGCGCCAGCGGCTTTCCCTTCATCAAGCTGTTGACCCCGTCCCAGCCGGTGAGCTTCGGCGCCGCCGCCGGCCAAGCCCTGGAAGAGGCCGAAGGCGAAACCGCCATCGTCTGCTCCGACTGCGCCCTGCCTCCGGCGGACGCCTGGATCGAACCCGCGCTCGACCAGTCGCGCCGCAACCCGGAGGCGGTGCTTGTCCCCTCGCTACGCACCTTCGACGGCCGCCCCGACACCCTCGCGGGCCTGGGCGACGAGGCGCCCCTGGACGCGTTCGACAGCGACCACTCCCGGACCTTGTCAGAGGTCGCCGCCCTCACCGGTTCGTGGGGCGCGTTAGGCGCGGGCGTGCTGATCGGCCGCCACGAGTTCCTGGTCGCCGCCGGGGTGTTCGACGACGCCTACACCCAACAGGACTTCACCTTCGCCGACGCCTTCCACCGCCTGCTGAGCCGCGATCCGGCGTCGCTGCGACCGCTCGACCTCCAGTTCACGACCCTGTCCCTGCCGTTGCACTACACCCCCACCCCCGCCGAGGCGCTGTGGAACCTCTATGCGCTGCGCGGCGCGCTGGCGCCCGACACCGGCGGCGAACTGCAGCCGCCCGCCGGCTAAGCCGCGGCGCCCGCGGTCGCCTGCCGCTCCCGCCGTTCAGCCACCCATTCCTTCCGCCGCCGCTTCAAGGTCGTCACCACGTAGCCGTAGATCGCCTCGTCGATCTGGTTCAGCTCACTGATGCGCTGGCGCAGCGCCGGGGTCACCTCCACGTCGTTCTCTGGGCGCGCCTCGGTCTTGCGCACGTGCAGCTTGGGCCGCCGCTCCTGCCCCATCAGCTTGAACATCAGGCTGAAGGACAGCGGATACATCTCCACCGCGCCGATGAACGCCATGGCCGCCGCCACGTCACGCACGATCTGCTCCGCCGGCGCCCTGAAGTCCGGCGCCAGGTGACGCGCGATCTTGTTGCGCGAGGGCCCATGCTCGATGAAGTCCCAGATCGTCGGAAACCGCCGGATGAAGTCCTGGTGCGGCGGGTGCGCCGGGGTGCGCTGGTAGCGGAAGTCCGAGATCACCCGCGCCACCGGATCGCGGATCACTGTCACCAGCTTAGTGCTGGGGATCGCCGCCTTGATCTGACGCGCGTGCTTCATGGTGATGTGGCCCGAGGCCGAGCGGTGCGGCCGCGCCTGGGCCGAGGCGATGAAGTCGTCCACCGCAGCCTGCAGCTGCTGGTCGTGCGGGATCTGCGGCTTGGAATAGTCGATGTGGATGTTGCGGTACGGCTTGCGCGCCCGCGCCAGTTCATTGCTCAGCGACGAGCCGGCCGTCTTGGGGACGTGCATGAACAGCCACAGCGCCTCCTCGTCCCGCTCCGCCTCCAGGAAGGCGTTCAGGGGCTGGTCTCTCAAGTCGGCGAACGGCATCGGACCTGCGTGGCGGCGCGGCGACAGGCATAGACAGACCCCGCGCCGTCCTCAAGCGCGCGCTTACCGCACCGACGCCCACGGCCGGCTGAGCAGCACCGCGCAGTTGATCAGTCCCACCAGCGAATAGGTCTGCGGGTAGTTGCCCCACAGCTCCCCGTCCTTCAGCCCGAAATCCTCCGACAGCAGCCCCGCCGACGTGCGCCGCGCCACCATCTCGCTGAACAATTCGCGCGCCTCCTGCGCCCGCCCCGCGTGGTGCAGCGCCTCGATGTACCAGAAGGTGCAGAAGTTGAACGCCGTCTCCGGCGCGCCGAAATCGTCCAGCGCGTAGCGCAGCAGGTGCGACCCCCGCATCAGCTCCCGCTCGATCGCCCCCACCGTCGCCACATGCCGCGGGTCGTCCGGCGCTATGAACCGCAGATCGACCAGCTGCAGCAGGCTGGCGTCCAGCTCCTCCCCCCCGAAGCTGCCGGCGAAGCGGCCGAGCGCGGTGTTGAACGCCTCCGCCTCCACCCGCTCGCGCACGGCCTGCGCCTTGCCGCGCCAGTAGGCGGCGCGGTCGCTCAGTCCCAGCGCCTCGGCCGCGTTGCCGAGCCGGTCGCAGGCCGCCCAGCACATCACCGCCGAATAGGTGTGCACCCGCGCGATGGTGCGGAACTCCCACAGCCCCGCGTCCGGCTGGTCGTGCATGGCGAAGGCCCTCTCCCCCACCCGCTCCAACGCCTCGAAATCCTCCACTGTCGCGGGCCGCAGCAGCCGCTGGTCGAAGAACGCCTGCACGTTCGACAACACCACCTGCCCATAAACGTCGTGCTGCAGGTGCTCGTGCGCCTGGTTGCCCACCCGCACCGGCCCCATCCCCCGATACCCCGGCAAAGCCTCCGCCGTCCGCTCGCGCAGGATCGGTTCCAGGCCGACGCCATAGACCGGCTGGATGTGACCGCCCCCAGACTGATCGACGATGTTGCGCAGGTAGCCGAGGTAGTTCTCGAGCAGGTCCGCCGCCCCCAGCCGGTTCAGCGCCTGCACGACGTAGTAGGCGTCCCTGATCCAGCAGTAGCGGTAGTCCCAGTTGCGCCCGCTGTCCGGCGCCTCCGGAATCGAAGTGGTCAGCGCCGCCACGATCGCGCCGGTCTCCTCCCAGGCGCAGAGCTTCAGCGCGATCGCCGCGCGGATCACCACCTCCTGCCAGTCGAGCGGCACGGAAAGCGTGCGCACCCACTCGCGCCAATAGCTCTTGGTCTCCGCCAGCATCGCCTGCACCGAGCCCAGCAGGTGCCCCGCGAACGGCTCGTCTGGCCCGAGGAACAACCCCACCTCCTCCTCCAGCCGGAACCACCGCTCGCTGAGGATATGCGACACCGGCGCGTTCGTGGTGAGCCGCAGCGTCACGTCCGAGCCGATGTAGCGGACGTGGTTCGACCCGGAGGTGCGTTCCGCAGCTTGCGCCCCCCACCCCCGCGTCGGCCGCAGCCGGATCGAAATCCTCGGCGCCCCCGCCAACGGCCGCAGCCGCCGCACGAAAGCCGTGGGTCGGTAGGCCCGCCCCGAACGCCGGTAGCGCGGGCAGAAGTCGATCACCTCCACCGCCGCCCCGCGTGCGTCGGTCAGCACTGTGCGCACCACCGGCGTGTTGCGCAGGTACTCCTGCTCGACCGAAGCCAAATCCTGCACCTCGACCGACCACACCCCCTGCGCGCCCTCGTCCGCCGCCGCCGTCCCGCTGAGCAGGTTGGAGAAGAACGGATCGCTGTCGAACCGGGGCGCGCAGGCCCAGACATACCGCCCGCCCCGGTTGATCAGTGCGCTGACGCCGCAGTTGCCGATCGGCTTCAGGTCGAGGTCGTGGCTGGCCGTCATGGCCGCGCTGTAGCCGCCAGCGAGCCCTCCAGCCAGTCCATCACCGCCGCCACGTCCGCCAGCCGCCGCCGCGCCGCCGTCGCCCGCGCCGGCCCGACCAGCACTCCGTGCCCGCCCAGGCTCTCCATCACCGCGAACGCGTCCTCGTCGGTGATGTCGTCGCCGACGAACACCGGCACGGCCCCCGCGAACGGCGGCGCACCCATGAACGCCCGCACCGCGTCGCCCTTGTGCGGCCCCGGCACGCGCACCTCCGCCATCATCCGCCCGAGCTGCAGCTGCAGCCCCGACTCCTCAGCCAGCCGCGCCGCCAGGGCCCGCGCCCCCTCCTCCACCTCCGGCGCCAGCCGGTAGTGCAGCCCGCACCCGAACGGCTTGGTCTCCAGCACCACCCCCGGATTGGCCTCGGCGAACCCGCGGAACGCCTCCGCGACCCGGTCCAACCCCCCGTGAACCTCCGCCCGCCACAGCTCCGCCTCGCTGTGCCGCCGCTCCAGCCCGTGCGATCCGGAGGCCGCGATCACGCGCCCCTCCAATATCCTGTCGAGGTCCTCCAAGCTCCGCCCGCTGACCACCGCCAGCCGCCCGCCCAGCGCCGCCTGCAGCCGCTCCAGCAACGACGAGCGCCGGTGCTCCGGCCCCACCTTCTCCGGCACCGCCTCGATCTCCGCGATGGTGCCGTCCAGGTCCAGAAACAGCGCCGCCCGCTGAAGGTCCAGCGGCTCGGGCGGCGGCAGGTCCGCCGCCGCCTCAGGCGTCATGATCATCCGGCGCCGTCACCCGCACCTGCTTCAGCCGCTCGACATAGCGGTCGCGCCAGGTGTCGACGCTCTCGGTGCACACGTTGTGGATCAGGCTTTCCCACCGCCGCACCCGCTCCGGCTTCTCCATGGAAAGCGCCCGCTTCAGCGCGTCCGCCACCTCCTCCATCGAGAACGGGTTGACGATCAGCGCGTCCTTCAGCTGCCCCGCCGCCCCGGCGAAGCGCGACAGCACCAGCACCCCGGGGTCCCGCGGGTTCTGCGCCGCCACATACTCCTTGGCCACCAGGTTCATCCCGTCGCGCAGCGGCGTCACCAGCCCCACCGCCGCCGCCCTGTAGATACCTGCCAGTTCGTCCCTCCGGTACATCCGGTTGACGTAGCGGATCGGCACCCAGTCCACGGTCGAATACTCGCCGTTGATCCGCCCCGAAAGCGCGTCCAGCCGGTTCCTCAGCTCCTGGTACACCTCCACGTCGTCGCGGCTGATCGGGCTGATCTGCAGCAGGAACACCCGCTCGCGCAGCTCCGGGCAGCTGGCCAGCAGGTGCTCGTACCCGGCCAGCCGCTCCTCCAGCCCTTTGGAATAATCGAGCCGGTCGACGCCGACGATCATTCGCCGCTCGCCCAGGCTCTCGCGCATCCGCTGCTCGCTGGCCAAGCCGGCTTCCGACCCACCCAGCGCCATGAACTCTTCCGCGTCGATGCCGATGGGGAAAACCCCCACGCAGGCCGATCGCCCGAACGCCGAAACCCGCCCGTCCTCCAGCACTTCGCCGCCGAGCTCGTGCACCACGTAATCGCGGAACGCCTCGGCCCACTCCTCGGTGTGGAAGCCGATCAGGTCGTACTCGAACATCGACTCCACCAGCCGCCGGTGCCGCGGCAGCGTCGTCACCAGCTGCCGCGCCGGCCACGGGATGTGCAGGAAAAAGCCGATCGGGTTGCCGATCCCCCGCCGGCGCAGCTCCCGCGCCATCGGGATCATGTGGTAGTCGTGGATCCAGATCAGGTCCTCGGCCTCTACCAGCGGCGCCAGCGTCTCGGCGAACCGCTTGTTCACCCGCTCGTACCCCTCCCCGAAGGAGCGATCGTACTGGGTCAGGTCGATACGGTAGTGGAACAGCGGCCACAGCGTCTTGTTGGCGTAGCCGTTGTAGTATTCGAGCACGTCCTGCTCATCCAGGTCGACGGTGGCCACCGTCACTCCCTGGATCTTCTGCAGCTGGATCTGCCCGCTGAACTCGGGGGCCGTCCGCCCGCTCCAGCCGAACCAGATGCCCGAGTACTCGCGCAGCGCCGCCGCCAGCGCCATCGCCAAGCCGCCCACGCTCTCGTTGCCCGAGCCCGTCGGCGGGTTCACCCGATTGGAAACGACGATCAGACGGCTCATGCGCGGCCATAGCTCCTGAACCGCCGCAACCGTTCCGGCAAGCACCCACACCTCTCCTCCCCGCGAAGGCGGGGATCACGGGAGAGGGAAGGGTCCGCCCGCGGGCCAATGGAAGGGTGCGGGACGCAAATGGGCGTTTTCAACTTTTTCACCCAACCCCGAATCCTCAACCCTCCGCGGCCAACCCTCTGATCCCGCTCGCCTTCCCCCGCGCAAGCAGCGGCAAGAGCCCCGTCTCGTCCACCCCCCTGCGCCCCAGGC
>DASVRA010000035.1:0-240203 GCA_036388855.1 Caulobacteraceae bacterium | reverse complement strand
GAGGCGCTGGTCGAGCAGCTCTACGCCATCAACAAGCGCCTCATGGGCCTGGAAGGCCGCCTGCTGCGCTCGGCCGACAGCTACGGCATCTCGCGCCCCGAGTTCCTGAAGGCCTACCTCGGCGCCGAGCTCGACCCGAACTGGATGGAGCGCGTGCGCGAGCAGGGCGTGCGCTGGAAAAAGTTCGCCGACAACGACGCCAACCAGATCGCCGACATCCGCCAGGACGTGGCCGCGCTCGCCGCCGAAGCCGGCCTGCCCGTCGACGACTTCCGGCGCATCGTCCAGACGGTCCAGTCGGGCGAGCGCCAGGCCCGCCAGGCCAAGAAGGAGATGGTCGAGGCCAACCTTCGCCTCGTCATCTCCATCGCCAAGAAGTACACCAACCGCGGCCTGCAGTTCCTGGACCTGATCCAGGAGGGCAACATCGGGCTGATGAAGGCGGTCGACAAGTTCGAGTACCGCCGCGGCTACAAGTTCTCCACCTACGCCACCTGGTGGATCCGCCAGGCGATCACCCGCTCCATCGCCGACCAGGCCCGCACCATCCGCATCCCGGTGCACATGATCGAGACGATCAACAAGATCGTCCGCACCTCCCGCCAGATGCTGCACGAGATCGGCCGCGAGCCCACGCCCGAGGAGCTGGCCGAAAAGCTCGCCATGCCGCTCGAGAAGGTGCGCAAGGTGCTCAAGATCGCCAAGGAGCCGATCAGCCTAGAGACCCCGATCGGCGACGAGGAGGACAGCCACCTCGGCGACTTCATCGAGGACAAGAACGCGATCCTGCCCATCGACGCGGCCATCCAGTCCAACCTGCGCGAAACCACCACCCGCGTGCTGGCCTCGCTCACCCCCCGCGAGGAGCGCGTGCTGCGCATGCGCTTCGGCATCGGCATGAACACCGACCACACCCTGGAGGAAGTCGGCCAGCAGTTCAGCGTCACCCGCGAACGCATCCGCCAGATCGAGGCCAAGGCGCTGAGGAAGCTGAAGCACCCGAGCCGGTCAAGGAAGCTGCGGAGCTTTTTGGACAGCTAGGCCTTTCGACGCCCGCCCCAGGTGCGCTAATGGCCAACCTTAGCGGGGGGCTATGGTAACGCGGCAAGAGCGGCTGATCGAGGTTCTGACTGAGCTTGGCGGCTCGGCCGGCAACGGGCGCCTGCGCGAGGCTCTGGGCTGGCAGCAAGACACCTACGATCGCGCGCGAGAGGCGCTCCTCGCCGACGGAAAGATCGTCAAGGGGCGCGGCCGGGGCGGATCGGTCGCGCTGGCCGGAATGTCAGCCCCTGAACGATCCATGGCGTCGCCTGCCGCCGCGCTGCCCAGCGAGCCGAAGCGACGAGGCCGACGCGGGGACGGACAGGCGGCGCCCCCCACCAACGGTGGCGGCGCCAACTTCGCGCAGGTGTTCCGCTCTATCGACGACGTGCTGCGTCGCGAGGCTAAGCAGACGACGGAACTCGACTACACCGAGCAGACCTCATGGATGCTGTTCCTCAAGTATCTCGACGACCTGGAGGCGGAGCGGGCGGACGAAGCCGACCTTCGCGGCAAGGACTATCATCCGATCCTCGATGACGAGCACCGGTGGGGCGCGTGGGCCAAAGACCTGGACCTCACCGGAGACGACCTGATCGAGTGGGTCAACGGCGACCTTTGGCCTTACCTGCGCGGCTTCAAGGCGCGCGCCACCGGGCCGCAGACGCTGGAGTACAAGATCGGCGAGATCTTCGGCGAGATCGAGCCGAAGTTTCAATCCGGCTACTCCCTGCGCGACGCGCTGGAGCGCGTCGACCAGCTCCGCTTCCGCTCCCAGGCCGAGCGGCATGAGCTCAGCGCCCTCTACGAAGACAAGATCAGGCGCATGGGCAACGCCGGCCGCAATGGCGGCGAATACTACACCCCCCGTCCGCTGATCCGCGCCATGATCCAAGTCGTCGATCCACGGATCGGCGAGCGCGTCTACGACGGCGCCTGCGGTTCGGCCGGCTTCCTCTGCGAAGCCTTCGATCACATGCGAGCGAAGGCCAGGAGCACGGCCGACCTCGACACCCTCCAGACCCGCACCCTCCTCGGCCGCGAGAAGAAGCCGCTCGCCTACGTGATCGGGGTCATGAACATGATCCTCCACGGGGTCGAGGCGCCCGACATCCGGCACGAGAACACGCTGCTGATCGAGCCCACCAACATCCCGGCCAAGGACCGGTTCGAGGTGGTGCTGGCCAATCCGCCCTTCGGCGGCAGCGAGCGCAAGGAGGTGTCGGACCCTTACCCAATCCGCACGGGCGAGACGGCCTATCTGTTCCTGCAGCACTTCATGCGCAGCCTGAAGGTAGATCTCCCCGGCCGCGCGGCCGTGGTGATTAAGAACACCTTTCTGTCCAATACGGATCAGGCCTCGGTGGCGCTGCGGCGGGAGCTGCTGGAGGACTATGACCTGCACACTGTGCTCGACATGCCCCAGGGCACCTTCCAGGGCGCGGGGGTGAAGACCGTGGTGCTGTTCTTCGAGCGCGGCCGACGAACTGAGCAGACCTGGTACTACAAGCTCGACCCCGGCCGCAGCCTCGGCAAGACCAACCCCCTAAACGACGCCGACATGGCAGACTTTCTGGACAAGCAGCCGGGGCGAAAGGACAGCCCATGCAGCTGGACGGTCGCTCGCGACACAGTGAACGGGACGACTTACGACCTCTCCGTCCGCAACCCGAACGTCGCCACCGAGGCGGAGGCGCGCACGCCGGAAGCCATTCTGGCTGAGATCGGCGCGCTTGATGCGGAGACCGCGCGAGCGCTGGAGCGGGTGAGGGCGCTGCTGTGAGGAAGGGGTGGCGGGAGTTGCCGCTCGGCGAAGTCGCCGCCTTCGAGACCAGACGCCATGACGGCAGCGCCAAACCGTACATCGGGCTGGAGTACATCGAGGCGCATACCGGCAAACTGACCAGTGAACCCGAAGTCGATCAGGTGCTTAGCGCCACATTCGCGTACGGTCCGGAGCATGTGCTCTATGGGCGGCTGCGGCCTTATCTGAACAAGGTTTACCGCCCTGATGTAGCTGGCCACTGCTCGACAGAGATATATCCGTTACGTCCCCACAAGACAGTCAGCCGGGACTGGCTATTTTACTGGCTGACTTCTCCAGGCACGGTGACCGCGATCAATGAGATGTGCACCGGGACGCGGATGCCGCGGGCCGATTTGAACGCCATGCTCAAAATGGGCGTCCCTGTGCCGCCACTCGACGAGCAGCAGCGGATCGTCGCCGTGCTGGACGAAGCCTTCGAGGCGATCGCCACCGCGACAGCGAACACAAGGGCGCAGATCGCGCGCATCCGTGGTCTCTTCTCGGCTAGCGCCGCCGAGGTGCTCGGCCAGAAAGATGAGAGGTTTCCCGAGCGCTTACTTGGCGAAGTGTGCAATATCGCTCGCGGCGGCTCACCGCGTCCGATCCAAGCTTACCTGACTGACGCCGCTGATGGTGTGAACTGGATAAAGATCGGAGATGCCACAGCAAGCAATCGCATTATTTACTCAACCGACCAACGTATCAGGCCTGAAGGTGTGAGTCGGTCCCGCAAAGTCTCAGCAGGTGATCTGCTTCTGTCGAACTCGATGAGCTTCGGCCGACCTTACGTCCTCGGCGTTGATGGTTGCATCCACGACGGATGGCTCGTGCTCTCAGCTAATCCCGATGCCTACGATCAGACATTCATGTACCATCTTCTCGGGTCAGAGTTCGTGTATCGTCAGTTCGATGCATCCGCCGCAGGCTCGACGGTCCGCAATCTCAATACGGGCTCAGTCGGGCGGGTGCGCATCCGGCTTCCTTCGCTCGACCGACAACGCGAGATGGCGCGCAAGCTGGATGACCTCGAGGCCGAACTGGCGACCACCGACGCCGTGCTGACCCGCAAGCTCAACCATCTCGACGAACTCAAACAGTCGCTTCTCGCCCGTGCTTTCTTCGGCGAGCTGATGGTTAACAAGTCGGCGGTGCTGTCCATGCCTGCGAATGACAACCACTTCACCACGCCGGAGCAGGTCGCCAACATCATTGCGTTCGCACATCGCCGGCACGAGCTGAAGCAGCGGCAAGCGACCTTCGGACGTGTGAAGGGGCAGAAGAATCTGCACCTGATCGAAAGCGTCGGTGGCGTGGAGCTCGGCCGTCGACCATTTAAGGACGCCGCCGGCCCGAACGACTTCGCCCACATGCTTAAGGCGGAAGAGTGGGCAAGGGCGAAGGGCTTCTTCGAATTCATAAAGCGCGGGGAGGGCTACGACTTCCGCAAGCTTGCGAACTATTCAAAGCTGATGACGGCTGCCGACGAGGCTCTTGCCCCTGTTCGTGATCGGCTGGAACGCGCGACCGACCTCATCGTCGACATGGACTCGCACGAAGCCGAGGTGTTCGCGACAGTTCACGCGGCCTGGAATAACCTCATCCTCGACGGCGTCGAGCCGAACGACGACACGATCGTGCGCGAAGCGCGCGACGAGTGGCATGTCAGCAAGCACCGGATACCCGCCTCCGAGTTCAAGCAGGCGATCAGGCGTATCCGACAGAAGGGTGTCGTTCCTGACGGCAACGCCAAGCGTGTAGGGGAGCCTCGGCTCCTGTGAGGAACGAGGCGGAGACCCGGGCGGAGTTGATCGATCCGGCGTTGGCCGCCACCGGGTGGGGCGTCGTTCCGGAGAGCCGGGTGCGGCGGGAGGTGATCGCGCCAGGGCGCATCCTGGGCGGCGGCAGGCGAGGCGAGCCGACCACCGCCGACTACGTGCTGATCCACCGCGGCCGGCGCCTTGCCATCGTGGAGGCCAAGGCGGAGACCAAGGGCGTCAGCGAAGGGCTGGGCCAGGCCAAGCTGTACGCGACCAAGCTGCAGGCCCGTTTCGCCTTCGCCACCAACGGCCACGGCCTCTATCGCGTCGACATGCAAACCGGCGCGGAAGGGCCGGTCGCCGCTTGGCCAACTCCGGACGCGCTCTGGGACGCGGTGTTCGCGGCGCCGAACGCCTGGCGCGACCGCTTCGCCGCCGTGGCCTGGGGCGACAAGGGCGGGACCGAGCCCCCCCGCTATTACGCCGTCAACGCCGCCGAGGCGGTGCTGGACGCAATCGCCGAGGGGCGCGAGCGCGTGCTGCTGACGCTGGCGACCGGTACGGGCAAGACCCGCATCGCCTATCAGATCGCGCGCAAGCTGTTCGAAGGGCGCTGGAGTCTGGCCGCCCGCGAGACCGGCGAGCCCGGCCGGCGACCCCGCATCCTTTTTCTGGCCGACCGCAATACCCTGGCCGATCAGGCGCTGCGCGAGTTCAAGGCCATGGGCACGTTCCAGGACGACGCCATGGCCCGCATCTCGCCCGACGAGATACGCAAGAAAGGCCGCGTGCCGAAGAACGCCAGCGTCTTCTTCACCATCTTCCAGACCTTCACCAGCGGCAAGGATGACGCGCTCGGCCGGCCGGAGGGCTATTTCGGCGATTATCCGCCCGACTTCTTCGATCTGGTGATCATCGACGAGTGCCATCGCGGTGGCGCCAACGATGAGAGCCAGTGGCGGACTATTCTCGAGTATTTCGCGCCGTCCGTGCAGCTTGGACTGACCGCGACGCCGAAGCGGAACGAGAACGTGGACACCTACGCCTACTTCGGCGCGCCGGTTTACACCTACTCGCTCAAGCAAGGCATTGAAGATGGCTTTCTGACGCCGTTCAAGGTGCGCCAGCACAAGACCACGCTCGACGACTACATCTACACGCGCGCCGACGAGGTGCTGTTCGGCGAGGTGCGCGAGGACCACTGCTACAGCCCCGGCGAGTTCAACCGCACCATCGAGATCGGCGAACGCGAACGCTACCGCGTCGGCGTCTGGATGGGCGAGACCGATCCCATGCAGAAGGCCCTGGTCTTCTGCGCCAGCCAGGACCATGCGGCGGGCGTCCGGGACCTGGTCAACCAGCGCAAGACGGTCCCCGATCCCAACTACTGCCATCGCGTGACATCACTCGATGGCGCGATCGGCGACGGCTGGCTTCGCCAGTTTCAGGACAACGACAAGACCATCCCCGTCGTCCTGACTACGTCGCAAAAGCTCTCGACCGGCGTGGACGCGCGTAACGTCCGCCATATTGTGCTGATGCGGCCGATCAACAGCATGATCGAGTTCAAACAGATCGTCGGCCGCGGGACCCGCGTCTATGAAGGCAAGGATTATTTCACGATCCACGACTTCGACGGAGCTTACCGCCACTTCCTCGACCCGGAATGGGACGGCGAACCCATCAACCCGGAGCCTGCAGGTCCAAAGCGGCCTCCGACCGACGGTCCCGGCCCTCCGACGCCACCCGACGCGAACGACGAACGCGAACGACCGGCCAAGGTCGTCATCAAGCTCGGAGATGGAAAGGCGCGCACTATCCAGCACATCAGCGCGACCAGCTTCTGGGGTCCGGATGGACGGCCCATGACCGCGCAAGAGTTCGTCGCCCACCTCTTCGGTGCGCTCCCGGAGTTGTTCCGGGACGAGGACGAACTCCGTCGGCTGTGGAGCGTGCCGGATACGCGCCGCGCCCTGCTCGCTGGCCTAACCGAACGCGGCTTCGGCCCTGAGCAACTGGCGGAGATGCAGCGCATCATCGACGCACCCGGCAGCGACATCTTCGACGTGCTTGCATACGTCGGCTTCAACACGCCTCCAATCACCAGGGCGGAGCGGGCAGAAACTCGCGGTCCCACCGCGCTGGCCGAGTACGAAGAACGCTTGCGTGTCTTTCTAGAGTTTGTGCTTGGCCAGTACGTCGAACACGGGGTGGAAGAGCTCGACGACCAGCGGCTCGCCAGCCTGTTGATGCTCCGCTACCGCACCACCCATGACGCTCGGGCTGCACTTGGAAACCTCAACGCTGTGCGGAACGCGTTCATCGCTGCGCAGATGCGGCTCTTCAGCTAAGCACGGTCACGCTCCCATCCCCCTATTTCCCCCACCCCATCCCCTGCAACATCAACGCCTTAGCCCCTCCGACCCCGCATCTTATCCCCCACCCCCGCGGGCGGCCGTACACTCCCGCCCATGACCTACGATCTCGAACCACACACCCAAGCCCGCCCCTACCGCCAGGCCGACGAGGCCGTCTGGGAGGCCGCGCGGGCCGATTACGAAGCCGGCTGTTCCGCGCCCGTCGTGGCCGAGCGGCATGGGCTGGGCGAGCGGACGGTGCGCCGGCGCGCGTCCGCCGAGGGCTGGCGCCGGCCGGCCCGCAATGCCGCCGAGGCCGGCGCGATGGCGGCGATCTTCGCCCGCGTCGGCGCCGGCCTGGCCAAGCCCGATGCCTCCGCGACTCAGCAGTGCGACGCCGACCCGCACCTGGAGGAGATGGTCCAGGACCACACCTTCGAGATCGGGCGCCTGCTGTTCGAGCCGACGCCCGAGCGGCTGTCGCGCTTCGCCTTCCGCCGGGCCGCCGAGTGCGCCGCGCGCGGGGCCGCGGCCGAGACGACGGCCTGGCTGCGCGTGTGCAACGCCATCGACCGCTCCGAGCAGAGCCTGCGGCGCGCCGCCCTGCCGCTGAACATCGGCGACTACGCGCGCGCCGCCCTCGCCCGCGAGCTGGAGCACGCCTCCGACACCCGCTTCGGCCCCGACGAGGCGGAGGAAGACGAGGCGGAAGGGGAGGGGAGAACGCAAGGCGTCCCAAGGCCTGAGGGAGCGCCCGGCGCGGCCGAATGTCCGAATGGCCGGATGGCCGGCGCCTGACCATCGGCCATGTCATTCCGGGGAGCCCGCGCCGGCGGCGTGTCGAAGGGCCGGAACGCCTGCCCCCGCCGCCCGTTCTCACCGGCAAGCGAAGAAGGAGCCCTCCTGTGACTCACGATGCCCTGCGCACCACCGGCGACCCCGGCAATTGGGAAACCGGCCAGCAAGCCGCCGGCGAGCGCCTCTCCGGCGCCCGCGACCAGCTCGCCCAGGGCGCCTCCCAGGCCCGCGACGGCCTGGTCTCCGGCTTCGGCCGCGCGCTCGACGCGGTGGAGGGCCAGGTCCACCGCGCCCCCGCCGACCTGCAGCCCCACGCGCGCAAGGCCATCGGCTTCGCCCGCGAGCGCCCGCTGCTGACCATGGCCGGCCTGGCCTTCGCGGCGCTGTTCCTGACCCGGGGGGCCCGCCGCTAGGCCGTGGCGCTGTCGAACACGGTCTCGAAGCCGCCCCACATCATCCGCTTACCGTCGAAGGGCATGTCCATGTCCTTCATCCGCGGGTCTTCCATCATCTTCTGCCACGCCTGATCCGCGGTCGCCTTATCGGGCCACCTCAGCCAGGCGAACACCACCACCTCGCCCGGCTCCAGCTTCACCGCCATCGGAAAGCTGGTGACCTTCCCCTCGGGCACATCGACGCCCCAGCCCTCCATGTGCTCGATCGCCCCAAACTCCCTGAACATCGCCCACCCCGCCTTCGCCGAAGCGATATAGCGCTCCCTGTCCTCCGCCTTAACCGGCGTGAGAAAGCCGCTGATGTAGCTCATGGTGCGTCTCCTTGCTGCGCCCAGCAATAGGGGGAAACCTCCCGACTTATCCACCCCCTTCCGGCGCCGAACCCACGCGGACCCGGGGTCCCCATCCCGTCTGGCCGTGCGTCGGCCGCGCCTGCTAAGCTCGCCCGGTGATCATGGGAGGGCGCGGCATGGCGCACACCGGAAGTTGGCTCGCAGGGCTTGCCGCGGCGGCATGGCTGGCTCTGGGCGCGGCCGCGGCCCAGGCGGGCGACTACACAGTGCTGATCACCGGCCGCCCGGCCGGGGCGATGTCGGTGACCGAAGGCCCCGCCGGCCGCGCCGTCACCTACGGCTTCAACGACCGCGGTCGGGGGCCGGAGCTGAAAGAGACTTACCGCGTCGACCGCCGCGGCTTGATCGAAGCGGCCGAGATCAAAGGCGTCGACTACCTCAAGGCCCCGGTGGACGAGCGTTTCTCCCGCTCGGGCGGTCGGGCCAGCTGGTCGAGCCAGGCCGACGAGGGCGCCTCGGAGGCCGAGGGCTTCTACGTCACCTACCAGGGCGCCCCTGAAGACGGCGCGGCGCTGCTGCGCGCCCTGCTCAAGGCTCCGGGCGGCGAGCTGCCGCTGCTGCCTGCCGGCCGCGCCAAGGTCCACAAAGTGCTCGAACGGCAGGTGAGCGGCCCCGGCGGCGCCCGCGAGACCGTCACCCTCTATGCGGTGGAGGGGCTGGGCCTCACCCCCGTCCCCGGCTGGCTCGACGCGCGGGGGGAGCTGTTCTTCGCCGGCGCTACCTGGAGCGGGGTGGTGCGCAAGGGCTGGGAAGCCGCCGCGCCCGAGCTGGTCAAGGCCCAGGAGGAGGCCTTCCGCACCCGCGAGATCGAGGTGGCGAGGACGCTGGGCCGCAAGCCCGCCGGCGCCCTGGCGATCAGCAACGCCAACCTGTTCGACGCCAGGGCCAAGGCCATGCGCCCGCACACCACCGTGGTGCTGCGCGCCAACCGCATCGCAGCCGTCGGCCCGGATGGCCGGGTCGACATACCAGCCGGGGCCGAGGTGATCGACGCCGCCGGCAAGGCGCTGCTGCCGGGCCTGTGGGACATGCACGTGCACATCTCGGACAATTCCGAGGGCCTGCTCCAGCTCGCCGCCGGGGTCACCAGCGTGCGTGACCTGGCCAACGATATCGAGGAGCTGGCCGCCCGCAAGGCCCGCTTCGACTCCGGCGAACTCGCTGGCCCGCGCATCTTCCGTGCGGGCATCATCGACGGTCCCGGCCCCCTGGCCGCGCCCACCAAGGTGCTGGCCGCAACGCCTGAGCAGGTGGGCGCCGCGGTCAACCGCTACGCCGACCTCGGCTACGAGCAGATCAAGCTCTACAGCTCGCTCAAGCCGGAGCTGGTCCCCGTGGCGGTGGAGGCGGCGCACGCGCGGGGCCTGCGCGTCTCCGGCCACATCCCGGCGGGCATGACCGCCGAGCAGGCGGTCAGGGCCGGCTACGACGAGCTGCAACACGCCAACTTCGTCATGCTGAATTTCATGCCCGACGTCGCGGGCGAAACCGCCAGCATGCGCCGCTTCACCGCCGTGGGTGAGCGCGGCGCCGCGCTCGACCTCGACTCGCCCGAAGTGAAACGCTTCCTCGCCTTGCTGAAGGCCGAAGACGTCGTGGTCGATCCAACACTAGGGACCTTCGAGGGCATGTTCACCGCAGAGCCTCGCAAGCCCGACCCGAGCCTGGCGGCGGTCGCTGAGCGCCTGCCGCCCACCGTCGCGCGCGGCATCTATGGAGGCGGTCTGGCCAAGACCGACGCCGAACGGGCACAATACCGCGCCTCCTACGCCAACATGGTCCGTCTGGTGGGCCGGCTGCACCGGGCCGGCGTGCGCATGGTCCCCGGCACCGACGCCTTCGCCGGCTTCATCCTCCACCGCGAGATGGAGCTGTGGGCGCAGGCCGGCATCCCCAACGCCGACATCCTTTACGCCGCCACCCTGGGCGCAGCCTCGGTCAACCACCACGACAAGGATCTGGGCTCGCTCGAGCCCGGCAAGCTGGCCGACCTCGTGCTGATCGATGGCGACCCTTCCCGCAACATCAGCGACATCCGCAAGGCCTCCCTGGTGATCAAGGACGGGACCGTCTTCGATCCGAAGCGGCTTTATTCGGAGGTCGGGATACGGCCCTAGACCAGTTCGACAGCCATCGCCGTCGCTTCCCCGCCGCCGATGCAGAGCGAAGCCATGCCGCGCTTGCCGCCGCGGGTCTCCAGCGCCGACAGCAGGGTGGCCAGGATGCGAGCCCCCGAGGCGCCGATCGGGTGGCCCAGCGCGGTGGCGCCGCCGTTGACGTTCATCTTCTCGGCTGGGATCCGCAGGTCGCGGCGAGCCGCCATGGCGACCACGGCGAAGGCCTCGTTGACCTCGAACAGGTCGACGTCCTCGACAGTCCATCCGGCCTTGTCGAGCGCCTTTTGCATCGCCGGGATCGGGGCGGTGGTGAACTGGGCCGGCTCGTGCGCGTGGCCTGCGTGGGCGACGACGCGCGCCACTATGTTCAAGCCCAGCTTTTCGGCCACTGACTGGCGCGCCATCACCAGGGCGGCGGCGCCGTCCGAGATCGAGGAGGCGTTGGCGGCGGTGATGGTGCCGTCCTTGGCGAAGGCGGGGCGAAGGGTCGGGATCTTGGCGGCGTCGGCCTTGAGCGGCTGCTCGTCCTTGTCCACCGTCTGCACGCCCTTACGCGTCTTCACCTCGACCGGGGTGACCTCGCGGTCGAAGTCACCGGCCTCGATGGCGCGCTGGGCGCGGGTCAGGCTCTCGACCGCATAGTCGTCCTGCATCTCGCGGGTGAACTGGTAGTCGCGCGCGGTCTCCTCGGCAAACGAGCCCATGGCGCGGCCGGCCTCGTAGGCGTCCTCCAGGCCGTCACCCATCATGTGGTCGTAGACCGTATCGTGGCCGATGCGTGCGCCGGCGCGGTGCTTCTGCAGCAGGTAGGGCGCGTTGCTCATGCTCTCCATGCCGCCGGCCACGATCACGTCGGCCGAACCGGCGGCCAGCATGTCATGGGCGAACATGGCCGCCTGCATGCCCGAGCCGCAGACCTTGTTGATGGTCACCGCTTCCACCGACTTGGGCAGGCCCGCGCCCAACGCCGCCTGGCGCGCCGGGGCTTGGCCCAGGCCCGCCGGCAGCACGCAGCCCATGAAGATCTTGTCGACCTGCTCGCCCGAGGCGCCAGCGCGTTCCAGCGCCGCCTTCACTGCCGTGGAACCGAGCTCGGTCGCCTTCACCGGCGCCAGCGCGCCCTGAAAGCCCCCCATCGGTGTGCGGGCGTAGGAGCAGATCACGATCGGGTCGGCGGCTTGGCGGGTCATGGTGGGGCGTCTTGTTTGGGAAGGGGAAGGGCGAGAGATGGCCGCCCTAGCAAGCCGGCGCAAGGCTTGTCGAGGTTCGCCCCCCTATGCGTTATAGCGCCGCTCTTTAGAGGCGGCCGCGGCGCTTGTTGAACGACCTGAAATCCCGGCTGCTACGGCCCGAGGTCCCGCCGTGGATCATCCTGCTCGTGGGCTTGCTCGCCACGATTGGCGCCGCCCAACTGGTGCGCCAGCGGACGGCCGCCGCCGATGAGGCGCGCTTCGAGCGGGCGGTGGATGGGGCGGTCACCACCATCGACCGGCGGTTGGAGACCTATGTGGCGCTGCTCAATGGCGCCGCGGGGCTGATGAGCGCCAGCGACTCGGTCAGCCCGCGCGAGTTCCGCGCCTACGTCATCCAGATGAACCTCCCCCGGAAGTATCCGGGCGTGCAGGGGTTCGGCTTCGCCCGCTGGCTCGGCGGCGACCCGGCGCTCGCCCTGCAGCTCGGGGTCTCCCCCTGGCCCGACCCCGTCCGTCCCGCCAGCGCCATCCTGGTGCTGGAGCCGATGAACCGGCGCAACCAGACCGCAATCGGCTTCGATATGTATTCCGAGCCGATCCGCCGCGCCGCCATGGACCGCGCCCGCGCCACCGGACAAGCGACCACCAGCGGCCGCGTCACCCTGGTGCAGGAACTGGACGTGCTGAAGCAGCCGGGCTTCCTGATTTATGTTCCGGTGGCGCGCCAGCGCCCCGATGGCTCGCGCACCTTCCTGGGCTGGGTCTACAGCCCATTCCGCGCCTTCGACCTGTTCAATCAGGCCTTTTCCGGCTCCAGCCTGCTCGAGGAGCTGGACGTCGAGGTCTACGACGGCCGCCCCGGTGGCGACGAAGCGCTGTTTGACTCCTCGCAAGGGCTGACCAGCGGCGGCCTGACCGCGGAGCGCACCTATCAGGCGCCGGGCCGGACCTGGACCCTGCGCTTCGCCGCCCGCCCGGCTTTCCGCCAAAGCGGCTGGAAGGATGCCCTGCCGGTGATCATCACCGGCTTGGCGCTGACGCTGTCGCTGGTCTTCGCTTCCTGGCTGCAGGCGCACGGTCTGCGCCGCTCCCGCCTAGCTGAGGCGGAGGCGCGGGAGGCCAAGGAGCGCACCGAACTGCTGCTTAAGGAGGTCAACCACCGCGTCGCCAACAGCCTGCAGCTGGTCGCCTCCTTGCTTGACCTTCAGCGTGACGCGGTGGCCGACACCGAGGCCAAGGGTGCGCTCACCGACACCCGCGCCCGCGTGATGGCCGTGGCCCGCGTACACCAGCGCCTCTACGTCTCGGACGAGGTCGCCCGGGTTGACCTCTGCGGCTATCTGAGCAGCCTTGCCGAGGAGTTGGAAAGCTCGCTCGACGCCCGCCAGGGCCGCCTCAAGCTGATCGGGGAATCGGTGCTGGTCGACACCGACAAGGCTGTCTCCGCCGGGGTGGTGGTGGCCGAGCTGGTCACCAACGCCATCAAATACGCCTATCCGAAGAACGTGCCGGGCGAGGTCCGCATCCGCCTCTCCGCCGAGGAGCAGCACGTGCGCCTCAGCGTCGAGGACGACGGCGTGGGAATGCCACAAAGCGGTGACCGGCACGGCACGGGCCTGGGCATGCGGATCGTCCGAGCCATGGTGAAGAACCTGGACGGCCAGCTGGAGGCCGGCCCCGCAGGCGGGGGGGCCCGCTTCACGGTGACCTTCCCGACGACCAGAGGGGGCTGAGTCGGTGAACCCCTTCTACGCGAACCTGAAGGTCACCGTCTTCGAACGTATGTCGGCGCTGGCCCGCGAGTACGGCGCCATCAATCTCGGCCAGGGCTTCCCCGACGGGGAGGGGCCGGAAGACATCCGCGCCAAGGCGGCCGAGGCGCTGATGGCCGGCTCCAACCAGTATCCACCCGCGCCCGGCCTGCCGGAACTGCGTCAGGCGGCGGCGGAACACTACCGCCGATTACAAGGGCTGGAGTTGGACTGGCGCACGGAGGTGCTGGTCACTTCCGGCGCCACCGAAGCCCTCGCCGCCTCTATTCTGGCGGTGATCACGCCCGGTGACGAGGCGGTGATTTTCGAGCCCGCTTACGACTGTTACGCCCCGCAGATTGTGCGCGCCGGCGGAAAGGTGCGGCCGGTCCGGCTGGAGCCGCCGGACTGGACGATCACGCGCGAGGCGCTGGAGGCGGTCACGACAGGGCGCACGCGCGCCGTGGTCTTCTGTAACCCACAAAACCCCGCGACGCGGGTCTACACCCGCGAGGAGATGGCGGTGCTGGCCGATTGGTGCGTGCGCCACGATCTGACAGTGATCAGCGACGAGGTTTGGGAACACATCGTCTTCGACGGTCGCCGTCACGTCTCGCTGATGAGCCTGCCGGGCATGGGCGCGCGCACGATCAAGATCGGCTCGGCCGGCAAGATCTTCTCCATGACCGGCTGGAAGGTGGGCTTGGTCTGCGCGGCGCCGCCGCTCGCCTCGGCGGTGATGAAGGCTCACCAATACCTGACCTTCGCCACCGCGCCCAACCTTCAGGCCGCGGTCGCTTACGGTCTCGGCAAGGAGGATGCCTACTTTGCCGCCATGCGTGAGGGCTTCGCCCGCTCCCGCGACAGGCTGGCGCATGGCCTGACGGCCGAAGGCTTCGCCCCGCTCCCTAGCGAGGGCAGCTATTTCCTCAATATCGATCTGCCCGCTTCCGGCATCGAGATGGATGACGAAACCTTCTGCGCCCGCACAGTGATCGAGGCCGGCGTCGCCGCCGTTCCACTCTCCGCCTTCTACGGCGAAAAGCCGGTCACGTCGGTGGTGCGGCTCTGTTTCGCCAAGCGCGACGACACCTTGGACAAGGCGGTTGAGCGGCTGGCGCTGTGGCGCCGAAGCCATTGAACGGGTCAAAAGCGCATCGTGCGCAGGCGACCTCTTCCCCAAATGATTGCGCGTGTTAACCCTGAACGCATCCAGCGAGTTCAGGGGGAGTGGCCGCGTGGAAGTTCAGGACACCGAGCCCGGGCGTATGCCGGCGGGCGCCGTGAAGGCCTACATCGTCGACATGGTCGAGGAACTGGCGAAGCTTGCGTTGAATTGCGGAGACGCGCCGCTCGCGCAACGCCTGCGCGAGCTTCCCATCGACGTACCTAGGCGCAGCGAGGCCAGCTAAGGCCTCAGGCGGCGGCGACCAGGCCGCCGGGCTGCAGCTCAGCCTTGCCGGCTAAGGCCAGCTCCACCAGCACCGCGTAGACGGCGGGCGCGGCGGCCCCGGTCAGCCGCACCAGCTCGTCGCGTGGAATAGGCGTGGGCGAGAGCAGCGCCTCCACTCGCTTGCGCAAGGGAGAAAGATCCAAGTCCTGCGCGGACATCGGCTCGTGGCCGCGGGGCGGCTCGCGCACGGCGGAGCGCCCGGCCAGTTCGCGGATCACGTCCTCGGCCCCTTCGCACAGGATGGCGCCCTGGCGGATCAGATTGTTGGTCCCCTTGGCGCGCGGGTCGAGCGGCGAGCCCGGCACGGCGAACACCTCACGCCCCTGCTCGCCCGCCAGCCGCGCGGTGATCAGCGAACCCGAGCGCATCTCCGCCTCGACCACCACCACGCCGAGCGACAAGCCGGAGATCAGCCGGTTGCGGCGGGGGAAGTCCTTGGCTTGGGCGGTGTGGCCGACGGGGCTTTCCGAGACGACGCAGCCGCGCTCGACCAGCGCCTCGTAGAGCGGCCGGTGCTCGGGCGGATAGACGTCGGCGATCCCGCCGCCCAGCACCGCGGCCGTGCCGGTTGGGAGCCCGCCTTCATGGGCGGCGGCATCGATGCCCCGCGCCATGCCCGAAACAATGGTGAAGCCCGCCTCGCCGACCTCCGCGGCGAGTTGCCGCGCGAACCGCTGGCCCGACGCGGAGGCGATCCGCGCCCCGACCACCGCCACCGCGGGGTGCGAGAGCAGGGTCACGTCCCCGCGTGTCCAGATCAGCGGCGGCGGCGGATCGAGCGCCGCCAGGCCCGGCGGAAAGGCAGGCTCGCAGGCGCAGATCAGGCGCGCGCCCAGCCGCTCGCCCGCCTCCATCTCGGCTTCGGCCTCTTGAGCAGGAGCACTCCGGGGCGGCGTGGCGCGGCCGCCGCGGCGCGCGAGGCGGGGCAGGGCGGCCAGAGCTTCGGCCGCGTCGCCGAAGCGCGCGATCAACTCGGCGAAGGTGACGGGGCCGACGTTCTCGGTGCGCGCCAGCCGCAGCCAGTCGCGCCGCTCGGCGAAGGACAACTCGCGGGTCACGCCGGGTCTGGTTTGCGCGCGCCGATGCGCGGCTCCTCGCCCTTGAGCAGCCGGCGCAGGTTGGGGAGATGGCGCAGCCAGACCAGCACCGCCATGAACAGCGCCAGGTGCGCGGGCATGTGCGGGTCGATGCGGTCGGAAACCGGCAGCAGGTGGTCCGCGGCGAAGGCATAGAGCGGCGCGGCGGCCGAGGCGGCCAAGGCCGCCAGCGAGGAAATGCGGAACAGAAAGGCGGTCAGCAGCCAGGTCGCGCCGGCGAGCAAACCGACGGGCCAGGAGATAGCGAGCAGGATGCCGAAGAAGGTCGCCACGCCCTTGCCCCCCCGGAACTTGAGCCAGAGGGGCAACAGGTGGCCGAGGAAGGCCGCGCCGCCGGTCAGCACCGCCGCCAGCAGGGCGATGTCCCCATCCCCCGTGAGCCGCAGCGTCAGCCACCGGGCGATCAGCACCGCCGCCGCCCCTTTGCCGCCGTCGCCGATCAGGGTGATCAGCGCCAGGTCCTTGCGTCCGGTGCGCAGCACGTTGGTCGCGCCGATGTTGCCGGATCCGACCTTGCGCAGGTCGCCCGCGCCCCCGAGCCGCGCCGTGATCACGCCGAACGGGATCGAGCCCAGCAGGTAGCCCCCGATCAGGGCGGCGGCGAGCAACAGCGGCGGCTGGTCCAAACGTTCCCCCGTCTCAACCGCGGCGCTTGTCTCACGGCTCCGTGGAAAGCGGAAGCGGCGGGGCTACTCCGCCGCGGTGCGGGTGGCGAGCGCGTCAGGCGAGGGCAGCACCTGCTCGACGAAGTCGGCGATCACGTGCCCATAGCTCTTGCAGCGCTCCAGGAAGCCGCCGTGCCCGGCCTCGTCGAACGCGACGAACTGAGCGCGCGGGATCAGACCGGCGATGGTCTCGCCCGCCTCGCACTTGGTGACCAGGTCCTGCCGCCCGGCGAGCACCAAGGTCGGCACAACGACGACGGGGAGGCTTCCGGTGACGTCCCAGCGCTCCATGGCCAGAATGCCCTTGGCCTGCACGGCGGGCGAATGCTTGGTCGACAGCCGCGCCACCAGGTCGACCTCGCCCCGGTTCACCCGCTTGGAGAAGCCGCCGATGCGCACGGCCATGTGCGTGGAGCCGGACAGGTAGCTCTGCCAGTTGAGCAGCCAGACCAGGGGGCTCAGCGCGATGTCGAGCTTGAGCATGGGGTCCAGGACCGGCTTCAGCCGCGAGACGATACTGCCCGCGAACGTGGTCTTGGTCGGGTCGAGGTGGGTGGTGTTGAGCAGCACCAGGCCCTTCACCTCGCGCCCGAGCTTCTCAGGGTGGTCGCGGCAGAAGGTCTCAGTGATCATCCCGCCGATGGAGTGGCCGGCCAGCACGGCCGGGCGGCCGCGCACCGTCTCCAGCACCGCGTTCAGGTCGCCCGCCAGTCGATCCATGTCGTAGTGGCCATCCGAAGGCTGGCCGGAGCGGCCCAGCCCCGGAAGATCCCAGGTGACGACGTTGAACCGCTCGGCCAGGTCGTCGACGAGATAGCCCCAGACAGTGAGGTCCAGCCCCCAGCCGTGGGTGAGGATCACCGCCGGCGCGTCCTGCGGGCCGAAGCTCTCCACGTGCAGGCGTGAGCCGTCCGCCCCGGTCACCTCCCGCACATGGCCGCGCTTCATGTGCGGCCCGTGGCCGGGCTTGGCCAGGAGGTGAGGGAGGATGAATCCGCCCACGAACGACCAGGCGAGCAGAAAGGCGCCCAGGTAGAGCCAGCGGTCGTCCTTGGCCCAGCCGAAGGCCTCGTCGCGCTGGTCGGACCAACTCCACAGCAGGAAGCCGCCGACGGCCAGTATGGCCAGGGAGAGCAGCGCGAACAGCCGCTGCAGCAGGTGGAGGAAGGTCATGGGAGCTCCGGGCCTTGGCCCCACCAACCCGTCCCCCGGCGGGGGGTTCCCACGGCCAAGCCTGCCGCTATAGGGGCGCGGTGACGGAGGACGAGAAGCGGGAGATCAAGCGCGCCTTCGCATGGCAAGACGCCGCCCGAACTGCTCGATGTGGACTACGCCCACATGCGCAAGGTGGTCGGCTACGTGCGCCGGCACTTAGCCCAGGGGAAGGGGGACGTCACCAACACCCGCTGGCGGTGGTCGCTGATGAACTGGGCCACAATGTGCTGAAGCGCTAGCTAATCCCCAACCTTTGGCAGTTGTGGAGGTGCCTACTGCGCAACCGGAAAACCTTGACCTTGCGCCCCCTCCTGTTGTTCGGCTGGAAATTCAAAACCGGCCGCCACGGCATCCGAAGGGGTGGGGTATGCGATCAACGCGTGGTTACGATCAGCCAAATCCGATAACATATCTTGATCGAAGTAAAACCATCCGTTATTACGATCAGCGATAACAAACTCAGACGTGTCGCTCTCGCAATAGGCGCATCGAAGCTTAGGTCTGCTCGATGGATGCGTCTTCACTACTAGAAACCTATTTGTAGTGAATCGACCATCCACGTCGTCGTGGACGATGCAATTGGTGTTCACACATGAGAGCCCAACTCCTCTTGGTTGATCGTAAAGGTCTCTAGTTTCCGCTCTAGGCTTAAGCGCAGAGTCTGGCGCAAACCCTAAGATCGCGGAGATGAGGGCCATCCGAACAGGGACTCCGTAAGCGGCTTGATGAAAATAAAGTGCTCGCTCGTCTTGATCCAATTCAATGCCAAGTTCATGTACTCTTGGCAGTGGGTGCAAGATATTAGCCCGCTTATAGCGAGGGTTATTTAGAAATTGTTTATCTACTTTAAGATAATCACGGCCAACCTGGGAGTGACGTTCGGCTTGGTAGCGTGTTGCGTAAATAAAATCAACTGGATTTGAGCGATGCCGCTTGGCACTGCTAGATTCCTCTCCTGTCACATAAAGAACATCCATAAAGCGCTCTACATTATCTACCTTCAGTTTTTGAGACTTGTTCACGAGGTGACATTTGAATTCGTCCTTGAGGCGATCCCATACATGCGATGGAAGCTCCATCCCCTCGGCGGGGAGCATGGAGATGTTGGCTCCAAGCCGGGCCAACGCATATACGAAAGAATGGACAGTGCGACTGCCTTTCAAGTCACCCGCTATCGCTACGTTCATGCGGTTGATTTTACGATCACCCTTTTGGAGAGTGAACAGATCGCAGAGGGTTTGGGTGGGGTGCTCGTGGCTCCCATCGCCGCCATTGATCACGGGCACTGGTGAGTAGTCGGCAGCAAGTTTGGCTGCTCCATCGCGTGGATGCCGGATCACTATGACATTGGCGTAGCTGCTCACTACCCGAACTGTATCAGCTATACTTTCGCCTTTTGCCGCAGAGCTGGTTGCCGGGTCTGAACTCGTAATTGTGCGACCGCCTAAACGCAGGGCTGCAGTTTCGAATGACAGCCTCGTACGAGTGCTAGGCTCATAGAACAGGGAGGCAAGAATAAAATCTTGTGGATTCGGCCAATTATGGCTCACTTTGTGAGGCGTGTGCGGGTCTGAGAGCGTCGACAGCAAATGGCCCGCTAAATCCAGGACCGTTTCAATTTCAGTGTCCGTTAAGTCATTGATGGAGGTTAGGTGACGGGGAGGCGCGGGGATTGGGTTGGGGTGTGCCATGGTTCCAAACTGCGGCGTCAGCGACGTGCGGACGCGGCTGAAAGGCGGGTGTTTATGTACGAAGTTGGTGTTTCGCAAGGCGGAGGCATCGCTCCAACCCTCCAATGCCATTGTAAGATGCCCAGAGTCGGCACTCTTCACCATAGGTCCAATCGTCGGCCGACGGTGTTCTCCACAACGAGTTCGATGCTCGCGTAGCGCCCATCAACCCTCGCGCAGGAAGTCGCGGTGGAACTCGGGGGCCTCGTCCAGTTCCAGCGGATCCTCCTCCGCCTCAGGCGTCAGCGGGGCTGGGCGGGCGAAGTCTGGGGGCGCCTCCAAGTCGAGCAGGCCCGCGGCCTTCATCTCCTGGGCGCCGGGTAGCTCGTTGAGGCTGGCCAGGCCGTAGTGCTCAAGGAATCTGTCGGTGGTGCCGTAGGTGATCGGGCGGCCGGGCGCGCGGCGGCGGCCCCGCATGCGGATCAGGCCGAGCTCGAACAGCACGTCGAGCGTGCCCTTGGAGGCTTGGACGCCGCGCACCGCCTCGATCTCCGCGCGGGTGACCGGCTGATGGTAGGCGATGATCGCGAGCGTCTCCAGCGCGGCCTTGGACAGCCGCCGGGGCTCCTCGCGCTCCTCGGTCATCAGGTAGTCGAGGTCGGAAGCGGTCTGGAAGCGCCAGCGGCCGGCCACCTCCGCAAGCTCCACGCCGCGGCCGGCGTAGCTGAGGCGGAGCGCCCGGATCCCATCGCGCACGTCGGCGCTGTCGGGCAGCCGGCGCGCGAGGTCGGCCTCGCTCATCGGCCCCCTGGCCGCGAATAGCAGCGCCTCGATCGCGCGTTCGAGGTCAGCCGCGTCCATCGCTCACGCCGCCTTCCGGGCGCGGAGGTAGACGGCGTCGAAGGCCTTGAGCTGGCGAGCTTCGAGGGAGCCTTCCTTCACCAGCTCCAGAGAGGCGGAGAGGGTGGAGGCGAGGTAGGATGCGCGGGTGGGGCCTTCGCCCTCCGGAAAAGGCGCCACGCCTTGCAGCGGCGTCCAGGCGGCGAGTTCGGGCAGCAGCTCGCGCAACCGTTCGCGCGCCTCCTCCAGCGCATAGGCCTCGGGCGGGCGCGGGCGGTATTCGCGCTGGCGCCGCTTGCGGGCCTGGGCGGCGAAGGCGTCCATCAGGGCGTAGAGGTCGCCTTCGAGACGTTCGGAGGGAACCACCTTGATTGCGTCGGGGTCGCCGCGGACGAAGACGTTGCGGTAGAGGATCGGGCCGTTCTGCAGCGCCTCGCCGGCCTTGCGCATGGCGTCCAGACGCGCGAGCGCGAAGGCCAGGGCTTGGGCGGCGTCCTCCGGTTCGGGCTCGTCGGGCTTGCCCTTGGCGGAGGGGAGCAGCAGGCGCGACTTCAGGTAGGCCAGCCAGGCGGCCATCACCAGGTAGTCGGCGGCCAGCGAGAAGTTCAGCCGGCGGGCCTGCTGGACGAAGGCGAAGTATTGGTCGGCGAGCTTGAGCACCGACAGCTTGAGCAGGTCGACCTTCTGGCGGCGCGCCAGGGCCAGGAGCAGGTGGAGCGGGCCTTCGAAGCCGTCGAGGTCGACGATCAGGGCCTCGCCGTCCTCGGCGGCGAGTTCGGCCGACTCCAGGTCGAAGTTGGCGAAGGCGTTCACGCGCTCATCCTGCCGCCGAGGCCGAGTCGCGCCAAGCGCATCTCGGCGGCGGCCGTGTCGAAGGGTCGGCAGGCGCGGGCGGCCTCGCGCGCGGCCTCGGCGCGTTCGGCGGCGCGGCCGTGCAGGCGCGGGGCCGCCTCGGCGATTTCGCGGAACTCCGGCATCAGGTCGCGCCCGGCCTCGCCGACCAGGGCGCCGTTGCCGTGGAGGACTACGTCGCAGCCCGCTTCGATCGAGGCGCGGGTGCGCTCGGCCAGGGAGCCGCCGAGCGCCTTCATCGACAGGTCGTCGGTCATCAGCAGGCCGTCGAAGCCGATGAAGCCGCGCACCACAGTCTCGACGGCGCGGCGGGAGACGGTGACGCAGTGGGCGTCCACGGCGGTGAAGACGACGTGCGCGGTCATGGCCATCGGGGCGTCGGCCAGGGCGCGGAAGGGCTCGAAGTCGGTCTGCTCCAGCACCTCCAGCGGGGCGTCGACCACCGGCAGCTCCTGGTGGCTGTCGGCGCGGGCGCGGCCGTGGCCGGGGATGTGCTTGATCACCGGGGCGACGCCGCCGGCGGTGAGGCCGTCCACGGCGGCGCGGCCGAGCGCCGAGACGGTCGAGGGATCGGAGCCGAACGCGCGGTCGCCGATGATGGCGTGGGTCTCCTCGTGCAGCAGGTCGAGGCAGGGAGCGCAGTCGGCGTCGACGCCGAGGCGGCGCAGCTCCTCGGCCATCAGGCGGTGGTTCAGGCGCACGGCCTCCTCGGCGGCTTCGGGATCATCGCAATGGAGGCGGCCGAAGTCGGCGGCGGGGCGGCGGTCGGCGGCGAGGGGAGGGCGGGCGCGCTGTACCCGGCCGCCCTCCTGGTCGATGAAGACCAGGGTGTCGGGGTCGTCCACGGCCTCGCGCAGCTGGTCGCACAGGGCGCGGGTTTGGGCGGCGGTCTCGACGTTGCGGCGGAACAGGATGAAGCCCCAGGGGCGGACCTCGGCGAAGAAGGCGCGCTCCTCGGTCGAGAGTTCGGTCCCCAGGCAGCCGAGGATGCAGGCGCTGTGGCTCACCGGACGATGCAGCTCTTCCCGGCGGCGGTGAGCTGACGGCAGAAGGCCTGGGCCTCGGCCTTGGAGGCGAAGCCGGTGACGTAGGTGCGCTGGTAGGCCTTGCCGTTCACGGTCGCCGGCTCGACCCGCTTGCCCTTGCCGGCCATGGCGCCGGGGAGCGCGCGGGCGGCGTCGTTCCAGCCCTTGTCCGCCTGGGCGGCGTCGGAGAAGGCGCCGATCTGGACGATGGCGCCGCCGGTGGCGGGCGTGGCAGGACTCGTTGCCGCCGGGGCGGGAACCGCGGCGGCGGGCGTGGCTGGGGCCGGCGCAGGTTTGGCGGGAGCGGCGGCCGCCGGTTTGGCTGGAGCCGGAGCGGCGGCGGTCGCGGCGGGCGCGGCGGCGGGTTGAGCGGGGCGAAGGGCGGGCGAGGCGGCTTCCGGCCTGGGGGCGGGAGGCTGCGGGCGCACCATCGGCTGTTCGGGATCGGGGGCGAAGGTCGGTTGGGCCGGAGCGGCTTCACCGTTCTCGGCGCGGTAGACCTCCAGGCCAGCCGTCTCGTCGGCCGGCTGGGCCTCGGCTGGGGGCGGGGCGATCATCGCGCCCACGGGGTCGCCGACCACGCGGGGGGCCTCGCCCTCCTTGCGAAACCCGGAGCTGTAGAACAGCGCGAGCCCCGCGATCATGGCCACGAGGATCAGCGCGCTGACGATCATGGCCACGGGCGCGCGGCGGCGACCCTCGGGGCGGGCGTAGCCGCGATCGAACTCCAGGGGCTGCTCGCGGGGGATGTAGGCGCCGCGGTCGTCTTGGAAGCTCATGCGTCGCTCCGGGCAAGCGCTTCGAATCGCGCGCTTCGGCCCCTCAGTCTAGCGGGCAGGGTGCCCCCGGGGCAGATGCGGACGGACCGCAGACCGCGACCGGTTGTCACGATTGCTGGGAGCAAACCGTTTGGGCTTGGTTAACGGCTTCTGAATCGTCTCACTCGTCCCGGCTTGCGCAGCGGAAAATCGGAGTCGAATGAGTCGAAAGAGTCGACATTCGACCAGCGGGGGACTCGAAAGGGGATTCCTGGGGCCCCGGACTCCGAAAAAAGAGTCCGGAGCGTCCGGTGAGTCCGGTTTCGAGTGTAAGGCGCGGCCTGGAGCGGCGGAGTCTGGGCGGCGATGTCAAAGACCTTGGGAGGAATATAGGCCTAGTAGGTGCGGACGCAAGGCGGCTTCGGCAGGTCAGCCCCATAGGTCGAGGTTGAAGAGCTTGCGGTGCTCCTCGATGGCGAAGCGGTCGGTCATGCCGGCGACGTAGTCGCAGACGACGCGGGCGCGGCCTGGCTCGTCGCCGCCCTTGGCGTCGGCGCGGGCGAGCCAGTTCCCAGGCATCACGTCGGGTTCGGCCAGGTAGAGGTCGAACAGCTGGCGCAGGATGCGGCGGGCCTGGCTGCGGGTGCGGTTGACGCGGTAGTGGCGGTACATCCGGGCGTGGAGGAACTCGCGCAGGCTCGCGAGGTCGGCGGCCATGGCGTCGGAGAAGGCGACCAGGGGGCCGTCCAGGGCGCGGACGTCGTCGGCGGAGGCGACGCGGGCGGCTTCGGCGCGGCGGGAGGTCTCGGCCAGCACGTCGTCCACCATGGCGCCAATCATCCGGCGCACGGTTTCGATGCGGGCGAGGCGGGGCTCCAGGTCCGGCCACTCGCGCCGGACGCCGCCGGCGATCGGGCCGACCAGAGGGACGTCGTTCAGATCGTCGAGGGTGAACAGGCCCGCCTGCAGGCCGTCCTCCACGTCGTGGTTGTTGTAGGCGATGTCGTCGGCGAGCGCGGCGACCTGCGCCTCGGCCGAGGGCCAGCCGCCGAGGCGCAGGTCGAAATCGGCGGCATAGTCGGCGATCGCCCGCCATGCCGGCTCTGATAGGCGGTCCGTCACCGGGCCGTTGTGCTTGACCACGCCCTCCAAGGTTTCCCAGCTGAGGTTCAGGCCCTCGATGGCGGGGTAGCGGCGCTCCAGACGGGTGCAGACGCGGAAGGTCTGGACGTTGTGGTCGAAGCCGCCGAAGGGCTCCATGCAGGCCTTCAGCTCGTCCTCGCCGGCGTGGGCGAACGGCGGATGGCCGAGGTCGTGGGCGAGCGCCACGGCTTCGGCGAGGTCGTCGTCCAGCCCCAGCGCCCGGGCGACGGAGCGGGCGACCTGGGCCACCTCCAGCGAATGAGTCAGGCGGGTGCGGAAGTGGTCGCCTTCGTGGGCGACGAACACCTGGGTCTTCTGCTTCAGGCGGCGGAAGGCGGAGCAGTGGATGATGCGGTCGCGGTCGCGGGCGAAGGGGGTGCGGGTGCGGCTTTCGGGTTCCGGGTGCTTGCGCCCGCGCGAGCGGCCAGGGTTCTCGGCGTAGGGCGCGGTGAAGCGGCTCATGGAGGGGCTCTTTGCCATGAGCGCGCGTGCGCTCATATAGCGGGCATGGACGCCGTCCCCGTCACCCTGTCCGAGAGCGCCGCGCGCCGCATCCGGGAACTCGGCGCGGCGCAGGGGAGACCGGTGCTCCTGCGCGTGGCGGTGGACGGCGGCGGCTGCTCGGGCTTTCAGTACCGCTTCGACCTGGTCGAGACGCCCGAAGGCGACGACCGCACGGTCGAGCGCGACGGCGCCGCGGCGGTGGTGGACGAGATTTCGATGATGCTGCTCAAGGGCTCGGAGATCGACTTCGTCGACGAACTGGCCGGCGCCCAGTTCCGGGTCCGCAACCCCAACGCCCGCTCCAGCTGCGGCTGCGGCGTCAGCTTCTCGATCTGAGCGCGGGCGGGGGCCGCCATTGACTTCCCGCTGCGGCGCAACAAATGTCCCGCGCCTTCCGCTCCAGCCCCGCGCGTTCCGCCCGCGATGACCTACATCGTCACCGACCCATGCATCAAATGTAAGTACATGGATTGCGTGGAGGTGTGCCCGGTGGACTGCTTCTACGAGGGCGAGAACTTCCTGGTCATCAACCCCGACGAATGCATCGACTGCGGGGTCTGCGAGCCGGAGTGCCCGGTGGACGCGATCAAGCCGGACACCGAGGACGATTCGGACGGCAAGTGGCTGCGGGTGAATTCCGAGTATTCGCGGCTGTGGCCCAACATCACCATCAAGGGCCAGCCGCCGGCCGACGCGGCGGCCTTCGAGCGTGAGAGCGACAAGCTGGAGAAGTATTTCAGCGAGCGGCCGGGCAAGGGCTCCTGACCCGCCGGGTTAGATGCTGCGGCGCAACCCTTTCACCGACCCTAATTTTGTGTTAGTGTTCCACATTCGCGGACGGGAGGCTTCCCGCCCGCTTTTTCACAAGCATCGCCCGCACGGACGGCGCGCCATCACAGGCGGAAGTTGGTTTAGATCAGACTTTGGACCGGCCTTCGGCTCTGCCCCTGTGTGGCGGAGTCTCGAAGCCCGGTCGCGCACGAATCGTCGGCGAACGCCTCCAGCATGGTGGCGACAGGAAAGAGGATTGGCATGAGCAAGACCGGTCATCAGTTCGCCGTCGGCGATCACGTCGTCTACCCCGCGCACGGCGTGGGCACGGTGCGCGCCGTCGAGACCCAGGAGGTCGCGGGCATGTCGCTGGAGGTCTACGTGATCACCTTCGACCACGAGAAGATGACTCTGCGGGTGCCGACCAAGCGCGCGGTGCAGGCGGGCCTGCGCTCGCTGGCCGCCGGCGACGTGATGACCAAGGCGCTGACCACGCTGAAGGGCCGAGCGCGAATCAAGCGCACCATGTGGAGCCGGCGCGCCCAGGAATACGAGGCCAAGATCAACTCCGGCGACCTGATCTCCATCGCCGAGGTGGTGCGCGACCTCTACCGTGCCGACAGCCAGCCCGAGCAGTCCTACTCCGAGCGCCAGCTGTACGAATCGGCGCTGGACCGCATGGCCCGCGAAGTCGCCGCCATCGAGAAGATCGACCGCGACGCGGCGGTTGGGCTGCTGACCAAGTCGCTGTCCAAGGAAGCCGCGGCTCGCGAAGCCGCCTGACCGGATCATTCGCCTCCAGGCGTAGCGCCGCCGCATCGGCATCCTGACCTGCAGGACCGGTGCGGCGGTTCCGCCGCCTGCCCGCGCTCCGCACCCGCCCGAACATCACCGCCAATGCCCGCCATCGCGTTCGCCCATATCCGACGCAGCAGGAACGTCGGCGATCTGATGTGCTGCCCGGGCGATTACTTCGACTTCGGCGACGCCGCGATCTTCGACGTGCGCGATGAGATTCCGCAATGCGACGCGGTGATCTACGGCGGGGGCGCGATCGAGCAGCGCCTGCGCGTCCATGGGATCCACCGCAACGTCCAGGCGCGCGTGAAAGCCGCTTGGGGGATTGGCACCTCGGTGCACGGCAAGACCGCCGCGCCGGAGGTCGTCCAGGACATGGACCTGGTGGGCGTGCGCGAGCTGGGCCGGGCGGGGACCGTCTACACGCCCTGCGTCAGCTGCATGCACCCGATCTTCGACGAGCAGTTCGAGCGGCGGCACGAGGCGGTGCTGTTCTTCAACGCCGACAAGAAGATCCCGCGCCCTGAGGTCCGGGGCCTGCCTGAGCTACGGAACGTGGCCGGTTTCGAAGAGACGGTTGAGTTCCTGGCCAGCGGTGACGTGGTGGTCACCAACTCCTTCCACGGCGTCTATTGGGCCACCCTGCTGGGGCGGCGCGTGGTGTGCCTGCCCTACTCCTCCAAGTTCTACGGCTTCCGCTTCCCGCCCGCCTACGCCACGGCGGAGACGGCGCTGGAGGCCATCGCCGCCGCGCCCGCCCATCCGGAGGCGCTCGCCGACTGCCGCCGCGAGAGCCGCGCGTTCCATAAGCGGGTGGCCGATCTCATCGGCGCCCCGGTCGGTACGTAAGCGTGAGCGATCTGTTCAGGGGACCCGCGCTGGCGGACGGTCCGGCCTACTGGTTCGATCCGGCCTGCCGCCGGTTCGTCCTGATCGCCAACGACGAGCGCATCAGCCCCGCCGTGGCCGAACGGCTGGAGCTGACGCCGGCGGACGTGCTGGTGCAGTTCAACAAGGCGATGCTGTTCGGCGCCTTCGCCCCGGTTCCCTGCCACAAGATGTTCGTGTTCCAGAAGAACGGGCGCGGCTTCTACTGGGGCCTGGACAGCGCCGGCCGTCCCGGCTTCGACGTCTTCAACCAAGCCAGCGCCTCGCTGACGCTGGTGTTCACCATGCGGATCATCGACCTGGTCCAGCCCTTCATCGGCTCGGCGCCGCCGGACACCACGATCCTGTGCTTCAAGCCTGGACGCCTGCCGCTGTTCGCCATGCCGGAGGGCAAGGTGGCCAGCGTCGGGTTCATCACCCTGTCCTACCTCCACCACCTCAACTGCGTCCGCGAGCTGAATGGCCTGAACCCGGCCCGGATCGTCACCCTGGGCTTCACCGGCTCCTACAGCCGCGTGAAGGCCTTCCAGGGGCACGACTTCGGCTTTGAGCAGGCGGTCATCGCCACCTGGCCCGACGTCCTGCGGCTGGACTTCGAAGGCCGGCCGTTTCCGCCCGGCGACTGGGGCCCGTTGAAGACCTCCAGGCGCAAGGCCTAACGCCGGCCCCGCGCCCTGACCGGCTGGGGCAGGCTCTCCTCGGGCGGCGCTGCCAGATAGCCGAACGGCCGCAGGTCGATCCCGCGCCGGTCGAGCATCGCCTGGGTCTCTTCCGCCTCGACCTCCGACAGGTGGGCGAGAAGGCCCGGCCGCACCGGAACCTCGGGGAAGATGTCGATGACCTCGGCCATGCGCGCGTTCCCCCGCGCGATGGCCCGGAACACCGCCCTCTGGCTGTTGCGGAACCAAGTCGTCCATTGGGCAAGCGTCGCGTCCGGGTCGCGCCGCACCTCCTGAAACCGCCTTTGGAAGAAGGCCGGAACGCCCGCGCCCAGGATGTCGGCGATATCCAGGAAACGCTCTCTCTCCCGATCGAACAGCGAGAGCACGCGGGCGTAGTTCAACGCCGCCCGGGTGGGAGCCCCAAAGGTGGGCGCCGGCCCCTCCGCCTGCGCCGCCAGCGCGCCCTCCAGCCCGAGGAAGCCATTGATGCGGTCAAGGAAGGCGGGGCGGTCCCTCTCCATCTCCTCGTAGGGGGCGACCAGCACCTCGGTCGCGCCGCTGCCTTCACAGAAGCTCTCGAGCGTCCGGCTGAATTGGGCGGCCGCCAGGTCGCTGCCGACCCTCAACTGCGACAGGTGCTTTTCCAGCCACGGGTTCGGCCCGGCGAAGGTGTCGCGCTGACAGGCGATCGCGCGCGTCTGGTAATGCGCGATTGCCCACACCGTCGGGCGGCGCGGGACGAAGATCACCCTTGGCGTTCCGAACACCGCCGCGACCCGTCTGCCCAACTCTTGCGGACTGAAGGGCTTCCAGGTGCTCAGGGTGTCGACCGAGGCCAGCGGCGGCAGTTCGCTTGCCGCGACCTTGGCGGCCATGCGGGCCCTCATGTCGGCGAGATCCAGATGATCCGCGCCAAGCAGCCCGAGGTTGCGCAGCGTGGAGTTGACGGTCCGGTCCGCGCCGCCCCGGCCGAGATAGTTCACTCCCTCGGCCCTGGAGAAATACTGCGACTGGAGCGCCAAGCCGCCGGCGCTCGGCAGGCCGATGTGGATGGTCACCGGCTGCGGCTTGCGCGGCGGGCGATCCGTTCTGGAATCCCGCTGAGCGGCGGCCGGCGCCGGGGCGGGCGCATCGCTGGAGCCGCTGGAGGCCCTTTGTCCGGAGGCGCCCGACGCCGCGGGCCGGCTGCCGTAGCCGAACGGGGCCAGATCGATCCCGTGCCGGGCTTTCAGCGCCGCGGTTTCCTGCTGCTCGACCCGCAGGATCTGCGCCGTCAGATCCTCGTCGATCCGGTAATCGTCGAAGGCTGGAAGCGCCGCCAGCAGCCGCTCGTCCTCGCGCTCGAGCGCCGCGAACATGGCGCGGCGGCCGCGGCGGAACCAGCGCTCCCAATCGGAGAATTCCGCGTCTGGGTTTGCGGCGAGGTCCCTGTAGCCCTGGCGATGTTCGCGCGGGCCGATGCCGCCATAGGCACCGGCGACCTCCAGGAACCGGGCCGGATCCCGCCGCCAGAGGCCCAGGGTGCGGATGTAGCTCGCCTGCCGCCGGTTGATCCGCATCTTGCGCGGCGGCGGCTCGCCGGCATCGAAGATGCGCGTCAGGGCGCCGGGCGCCCCGATGAAGCTCTCCAGCCGCTCGAGGAATTCGCGCGGCTGGTGCACCATCATCTCGTGCGGCAGCACCAGGTGCCCGGCGGCGCGCGCGTTGTGGCGCACGAACTCGAAGGTCTGGGCGAACTGGATTTCCGAGATTTCGCTACGCAGGCTCAGTTTCGACAGCTGTTGGCGAAGGTATGGATTGGGCCCATCCAGCGTGTCTTTCTGGAAGTCGGCCAGACGCGCGTAATACTGCGACCGCACCCAGTCGATCGGCCGCCGGACAATGAAGATCAGCTTCAGTTGCGGAAACACGTCGCCGAGGCTGGAGCCGATCTCCTTCGGATTTACCGAGGTCCAGGTGCTGAAGTCCTGGTTGGACAACAGCGGGATGCCAACGCGGCCCGCGACGTAGGCGTCGAAGACCTGTTTCACCGCCGCGGTGTCGAGGCTGAAATAGGAGGTGCGGGTCAGCAGCCGGCTGGCTGTCTCGAGTTCAGGAACTTCGGTGGGCTTGCCGAGGTAGAGCAGCTCCGGCGCCCTGGAGAAGTAGTCGGCCTGCAGCGCGCTCGCCCCGGCGCGGCTCATGCCGATATGCACAAAAACGCTGTCTGAAGCCTGCATCGACCTTGGCCTCAGAGGTCCAGCTCGATCACCACCGGCACGTGGTCCGAAGGCTTGTCCCAGCCGCGCGTTTCCTTGTGGATCTCACAGCCGCGCAGTCGGTCGGCGGCCTGCGGGGAAAGCAGGTGGTGGTCGATGCGGATGCCGTGGTTCCGGCGGAAGGCGCCCATCTGGTAGTCCCAGAAGGTATAGACGTTCGGCCGCCCGTCGATCTGCTTGTAGGCGTCGGTGAGGCCCAGCCACTTCAGCGCCCGGAACTCGGCGCGGGCCTCGGGCGTGAACAGGGCGTCGGTGACCCAGGTCTGCGGCTTGTCGGCGTCTTCCGGCTCGGGGATCACGTTGTAGTCGCCACAGAGGACCAGCGGCTCCTCGAGCTGCAGGAGTTCGCGGGCGTGGCCTTGCAGGCGCTTCATCCAGGCCAGCTTGTAGGCGAACTTCTCCGTGCCGATGGGGTTGCCGTTCGGCGCATAGAGGCTGGCGATCCGCACCGGCTCGTCGCCCAGCACCACCGCCTCGAGGTAGCGCGCCTGCTCGTCGGCTTCATCGCCCGGCAGGCGGCGGCGGACGTCCTCGATCGGCAGACGCGACAGCAAGGCCACGCCGTTGTAGGTTTTCTGGCCGTGGGTCTCGACGTTGTAGCCCAGTCGCTCGAACTCTGCCCGCGGGAAGGCCTCGTCCACGCACTTCAGTTCCTGCAGGCAGGCGACATCGGGGCGCGCGTGCTCGAACCAGGTCAGCACCGTCTCCAGGCGCGCCTTGATCGAGTTCACGTTCCAGGTGGCGATCTTCATCGTGCGGGGGGAATGCGGCCGGCGAGAAGCCCGGGCCACGCCTAACTAGGCGCGACTTCCGCCGCGCTCAAGGCGGCCTCGAGATAGAGCCCCCGTGCTTCGCTCGCCGGCCCCCGCCGTTCGCCGCAGGCCTCGACCTGCACCGCGACCAGCCGCCCGCCGATCGCGAAGACCAGCCGGTCGCCCGGCCGTAGAGAGCGGCTCGCCTTGTCCAGCCGCACCTCCCCGCCTGCCGGGCGGGTGAGGCGGACGCGGCCTTCCTCGACGAACCTGGCCGCGAGCCCCCGCGTCTTGAAGAACCGCGCCCGCCACAGCCACACGTCCGCGCGGCAGCTCTCGCCGGACACGGTCAAGCGCCCGCCTTCCGACGCCGCCTTGGGCGCGGCCGACGCCGCGCCTCGGACGCGGGCACAAGAGCCGCCAGCGCACCGAAGGGGGAGTGGGTCGAACCGATGGGCCTTTGCGGCTCCGGCGCTTTGACCCGCCGCTGGCGCCAGGCGACCGGCTCGCCCGGCGCCGCCTTGTGCGCGGGGGCGTAGCCCAGGCCGCGCAGAATGTCCTTGGCCTGCGCCTCGCTCCACCCCAGCTCCTCGCGCCCCTGGTCCGACAGCACCGAGCCGCCATTGCGCTTCGGCGCCGCCCGCAGCAGCCCGTCCAGGCGTTCCAGCGCCTCTACCGGCACCGCGTGGGCGCCGACCGCCCGCAGCCCATGCGCCGCCAGCGCCGCGGGTTCCGGGCGAGGGGAGGGCAGGGGGCTCACGCAGTCGTGCGGCGGCCGCCATGCGCCGTCCGCAAAGGCGCTCGCGAACGCCCGCGCCGGCGCCGACAGGAGGCCGGGGGCGTAAATCGAGTAGGCGCCGATCCTGACCCCCAGCTGCCGGAGTTCCCGTCGCTCGGCCTGGCTGAGCGTTCTCAGGTCCTGGTCGATCTCCCGCCGTTCGAGCACGCCGGCCGCTTCGATCAGCCGGTAGGCGATCCCGCGCGCCAAGCCCTTAAGCCGGCCCTCCGCCACCGCTCCCTGCAACCGCCGCAGCGGCCCGAGCGTGCGCCCCGCCTCCGCCGCCACGAACGCCTCGAGCCGCCGCGCCGCCCGCTCGCGCACGGGGGCCGAGCCCATGTCGCCGAACAGGCGCACGCGCGGGGAGAAAGGCGTGCCGCCGGCCAGTTGGCCCGCCGCCTCGCCGCGCCAGAGCAGCATCCCGTCCGGCTGCAGGGCGAACGCCTCGTCCGGCTCGGCCGCCAGCTGCCCCAGCCGCCGCGCCACCTCCGGCGCCACCGCCCGCTGCGCCGCAGCGCGCAGCGCCTTGTCCTCAAGCGCGGAGCCGCCTCTTTCCTGCTCGAACCTGAGCCCTTGCAGCCGGCCGACGACGTGGCCCTCCACCGTCACCTCGCCATCCGCCGCCACCCCCGCCGGCACGTCGTCGCGCACGCGCAGCGCGCTCATCAAGGCGCTGGTGCGCCGGTCGATGAAGCGCTGCATCAGTTTCTCGTGCAGGGTGTCGGAGAGCCGGTCCTCCAGCTCGCGCGTGCGCGCCTGCCAGTGCGCCGGGTCCCGCAGCCAGCTCGGCCGGTTGGCCACGTAGGCCAAGGTCCGCACGCTCGCCAGCCGCCCGGCCAGCGCGTCGATGTCGCCGGTGGTGTGGTCGAGGCCGGCGAAATGCCCCGCCATCCAGTCCTCCGGCAAACGCCGGTCGCGCTGGGTCAGGTGCTCGAAAATCGTGCGGGTCAGTCCCGCGTGTTCGTCGAGCGTGGTCTTGCGGAAGTCGGGGACCTGGCAGGCGTCCCACAGCACGAACAGGTTCTCGCGCGACTTGGCGCGCCGGCGCACCTCCTCGTCCTGCGCCAGCTGGCGCAGCGTCCGCTCGTCCAGAGCTTCAGCCGACAGTTTCAATCCATCGCGCCCGGGCGCTTGCGCCAGAGACCGTTGCAGTTCGCCAAGCGAGGCGAAGTCCAACCTCGCGTTGCGCCATTCCGCCGCCGTCAGCGGCTCGAAGCGGTGGGCCTCCACCGCCTCGACCAGGTCTTCGTCGAGGTCCGGCGCGTCGCCGGTGACGCCGAACGTCCCATCCTTGCGGAAGCGCCCCGCGCGCCCGGCGATCTGGCCGATCTCCTGGGCATGCAGCCAGCGGGTGCGCTTGCCGTCGAACTTCCTCAGGCCCGCGAACGCCACATGGTCCACGTCCATGTTCAGGCCCATGCCGATGGCGTCCGTCGCCACCAGGAAGTCCACCTCGCCCGACTGGTAGAGCGCCACCTGGGCGTTGCGGGTGCGGGGGCTCAGGCTGCCCATCACCACCGCCGCCCCGCCGCGCTGGCGGCGGATCAGCTCGGCGATGGCGTAAACCGCCTCGGCCGAGAACGCGACCACGGCCGAACGGCGAGGGAGCCGGGTCAGCTTCTTGGGTCCGTCGTATTTCAGCTCGGAGAACCGCTCGCGCGAGACGATCTGCGCCTCGGGCAACAGCCGCCGTACCAGGGGCGCCGCCGTGGCCGCGCCCAGCAGCATGGTCTCCGCCGTCCCGCGCGCGTGCAGCAGCCGATGGGTGAACACGTGGCCGCGTTCGGGGTCGGCGCAGAGCTGGATCTCGTCCACCGCCAGGAAGTCGACCGGGATCGACAGCGGCATCGCCTCCACCGTCGAAACCCAGTACTGGGGCCGGGGCGGGACGATCTTCTCCTCGCCGGTGACCAGCGCCACCGCGCGCGCGCCCCGCGCCTTGACGATGCGGTCGTAGATTTCGCGCGCCAGCAGCCTGAGCGGCAGGCCGATCATGCCCGTACCGTGGCCGAGCATCCGCTCGACCGCCAAGTGGGTCTTGCCGGTGTTGGTCGGCCCCAGCACCGCCTTCACCACCGAAGGCGCGCGGCCGGTCGCGCGGTCGCTCATCGGGCGAAGGTGGGAGATTCCAAGGGCTTGTTCAAGCGAGGGCTTAGCGCCGCGCCTCGTGCACGACCTTGCCGTCCACCACCGTCAGCACCGCCTCCGCCTTCAGAATGTCGGCCTCGGGCACAATCATCAAATCCTTGGAGAAGACGGTGATGTCCGCCTTCTTGCCCGCCTCCAGCGTGCCGCGGTCCTGCTCCGCGAAGGCAGCGTAGGCGGGGGCCCAGGTCAGCATCTTGAGCGCCCGCTCGCGGCTGACGGCCTCTTCCGGATGCCAGTCAGGTCCGCTCTTGCCCTGGAGGTCCTTGCGGGCGACGGCGGCGTAAAACTCGATCAGAGGTGAGCCGACCTCGACCGGGGCATCGGAACCGGCGGCCACCATCGCGCCGCTGTCCAGCAGCGAACGCCAGGCGTAGGCGCCCTTCAGCCGCGTCTCGCCCAGGCGCGCGGGAGCGAAATAAAGGTCGCCTATGGCATGGCTGGGCTGCATCGAGGCGATCACCCCAGCCCCAGCAAACCTCGGCAGGTCCGGCGGCGAAATCACCTGGGCGTGCTCGACCCGCCAGCGCCGCGTCTTGTCGCTGCCCAGCGCCTCGGCAAACCAGTCGAGCGCCAGCCGGTTGCCCCGGTCGCCGATGGCGTGGGCCGCCACCTGCGCGCGGGCCGCGAGCGCGCGGCGCAGGATCGGCGCCGCCTCTGCGCGCTCGGTGACCAAGAGGCCGGAGGAGGCCGGGGCATCGCTGTACGGCTGGAGCAGCGCCGCCCCGCGCGACCCCAGCGCCCCGTCGACGTAGATCTTCACTCCCCGCACCCGCACCAGTCCGCTGGGATCGGCGTAGGGTCCCTGGCTCAGCACCCGCCCGGCGGCGGGCGGGTCCATGTAGTCGTCCACGCGGATCGGCAGCCGCCCGCGCGCCGCCAGCTGCTCCTGCGCCTGGAGGTCGCCGGCCGAGACGCTCATGTTCCCGATCGCTGTCCATCCGCGGGCTGCATAGAGGTGTGCGCCCCGCTCGGTCGCCTCGAGGATCATCGCCGGCGTGGGGCGCGGCAGCCTCGCCTCCACCAGGCCGGTCGCCCGGTCGACCAGCATTCCCGTGGGCTCGCCGCGCTCGTCCTTAAGGATCTGGCCGCCCTTGGGATCGGGCGTGGCGCGGGTGATCCCCGCGAGCGCCAGCGCGGCGCCGTTGGCGACCACCGCGTGGCCGTCGGCGCGTTCCAGCACCACCGGCCGGTCCGCGACCGCCCGCTCCAGATCGGCGCGGGTGGGGAAGCGCTTTTCCGGCCAGTGCGTCTCGATCCAGCCGCGGCCCTGGATCACCGTCGCCTGGGGATGCGCCTGCGTATGGGCGCGCACCGCCGCCACCAACGCCTCGACCGAAGTCACCTGATCGAGGTTCAGGGTCATCTCGCGCAAGCCGATGCCGGTCAGGTGCGCGTGGGCGTCGGCGAAGCCGGGGTAGGCGGCGGCGCCCTTCAGGTCGATCTCGCGCGCGCCGCCTGCGCGCCGGCGCGCCTCGGTGAGCGGGCCGACGAAGGCGATCCGATCCTTGTCGACCAGCACCGCCTCGGCCTTGGGCGCGGCCGCCACGCCGGTGTAGATCGGCCCGCCGAAGATCAACAGGTCGGCGGCGGCCGCTGGCCAGGCGAGCGCGGACGGCAAGGCGACGAAAAGCGCAATAATCGGGCGTTTCATGCGGCGCGACTTGCGCCGGAGCCGGCGGGCTTGTCCAGCGCGGGCGCAGGTTAACGGCGCGAAGGCGGGCGCGGAACAGCCGGCGAACGAATCAGGTCCGAATCAGCGATCTCCACCGATTCGGACTTTGTTCTCCACCAGATACGGTAGCCCGAGTCGCGGCCGGCACAAACCTACCCCGGCGTCACCGCCAGCTTCCAGGCCCGTTCGTCCCGCAGGTAGGCCTGCGCGGCGGCGTGCAGGTCGGCGGGGGCGACCCGCCTCAGGCTGGCCTCGACCGAACGGATGGCGTCGAGCCGCCGCGGCTCGGCCCAGGCGCCCGACAGCTGCTCGAGCCAATACTCATTGGTCTGGCGTACGCGCAGCAGGCCCTCGATCAGCGGCTTCTTGGCCCGGTCCAGCTCGTCGGCGCTGACCGGTGCGTCGCGCAGCTCGCCCGCGATCCGCCGCGCGCTGCGGAAGAAGTCGTCGAGCTTGTCGGGCGGGATCTCCACCCCGGCCGCCAGGTAGCCGTAGCCGGGGAAGACGAGCGAGGTGTTGGCGCTGGCCTGGGGCGAATAGGTCTCGCCCTGGCCCTCGCGCAGGTCCTCCATCAGCCGCGTCTCGATCACCTGGCCCAGCACGCGCAGGGTGCGCGCCAGCTGCGGGTCGTCGAAGAAGCCTTTCGCGGGCCAGAGGATGTAGCCCATCGCCTGGTCCTTGCGCCCCTTGTGGGTCAGCCGGACCGGCTCGGACGCGGGGGAGGGCAGGGCGACCTGCCGCGCCTGCGCTGACGCCGGGGCCGCCGTGCGCGGCGGCAGGGCGCCGAAGCTGGAGGCGACCGCGGCCGTCGCGGCCTCCGCGGTGATGTCGCCGACGATGGTGACCTCAACCGGCCCTTCCGCCACCTTGGGCGCCAGGAAGCCCTCAAAGGCGGCGGGGTCGGCGGCGGCGATCTCCTCGCGCGTGGGGAAGGCCCAGCGGCGGTCGCCGTTGTGGATCAGCAGGTTCAGGTCGCGGGTGATCCCCCCCTGCGGCGTCGCCTCCAGCTGGTCGTGCAGCGTGGAAGCGTATGCCTTCATCCGCGCGAACGCCTCGGGCCGGAAGGCGGGTTCGGCGGCGTAGGCGGCCAACAGCTGCATCTGCACCGTCAGATCCTCAGGACGGGTGCGGCCAGCGATGACGAACGCGTCGTCGCTCGCGCCGAACTGGGCTGCGTAGACCTTCGAGGCCAGCACCTGCTCGATCTCCTCGGCCGACAGCCGCTTCAGCCCGCCTTCGGTGAAGGCGCCTTGCGCCGCCCACAGCGGGCTGGACCGGTCGCCGGGCAGGTCGAGCAGGCCGTTGCCGATCCGCACCCGCACCAGCACCTGGTCGTCGCGGAACCTGGTCGGCTTGACCGTCAGCCGCACCCCGTTGGCGAAGCGCACTTGAGTGGCGTCGAGGTCGGCGATCTCACGCCGCTCGGCGACCTGACCCGGCGTACCGAAGCTGGCGTAGGGCCAGTCCTTGGCGCTGGCGCTTTCCAGCGCCTCGACCGCCTCGCCTTGCGCCTCCTGCACCGCCTGGACCACCATCGCCTCGCCGCCCTCGATGGGGGCGGGGGTGGAGACGAACACCAGCGGCCCAGAGCCGGTGAACAGGCGTTTCAGCGCCGCGTTCACCTCCTCCGCCTGGAGGCCCCCCGTGAAGGCCTTGAACAGCCGCAGGTCCTCGGCCGGGCTGGTGAACACCTCGCGCTCGTAGACCGTGTCCACGATCGCGTCGGCCAGCTGCGGCGTGCGCCGGGTCTGCATCGCCGCGGCCTCGGCCTGCAGGCTGGTCAGGTATTCGGTGATCTCGCGGTCGAGCTCTGCCTGGGCGACGCCGAACTGGACCAGCCGCCGCCCCTCGCGCATCGCCGCCTTCAGCGCCGGGCGCCACTGCCCCGGCTCGGCCGACACCGAGACCGTGGTGATCTCGGCGGAGCGGAACCGCTCGTCCTCATAGGCGAAGGCGCCGATGAACGGCGGCGAGGCGCTCCGGCTCATCCGCTCGAAGCGCCGGTTCAGCACCGCCAGCCCCAGCCGCTCCACGACATCGCGCCGCCGCTCGGCGGAGGTGTCGGGCCGCAGTTCCGGCGGCCGCACCCACCCCGCCTGGATCGCCAAAGGCGCACCAGGCTCGACCAGCACCCTGGCCTCCAGCGCCCGTTTGCCTGGCGTCCCCAGCTCCGGCTCCGCCCCGGCCGCGCCCGCGGCCTTCCAGTCGGAGAACCGGGACTTGATCTTGGCCTCCATGGCGTCGGGGTCGAAGTCCCCCACCGCCACCAGCACCGCCCGCTCTGGCCGGTAGTACCGCGTATAGTAGGCCCGCAGCTGCTCGGCCGAAGCCGCCTGCAGCACCGCCACCTCGCCGATCGGCAGCCGCCGCGCCGCCAACTGGCCCTTCAGGAAGACGTCGAGCCCCGCCTTGTAGACGCGCAGGCCCGGCGTATCGCGCGCCCGCTCCTCCGACAGCACCACCCCGCGCTCGCGGTTCACCGCGCCCGGGTCGAGCAGCAGCTCGCCGGCGGTTTCACGCATCAGCATCAGGCCGGTGTCGACCGTGCCGGGATCGGTGGTCGGCAGGTCGAGCTGGTAGACGGTCTCGGGCCAGGAGGTGGAGGCGTTGGTGTCGGCCCCGAACGCCAGCCCGTGGCGCTGGAGGATCTTGATCATCTCGCCTTCGGGCACGGCCCGCGAGCCGTTGAAGGCCATGTGCTCCAGGTAGTGCGCCAGCCCCCGCTCGGCGTCGCTCTCGTGCAGGGAGCCGGCGTCGAAGCGCAGGCGCAGCGCGGCCTGCCCCTTGGGCGTGGCGTTCTTCACGATGGCGTAGCGCATGCCGTTCGGCAGGTAGCCGAACCGCACCGCCGGATCGGGCGCCAGGTCCGACGATTCCTGCGCCCAGCGGCGGTCGTTCGGCTTGGGGGCCGCGGGCGCCTTCGGAGGCGGGCTTGGCCGCTCCGCTTTCTGGGCCGCGCCCTTCTTCAGGAACCCCGGCAGCGGCAATCCCGCGACCTGCGGCCCGGCCGCGAGAAGCGCCAGCCCCGCCAGCAGCGGGACGAGACGAAGACGGACGGTCATCGAGCTCTCTTGGGATGTTCGGGGACGGGAAGGGCGGGAGGCGGCATCTGACCGCCGCTTGCGGCAAACACAAGGCGCGCCCGTCAGCCGAAACCCGCCGCCCCCCGGCGAGTTAGGCAGGAGCCGCCACCGGCGCGGCGGATCGAAGGACCAAGCCATGAACGCGCAGCGCAAGGGCGGCAACCGCAGCCAGCACCAGAAAGGCGACAGCCAGAGCAAGACCGGCGGCGCCGGCGGCCCCTCCACCGGCGGCTCCGAAGGCGACCGCCGCCAGCCGGAAGGCGGCGGGGAGAAGAAGGAGAAGTAGGGGCGCGCCTGGAGCTTAGCTGAAGTCGCTCAGGTCGAACACGCCGCTGTAGCCGGTGATGTCGAACACATAGTCGTAGCCGGCGTCGTAACTGGCCTCGACCGCCGCCTGGGCAGGGCTGGTGGGCCGTTCGCCCACGTCCACCACCAGGAAGGAATGGCCGCTGAGGTCGCCCGACGAGGCGGTGACGATGATCGCGTGGCGCGTCCCCAGATGGCCGCTGACGGCGGCGGCCAGGTCGCTGTCGAAGGTGCCTTCGGAGATGTCGGCGCCGGTCACCGCCGTGTCGATGCCGGTCGGCGTCTCAAGGAAAAAGCGGTCCTCGTCGAAGTTCACGTCGCGGATGGTGTCGTGATCGATGCCAGTGGAGAACTCCACGCCCTTGTAGAAGAACACGTCCGTGCCCGTCCCGCCGGTTATGTCGTCGGCGCCCGACCAGCCTTCGATGGTGTCGTCGCCGCCGCCGCCGATCAGGGTGTCACGGCCGCCCCCGCTGAAGCCGCCGCCAAGGTAGTCCGCGCCCGCGCCGGAGGTGACGTTGAACGCTCCGTCGGTTTCGGAAAGGCCGTCGAAGATCAGCGACTCGGCCGCACCGAGCTGCGAAGCCGCCACCGTCAGGACGCGGCCCGCCTTCACCACGTCGTCAGCGATGTCCAGACCGATCGCGCCGTTGCCGCCGGCGACCGACAAGCTTTCCACCCTGCTCATCATCGCGCCGGTGATCGCCAGCTTGGCGTAGGCGCCGTCCAGTTCGACGCGGTCCCAGCCGGCGCCGCCGTCGATCACGTCGTCGCCGAAGGTCGCCCCGAGGATGAAGCGGTCGCGGCCGGCCCCTCCGTGGACGTTGTCGGCCCCGCCCAGGCTCAGGTCGAACTGGTCGCCCCGGGCGCCGCCGGTCAGGTTGTCGCCGCTGTTCCCGCCGCGCACCAGCAGGCGCCCGTCGGTCTCGGCCGAGCCGTCGAACACCAGATACCCGCCGCTGCCAGGCGTGAACCGCACGTTCAGCCGATCGCCCGCGGCCACCGTGGCGTCGTTGATGGTCAGGCTGTAGTTGAACGTCCCCCCGAGCAGCAGGCGCTCGATGCCGGTCACGGTCGCCGCGCCGAACACCACCCCGGCCGAATAGTCGCCTTCCAGCCGCAGGTGGTCGTGTCCCTCGCCCCCGGCGACGGTGTCGTCGGCGGTGAACGCCGCGCCGAAATAGAAATTGTCGTCGCCGTCCAGGCCGCTGACCGAGTCGTCGCCGCCCTGGTCCACGAAGAACCGCTCGCGCCCCGCCGTCCCCGTCCTCAGGTCGTCCCCAGCCGTCCCCGTGATCCGCATCGCCTAGTCCCCCTCCGCCTGCTGATAACCATGTTCCCTTTACCAGGAAATGGAAAGCGCCCACGCGCCGTGCCTTCCCCGCCATTGCGGCGAGGCGGGAGGGCGGCGGGGCGCCGGGCGCTGCCCGGAGCAATGGAATAACCGTTTCGGCAGGTCCGACACGCCCCGCGCGGTTCGTTTTCGGCCAGCGTCCGGCAGGCGCACGTCTTGGGTGCTACCCGGACCCCGGAGCTTCATTCCCCTGCGGCGGGGCGATCAGCTCCGGGCGGCGGCGCTCCGGTCGCCCGGGACACGCCGCCACGCCGTCCACGGGCGGGTGGAGCCGCACTGCCCCATCCCCGGACCGCCGGCGTAACCCCCGCCGGCCTGCCGCCCGGCTCGCTAAGCCGGGCTCCCCGTTCGACCGCACTCCCGGTCAGCAAAGGTGCGGGCCCTGCCCCCTCCCACGCCGGAAGTCGTGAGAGGAGTATGGGGGAGCTGGAAGGGAGGGGGATAAGTTCGGGGTTTTCCCCCTATTGCGGCGCGAGCGCGCGGTCGGGTTCGGGTGACGGTTCAACGGCTTGGCGGTTTGAGAGGCGTCGCGGAGGGCTCAGTTGTCAGCCGGATCGGGGCGTCGTCTCCCTCCCCCTTATGGTAGGGACAGCGGGCTGTGCCTTCAGCCTGGCCTGGTGAAGGCGAGGAAGCGATCCTGGAGGGACTTGTCGGTCTTGAACTTGCCGGTGAAGCGGCTGGTGACGGTGGAGACGTGGCGGTGACGCACGCCGCGGGTGGTCATGCACTGGTGCCCGGCGTCGATCAGCACGGCGACGCCGTGGGGAGCGAGGGCGGCCTCTATAGCCTCAGCGACCTGTAGGGTCAGGGTCTCCTGGTTCTGCAGGCGGCGCGCGTAAACCTCGACCACGCGGGCGAGCTTGGAGAGGCCGACGACGCGGCGGTCGGGGAGGTAGGCGACCCAGGCCTTGCCCAGGAAGGGGGCGAGGTGGTGCTCGCAATGACTCTCGACCTCGACCTCGCGCAGCATGACCATGTCGTCGTAGCCTTCGACGTCCTCGAAGGTGCGCGAGAGGATCTCGGCCGGGTCGGCGGCGTAGCCCTCGAACCAGTCGGCGTAGGCGTCGACGACGCGCTCGGGGGTGCCGGTGACGCCGGGGCGGCCGGGGTCGTCGCCGGCCCAGGCGATCAGGGTGCGCACCGCCTCCATCGCCTGCTCGCGCGAGGGGCGAGGGGCGGCGCCGGCGTGGGGAGGGCGGGGCTTGGCGTAGGCGTCCATGTCGCGGCGAGGGGCCCCTGATCCGCCCGTGTTTGCGCGCGGGCAGTGAAGCTATATGGGACCGGCCACCCCCGCGGCAACCGGCGCTCCCAATGGCCCAACTCGTGCTCCACGACACGCTCGCGCGCGGCAAGCGGCCGTTCGAGCCGCGCGACCCGGGGCGGGTGACGCTCTATGTCTGCGGGCCAACGGTCTACAACTACGCCCACATCGGCAATGCGCGGCCGGCAGTGGTGTTCGACGTGCTGTTCCGGGTGCTGCGCCGTCTCTACGGCGAGCAGGCGGTAGTTTATGCGCGAAATATCACCGACGTGGACGACAAGATCAACGCCAAGGCCATCGAGGAGGGCGTGCCGATCGGTGCGGTCACCGACCGCTACACGGGGATCTACCACCAGGACATGGACGCGCTGGGCTGCCTGAGGCCCACCATCGAACCGCGCGCGACGGCGCACATCGGCGAGATGCTGAGCCTGATCGGTCAGCTGGTGGAGCGGGGCTGCGCCTATGCGGCCGAGGGGCACGTGCTGTTCGACGTGGGACGGTTCGACGACTACGGCGCGCTCTCGGGGCGGTCGGTGGAGGACATGATCGCTGGCGCGCGGGTGGAGGTGGCGCCCTACAAGCGCAACCCGGCCGACTTCGTGCTGTGGAAGCCGTCCAAGCCGGGCGAGCCGGAGTGGGAGAGCCCGTGGGGGGCGGGGCGGCCGGGGTGGCACCTGGAGTGCTCGGCGATGATCGAGGCCAACCTCGGGCCGCTGCCGATCGATATCCACGGCGGCGGGCACGACCTGATCTTCCCCCACCACGACAATGAGCTGGCGCAGTCGCGGTGCGGGTCCGGGGCGGAGGCGCTGGCGCGGTACTGGGTGCACAACGGCTTCCTGACCATGGACGCCGAGAAGATGAGCAAGAGCCTGGGCAACGTGCGCCTGGTGCACGAGCTGCTGGAGCAGGCGCCGGGGGAGGCGCTGAGGTGGGCGCTGCTGTCGGCGCACTACCGGGCGCCGCTGGACTGGACGGGGGAGCTGATCGCGCAGGCGAAGAAGTCGCTCGACAAGCTGTACCAGACGCTTCGGGACAGCGAGGCCTTCCTGCAGGACCCGGGCGAACTTCCAGCCCGAAGTACGGCAGGCGCCCAGCCCACGGCTGAGCAGGCGTTGCAGCGGTTCATCGCCGGCCTGCTGGACGACCTCAATACTCCCGCCGCCTTCGCCGCCATCTTCGACCTGTGTGACTGGCTTCGGCAAAGCCTGATGTTGCGGGACAAAAATTCTGTCCGGGAGTGCAGAAGTCTTCTGCTGGAAGCGGGAGCTACGCTCGGCGTGCTGCAGCAAAGACCAAATGCCTGGTTCGAGGGCGACGCCGGAGAGGAATTGAAGGGGAAGGTGGAGGCGCTCCTGGCGCGGCGGCAATCATCTCGCGCGGCGAAGGATTGGCCTGCCGCCGACCGCATCCGCGCAGAGTTGGACGCGCTGGGCGTGGTGGTGATGGACGGGCCGCAGGGGGCGACCTGGCGGATGAGGGACTGAACCCTTCTCCGTTCACGGGAGAGGGATGGAGTCGGCGCGTACCTCACCATATCTAGCGTCCATGCAGTTTCGTATCGAGCATCGCATTGGCGTGGCGGCGCCGGCGGCGGCGGTCTGGCCGGTGCTGGCGGAGCTCGAGCGCTGGGGGGAGTGGAACCCGGTGTATCCGCGGGCGGCGGGGAGTTTGAGCATCGGGGGGGAGCTGCGGCTGACCGAGCGGATCGGGGGACGGGAGGAGGAGATCGCGCCCCGCATCGTCGATTGGGTGCCGGACTCGCAGATCCTGTGGCGGCGCAAGACCGGCGGGGGCTTGGTGACGGCGCTGCGCTATATCGAGCTTGAGGCGCTGTCGGAGGAGGGGACGGTGTTCTCCAACGGCGAGCTGTACGAGGGGATGTTCGCCGGGCGGGTGATCCGCAATCGGCGCGAGCGGCGGGACGCGTTCGCGGCCATGGGCGAGGCGGTGAAGGCGCGCGCGGAGGCGGCCTGGGCGGCGCTGGGCGAGGAGGAGCGGGCGCGCGTCCCGCGCAACGTGCCGCCGGAGCTGCCCGACGAGCCGCCAATCCCGCAGTCGAAGTTCCAGCCGCCCCCGCAGCTGGGCGGCGGCTATTTCCGCAAGCGATGATCGACGACCTCTACAGCGCCCGCATCCTGCGGCTGGTGGCGCACATGCCGCGGGCGGGGCGGCTGGCCGCGCCGGACGCCTCGGCGGAGAAGGTGTCGAAGCTGTGCGGGTCGCGCATTACCGTGGACGTGAAGGTGGACGGGGACCGGGTCAGCGACTTTGCGCAGGAGGTGCAGGCGTGCGCGCTGGGGCAGGCGGCGGCGGCGGTGCTGGGGGAGAACGTGATTGGGGCGACACCGGAGGAGCTGGAGGTGGCGCGGAACGGGTTGCGTGCTATGTTGAAGCAGGGCGCTCCGGCCCCCGAAGGACGTTTCGCGGATCTGGCCGTGCTGGAACAGGTGAAGGATTACCCGGCGAGGCACGCCTCCACCCTGCTGGCCTTCGAGGCGGCAGCGGAGGCGGCGCGCGCGGCCGTCTCCCGAACTAGTCCCGCCGGCGTGGGTTGATCGGATCGCGCCCCAAAGGCTAGGTCCGGCTCTCGTTCGGCTCCCGCGACCGGCATGACCCTTTACGAACGTGGCGTCCGCCTGGGGCTTCGTGCCTACAAGCTGACGCTTTCGCCCCTGATCGGGCGCCACTGCCGCTACCTGCCGACCTGTTCGGAGTACGCGGCGCAGGCCCTGATCGCGCACGGCCCCCTGAAGGGCTCGGCCCTCGCCGTGGGGCGGCTGTGCAGATGCCACCCCTTCGGCGGGCAGGGCTATGACCCGCCGCCGGCCAAAGCGAAGCCTGAACCATGATCGACCTGCAATTTCCCGACGGTTCCCGCCGTCAATATCCCGAAGGCGCCACGGGCCTGGAGGTGGCGCAATCGATCGCGCCGTCGCTGGCCAAGAGGGCGGCGCTGGTGAAGCTCGACGGCAAGCTGCGCGACCTGCAGCGGCCGCTGGAGTCCGGCCGCATCGAGATCGTCACGCGCGACCAGCCCGAGGCGCTGGAGACCATCCGCCACGACGCGGCGCACGTGCTGGCCGAGGCGGTGCAGGAGCTGTTCCCCGGCACCCAGGTGACCATCGGCCCGGCGATCGAGGACGGGTTCTATTACGACTTCGCGCGCGAGGAGCCGTTCTCGATCGAAGACTTCCCCAGGATCGAAGCCAAGATGCGCGAGATCGTCGACCGCGACGCGCCGATCGTGCGCGAGGTCTGGGACCGCGACGAGGCGATTGCCCACTTCGAGTCCGTGGGCGAGCACTACAAGGCCGAGATCATCCGCGACCTGCCCGAGGGCGAGGAGATCACCCTCTATCGCCAGGGCGAGTGGCTGGACCTGTGCCGGGGGCCGCACTTCCCCTCCACGCGCCACCTCGGCAAGGCGTTCAAGCTGACCAAGCTGGCGGGCGCCTATTGGCGCGGCGACCACCGCAACGCGCAGCTGCAGCGGATGTATGGGACGGCCTGGGCCACCGAAGCTGAACTCGAGGCCTACCTGAAGCGCCTCGAGGAGGCGGAGAAGCGCGACCACCGCAAGCTGGGCCGGCAACTCGACCTCTTCCACATGCAGGAAGAGGGCAAGGGCATGGTGTTCTGGCACCCGAAGGGGTGGCAGCTGTGGCTGACGCTGGAGGCCTACATGCGCCGGCGGCTGGACGAGGCCGGGTATGTGGAGGTGAAGACGCCGCAGGTGCTCGACCGCTCGTTCTGGGAGCAGTCGGGCCACTGGGAGAAGTACCGGCCCAACATGTTCATATGTGAAACGGTGGAGGGCGAGGAGCTGTCGCTCAAGCCAATGAACTGTCCGGGGCACGTGCAGATCTTCGGGCAAGGCCAGAGAAGTTATCGCGAACTGCCGATCCGGATGGCGGAGTTCGGGGCCTGCCACCGGTATGAGCCGTCCGGCGCCTTGCACGGGCTGATGCGGGTGCGCGGGTTCGTGCAGGACGACGCGCACATCTTCTGCCGCGAGGACCAGATCGTGGGCGAGACGGAGAAGTTCGTGCGCCTGACCCGGTCGATCCACGCCGACCTTGGCATGGAGACGGCGTACGTCAGCCTGGCCACGCGGCCGGAGGTGCGGGCGGGGTCGGACGCGTTCTGGGACAAGGCCGAGGGCATGCTGGGCGAAGCCGCTCGGTTGGCTGGGGTGGAGCCGGTGATCGCCGAGGGCGACGGCGCCTTCTACGCGCCCAAGCTCGACTTCGTGGTCAAGGACGCGATCGGGCGGGAGTGGACCTGCGGCACGCTGCAGCTCGACTATGTGCTGCCCGAGCGGCTGGGGGCGGAGTATGTGGGCGAGGACGGCTCCAAGCAGCGGCCGGTGATGCTGCACCGCGCGATCCTGGGGTCGTTCGAGCGGTTCATCGGCATCCTGATCGAGAACTGCGCCGGGGCCTTTCCGCTGTGGCTCAGCCCCGTGCAGGCGGTGGTGGCGACGATCACGTCGGACGCGAACGATTACGCTCGCGATGTAGCGACCAAGCTTCAGGCGGCGGGACTGCGGGTGGAGACCGACCTTCGCAACGAGAAGATCAACTACAAGGTCCGCGAGCACTCCGTCGCCAAGGTCCCGGTGATCGCCGTCGTCGGACGCCGCGAGGCCGAGGAGGGCAAGGTGGCGCTGCGGCGGTTCGGCTCGCAGGTGCAGGAGGTGGTGACGCTGGAGGAAGCGGTGGCGCTGCTGACACAGGAGGCGCTGCCGCCTGATCTGGCGCGGAAGGCCGCCGCCTGATGGCCGAGCAGAAGAAGGGCTGGTTCGGACGGCTGACCGAGGGTTTGTCGCGGTCGTCGCGGCAGATGACCGATCAGGTCGTCTCGGTGCTGACCAAGGTCAAACTCGACCAGGCGGCGCTGGACACGCTCGAGGAGCAGCTGATCGAGGCTGACATCGGACCGGAAGCGGCGGCGCGGATCACCGAGCGCTTCGCCGAGCGGCGGTTCGGAACCACGGAAAGCGCCGATCAGGTCAAGGGCGCTTTGGCCGAGGCCGTGGCCGAGGAGCTGAAAGGACGTGAGGGGCGGTTCGAGCCGCTGGGCGGGCCGCGCCCTTACGTGGTGCTGTTCGTGGGCGTGAACGGCTCGGGCAAGACCACCACGCTGGGCAAGGTGGCGGCCGAACTCAAGGGCCGAGGCGCCAAGGTGCTGGTGGCCGCCGGCGACACCTTCCGTGCGGCGGCGATCGAGCAGCTGAAGGTCTGGGGGGAACGCGCCGGCGTGCCGGTGGTCGCGCGCGAGACCGGTGCGGACGCGGCCGGCCTGGCCTTCGACGCGCTGGAGCGGGCGCGAGCGGAGGGCTACGACGTGCTGCTGATCGACACGGCCGGGCGGCTGCAGAACAAGGCGGCGCTGATGGATGAGCTGAGCAAGATGGTCCGGGTGCTGAAGAAGCTCGACCCGTCCGCGCCGCACGAGACGCTGCTGGTGCTCGACGCCACGGTGGGGCGCAACGCGCTGAACCAGGTGGAAATTTTCGACCGCACCGCGAGAGTCACCGGCCTGGTGATGACCAAGCTGGACGGCACCGCGCGCGGCGGCGTGCTGGTGCCGGTGGCGCAGGCGGCCTCCGCGCCGGTGAAGCTGATCGGCGTCGGGGAGCGGATTGAGGATCTCCAGCCCTTCGACGCCCGCGCCTTCGCGCGTGGCCTGCTCGGACTGGAGGCGGCATGAGCGAGGCGGGCGAAACTGCTCCACGACGCGCCGCTTGGGTGCGGCCGCTGGTGGACTTCGGCGGGCTGGCCGCTTTTCTGGTCGGCTACTTCGGTCCCTCGGTCGCCATCCGCACCCACGGCGGCTTCTCGGTCGCCGTCACCGGCTTTGCCGAGCGCAACCTGATCGCCGCCACCTGGTGGCTGGTGGCCGGGTCGGCGCTGGCGTTGCTGCTGGGCTTCCTGGCGGAGCGGCGGGTGGCGCCGCTGCCGCTGTTCGGGGGCCTGGCGGCGCTGGTGTTCGGGGGGCTCACCTTGATCTTCCATGACGAGCACTTCCTGTTCGTCAAGCCGACGATCATCAACCTGACGCTCGGGGCGGTGATGCTGGGGGGCGTGCTGCTGCGGCGCAATCCGCTCCGGCTGCTGTTCGGCGACACCCTGGCGCTGAGCGAGGCGGGGTGGCGCAGGCTGACCCTGCGCTTCGGCTTGTTCTACCTGCTGCTGGCGGGGCTGAACGAAGTGATGTGGCGCTCGGTCGACCGGGGCGTGATCGACAAGGACGTCTGGGTCTGGTTTCGCTTCCCCGGCCTGCTGATCCTGACCCTGCTGTTCGCGCTCAGCCAGGTCCCGCTGATGATGAAGGACCGCAAGGCGCTGGAGCAGGCCGCGGAGCTGGAGCCCTGATCCGGTTGCCGCCGCCGCTGGCGCTTGCGCCGGGGCGCCCTTAAGCTGCGGGCGAGGTTCATAGGCATGGCGGCAGAGGGCGGGGCGGCGGAGGCGCTGCGGGGGGCGGAACAGGCCCTGCGGCGCGGCGACCACGCCGAGGCGCTGCGGCTGCTGCGCGGGGCCGAGAGCGCCGCCCCGGCCGATCCCGAGGTGAAGATGCAGCTGGCCCTGGCCCTGCGGCTGGGGGGTGACTTCCCCGGCGCTCTGGCGGCGGTCGAGCGGGCGCTGGCGCTGGAGCCGTACCTGCTGATGGGTCACCTGACCAAGGGCTTCCTTCTGGAGCGCCTGGGGCAGCCCCGGCAGGCGGCGGAGTCCTACCGGGTGGCGCTGAAGATCGCGCCGCCCGAAGAGCGGCTGCCGCCCTCGTTCAAGGCTCCGCTGGCCCGCGCGCGCGAGCAGGCGGCCGAGCAGACGGAAGCCTTCGACCGTTTCCTTTCCGCGCGGCTGGCGCCGTTGCGCGCCGGCCGCGCGAGGGAGGACCTCAGCCGGGTGGACGTCGCGCAAAGGGTCTTCGCGGGCAAGGACAAGGTCTATTATCCCGAGCCGGTGAACTTCAACTTCCCCTTCCTGCCGCCTTACCAATACCACCCGCGGGAAAGTTTCCCCTGGCTGGCCGAACTGGAGGCGGCCACGGAGACGATGGCGGCGGAGCTGCGGGAGATGCTCCGGCAGGACCGGGAAGGCTTCACCCCTTACATCCAGTACAAGCCGGGCGAGCCGGTGAACCAGTGGGAGGAGCTGAACCACTCCAGCCGGTGGAGCAGCTTCTTCTTCTGGAAGGACGGCAAGCGGATCGACGCCAACTGCCAGCGCTGCCCCCGGACGGCGGCGCTGCTGGAGCGGATGCCGATGACCGACCAGCCGGGATATGCGCCCACGGCGATGTTCTCGTCGCTGGAGCCGCGCACCCGCATCCCGCCGCACACCGGATCGGTGAACACGCGGCTGATCGTGCACCTGCCGCTGATCCTGCCGGGACAATGCTTCTTCCGCGTCGGCAACGAGACGCGGGAATGGAGGATGGGCGAGGCCTGGGTGTTCGACGACACCATAGAACACGAGGCCTGGAACGACTCCGGCGAGGAGCGGATCATCCTGATCTTCGACGTGTGGAATCCGCATCTGACAGGGGCCGAGCGTGAGCTGGTGACGGCGCTGCTCGACGCCCGCCGGGATTACATGGCGGGTTGAGGCCGGCGCTTCCTTCTCCCCTTGGGGAAAGGTTGGATCACCATTTCCCTAAAAACAAAAGCGGCGGGTCCGGAGACCCGCCGCCAATGCTTTGACCTTGCCGGTCCGGCTTAGAAGTCGGCGGTGATGCCGACGAAGAACACCCGGCCCAGCGAGTCGTAGACTTGCGGGAAGGTGTTGCCGTTGCCGAACGGCGGGGCCGAGACGCCAACGTTGTTCGAGTCGAGGATCGGCGGATCCTTGTCGAACAGGTTGTTGACGCCAAAGCGCAGGGTGGTGCCGTCGCGGACCGCCCAAGTGCCGGAGAGGTCGATGTAGTTGTACGACGGGATCTCCGCGTCGGCGGTGTCGACGAAGCCGCCGTTGAGGAACGGATCGTTCTGGTTCGTGTCCAGCTCCACGCTGCTGAAGTGACGCCAGTTGACCGACACCTGCACATCCCAGGGGGTGCCCCAGGTGACGCGCAGCTTGTGGCGCCATTCCGGGATCGGGGTGCCGCAGGTCAGGCCGAACAGGCCGGCGCAGTCGTAGGAACCGCCATTGGTGAGCGGCTGGATCTCCAGGCTGTCGGTGAAGGTGCCGACAAAGTTGATCCCGATGGTGCCCCACTCTCCCATGCCCATGTCGGCGAAGGAGGTGCGGTAGTTCATCTCCAAGTCGATGCCCTGGGTCTTCAGCGAGCCGGTGTTCAGGTTGATGTTCGAGACGAAGGACGTGCCTTCGATGAACAAGGCGCCCGTCCCCGGATCGCGAGTGATCAGGCTGCAGAAGGTCGGATCCAAGGTGGCGCCGCACTGCTGGATGATCGTCGTGGCGCCGATGGTCCCGATCAGGTTCTCCACGGTGATGTCGAAGAAGTCGATCGTGGCGGTGAAGCCGCGGAAGAAGGTCGGGGTGAACACCAGACCGACCGCGAAGGTGTCGGATTCTTCCGGGGTCACGTTCGGGTTGCCGCCGATGAGCTGCTGGCACTGCGCGGCCGGGCACTGGACGATCTTGCCGTACTGAGCGGCGGTCACGCCCTGCGCCTGGCACTGGGCCAGGGAGAAGGCGGGGCTGGCGCCGGCGCACGGGTCGTTGCCGCCGAACAGGGCCGACGACTGGGGCGAGAACAGCTCCAGCACGTTCGGCGCCCGCACCGCGCGCTGAAGGCTAGCGCGGAAGCGGATGTCGTCCACCGGGGCCCACTCCGCCGCGAGCTTGTAGCTCTCGACGGTGCCGGCCGAGCTGTAGTCCGAGTAGCGGAAGCCGGCTTCCAACTGCAGGGTGCGGAAGAAGGGCGCGTCCTGCACGATCGGAATGCGGATTTCGGTGAAGAGCTCCTTCACGTCGAACGAGGAGCGCGGCACCGAAGCGGTGGTGCCGCCGCCGCCCGACAGGTTGCCGGTCTGGAACTCGCGGCTGGTGGTCAGCTCCAGCGCCTCCCGCCGGTATTCGGCGCCGAGCGCGATGCCGAGCCCGTCGTTGGCCCACGGCGACTTCAGGCCGTACTGACCGAGGTCACCGGTGATGTTCAAGCTGGCGATCTGCTCTTCGGTGGTGCCTTCCTTGAACCCGGTCGCGCCGACATAGCCGAGCATTTCCGGGGTGATGGACCCCAGGCCGCCGAACAGGTCGAAGGGCACGCAGTTGGCGGCGTCGGTCTGGCAGGTGCCGTCCGGATTGACCAGCAGGGCGTTCTGGATGCGGTCCTTGTCCAGTTCGTTCAGGTAACGCTCGGTGTAGAGCGTCAGCCCGTACTGGCCGTACAGGTCGTAGCGCCAGCCGGACCCGATCTCGCCCCGGGTTCCCAGCACGATGCGGTAAGCGGTGTGGCGAAGCACGTCCTGACGCGCGCCGCCTTCGATGTTGCGGCGGCCGATCAGGGTCGAGGCATTGTCCGTCGGACCAAGGCCCGCGTCGGTGCAGAGCACTTGACGCTGTTGCGCCGACAGCAGCGGGTTGTCGCAGTTGATCTGATAGACGGTGCTGAGGAAGATGCCCGACGGCGCGATCTGAGCCGTGGTGTTGTCGTCCGAGAACATGGTGTCCATGTAGACATCGAACATCGGGCTGATTTCATAGTGCGCGAAGCCGCCCAGGGTGTAGCGTTCGTCCGGCCGCTGCAAATAGTTGAACGGCGCGAAGTTGAAGCTCTGGCCCGCGTAAGGGCTGAAGGTGCGGTCGGTTTCCGGGAACAGGTCCGCGCCGGTGTCGAGCGAGATGATCCGGTTGTAGTTGCTCGAACCGAAGCAGACGTGGGTGTCGTAGACTGGGCCGGTGAGGTTGATCGTGCCGACGGCGCAGGAGGTGTAGTCGTATTGGTCCTGCGTCACCGCCTGCATGTTGCGGTAGCCGGCGTAGATTGTGGCGTTGCCCTTGCCGTCCGCGCTGTTGACCCCGACGATCGCGGTGATGTCAAAGGTCTGGCCGGTGGTGACGTTGTCGTCGGGCAGCGGGAACGGGCCGCCGAACGTGAGCACCGGATCCGGGACGATCCGCTGGGCTTCCTCGTTGTTGTTGTGGTGCTGGGCGAAGCTGTACTGCGCGTCCAGGCGAACACCCTCGAAGTCCTTCTTCATGATGAAGTTGACCACGCCGGCGATGGCGTCCGAGCCGTACACGGCCGAGGCGCCGCCGGTGACCACTTCGACCCGGTCCACCAGGGCGGCGGGGATCACGTTGAGGTCGGCGACGGGCAGCTGCGGGTCGCCCGGCATCAGGCGGCGGCCGTCGATCAGCACCAGGGTGCGCTGCGAGCCGAGGTTACGCAGGTTCACCGTCGCGGTGCCGGTGGCGCCGTTGGACTGGGCCGAACCGAAGTCGGCGAACACCTGCGGCAGGTTGTTCAGCAGGTTTTCGACGTTGGTCGTGCCCTGCAGCTTGGCTTCCTGGTCGGTGACGACCTGAAGCGGGCTGGTGGAGGTCAGGTTCGGCGTGGGGATGCGCGAGCCGGTGACCACCAGGGCCTCGACCTCGGTGTCGGCCGCGGCCTGGTCCTGGGCCATCGCGGGGGCGGCAAGCGCCAGGGCCGCGGCCCCGCAGATCATCGACGACGCCAACAGGCGCGAACGAGTGGATTGGGTTTTCAACTTAGTTCCTCCGAATGAGCGGCGCCCAGAGGCCCGGCCCGTCCACGTGAATGCGTCCCGGACAGCCTCTCCCAGCCCCCGGTTACGGCGACGTTATGAATGGCGCGGCGTCCGGGTCAACGCGCGTTGCGACCAAGCGAGCGCATCCGTCCCGGGTTGTTACATCTTAGTCACAGCTTGGCCACGTTTCGTGCGGCGCGAAGGCTCGGGGAAACCCGCTCGCGCCGGCCGGCCGGACTGGGCGGTGAAGAACGCGGGTAGAATCAGCGCTTTGTGTCCGGAACGGCGGCCGGCAAGAATCAGGCATTGCGCGAACCGCCAAGGCTGTTCTTCAATGGGCCCGCCACATTCGAGGCCGCAATCATGACACCGTTCGCCCTCCGCCGCCCGTTCCTGCTCGCCGCCGGAGCGGCGCTGGCCCTGGCCCTTCCCTCGCTCGCCGCCGACCCGCCGGCCAAGCGCGCGGGCGTGTTCCAGAAGATGCTGGACTGCCGCGCGGTCACCGATTCGGCGGAGCGGCTGGCCTGTTACGACCAGGCGGCGGCGCAGTTCGAGCAGGCCGAGACCCAGGGCCAGGTGGTGGTGGTCGACCGCGCGCAGATGCGCGAGGTGCGCCGGCAGGTGTTCGGCTTCAACGTGCCGAGCATGAGCCTGTTCACCCGCGGAGAGAAGGAGGAGGAGGTCAACAACCTCTCCACCACCGTCACGGCGGCGCGCCAGGACCCCTACGGCAAATGGGTGATCACCATCGAGGGCGGCGCGGTGTGGAAGCAGACCGAGGTGGTCGAGCTGGTCAGGCGGCCCAAGCCCGGGTCGAAGGTGGAGATCCGCAGCGGCGCGCTCGGCAGCTTCTTCATGAACGTGGACGGGCAGCGTGCGGTCAAGGTGGAGCGGGTGAAGTAGGTTCAGAAACCCGAGGCGGCGCGGACGGCCGCGAGCGGAACCGGCTCGGGCTGGCAGCTGGACAGGGAGATGGCCGCCTGCGCCAGGGTGAGACACAGGAGGGCGACGCTGGCCCGCTGAAGCCGCTTTGACACGAACACCGCCACCGCTTCGGCCATCGACCCGCTCCCTCGCCGGTTGGGGGTGGGGCAAGGCAAGAGGGGCGCCGGTTGATACCTTTCGTTAAGCACATGGACTTCGCCTACGGGCGGGCGGACCAGGTCTCGCCTCTGATCCGGCGGGTGGTGGCGGAGAACCCGGGGCCATTCACCTACACGGGCACGGGGACCTACATCGTCGGGCGGGGCGAGGTGGCGGTGATCGATCCCGGGCCTGCCCTGCCGGCGCACCTGGACGCGCTGCTGGCGGCGACGGAGGGGGAGCGGGTCGCCGCCATCCTGATCACCCACACCCACCGGGACCACTCGCCCCTGTCGCGGGAGCTGGCGGAGCGGACCGGAGCGACGGTCTGGGGGCGGCCGCCTCCCTCCGTCGAAGCGGGATGGCTGGACGAGGCCCACGACCGGGATTTCGCCCCCGACCGCCAGCTCAGGGATGGGGAAGTGGTCGCGGGCCCGGGCTGGACGCTGCGGGCGCTGGCGACGCCGGGGCACGCCTCCAACCACTTCGCCTTCGCGCTGGGGGAGGAGGACGCGCTGTTCAGCGGTGATCATGTGATGGGCTGGTCGACCACGGTGGTCAGCCCGCCGGACGGAGACATGGGGGCCTATTACGCGAGCCTGGACAAGGTGGCGGCGGGGGGGTTCTCCGCCTTGTGGCCGACGCACGGGCCGCCGGTGACGGAGGTCGCGCCGTTCCTGACGGCTTACAAGGCACACCGGCTGGAGCGGGAGCGGCAAATCCTGAAACAAGTAGGGCAAGGGCGGGGGCGGATCAGCGAAATGGTTCCGGCGATCTATGCGGGGGTGGACCCGCGGCTCTATCCGGCGGCGGCGCAGTCGGTGCTGGCGCACCTGATCCACCTTGCGCGCACCGGAGCCGTGGCGACGGAGGGCGAACCCTCGCTGTCGAGCGACTATCGGCCGGCTCAGGGATAGAGCCTGCTCACCGCCCAGGCCCCCTCCCCTGCCCCGCGGGCGTAGAGGATCCGTTCGTGCAGGCGGAAGGGGCGGTCGCGCCAGAACTCGATGGCAAGAGGCGAGAGGCGGAAGCCGGACCAGTGGGGCGGGCGGGGGACGGCGCCGAGGCCGAAGCGGAGGCCGTGGTCGGCGACGGCCTTTTCCAGGGCGTGGCGGCTCTCCAGCAGGCGGGATTGGGCCGACGCCCAGGCGCCGATCTGGGCGGAGCGGGCGCGGGTGGCGAAGTAGGCGTCGGCCTCGTCGGGGGTGACCGGAGCGACGGGGCCGCGGAGGCGGACCTGGCGGCGGAGCGACTTCCAGTGGAACAGCAGGGCGGCCTTGGGCTGGGCGGCGAGCTGACGGCCTTTGGCGCTCTCCAGGTTGGTGAAAAAGACGAAGCCGGCCTCGTCGAAGTCCTTGAGCAGGACCATGCGGGCGTCGGGCAGGCCGTCGGCGTCGACGGTGGCCAGGCACATGGCGTTGGGGTCGTTGTGCTCCTTGGCGCGGGCCTCGGCCAGCCAGTCGGCGAACAGCTCAAGCGGGCGCTCGGGCGGGGCCAGTTCCACCTCGGGCGAGGCGGCGGCGTAATCGTGCTCGGCCGGAGAGGGAGGGATCAGGTCGCGGCGGCTCATGCCGCCTTATAAGCCGCTAGTCGGCGCGGCGCATGTATTCGCCGGTCTCTGTGGAGACCAGCACGCGCTCGCCCGCCTCCATGTAGGGCGGGATCATGATGCGCATGCCGTTCGAGGCCTTGGCGGGCTTGTAGGAGGATGAGGCGGTCTGGCCGCGCACCACTGCGTCGGCCTCGACGATCTCCAGGACCACGGTGTCGGGCAGCTCAAGGCCGATCGGTCGCTCCTCGTGGAACTCCAGCGTCACGGCCATGCCGTCCTGCAGGAACTGGGCGCGCTCCTCGCCGACGAAATCCTTGTGCAGCTCGATCTGCTCGTAGGTGGCGGCGTCCATGAACACCAGCATGTCGCCGTTTTCGTAGAGGTAGGTAAAGTCTTTCTGCTCCAGCGTCACCTTCTCAACAGTATCGGATGAGCGCCAGCGTTCGTTCAACTTGCGGCCGTCGAGGATGTTCTTCAGCTCGACCTGGGCGAAGGCGCCGCCCTTCCCCGGTTTGACATGCTGGGTCTTGACCGCGACCCACAGCGAGCCCTCGTGCTGGAGCACGTTGCCGGGTTTGATCGTGTTCGCGCCAATCTTCATGTGGTCCGCCGGTGTGGAGGGTTCGGCGGGCTGGGCCGTCGCCAAATCGGGCGCGGAACCTAAGTCCGGGCTCGATTAGAGGCAAGGCGTGGTTCGAGACGCGGCCTGGCGGCTGCTCCTCACTATGACGAGGTTTGATGCAGCCTAACCCCTCGTCATCCTGAGGAGGCGCGAAGCGCCGTCTCGAAGGATCAGTGCGTGCCGCCCGGGCGTTCGCCTCTGGCGACTTCGCGGGCGTGCTGCTGGGTCTTGGGGCCGTGCCCTTGGCGGTCGGCGTGCTCGGGGACGCGGGTGCGGGTCTGGCCGGTTTGGGCGCCGGTGGGGGCGCCTTCCTCTTCCTCGAAGTCGGCGGCGACGTTCTGACTCAGGCCATAGGCGTCGGCGTGGTCTTTCGGGTTCTGGGCCATGCGGCGCTCCTCTTGAGTGTCGGGGAGCCAACGGGCGCGGGCGCGCGAGCGTTCCAGCTAGGCCGTGCGGTCGGCGGCGCCTTTTTCCATCTCGGCGTTCAGTTGGGCGACGGCGGCGGCGGGGCCTTGCGGGTGGCGCCAGACGCCGTTGCAGACGGCGAGGAAGTCAGCGCCGGCGGCGGCTAGCGCGCGGGCGTTGTCGACAGTGACGCCGCCGATGGCGACGCAGGGGGTCTGCATGGTCTCCTGCCAGATAGTGAGCAGTTCGGGGTCGGCGGTGGTCTTGGGCTGCTTGGTCTCGGTGGGGAAGAAGGCGCCGAAGGCTACGTAGTCGGCGCCGGCCTCGGCGGCGTCGTAGGCGAGGTCGCGGCTGTCGTGGCAGGTGACGCCGACCATGCGGTGGGGGCCCACGAGGCGGCGGGCGGCGGCGTAAGGAGCGTCGTCCTGGCCGATGTGGACGCCGTCGCAGCCGAGGCTTGCGGCGAGGTCGGGGCGGTCGTTGAGGATCACCGCGACTTGGCGGGCGTGAGCGATGGGGGTGAGGGTGCGCACGGCTTGGACGATGTGGCCGTCGGAGGCATCCTTCAGGCGGATTTGCAGGGCGGCGACATCGCCGCCGGAGAGGGTCGCTTCAAGCGTGGTGGCGAAGGCGGCCGGGTCGGTGATCCGCGGCGGCGTGATCAGGTAGAGGCGGCAGGGAGGGGTCACCGAGCCTCCGTATTGATCCGCTCATTCCCGCGAAAGCGGGAACCGGGGCTTTCTTTTTATTCCGTAGAGCGGCGAAGAAGAGTTAGGTCCCGCTTTCGCGTGGATGAGCGGTAGATAAAGCGCCTAGGCGAAGGCTTCCCCCAGGAACCTCTCCAGCTCCTTCAGGTGCCGGCTCATGATCCCCGCCGCGGTGGAGGCGGAGGCCGGGCGGCCGACGTAGCGGGCGCGCTTGGCGCCGAGCGGCGTGCGCTCCAGGGTCAGTTCGATCCAGGGGTCGGCGAACTGCCAGGCGCCCATGTTCTTCGGCTCCTCCTGGCACCAGACCAGCTCCGCGTTCGGGAAGCGCGACAGCTCCTTCCTCAGCGCCTGCATCGGCCAGGGGTAGAGCTGCTCCACGCGCAGCAGGTAGACGTCGTCCCGTCCTGCTTGCTCGCGGGCGTCCACCAGGTCGAAGTAGACCTTGCCGGTGCACAGGATCACGCGGGTAATCTCCGCATCCGGCTTCAGCTTGATGCCCACGTCGCACCCGGCCTCCGCCCCGTCGATGAAGATGCGCTGGAACGACGAGCCCTCGGCCAGGTCGCTCATGTTCGACACGGCGCGCTTGTGGCGCAGCAGGCTCTTGGGCGTCATCAGCACCAGCGGCTTGCGGAACGGCCGGTGCATCTGGCGGCGCAGGATGTGGAAGTAGTTGGCCGGGGTGGTGCAGTTGGCCACCTGGATGTTGTCCTCGGCGCACATCTGCAGGAAGCGCTCGAGCCGGGCGGAGGAGTGCTCCGGTCCCTGGCCCTCGTAGCCGTGCGGCAGAAGCAAGGTGAGCCCGCTCATCCGCAGCCACTTGCGCTCGCCCGAGACGATGAACTGGTCGATCACCACCTGGGCGCCGTTCACAAAATCGCCGAACTGCGCCTCCCAGATCACTAGGGTGGTCGGGTCCGAGAGCGAGTAGCCGTACTCGAAACCCAGCACCGCCTCCTCCGACAGGGCCGAGTCGATGATCTCCAGCCGCGCCTGGCCGGGGCGGATGTTGTTCAGCGGCGTGTAGGGGGCCTCGGTGGTCTGGTCGATGATGCTGGCGTGGCGCTGGCTGAAGGTGCCGCGCACGCTGTCTTGGCCGGTGAAGCGGACGGTGATCCCCTCGTCGAGCAGCGAGCCCAGCGCCAGGTGTTCGGCGGTGGCCCAGTCGATGTTGGCGCCGGAGGTGATCGCCTCGCGCCGGTTCTCGATCACCCGCCGCAGGGTCTTGTGCGCGTTCACCTCCTCCGGGATCGAGGTCAGCTTAAGTCCGATGTCGGTCAGGCGCTGGAGCGGCACGCCGGTATCGCCGACCGCCCATTCCTCGCCAGGTGTGTTCAGGTGCGCCCACTTGCCGTCGAGCCAGTCGGCCTTGTTCGCCTTGTAGCTCTTGCCGCCCTCGAACTCCTTGTCGAGGAACGCCTCGAACTCCCTGATCCAGCCGTCCACCTGCTCGGCGGTGACCAGCCCCTCGTCCGTCAGCCGCTTGGTGTAGATCTCCCGCGTGGACGGCTGCGCCTTGATCTTCTGGTACATCAAGGGCTGGGTGAAGGTCGGGTCGTCACCCTCGTTGTGGCCGAAGCGGCGGTAGCAGAACATGTCCACCACCACGTCCTTGCCGAACTTCTGGCGGAACTCGGTGGCCACCCGCGCGGCGTAGGTCACCGCCTCTGGGTCGTCCCCGTTGGCGTGGAAGATCGGCGCCTCGACCATCAGCGCCACGTCCGACGGATAGGGGCTGGAGCGCGAGAACCGCGGCGAGGTGGTGAAGCCGATCTGATTGTTGACGATGAAGTGCATCGTTCCGCCGACCCGGTAGCCGTTCAGCCCCGACAGTTCGAAGCATTCCGCCACCACGCCCTGGCCGGCGAACGCCGCGTCGCCGTGCATCAGCACCGGCATCACGTGCGCCCGGTCCTCGCGGTCGTGCTCGCGGATCATGAAGGCCTGCTTGGCCCGCGCCTTGCCGATCACCACCGGGTTGACGATCTCCAGGTGGCTGGGGTTGGCGGTCAGCGACAGGTGCACCGTGTTGCCGTCGAACTCGCGGTCCGACGAGGCGCCGAGGTGATATTTGACGTCGCCGGAGCCCTCGATGTCCGAGGGCATGGACGAGCCGCCCTGAAACTCGTGGAAGATCACATGGTAGGGCTTGCCCATCACCGCGGCGAGCATGTTGAGCCGCCCCCGGTGCGGCATGCCCAGCACGATCTCGCCGACGCCGAGCTGGCCGCCGACCTTGATGATCTGCTCCATCGCCGGCACCAGCGCCTCGCCGCCATCGAGCCCGAACCGCTTGGTGCCGGGGAAGCGCCGGTGCAGGAACCGCTCGAAGGTCTCCGCCTCGATCAGCTTCTTCAGGATGCTGACCTTGCCCTCGGGCGTGAAGCTGATCTCCTTGTCCCGCCCCTCGATCCGCTCCTGCAGCCACGCCTTCTGCGCCGGATCGGAGATGTGCATGTACTGCACCCCGAGGTTGCCGCAGTAGGTGCGCCTCAGGATGGCGACGATCTCGCGCAGCGTCGCGCTCTCCAGCCCCAGCACGTAGTCGAGGAAGATCGGCCGATCGAGATCGGCCTCGGCGAAGCCGTAGTGGGCCGGGTCGAGTTCGGAGGTGTCGGCCTTTTCCGACAGCCCGAGCGGGTCGAGGTTCGCCGCCAAGTGACCGCGCATCCGGTAAGCGCGGATCAGATACAGCGCACGGATGGAGTCGAGCGTGGCCGCCCGCACCGTCTCGGGCGAAACCGCCGGCCCTTCGGCGCGCGCTTCGAAGGCCTTGGCGATCTTGACCTCCAGCGCCGGCAGGATGCCCAGCGCGCCGGCCAGTTCATCGGTCTTGATCAGCGCGCCCTTCGGCGCCCAGGCCGGCTCTTCCGTCGCGCGCCGCGCCTCATCCGGCCGGTCGCGCAACCCGGAAAAGAATGCCTGCCACGACGGCTCGACCGCGCCGGGATCGGACGCCCAGCGGGCGTAGAGTTCCTCCACAAAGCCCGCGTTCGCCCCATAGAGGAACGAGGTCTCCGACAGGACCTGGTTTATGCGCCCGGAGTCGTCCGCCATCTCACATACCTTTGCGGCCGCACCGATGCCGCATGATGCCTATAGACCCAGTTAATCGCCATGGGGAGGTTAGTGTGCAGGCTCATATTTCACGTGACGCGACGCCTGAGGCTGAATCCCCGTTGGTGTGAAAAGGACCGCCATGCGCTTTGAATGACCACTGCATTGCAGATGAACTCGGGCACTCGCTCCAAGACATGGAACAAGCCTAACGTTCTGAAGACTTTAGGTTTATTGTTTTCATAAATGAAAATGTTGGCAGAGTTTTGTTCGTATAAGAGATGCTTCGAAATTGACCATTTTTAATGGCTAGAAGAAATTCAGACGTACCTGGCACTATTACCTTTCTGCCGCCTCCTTTATTGCTAAAACTGACCCTAAATTCACCTGCAGCTATAGGAGGCGCCTCTAGATTAAGTTGCTCAGCTATAACATTAGGGCTAGTGCTAATTCGTCCGCCAAGCATCAAAATACAATGGATAGATTCTACGTCTTGAACGGTCGGGCTTATTTTTGTTCTGGATACCAAAGCTACAAGCATCTGATCGCCTACAGTTTTATAAGTTGCTTTGGTGTCTTTTGTTAGGCCACTTGGCAGTCCGAATTTGGCGGTCATGGCAGGAGGCGCGTCTATAAATCCAGCTTTAAAAAATGCATCGTATGCGCGTGCCGGACTGGCGTCAGTGTCAATGCACATTGATTTAAAAAGTTTGGCATGATTTATCGCCGCTAATTGACTATTAGCAGGCTTAATGGACGGGGCCGGAACAAAAATTGGAGGTTTCTGCTGCGCCTGGCTAAGGCGCAGCCCCAAAACACTGGCAACGATCAGCGTCGCCAGCTTGAGGTATATTGAGCGTAGCATATATTTAGACTTTACATTCATTAGCCATCGCCGACATCATCAAACACCTAACTAGCAACCTTTTAGCGCCTCCAGCAGGGTTGGCCCTAACCCCGCTGGCGAAGGCGAAACCTTGATCCCCGCTCCCTCCATCGCGGAAATCTTGTCCTCCGCGCCGCCCTTGCCGCCGGAGATGATCGCGCCCGCGTGGCCCATCCGCCGCCCAGGAGGCGCCGTGCGCCCGGCGATGAACCCCACGGTCGGTTTCTTGCGCCCACGCTTCGCTTCGTCGGCGATGAACTGCGCCGCGTCCTCCTCGGCCGAGCCGCCGATCTCGCCGATCATGATGATCGACTGGGTCGCGGGGTCGGCCAGGAACATCTCCAGGATGTCGATGAATTCGGTGCCCTTGACCGGATCGCCGCCGATGCCGACCGCGGTGGTCTGGCCGAGCCCCGCCTGGCTGGTCTGGAACACCGCCTCGTAGGTCAGCGTGCCCGAGCGCGACACCACGCCCACCGAGCCCTTGCGGAAGATGTTGCCTGGCATGATGCCGATCTTGCACTCGCCAGGCGTCAGCACCCCCGGGCAGTTCGGCCCGATCAGCCGCGACTTCGAACCCGAGAGCGCCCGCTTCACCTTGACCATGTCCATCACCGGGATGCCCTCGGTGATGCAGACGATCAACGGCACGCAGGCGTCGATCGACTCCAGGATCGCGTCGGCCGCGAACGGCGGCGGCACATAGATCACGCTGGCGGCGGCCCGCGTCTCCGCCACCGCCTCGCAGACGGTGTCAAACACCGGCAGGCCCAGGTGCGTCTGCCCGCCCTTGCCGGGCGAGGTGCCGCCGACCATGCGCGTGCCGTAGGCGATCGCCTGCTCGGAGTGGAACGTCCCCTGCGAGCCGGTGAAGCCCTGGCAGATGACCTTGGTGTCTTGGCTGACGAGGATGGACATGGAACCGCTGCTGACCGGCCGGGCAAGCGGCCGGCGCGGTCGATAGCGCAGCAGCGCCGCCGGGGAAACGGCCAATGCGCCCCGGCGGCTCGTTCAGGTCCTCAGTCGTCGCCGCCGATCACGATGTCGACGTCTTCGCAGGCGTCGGGCTCGTCCTCGCACATGGTGCGCAGCCGCTCGGCCTCGCGCCGCACCGCCTCGATCTGCGGGCGCATGGCCTCCACGCTGCGGCGGGCCTCTTCCGCCGCGCGCCGTCCGGTCTCCGCCTGCGCCCGGGCCGAGACGCGGATCGCGTCGAGTTCCGCACGGTTGATGTGCACTTGCCGCACCTGCGCGCGGGCCTCCGCCGTGGCTTGGGCCACCGTGCGTGCGATGGCGGCGTGGTCGACCAGGTTCTCCGAGCGGAGGGCGGCGGTCTGCGCTTCGATGGCGCGGGTCAGCTCGGCCGTCGCCCGCTGCAGCTCGGCCTTGGCGCGCGCCAACTCGGCGCTGTCGGCGCGATAGGACAGGCGCGGCGGGGCGGGCGGAGCGGGGGGTTCGGGCGGCAGCGGCGGTTCGGGAACGAAGTCCGGCGCCGGCGGCGGGGCAGGGGGCGTGGGCGGCAGCGGCGCGGCCATCGGCGGGCGGGGCGGCCTAGGCGGGGCGGGCGGGTGCATGCCGTCCTTGCAGGCCCAGGCGGCGGTGGCGCCGCTCAGGCCCAGGACGGCCGCGGCGATGGCGATTTTCGACGGTCGGTTCATTCGGGCGTCTCCTCGGCAAGCCCCTCCGTCCAGAGAGCATGCCCCAGCCCGCGCGCCCGCGCAGCTTAAGCTTCGGTAACGTGGTTCAGGGGATCAGCCGCTTCTCGGCGCCGAGCGTCTGGATCGCGCGCTTAACGTGGCTCAGGTGCAGCAGCGCGATCAGCGGAGCCAAGGTCGCCTTGATGCCGAACCAGATGACCTGGAACTCCACCGTCCCGGCCCCGTGCGACATGTACAGGAACACCAGCCCCAGCACGAAGGCCGCTGCCGGCAGCAGGGTCAGCGCCGGCGTGCGCGGCAGCCGCAGCGCCACCACGTGCTTGCCGTCCCACAGCATCGGCACGCCCACCCCCTGCGGAATGGTGCGGAAACCCGTGCGCGAGGCGCTGGCCATGACTGTGAGGGCAATCACCCAGAGCAGATCGCCGCCGATTTGCAGGGCCGCTTCCATCCAAGGTCAAACCGAGACCTGGGTTCCGAGTTCCACCACCCGCCCGGGCGGGATCTTGAAGTAGTCGGTGGGGTTGGCGGCGTTTTTCATAAGGAAGATGAACAGCTTGTCCTGCCACAACGGCATCCCCGACTCCGGCGAGGCCACCACCGAGCGCCGGCCCAGGAAGAAGCTCGTGGACATGATGTCGAACTTGAGCCCCTGCTTGCGGCAGACGCTGACCGCCTTGGGAATGTTCGGGCTCTCCATGAAGCCGTAGTTCACCGTCACCACCGCGAAATCCGGCGCTAGTTTCTCGATCGTCACCCGGTCGCATTCCTCGACCCGAGGGGTCTCGGCGGTGCGCACGGTCATGATCACGTTCTTCTCGTGGAGCACCTTGTTGTGCTTGAGGTTGTGCATCAAAGCGACCGGCGCCAGCTCGGCCGACGAGGTCAGGAAGATCGCCGTGCCCGGCACCCTGTGGGGCGGGCGGTTCTTGAGCATCTGCAGCAGGTCGGCCATCGCCACGCTCTCGCGCCGCGTCTTGTCGGTGAGGATCTGGGCCCCCCGGGTCCAGGTCCACATCACCACCACCAGCCCCGCCCCCATCACCAGCGGCAGCCAGGCGCCGTCGGGGATCTTCAGCAGGTTGGAGGTCAGGAACACCAGGTCGATCACGGCGAAGCCCGCCACCGCCAGCAGCGCCTGCCACAGCGGCCGCTTCCACAGGAACCGCACCACCACGAACGCCAGCAGGGTGTCGACGAACATCGCCCCGGTCACTGCGATGCCGTAGGCCGCTGCGAGCCCCGAGGAGTTGCGGAAGATCACCAGCAGCACCAGCACCCCGATCAGCAGGAACCGGTTGATCGCCGGCACGAAGATCTGCCCGGCCACGCTCTCGCTGGTGCGCTTGATGCTGATCCGCGGCAGCAGCCCGAACTGCACCGCCTGCTGGGTGATCGAGAACGCCCCGGTGATCACCGCCTGGCTGGCGATCACCGCCGCCGCCGTGGCCAGCAGCAACACCGGCCAATAGACCGCGTGCGGGATCATCTCGAAGAACGGATTGGCGGCGGTCTCCGGCCGGCTCAACACCATGGCCCCCTGGCCGAGGTAGTTCAGCGTCAGGCACGGCAGCACCAGCGCCGCCCAGGCCGCCCGGATCGGGCCTTTGCCGAAGTGGCCCATGTCGGCGTAGAGCGCCTCCGCCCCGGTCACAGCCAGGAAGACGCTGCCCAGGATGATGAAGCCCAGCAGTCCGTTGTCGATCAGGAACAGCAGGCCGTAATGGGGGCTGAGCGCCCGCATGATCGAGGGATCGTCGGAAATGTGGAACAGGCCCAGGCCCGCCAGCACCAGGAACCAAATGGCGCAGACCGGCCCGAAAAGGCGCGCCACGTTGGCCGTGCCCCTCGACTGCACCAGGAACAGGGCGATCAGGATCACGCCCGCGATCGGCGCCACCAGCGGCGTCACCGCCCGCCCCAGCCCCGGCGCGTCCTTCAGCCCCTCCACCGCCGACAGCACCGTCATCGCCGGGGTGATGATGCCGTCTCCGTAGAACAGCGCCGCCCCGAAGATGCCGAGCAGGAACACCAGGCCCGAGCGCTTGGCCAGGCTGCCCTGCGCCAGCGACATCAGCACCAGGGTGCCGCCTTCGCCCTCGTTATCGGCGCGCATCAGGAAGACGACGTACTTGATCGTCACCACCAGGATCAGCGCCCAGAACACCAGCGACACCACCCCCAGCACCGCCAGCTCGTTCACCCCGCCGCCGCGCGCGTGGTGCAGCGCCTCGCGCATGGCGTAGAGCGGGCTGGTGCCGATGTCGCCGAACACCACCCCGACCGAGCCCAGGGCGAGCGCCAGGAAACCCCGGCCGCGGTGGCCGTGGGCGTCGATGGCGGGGGCGGGGGAGTGCTGGGCCGGCCCGAGTTCGGCCGATCCGCTGTCCTGCGACTTTTCGGGCATCAGGTGTCTTTCGAACCGCCCGCCTGGCCCGGGGCGGCGGGCGAAGCGGCGCGGATACTCCCAATCATATGGGCGTTCAACGGCGCGCCTTCACGTCGCACCCGCCGCAAGCCGGTTGAACGCCGCCCCGTATGGCTTAGGTTCCAGCTGTGTCCGACAGCCAACGCTTCCCCGTCGCCGCCCACGCCCTGGCCTACCTGGCCCACAAGGGCGCGACCTCGGCCGAGGGGGCAGTGTCGAGCGCCGAGCTTGCCACCTCCATCCCCACCAACCCGGTGGTGGTGCGCCGCGTCACCGCCATGCTGGCCAAGGCCGGGCTGATCGCCACCCGCCCCGGCGCCAACGGCGGCGCCTGGCTGCTGCGCCGGCCCGCGGACATCTGCCTGGACCAGGTGCTGCGCGCCGTCCACGGCTGCGCCCATTTCGGGGTGCCGCCGCCCGGCGCCAAGGGCTGCCCCATCGGAGAGCGCATCCCCCGCCAGGTCGTCCGCGCGATCGAGGCCGCCGACGCGGCCGCCACCGACCAGCTGGCCAAGGTCAGCGTCGCGGACCTGTTGCACGAAGCCTGAGCCACGGTCACAAAGCGCCCCGCAACCACGGGAGCGCGCGCCATGGCCGAAGCCTACGACCTGCCCAAGGGCGAGCTGATGGCCGGCAAGAAGGGCGTGGTCATGGGCGTGGCCAACGACAAGTCCATCGCCTGGGGCATCGCCTCCCAGCTCGCCGCCCAGGGCGCGGAACTGGCCTTCACCTACATGGGCGAGGCGCTGGAGCGCCGGGTCCGCCCGCTGGTCGAGAGCATCGGCGGCAAGCTGATGATCCCCGCGGACGTCACCGACGACGCCTCCATGGACGCCGCCTTCGCCGAGGTGGAGCGGGCGTTCGGGACCATCGACTTCCTCGTCCACTCGGTCGCCTTCGCCAACAAGAACGAGCTGCAGGGCTCCTTCGTCGACAACACCACCCGCGACAGCTTTCTTTTAGCGATGAACATTTCGGTGTTCAGCTTCGTCGACAGCGCCCGCCGCGCCGCAAAGCTGATGCCGGGCGGCGGCTCGATCGTGACCATGACCTACCTCGGCGCCGAACGCGCCATCCCCAACTACAACACCATGGGCGTGGCCAAGGCCGGGCTGGAGGCCGCCACCCGCTACGCCGCCCGCGACCTCGGCCCCAGGGGCATCCGCGTCAACGCCATCTCCGCCGGCGCCATGCGCACCCTGTCGCTCGCCGGCATCTCCGGCGGCCGCGGCATGCTGGCCCAGGGCCGCGCTCTGAGCGCCCTCAAGGAGGACACCTCCATGGAAGGCGTCGCCGGCTGCGCCCTCTGGCTGCTCTCCCCGCTGGGCCGCTCCACCACCGGCGAAGTCGTCCACGTCGACGCCGGCTTCCACATGATGGGCCTGCCGGACTCCTCCGAGAGCTGACGGTCAGGCGGGAGGAGAGGGGCCATGGACGCGCTGATCCTCTCGCGCCTGCAGTTCGCCTTCACCATCGCCTGGCACATCATCTTCCCGAGCTTCACCATCGGGCTCGCCAGCTACCTCGCCGTCCTCGAAGGCCTCTGGCTCCTCACCCGGCGCGAGGCGTTCAAGACCCTCTACCTGTTCTGGCTGAAGATCTTCGCGCTGTCCTTCGGCATGGGCGTCGTCTCCGGCGTGGTGATGAGCTACCAGTTCGGCGCCAACTGGAGCGCCTTCACCGTCAAGGCCGCCCCGGTGATCGGCCCCCTCCTGGCTTACGAGGTCCTAACCGCCTTCTTCCTTGAGGCCAGCTTCCTCGGCGTCATGCTGTTCGGCTGGAAGAAGGTCGGTCCTCGCCTCCACTTCCTCGCCACCTGCATGGTCGCGGTCGGCACCCTGATCTCCGCCTTCTGGATCATCTCCGCCAACAGCTGGATGCAATACCCGACCGGCCACGTCGTCGCCCCCGACGGCCGCTTCATCGCCCAGGACTGGTTCAAGGTGGTCTTCTCCCCGAGCTTCCCCGTCCGCTTCGCCCACATGGTCCTGGCCGCCTACCTCTCCACCGCCCTGGTGGTCGGCGCGGCCTCCGCCTGGCAGCTGCTCCGCCGCCCCGGCCAGGAGGAAAGCCGCATCGCCATCCGCATGGCCATCGGCATGTTCGCCCTGGTCGCCAGTCTCCAGCTCGCCGTCGGCGACATGGCCGGCAAGTTGCTCCGCGACCTCCAGCCGACCAAGCTCGCCGCCGTCGAAGCCTTCTGGGAAACGCGCGCCGAGCAGCCGTTCCACATCCTCGCCTGGCCCAACCGCGAGCGGCAGGGCAATGACTTCGAATTCTCCATCCCCAAGATCGGGAGCTGGATCACCGCGGGCGAAACCACCGCCGAACTCGAGGGCCTGAAAGCCTTCCCCCGCCGCGACCAGCCCCCTGTCGCTATCGTCTTCTGGGCCTTCCGCATCATGGTCGGCCTGGGCCTGTCGATGATTGCGCTCGGCCTCTGGGGCGCCTTCCTCTGGTGGCGCCGACGCATCGAGCGCACCAAGCCCTTCCTCTGGGCCACGGTCCTGATGGGCCCCGCCGGCTTCGTCGCTGTGATCGCCGGCTGGACCGTCGCCGAGGTCGGCCGCCAGCCCTACACCGTCTACGGCCTGCTCCGCACCGCCGACTCCGTCTCGCCCATAGCGGCGGGCTCCGTCTCCGCCTCGCTGATCGCGTTCCTGATCGTCTACGCCGTCGTCTTTAGCGTCGGCGCCCTCTACATCCTGCGCCTGATCGCCGAAGGCCCCGTCCCCGGCGCCGCCGAACCTCGCCCGCCCGAACGTCGTCCTCCCGGCTGGTCCCTCGGCGCCGCTCCCGACCACGACCCGAACGCTCCCGTGCCCCCACGCGGCGCTTCCCCGGACGGAGGGCGGCCATGACCCTCGACCTCCCTCTGATCTGGGCCGGGATCATCGCCGTCGCCGTGTTCATGTATGTGCTGCTCGACGGCTTCGACCTCGGCGTCGGCATCCTCTTCCCCTTCGCCGCTTCGCCCGAGGAGCGGACGACGATGATGGACACCATCGCCCCCGTCTGGGACGGCAACGAGACCTGGCTGGTGCTGGGCGGCGGCGGCCTGCTCGCCGCCTTCCCCGCCGCCTACGCCCTGCTGATGCCGGCTCTCTACCTGCCGGTCTACGCCATGCTGATGGGCCTGATCCTGCGCGGCGTCGCCTTCGAGTTCCGCCTGCGCGGCCGAGCACGAGGCAAGCGCTTCTGGACCGCCGCCTTCACCGCCGGCTCGCTCACCGCCGCCTTCTGCCAAGGCCTGATCCTGGGCGGTTTCATCCAAGGCGTGCGCGCCACCAGAACCGGCGCCTTCGCCGGCGGCGCCTTCGACTGGCTTACGCCTTACACCCTGCTGGTCGCCTGCGGCGTCGTCGCCGGCTACGCCCTGCTGGGCGCCGCCTGGCTCCTCTGGAAGACCGAGGACGAACTGCACGGCCGCGCCCGCCGCTGGACCTTCTGGTCGGCCGCCACCGTGGCGCTGGCCTTGGCCGCGGTCAGTCTCGCGACCCTGTTCCTCCACCCCGACATCACCGAACGCTGGGGCATCCGCGGCGCAGCCATCAACTGGCGCCGCCTCCTGCCGCTCCTGTCCATCCCCGCCCTAGGCCTGGCCGGGCTGCTCGTGATCGCCTGGGGCCTCCGCCGCCACTCCCAGGCCAAGCCCTACCTAGGCGCCGTCCTGGTCTTCCTCTCCGGCTACCTCGGTCTCGCCGTCGGCTTCTTCCCCTACGTCGCCCCCTACGCCCTCACCTTCCGCCAAGCCGCCTCCGAACCCAGCTCCCTCGGCTTCATGCTCGTCGGCGTCAGCGTCCTCCTCCCCCTGATCCTGGGCTACACCGCCTGGGTCTACTGGGTCTTCCGCGGCAAGGTCAGCGCCGATGCCGGCTATCATTGAAGGTCCTCCCGACTCCTCCGACCCGCAACCGCCCCTCTGGCGCCGGCTCCTGTGGTTCGTCGGCCTGGCGCTTGCCGCCGCCGCCGCCACCGCAACGGTGGCCTATGGCTTGAGGGCGCTGCTGAAGTTGTGACCCGCCTCTCTACCGCTTATCCCCGCGAAAGCGGGGGGCCTAGGCTTTTTCTGAAGCCCAGCCCGATGATAAACAACCAGGTCCCGCTTTCGCGGGAATGAGCGGATTGGGTAAAGACCCGCAGCAGAGCTGGAACCGTTCACATGACCGACATTCTCACCCCCACCCTCGGCGAGTCCGTGGCCGAGGCCACCGTGGCGCGCTGGACCAAGAAGCCGGGCGATGCGGTGAAGAAGGACGAAGTGCTGGTCGAACTGGAGACCGACAAGGTCTCGCTCGAAGTGGCCGCCCCCTCGGACGGGGTGCTGTCGGACGTCTCTGCCGGCGAAGGCGCGACGGTGACGCCTGGCCAGGTGCTGGGCAAGGTCAGCGAGAGCGGTGCGGTAGCTTCACCAGCCCCGGCCGCCGTGACCTCTCAAGCGAACGGCGGCACCACCGTTTCGCCCGCTCCCGATGGCGAAGGCGCGCCCGAGAGCGCGGGAACGCCGAACGCCCAGGCCGCGCCCTCGGCCTCGCGCCAGGACGGCGGCGGCAAGCCCGCGCCGATCACCGATCTGCGCTCGCCGGAGCAGACCGGCCGCCCGGCGGCCGAACCTGCCGCGGCCAAGGCAGCGGCCGCGCCGCTGTCGCCTTCGGCCCAGCGCATCGTCTCGGAGGCCGGGATTGACCCTCAGGCGATCTCCGGCACGGGCAAGGACGGCCGCATTACCAAGGGCGACGCACTGGCCGCTCTTGAACAGCGCTCCCAACCCCAGCCGCAGGTCCAGGCGCCGCCGATCCTAGAGCCGCGTCAACTCGGCGAACGCGAGGAGCGGGTGAAGATGACCCGGCTGCGCCAGACCATCGCGCGGCGGCTGAAGGAGGCCCAGAACAGCGCCGCCATGCTCACCACCTTCAACGAGGTGGATATGAGCGCGGTGATGGCGCTGCGCTCGCAATACAAGGACCAGTTCGAGAAACGCCACGGGGTGAAGCTCGGCTTCATGGGCTTCTTCGTGAAGGCGGTGATCCAGGCGCTGAAGGAGGTGCCCGCGGTCAACGCCGAGATCGAGGGGACCGACATCATCTACAAGAACCACTATGACCTCGGCGTGGCGGTCGGCACCGAGAAAGGCCTGGTGGTGCCGGTGCTGCGCGACGCTGACCAACTCAGCCTTGCCGAGGTGGAGAAAGCCATCGGCGAACTCGGTAAGAAGGCCCGAGACGGCCATCTCGCGCTCGAGGACCTGCAGGGCGGCACCTTCACCATCTCCAACGGCGGGGTCTACGGCTCGCTGATGTCCACGCCGATCCTGAACGCGCCGCAGTCGGGCGTGCTCGGCATGCACAAGATCCAGGAGCGGCCCGTGGCGGTTGGCGGCCAAGTGGTGGTGCGGCCGATGATGTACCTGGCGCTCAGCTACGATCACCGCATCGTCGACGGCAAGGAAGCGGTGACCTGGCTGGTGCGGGTGAAGGAAAACATCGAAGATCCAGAGCGTCTGCTGCTGGAGGTATAGGTGAACGGCATGAAGCTCATCGCCCCCGCTTTCGCTCTCGCGCTCCTCGGCAGCGCAACCGCGGTCGTCGCTCAAACCGCTTCGCCCGCTGTCCAACGCCGCGAAGCGGGGACGCTGGTGCTGGAGAATGTGCCGGAGACGCCGGCGGAGGTGCGCGAGGGGCTGAGGCGGTATCAGAACGCGCGCTCGGCGGTGCTCGGCGACTGGGCTCCGGACGGGTCGATGCTGGTCGTCACCCGCTTCGGACAGACGCCGCAGGTGCACCGGGTGAAGGCGCCCGGCGCCGACCGCACTCAGCTCACCTTCTTCGACGAGCCGATCGCCGAGACCGCCGCCCAGCCGAAGTCGGATTTCCGCTACGTGTTTAGCCGCGACACCGGCGGGGACGAGTACTATCAGGCTTATTCCGCCGGCCTGAGCGGGCCGGAGACGCAGGTCACCGAGGCCAAGACCCGCAATACGTCCTTCGTTTTCTCCCGTGACGGCCAGTGGCTGGCGTGGAGCCGGGTGACGCCGGGGTCGGGCGATTACGACATCATGGTGATGCGCGCGGGCGATCCCTCGACGCGCCGGGTGGCGCTGGAGGGGACGGGGGCGCTGGACCCGCTGGCGTTCTCGCCGGACGGGACGAAGCTGCTGCTCAACCAGGACATCTCCGCCACCTCGTCCAAGCGGTTCATCCTCGATCTGGCCAGCGGCCGGACGCGCGAACTGAACCCGCGCAAGGAGGAGGTCGCCTATACCGGCGGCGAGTTCACCGCCGACGGCAAGGGCGTGCTGGTGCTGTCCGACCAGGGTTCGGAGGTCCAGCGGCTGGTCTACATCGACCTGGGGAACGGCCGGATCACGCCGGTTGCGGATGGAGGGCGCTGGCCGGTCGAGGACTTCGACCTGACCGAGGACGGCCGCACGCTGGCCTACTCGATCAATGAGGAAGGGCGCTCCAAGGTGGTGGTGCGCGACCTCGCGGGGCGGCGGCCGCTGCCGCAGCCGAAGCTGCCGGTGGGGGTGCTGACCGGGCTGAAGTTCTCGCCGGACGGGCAGCGGCTGGCGATCGGGCTGAACACCTCGACTTCACCCGCCGATGTCTGGAGCTGGGACCTGCCGCAGGCGCGGCTGGTCCGGTGGACCGAGAGCGAAATGGGCGGGCTCAACGCGGCCCAGATGGCGGAGCCTAGCCTGATCCGCTTCAGGAGCTTCGACGGCAAGCAGATCCCGGCCTGGGTCTACAAGCCAAGGAACCCGCGAGGGCGCCTGCCGGTGATCATCCAGATCCACGGCGGGCCGGAGGGGCAGGAGCGGCCGGGCTTCTCCGCCACCTACCAGTACTGGGTGAACGAGCTCGGCGCAGCGGCGATCGCGCCCAACGTCCGGGGCTCGGATGGCTACGGCAAGACCTGGCTGAAGCTAGACAACGGCATGAAGCGCCAGGACACGGTGAAGGACATCGGCGCCCTGCTCGACTGGATCGCCACGCAGCCGGACCTCGATCCGACGCGGGTGGTGGTCTACGGCGGCTCCTACGGCGGGTTCATGTCGCTGGCGACGTTCGCCGCCTATAACGACCGGCTGGCGGGCGCGATCGACGTGGTCGGCATCTCCAACTTCAACACCTTCCTGGCGAATACCGAGGGCTATCGCCGCGACCTGCGCCGGGTGGAATACGGCGACGAGCGCGACCCGAAGATGCGCGCGTTCCTGGAGAGCATCTCGCCGCTGAACCTGACCGACAGGATGAAGAAGCCGCTGTTCGTGATCCAGGGCCGCAACGACCCGCGCGTGCCCTACACCGAGTCCGAGCAGATCGTCGCCAAGGTGCGCGGCAACGGCCAGGAGGTCTGGTACATGCTGGCCAAGGACGAGGGCCACGGGTTCCGCAAAAAGCAGAACCGGGACTCGCAGCGTGAGGCGGAGACGCTGTTCCTGCGGAAGGTGTTCGGGCTGGCGCCTTCAGCCACTCAGACAGCCGCGCCATAATCCCGCTCACCCCCGCCGGCCTGGGGTTGAGCGGTAGAGGGATGGCTCAGGTTCGCCTGCACTCGATCGCACTGTCCGACTTCCGCTCCTACGAGCGGGCGGAGCTCGCGTGCGAGGCTCGCACCGTGTTCCTCCATGGGCCGAATGGGGCCGGTAAGACCAACCTGCTGGAAGCGGTGTCGCTGCTTTCGCCCGGCAAGGGGCTGCGCGGGGCGTCGGTTGGCGAACTCGGGCGCCGCGCACCGGGCGAGGCGGCGGGACGGGCCTGGAGCATCTCGGTCTCTGTGCACGCTGGGGGAGGCGAAACGCGCATCGGCACCGGCACGGAAGCGCCGGGCGCGGCGCGGCGCATCGTCCGCGTCGATGGCGAGGCGGCGCCGCCGGGACGCTTGGCCGAACACCTGCGGCTGGTGTGGCTGACGCCGGCGCAGGACCGGCTGTTCCTTGAGGGCTCCACCGAGCGGCGGCGTTTCCTCGATCGGTTGGTGTTCGCCGGCGAGAGCGCCCATGCCCCACGCGTCGCCGCCTACGAAAAAGCCATGCGGGAGCGCATGCGGCTGCTCTGCGATGAGGCGGCGCCGGACCCAGCGTGGCTCACCGCGCTTGAGGTACAGGCCGCTGAGGCCGGAGCCGCCATGGCGGAGGCGCGGGCGCGGGCGGTCGCGGCGCTGCAGGTAGAGATCGACTCCCGGACCGACCGGCCGTTTCCCCGGGCGCGACTTTCACTGTCGGGAGAATGGGAACGGCTTACAGCGGAGGGGGCGGACCTAGGGGATGTCGAAGCCCGGCTGGCCCGGGCGCTGGCCGACTCGCGCGGCCGTGACGCGGCTGCCGGACGGGCTCTGGCCGGTCCGCACCGGGGCGACCTCATGGTTGTTCATGCCGACAAGGACCGCCCCGCCGCTGAATGCTCCACCGGCGAGCAGAAGGCGTTGATCCTCAACCTGGTGCTGGCCCAGGCGGCGCGGCTTTCACGTGCAGAATCATCGCCAAACCCTATATTGTTGCTGGACGAGGTGGCCGCGCATCTCGACGCCGAACGGCGAGCGGGGCTCTTCGACGAACTGGAGGCGCTTGGCCTCCAGGCCTTCCTCACCGGTGTGGAGGAGGCGCTGTTTTCCGGCCTGAAGGGGCGGGCGCTCGGCGTCCGCGTCGAAGCGGGCCGGCTGCAAACCATGGACGCTGAATGACTGACGAAACCCACTCCGACGACGGCGCGGCCCGCGAGCTGAACGGCGATGACTACGGCGCCGAGTCCATCAAGGTGCTCAAGGGCCTGGATGCCGTGCGCAAGCGGCCGGGGATGTACATCGGCGACACCGACGACGGGTCGGGCCTGCACCACATGGTCTACGAGGTAGTGGACAACGCCATCGACGAGGCGCTGGCGGGGTATGCGTCGCGGGTCGAGGTGGTGCTGGAGGCGGACGGGTCCGCCACCGTCACCGACGATGGGCGCGGGATTCCAACTGACATCCACGAGGGCGAAGGGGTCAGCGCCGCCGAAGTGATCATGACCCAGCTGCACGCCGGCGGGAAGTTCGACCAGAACTCCTACAAGGTCTCTGGCGGCCTGCACGGGGTGGGCGTGAGCGTGGTCAACGCGCTGTCGGACTGGCTGAATCTGACCGTCTGGCGCGGCGGCATGGCGCACGAGATGACCTTCAAGCGAGGGGACCCGGTCACGCCGCTGGCGGTGACGGGGCCGGCGCCCAAGCGGGAGAACGGCGAGTTCCTGACCGGGACGAAGGTGACGTTCCTGCCGTCGCTGGAAACCTTCGCCCACATCGAATTCGACCGTAAGACGCTGGAGCACCGGTTGCGGGAGTTGGCGTTCCTGAACTCCGGCGTGACCATCCGCTTCCGCGACCTCAGGGGCGCCGAGCCGTTCGAGGAGATCCTGCACTACGAGGGCGGGATCGAGGCGTTCGTGCGCCACCTGGACAAGGCCAAGACCGCGCTGATCAAGGCGCCGATCGTGATCCGCGGCCGGCGGGAGAAGGTCGAGATCGACCTCTCGCTGTGGTGGAACGACGGGTACCACGAGAACATGCTGTGCTTCACCAACAACATCCCGCAGCGGGATGGGGGCACGCACCTGTCGGCGTTCCGCTCGGCGCTGACGCGGGTGATCACCGGCTACGCTGAGAGTTCGGGGGCGGCGAAGCGGGAGAAGGTGGCGGTCAGCGGCGAGGACGCGCGCGAGGGGCTGACGTGCGTGCTTTCAGTGAAGGTGCCGGACCCGAAGTTTAGCTCTCAAACAAAAGACAAGCTGGTGTCCTCGGAGGTGCGCCCGGCGGTCGAGGGGCTGGTGCAGGAGGGGCTGGCGACTTGGTTCGAGGAGAACCCGGCGGAGGCTCGCGCCATTGTCGGGAAGATCGCCGAAGCGGCGGCGGCGCGGGAGGCGGCGCGGAAGGCGCGGGAGCTGTCGCGGCGCAAGTCGCCGCTCGACATATCCTCGCTGCCCGGCAAGCTCGCCGACTGTCAGGAGCGCGATCCGGCCAAGTCGGAGCTGTTCATCGTCGAGGGCGACAGCGCCGGCGGCTCGGCCAAGCAGGCGAGGAACCGCGAGAACCAGGCGATCCTGCCGCTCCGGGGCAAGATCCTCAACATCGAGCGGGTCCGCCCCGAGCGGATGCTCACGTCCGAACAGATCGGCACGCTGATCATCGCGCTGGGCGCCGGCATCGGGCGGGACGAATTCAATCCCGACAAGCTGCGCTACCACAAGATCATCATCATGACCGACGCGGACGTCGACGGGGCGCACATCAGGACGCTGTTGCTGACGTTTTTCTATCGGCAGATGCCCGAGCTGATCGAGCGCGGCTATCTCTACATCGCCCAGCCGCCGCTCTATAAGGCGGCCAAGGGCAAGTCCTCGCGCTACCTGAAGGACGAATCCGAGATGGACGCCTTCCTGATCGAGGAGGGCGTCGACGGCGCGGTCCTGCGCCTGTCCTCGGGCGAGCAGATCTCCGGCCGCGACCTGACCGAACTGGTCCACCGCGCCCGCACCGCCAAGGCCCACGTCGAGCGCCTGGCCGCCCGCGCCCCGGCCTTCGCCATCGAGCAGGCGGCGATCGCCGGCCTGATGGGCGAGGCCCCCGACCCGGCCGCCGCCGCCCGCCGCATGGACCTCTACGCCGAGGAGGGCGACGGCCCCTGGACCGCCGAGGCCGGAGAGGCCGCGGTCGGCGGCTTCGTGTTCTCGCGCGTGCGCCGGGGCGTGACCGAGCGCATCGTGCTGGACGAGACCCTGCTGCACGCGCTCGACGCCCGGCGCCTGGCCGAACGCGCCCAGGCCCTGGCCGAGGCCTTCGCGGCGCCGGCCAGCTTCACCCGCAAGGACCGCTCCACCACGGTGCGCGGCCCGCTCGACCTGGTGGCCGCGGTGCTGGAGGCCGGGCGCAAGGGCCTGTCGATCCAGCGCTACAAGGGCCTGGGCGAGATGAACCCCGGCCAGCTCTGGGAGACCACGCTCGACGCCGAGGCCCGCACCCTGCTCCAGGTCAAGGTCCACCACGCCGACGACGCCGACGACATGTTCACCCGCCTGATGGGCGACCTGGTCGAGCCGCGGCGTGAGTTCATCCAGGAGAACGCGCTGGACGCGGAGGTGGATGTTTAGGGGGAGGCCTAGTTGGCTAGCCGAGCGTCTGCCGCTCCGCTTCATGCGGCCTCGCCAATGATCCTATAAGGCGGCTCCACTCGCCGAGGTTCGCCATGCGCCGCCGCACCTTCCTTACCACCCTGCCCGCCGCGGTCGCCGCCGCGGCCCCTGCCGCCCTGGCGCAAGCGCCCGCGGGGGTTCGGCGGGCGAAGCCTACGGAGAACGCGCCGGCGCCGGCCGATACTCCGAACCGGCGGCGCACCGATGTGCAGGCGGGGGACCGGATCACGGGCGCGAACTTCGCCACGAGATCACCGGCGCTGGGGGTATCCGGCGCGGCGGCCACCGCGCATCCGCTGGCGACGCTGACGGCGATCGAGACGCTGAAGGCGGGAGGTTCGGCGGTGGACGCGGCGATCGCGGCCAATGCTTGCCTGGGGCTGCTGGAGCCGACGGCCAACGGCGTCGGCGGGGACGTGTTCGTGCTGCTCTGGGACCCGAAGGCGGGGAAGGTGGTGGGGCTGAACGGGTCGGGGCGTTCGCCGCGGGCGCTGACGCTGGAGATGCAGCGGAGCCGCGCGGTGGAGGGGCGGATCTGGCGCTATGGGGCGACGGCGGTGACCGTGCCGGGGACGGTGGACGGCTGGTGGACGATGCACCGGCGCTACGGACGGCTGCCGTGGCGCGACCTGTTCGGGCCGGCGATCGAGTTGGCGCGGCGGGGCACGCCCGTGCCGCAGACCATCGCCTGGTACTGGGGGCGGAACCTGGAACGGTTCACGGCTAAAGGGTCGCGGGTCGAGGAGACGGGCAACGCGCTGCGCACTTATGCGCCGGGGGGGCGGGCGCCCCAGGAAGGAGAGGTGTTCCGCAATCCCGACCTGGCGCGAACGCTGTCGATGATCGCCGAGGGCGGGCGGGACGCCTTCTACGACGGGCCGATCGCGGACGTGATCGAGCGCTACTTCCGCCGGATCGGGGGGTGGATGACGCGGGCGGACCTGGCGGCGCACCGGTCGGAGTGGGTGGAGCCGTTGCGGTCCCCGTATCGGGGCGTGGATGTCTACCAGCTGGGGCCGAACACCCAGGGGCTGTCGACGCTGCAGATCCTGAACATTCTGGAAAACTTCGACCTGAAGCGGATGGGGTTCCAGTCCGTGCAGAGCCTGCACCACCAGGCTGAGGCCAAGCGGCTGGCGTTCGAGGACCGGGCGCGGTGGTTCGCCGATCCGGCGTTCACGGACATTCCGGTGAAGTTCCTGAACTCCAAGCGTTACGCGCGCGAGCGGGCGGGGCTGATCCGGCCGGACAGGATCATCCAGACCATCCGGCCAAGCGAGGCGCCGAGCCGGGGGGACACCACCTATTTCACCACCGCCGACAAGGACGGGATGATGGTGTCGATCATCCAGTCGAACTATCGCGGCATGGGCTCGGGGCTGGTGGCGGACGGGCTGGGGTTCATGTTCCAGGACCGGGGCGAGCTCTACGACCTCGCGCCTGGGCGGCCGAACACCTATGCGCCGGGCAAGCGGCCGTTCCAGACCATCATCCCCGGCTTCGCGGTGAAGGACGGGCGGCCGTGGCTGTCGTTCGGGGTGATGGGCGGAGACATGCAGCCGCAGGGGCAGGCGCAGATCATCGTCAACATGGTGGATTACAGGCTAGGTTTGCAGGAGGCGGGCGACTCGCCGCGCTGGCACCACGAGGGCTCGAGCGAGCCTACCGGAGAGCCGGCGGAAGGGACGGGGGTGCTGCGGCTAGAGACGGGCGTGCCGGAGGCGACAAAGCGGGGGCTGGCGGCGCTGGGGTGGAAGCTCGGCGCCTCGGACGGCGGGTTCGGCGGCTACCAAGCGATCGAGCGGGGGCCGCAGGCGTATGCAGCGGCGACCGAGATGCGCAAGGACGGGGTGGCGCTGGCCTACTGACGATCATTTAGATGTGAATGGGATGGCCGAGCGCCCGCAGCACCGCCTCGTGGAAGCTTTCGCCCAGCGTCGGGTGGACGTGGATGACGCCCTGGATGTCTTCCAGCACCGCGCCCATCTCCAGGGCCAGGGCGAACTCGTTGGAGAGTTCGGAGACGTGCTGGCCGACGGCCTGGACGCCCAGCAGGCGGTGGTCGTCCTTGCGGGCGATCACGCGGCAGAAGCCTCCGTCGTCGCCGGCTTCGATGGCGAGGGCGCGGCCGATGGCCTGGAGGGGGAAGACGGCGGTGAGCACGTCGTCGCGGCCTTCCACGTCGGAGGGGAGCAGGCCGGCGGAGACCACCTCGGGCTCGGTGAAACAGACGGCGGCGACGGTGACCGGGTCGAAGCGGCGGTCGTGGCCGGCGATGATCTCGGCGACCATCTCGCCTTGCGCGGCGGACTTGTGCGCCAGCATCGGCTCGCCGACGAGGTCGCCCACGGCGTAGACGCCGCTCATCGAAGTGCGGCAGCGGTCGTCGACCTTGACGAAGCGGCCGTCCATGTCGACGGCCATGTTTTCCAGGCCCCAGCCCTCGGTGGCGGGCTTGCGGCCGACGGTGACCAGCACCCGGTCGGCGGGCAGGGAGAGTTCCTGGCCGCCTTTGTCGTCGATCAGCAGCGCCTCGCCGTTCGCGCTCATGCCCTTGGCCTTGGCGCCGAGGTGCAGGGCGACGCCATGCTTTTCCAGCCACTTGCGCACCGGGTCGGTGAGCGCCTTGTCGTAGAGCGGCAGGATGCGGTCTAGGGCCTCAACCACGGTGACCTCGGCGCCCAACTTGCGGAAGGCGATGCCGAGCTCCAGGCCGATGTAGCCGGCGCCGACCACCACGAGGTGCCGGGGGACCTCCCGCAGGTCCAGCGCCTCGGTGGAGGAGATCACCCGGCCGCCGAAGGGCAGGAACGGCAGCTCCACCGGGAGCGAGCCCTGGGCCAGCACCACGGTTTCGGCCTGGACGGTGACCTCGCCGTCGGCGGTCTTCACCGTGGCGGTCTTGGCGTCGGTGAAGCTGGCCCAGCCGTGCAGCACCCGCGTCTTGGCGCGCTTGAGCAGGCCGGTCACCCCGCCGTTCAGCTTGGCCACCACCCCGTCCTTCCAGGCGACGGTCTTGGCGAGGTCGATCGCGGGCTGCGCGGCGGTGATGCCGAGCGTCCCGCCGTCCGCCGCCTTGGCCACGGTTTCGAACTTGGTCGCGGCGTGGATCATCGCCTTGGAGGGGATGCAGCCCCGGATCAGGCAGGTGCCCCCCAGCCGGTCCGCCTCCACCAGGGTGTGCTCGATCCCAAGCTGGCCCAGCCGGATGGCGCAAACATAGCCGCCCATGCCGCCACCGACGATGAGAACCTTGGTCTTTATCTGCTGAGCCACAGCCACCCCTCCTACCGCTCATCCCCGCGAAAGCGGGGACCCAGGCTTTTTTTGTTGGTTGTCAGAAGCAGCCGCGGCCCTCAACCCGGCGACAAACCTCGCTGCCTCCCCTGCCGGATCGCTGGTCGTGCCGGTGAACTCATCGAACAGGTCCCGCCATCCGGGATTGAACCGCTCAATCAGCTCCAGCTTCCACGGCCGGTTCCACTTCTTGATCCGCCGCTCGCGCAGGAACGCGTCCTCCCGAGTGGGGTGCTCCTCGTACCAGACGAGCAGGTTTATGCCGTGTCTGGCCGTGAACCCGTCGAACGCCTTCTCCCGGTGCTGCTGGATGCGGTTCGGCAGGTTGTTCGTGCTGCCGACATAGAGCGTGCCGTTCCTCTGGCTGGCGACGATGTAGGTCCAGAAGCTCACCGGGCTTCAGAAAAAGCCTGGGTCCCCGCTTTCGCGGGGATGAGCGGTAGGGGGTGGGGATGGCCTGGAGATCAAGACTCTAATCCATGAACACCGTCGCCGGGTGTTCCAGCATGAGCTTGAGCTTCTGGATGAATTCCGCGGCGTCCCAGCCGTCGACGACGCGGTGGTCGAAGGCGGAGGAGAGGTTCATCATCTTGCGGACCACCACCTGGCCGTCCTTCACCACCGGCTTCTCGATGATCTTGTTGGGGCCGATGATGCCGACCTCGGGGTGGTTGATCACCGGGAAATGGGAGACGCCGCCCAGCGGGCCCAGGCTGGTTAAGGTGATGGTGGAGCCGGAGAGTTCGTCCTTGCCGGCCGTGCCGTCGCGGGTGGCCTGGGCCAGGCGGGCGATCTCGCCGGCCAGGTCGTAGAGGTCGCGCGCCTCGGCGTGGCGGATCACCGGGACGATCAGGCCGTTGGCGGTCTGGGTGGCCATGCCGATGTGGATGGCCTGGTGGCGGGCGACCACGCCGGCCTCGTCGTCGTAGCGGGCGTTGATCTGGGGGTAGGACGGCAGCACGCGGGCCATCGCGCGCATGATGAAGGGGAGCAGGGTCAGCTTGGGCTGGTCGGGGCGGCGCGCAGCATTCAGGTGGGCGCGAAGTTCCTCCAGCGCGGTGACGTCCACCTCCTCCACGTAGCCGAAGTGGGGGATGCGGCGCTTGGAGTCCGACATCTTCTCGGCGATGCGGCGGCGCAGGCCGATGACACGCATCTCCTCGACGCCTTCCTTACGGAGGTAGCGGGCGCCGGTGACGGCGGTGGCGCCGGCGCGTCCGCCCGAGGCGACGTAGGCGTCGAGGTCCTCGTGGGCGATGCGGCCGGCGGGGCCGGAGCCGGGGACGAACTGGAGCTCGATGCCGAGTTCGTGCGCGCGCTTGCGCACGGCGGGGGAGGCGAGCGGGCGCTCGCCTTCAGTGCGGGTGGTGAAGGCGGGGGCGAGGCCGCCACCGCCATCCGGGGCGCGGCCGGAGGGGACGGCGGCGGTCTCCGCTTTTAGGGCGGGCTTGGGTTCGGCTTTGGGAGCGGGGGCGGGTTCGGCTTTCGGCTTTTCGGTCGGCGCGACCTCCGTCGTCACCTTCACCGGCGTGGGAGCTGCGGCCTCGGCAGCGTTGCCGGCGCCTTCGACCTCCAGCACCACGATGGGCGAGCCGACGGCGGCCATTTGGCCGAGCTCGCCGTTTAGCTCAAGCACCTTGCCGGCGACCGGGGCGGTCAGTTCGACCGTGGCCTTCTCGGTCATCACGTCGACCAGCGGCTGGTCTTCGGAGACCGTGTCGCCGACCTTGACGTGCCAGGCGGTGACCTCGGCCTCGGCGGAGCCTTCGCCGACGTCCGGCAGCTTGAAGACGAAGCGTCCCACCTCAGCCCTCCATCGTGCGTTTCAGCGCCGCCGCCACCCGCTTCGGGCCGGGGAAGTAGTCCCACTCGAAGGCGTGCGGGTAGGGCGTGTCCCAGCCGGCGACGCGCTCGATCGGCGCTTCAAGCTTCCAGAAGCAGTGCTCCTGCACCAGCGACAACAGCTCCGCGCCGAAGCCGGAGGTGCGCGGGGCCTCGTGAACCACGACGCAGCGGCCGGTTTTATTTACGGATGAAACGATTGTGTCGATGTCCAGCGGGATCAGCGAGCGCAGGTCGATAACCTCGGCGTCCACGGCCGCTTCCTCGGCGCCGGCAAGGCAGACGTGCACCATGGTGCCGTAGGCCAGGACGGTGACGTCGGCGCCTTCGCGCACGATCTCGGCCTTGCCGAGGGGGACGGTGTAGTGGCCCTCGGGAACCTCGGCCTTGGGGTGCTTGGCCCAGGGCGTGACGGGGCGGTCGTGCCAGCCGTCGAAGGGCCCCTGGTAGATGCGCTTGGGCTCGAAGATCAGCACCGGGTCCTCGTCCTCGATGGCGGCGATCAGCAGGCCCTTGGCGTCGTAGGGGTTGGACGGGATCACCGTTTTCAGGCCGGCGATGTGGGTGAACAGGCTTTCGGGGCTCTGGCTGTGGGTCTGGCCGCCGAAGATGCCGCCGCCGTAGGGGGTGCGCAGGGTCATCGGACAGGTGAAGTCGCCGCCCGAACGGTAGCGCAGCTTGGCCGCCTCGCTGACCAGCTGGTCGTAGCCGGGGTAGATGTAGTCGGCGAACTGGATTTCGATCACCGGGCGGGCACCGTAGGCCGCCATGCCGACCGCCGTGGCGACGATGCCGTTCTCGCTGATCGGGGAGTCGAAGCAGCGGTGCAGGCCGTACTTCTTCTGCAGCCCGTCGGTGGCGCGGAACACGCCGCCGAAGTAGCCGGCGTCCTCGCCGAAGGTGAGCACGCGCGGGTCGCGCTCCATCATCACGTCCAGGCCGGAGTTGATCGCCTGGATCATGTTCATCGCCGGCATCGTCAGACCCCCACTTCCTGGCGCTGGCGGCGCAGGCGCCAGTCCTCGGTGGCGTAGACCTCCTCGAACATTTCACGTGTGGAGGGTTTGGATTGGCCGAGCGTGCCGACCGCCTCCGCCTCACGGCCGGCGGCGCGGACCTGTTCGAGCGCCTCCTGCTCGGCGGCCGTGTGCTGGTCGTCGTCCCATTCGCCGATCGCGGTGAGGTGCTGGCGCAGGCGGACGACGGGGTCGCCGAGCGGCCAGGCCTTGCCCTCTTCGGCGGGGCGGTACTTGGAGGGGTCGTCGGAGGTGGAGTGGCCCTCGGCGCGGTAGGTGAAGAACTCGATCAGGGTGGGGCCGTGGTTGCCCCGCGCCCGCTCGGCCGCCCACTGGGTGGCGGCGTGGACGGCGAGGAAGTCGTTGCCGTCCACGCGCAGGCTGGGGATGCCGTAGCCCAGGCCCTTCATAGCGAAGGTGGTATTCTGGCCCCCCGCGATGCCGGAGAAGCAGGAGATGGCCCACTGGTTGTTGACCACGTTCAGGATCACCGGGGCGCGGTAGACCGCCGCGAAGGTGCAGGCGGCGTGGAAGTCGCCCTCGGCGGTGGAGCCGTCGCCGATGTAGGCGGCGGCGATCCTGGAGTCGCCGCTGTAGGCCGAGGCCATCGCCCAGCCGACGGCCTGCGGGTACTGGGTGCCGAGATTGCCGCTGATGGTGAAGAAGCCGTACTCGCGGGCCGAGTACATGATCGGCAGCTGGCGGCCCTTCACCGGATCCTTCGCGTTCGAGTAGATCTGGTTCATCATGTCCACGAGCGGGTAGCCGCGCGTGACCAGCAGGCCCTGCTGGCGGTAGGTGGGGAAGCACATGTCGTCGCGGTTCAGCACCAGCGCCTGGGCGCAGGCGATGGCCTCCTCGCCGGTGCACTTCATGTAGAAACTGGTCTTGCCCTGGCGCTGCTGGCGGAACATGCGGTCGTCGAAGGCGCGGGTGAGGATCATCGCGCGCAGGCCCTTGCGCAGGGTCTCGGCGTCGGCGCGCGGGTTCCAAGGGCCGACCGCGCGGCCTTCCTTGTCCAGCACCCGGATCAGGCCGTTGGCGTGCTCGAAGGTGTCGAGCGCGTTGACCTGCAGGTCCGGCCGCCCCATCGACCCCGGCTCCGGGAACGAAAAGCCGGAGAAGTCCACCGGGTCGCCCGGCCGCGCGGGCGGCTCGGGCACGTGCAGGCTCAGCTCGGGCGTGTTCTTCATGGGCTCCCGCGGCGCCGGTAGGGGTCGGCGGCGCTTATAGCCCAGGCGGCGCGCCGCGCCAGCCGTCAGGCGGTGGGGGTCGGCACCACGATGTTGGAGCTGAAGTTGAACAGCACGTCCGGCACCAGCGGCATGGCCATGTCGTACTTGTAGTCCCAGGCCACCCGCTTCACCCGGGCGTTGCCGTTGATCCACTCGTCGGTGACGGTGATCACGAAACCCTTGATCGGCAGGCCCTTGAGGCGGTCCTCGACGCGCTTCTGCATGTCGGCGGAGCTGAGCGCGGGGTTGATCATCAGCGCCCGGGCCGCGCTCTGCACTTCGCTCCTGACGCTGGAGCCGCAGGAGATCGCCCAGCCGAGTTCCAGCGCCGAGAACAGCAGCGCGAACAGCAGGGGGCACACCAGCGCGAACTCGACCGCCCCGGCCCCGGAGCGGTCGTCAAGCATGCGGGCGAGAGGCGAGCGCCTAGCGGACACGCACGACCTCGGAGATGCCGTAGTTATGATCCCAGACGCCGCCGAAGTTGGCCTGGGCGCGGACGCGGAAGTACTGGGCCGGCAGCTTGTTATCGGCGCAGAGCACGCCTTCGGTCCCGTCGGCCGTCCCGCACTTGAAGTACTGGGTCACGCTCATGGTGCTGTTCGAAGGCTTGTTCGACCAGGATCCGGCCATCACCGCCTTGATATCGTTGACGCTGCGCGAGCCGCCCATCACGTACATGGCCCCGCTGTGCACGGCGTTGCGCATGCCGAGCATGCTGTAGCCGAGCACGGCGGTTTGGCCGATCAGCACGATCACGCCGACGATCATCGGGGCGATCAGGCCGAACTCGACGATGGCGTTGCCGCGGTCGTCGCGGGCGAAGGCTTGGAGGTTCTTCATCATCCTACTCCGCCAGCTTGACCACGCCGCCGACCGTGATCGGCGGCAGGCCGGCCGTGTTGCAGTCGACCCTGAGCGTGGTGTTGCCGGTCCACTCCACCGTGTTGGCGACGACCTGGGTGCAGCCGTTCACGCCGGAGAAGTTCCCCTGATAGCGGACCTGCTGCTTGGGAAAATACAGCGCGCCGGTCATCAGCGAGTCGGCGGTGCCGTTCAGCACCACGTCGGCGGTGTTGTAGGTGCTGCGCGAGCCGAAGAAGAGCATCCCCTTGTAGGTCCCGGAGGTCGGGGCCGAAAGCTGGATGGTGGCGTTGCCGTTCATCGAGATCGCGGCGCTGTTGTAGAGGTAGATGGTGACGCCGCTGCCGGTGACCTTGGCGCTGGCGTTGATCTTCAAGGCGCCGCCGTCGATATAATAGACGCCGGGATCGAGGCTTACGTTGCCTTTCAGGTCCAGTCCGCAATACCTGCCGGGGCTGAGCTTCGCGCCGTTGCCGTTGAGACAGTTGCCCGTCGGCGGCGTCGGCTCCGTCACGCCCGAGAACGGGTCCGCCACCGGTGGCAGGTAGGTCATTGCCGCCGCGCAGCTCGTAAGCGTTGCGCCCGAGTTCAGCGAAACTCCTCCGGCCGACATAATGCAGGGTGTGCGCAAGCTGGCATTGCCATCAACGTATACCGCCGCCGGCTTCTGCGAATTCGCCATTACATTGCAGCCGATCAGCTCCACCTTCGAGCTGCCGGCGAACTCGGCGCCGCGAGCAGCCAGCGGGTCGAGCGCCAGCACACAGGCGTTGCCGGCGTTGGTGAAGGCCGACACGGAGCGGGCCCTGAGCACCACCTTGTCGCTGGCGAACAGGGCGGTGAAGAAGCGGCGCAGCTTGCGCTTCGACTTAACCTCCACCGCGTTACCGCCGACGTAGGCGCCTTCGCTCGGGGTGGGGTTCACCACCACCTCGTCGTCGGAAAGCCTGCCGTTGTCACCCGCCGCGCCGACGCCCGCCGAGGTAATCGCCGCGTTGTCCGCACCGGCGCGGCGCGCCACCGCGGCGGCGAAGGATGCCACGTCGGTCATCTGCTGCAGGCGCAGCTTCTCGTAATGCCAATAGGTGGTTTCCACCCCGTAGGCCGCCCCGGCGATCATCACCGGCATGGCGAGCGCGAACACCACCGCGACCGCGCCGCGCTTGTCTGAGGAAAACCGCGCCGCCCCGTTCAACAGGCGCCGGCGCGTCTGGCTCGCTTTCTGCATCGAACTGCCCCACCCGGCGGGCCTTTGGCCCGAATTGGGACGCAAGCCATGGAAAGCCCGCGCCAAGGGCAAGTTTGGCTTCCGACGCGTAAAGAACCGGCCAAGAAGCGGGGTTAAGGAAGCTTAGCCACGGCTAGGCTTGTTGCCGACGCCTCACCAGCCGCACTTCTGGCCCTTGTTCTGCTGCGTCAGCCAAGTGTTCAGCGGCGCGAAGTACTCCGTCACCGCCGAGGCGTCGGTGCGGGTTTCGCCGGTGAAGGCGTTCAGCGCCTCCGGCCAGGGGCGGGACTGCCCCATCTCCAGCATGGCGTTGAACTTCCGCCCCATCTCCGCCTGGCCGTAGACCGAGCAGCGGTGCAGCGGGCCCTTCCAGCCGATCTGGCGGCAGGCCGCGCGGTGAAACTGGAACTGGTAGAGGTGCGCCAGGAAGTAGCGCGTGTAGGGCGTGTTGCCCGGCACGTGGTACTTGGCGCCCGGATCGAAGGCGTCGGCGGGGCGCGGCCCGGGCGGGGTCAGGCCCTGGTACTTCAGCCGCAGCGCCCACCAGGCGTCGTTGTACTGCGCCGGGGTGATCGTGCCGTCGAACACGCCCCAGCGCCAGCGATCGACCATCAGGCCCCAGGGCAGGAAGGCGATCTTGTCGAGCGCCATCTTCATCAGGAACGGGATGTCGCCTTCCGCGCCGGGCACGGTCTGCAACACGCCGATCTGATTGAGGTAGGTCGGTGTCAGCGCCGACAGGCCGGCGAAGTCGCCGATGGCCTCATGGAAGCCGTCGTTGGCGCCGCCGCGGAAAATGTAGGGTTGGGTGCTGTAGGCGCGCTGGTAGTAGTTGTGCCCGAGCTCGTGGTGGACGGTGTAGAAGTCCTCCGCGTTGACCTTGGTGCACATCTTGATGCGGATGTCCTCGCGGTCGTCGATGTCCCAGGCGGAGGCGTGGCAGACCACTTCGCGATCGCGCGGGCGCACGATCTGGGAGCGCTCCCAGAAGGTCTGCGGCAGGGGCTTGAAGCCGAGCGAGCTGTAGAAGCCCTCCCCGGTCTTGACCATCTTCACCGGATCGTAGCCGCGGCTGACCAGCAGCTGGTCGAGGTTGTAGGCCGAGGCGTCCTGCGGCGGGGCGACCACGTCGTAAATGTTGCCCCACTGCTGGGCCCACATGTTGCCGAGCAGGTCGGCGCGGATCGGGCCGGTCTTCGGCTGCACCACGTCGCCGTACTTGGCGTTCAGCCGGGCGCGGACGTAGCAGTGGAGATTACGGTAGAAGGGCTCCACCTGCTTCCACAACCGGTCGGTCTCGGCGGCGAAGGCGTCCGGCGGCATGTCGTAGCCCGAGCGCCAGAGCGCGCCGGTGTCGGCGTAGCCCAGGCTGCGGGCGCCCTCGTTGGAGAGGCCGACGAACTGGGCGTAGTCGGCCTTGATCGCCGGCGAGACGCTGCGCCAGCCCTCCCACACCGCCCTGGTTTCGTTCGGGTCGCGCGAGCTGGCCAGGATGTCCTCGGCGTCGTTCAGCGTGATGGTCTTGCCGCCGTGCTGGAACTTGCCGGTGGAGAAGGCGGAGTCCATGCGCGAGACGATGCCGGCCAGCTCTTCCGCCGCGCCCGGCCGGGGCGGCGCGGGCGAGACCAGCGAACGGCGCAGCAGGTCGAGCTTGCGGCGGGTGACGGGGTCCACCTGCACGTTGTTGAACCGCGCCGCCTCCAGGGCGTAGCGGGTGGCCGCCTCGTTCTGCTCGCCCGAGGCCTTGGCCTCCAGCCATTGGCTGTCGGGGGTGATGTAGGTGGCGCGCACCCAGGCGGCACGGTTGGCGAATTCGCCCAGCCGCGCCAGGTCCGCCTCCGCCTTGGCCAGGAACGCCTGGGCTTCCGCCGCGGTTGGCGTCGGACCGGCCGCCGGCTGCGCCACTGGGGCTCCCGAGACGAGCAGGGCGAGGGCGGCGGTAGAACTCGCGAGCAGGCGTTTCATCGGGCGTTCTCCCTTGTGTTTTTGGCGCGTTGCGGCGGGACTCACACCCGGCGCGAGGGCGCGTCAAGCACACGGTTATGCTGGCGAAACGAGGGGCGGACGCCCATATGGCGGGCTCCTCCCCAAGGTCTCCAATGCCCGCCAAACGCCCCCTTTTCCCCGCGATCAAGCGCGGCTTGCGCCAGCGCTGCCCCGAGTGCGGCAAGGGCAGGATTTACCGCCGCTACCTGAAGGTCGTGGACCGCTGCGAATGCTGCGGCCTGGAGCTCGGCGCCTACCGCGCCGACGACGGTCCGGCCTACCTGACCATCCTGCTGGTCGGACACCTGATCATCGCGCCGCTGTTGTTCTTCCCGTTCATCTGGCAGCGCTCGCCCTGGCTGGTGCTGCCGGTGACCCTGATCCCGATCGTGATCGCGACCCTGCTGCTGCTGCCGCGGGTCAAGGGCGGGTTCCTCGGCGTGCTGTGGGCCAACAACATCAAAGGCGACGAGCACGGCCCGAAGGCCGAACTCGCCGCCTCCGAAGGCGCAATCGAGCGCTAGCCTTAGCGGCTGGCCTGGGCCGCCGTCTCGCCCGCGCCGAAGGAGCGGAACAGCGGGACCAGTTGGTACACCGCCGACAGGCCGACCAGGATGTAGATGACTTTGGCCACCATGCCGGTCTCTCCGCCGCCGATCCGGGCGACCAGGTCCATGTCGTAGCCGCCGATCCCGACCAGCAGCCAGTTGATGCCGCCGACGATGATCAGCAGCAGGGTAATCAGGTTGAGCCACTTCCTGCGGTTGTCCTCCCGTTAACCAACCTGAACAGTTGGCCCAGAAGCCAAGCTTCGTGACAAGCCCTAAAGCACAGCTTGTTCCAGGGTTCTGGGCTCGGCAGGCTCCGCCGTAGCCTGATACGACCATTCGGCCGCGACGGATGCGTCGGGCTCAGTCGGAAGCCGAGCGCGCCGCAGCTTATCGAATTGCCCAGACGCGAGCAGCCGCGACAGCGCCCAGACGGCCGCGCCCCGCACCAGAGGCGAAGGATCGTACAGCAGACGCCTGGCGGCCGGAGCCAGGGCCGGCTCTCCCGAGTTGCCGAGGGCGTAGAGGACGTTGCGGACGAAGCGGTCGCGGCCGATGCGCTTGACCGGACTCTTGCGGAACAGGGCGCGGAAGCTTGCGTCGTCCAGAGCGGCCAAGTCCTCGATCCGTGGCGCGCGCAGCTCTTCGCGTGCGTGGAATGCGCCCTCGCGCGCGGTCTGGGCGAACTTGTTCCAAGGGCAGACGGCCAAGCAGTCGTCGCAGCCGTAGATGCGGTTGCCGAGCGCCTCCCGGAACTCATGCGGGATTGGGCCAGCGTGCTCAATGGTCAGGTAGGAGATGCATCGGCGGGCGTCGAGCTGGAACGGGGCGGGGAAGGCTGAGGTCGGGCAGACGTCGAGGCAGGCGCGGCAGGAGCCGCAGTGGGGCGCCTCTGGCGGGTCGGGCTCCAGTTCCAGCGTGGTGAGGATCGAGCCCAGGAACAGCCAGGAACCGTGCTCACGCGACACGAGGTTGGTGTGCTTGCCCTGCCAGCCGAGACCGGCGCGTTCGGCCAGCGGCTTTTCCATCAGGGGCGCAGTGTCGACAAACACCTTCAGTTCACACCCGCCCTGCGCCGCCAGCCAGCGGCCGAGCGCCTTAAGCCGCTTCTTGATCACCTCGTGGTAGTCGTCGCCCTGGGCGTAGACGCTGATAGCGCCCCTGTCCCTGCGCTCGAGCGCCTCCAGCGGATTGGCGTCGGGGCCGTAGGAGGCGCCCAGCACGATGGCCGAGCGCGCCTCGCCCCACATCGCCTGGGGGTGCGCCCGCCGCTCGGCGGTGGTTTCCATCCAGCCCATCGTGCCGTGGCGGCCGTGGCCGATGAACTCCTGCAGCCGCGCGCCCGCCGCCCAGGGCTCGTCCACGCGGGTGAAGCGGCAGATGTCGAAGCCGACCTCGGCCGCCTTGGCGCGGATCAGGGCTTCGATCGGTTCAGAAGTCGAGGTCGTCATAGTGGCCGGCGGGCGCGAGCCCCGGCCAGCGGTCGGACAGCAAGGGCCGGAAGGAGGGCCGCGACTTGATCTTCATGTACCACGTCTTGGCCGCCGGATAGTCGCCCCAGGGGACATCGCCGAAATAGTCGATCACCGACAGATGGGCGGCGGCGGCCACGTCTGCCAGACTGAGCCTGCGCCCGGCGAGCCACTCGCGCGACTGCATCAGGCTGTCGACGTAGGCGAGGTGGTCGCGCAAGGCCTCGCGCCCGCGCCGCATTGAACCCAGGTCCGGAGAGCCGAGCCGCAACAGCCGCTTCTCCAGCCGCTCGTGCACCAGCAGGCTGTTGACCTCGTAGTCGAACTTCCGGTCGAACCACTGCATCAGCCGCCGCGCCTCAGCCCGGTCGGCGGGGTCCCGCGCCAGCAACGCCGGCTCGGGCTCGCGCTCCTCCAGGTGCTCAAGGATGGCGCGGCTTTCGCAGACCACCAGCCGCTCCCCGTCCGCCTCCTCGATCAGCACCGGCGGCAGGCCAGAGGCGTTGAGCGCCTGGAACTCCGGCCGCCCCTCCCAGTAGCGTTCCACCACCTCGGTGAAGGGCAGCTTCTTTTCGCCCAGCGCCAGCCGCGCCTGGCGCGAGGCGGGGTCGAGCGGGAAGTGGTGCAGGGTTCGCTCGGCGCTCATGACGTTCTGCTGTGGGCGGCGGTTGGGCTATAACGCCGCACCCCTCCTTAAGGTGGCGTTTACCGTGGGGCGGGCGGCGGCGATTCCTCGCCGAAAGTTCCGTGCGGCTCGGCGTGGCCGGCAGGGTCGGGGTGCAGCAGCACCTCGGCGGCGGGATAGGCGCGCGCCAGCCGCTCCTCGGCCGCGACGATCACGTCGTGCGCTTCGATCAGGCTCAGGTGCGGGTTGAGGTCGACGTGCATCTGGATGTGCGCTGTGGGGCCCGAGGCGCGGGTCTTGAGTTGGTGCACGCCCAGCACCCGCGGATCCTTCCGCATCAGGGTCACGATGCCGGCCCGCGCGTCGTCCGGCAGTTCGCGGTCCATCAGCTGGTCGGCGGCGCCCCGGAAAACCTGGATCGCGCTCCACACGAACCACACCGCCACCAGCAGCGCGGCGGCCCCGTCGATCCAGGGGGCGTCCAGCCACGCCGCCGCCGCGAGGCCGAGCAGCACCACCGCGTTGGAAAACAGGTCGGAGACGTAGTGCAGCCGGTCGCCCTCCACCGCCACCGAGGCGGTGCGCCGCAGCACCCGGGTCTGAGCCAGCACCAGAAGCCCGGTGAGCAGGATCGACACCGCCATCACGCCGATCGCCAGGCCGCTGCTGCGCACCGGTTCCGGCGCCAGCAGCCGTCCGATCGCCTCGCGGCCGATCAATCCGGCGGAGGCGAGCACCAGCCCCGCCTGCAGCAGGCTGGCGAAGGCCTCCGCCTTGCCGTGGCCGAAGCGGTGCTCGCTGTCCGGGGCCCTGGCGGCGTAGCGCACCGCCGCGAAGGTGGCCGCGGAGGCGGTGAGGTCGAGCGCCGAGTCGGCCAGCGACGCCAGCATGGCCACCGACCCTGACGTCGCCCAGGCGGCGGCCTTGACCGCGATCAGCACCGTGGCGGTCAGCACCGACAGCAGGGTGGCCCCGCGCGTCAGCGCGGCGGACTCCTGCAGAGAAAGGCGGCCATGGCCGGCGGCGGTCATCGGCCCCGCTTACAGGAGCCCCGGTGTCCTTCGCCAGCCCATGATTTTCAGGACAGCCCGTCCAGGATGCGTCCTGGTTCCGGTCCTGAAAAAGGGACGCGCCCGCAGCCAGGCTGCGGGCGCGAGGGACCTTGGACCTCCATCCAGACCGTCAATGTGCCCGCGTCCGCGACTCGCGGCCAATCAAGTTGGCGTGAGGCGCCTCAACAGCGGGCGAAGCGAAATTCCTGAAAGTCAGGGGGTGGGCGGAGGGCAGTCGTTGCAGACGACTTTGTCGGAGCGGCGCGGCCGCAGGTAGAAGGTTTCCTGGAAGCTCAGCGCATTGGGCAGGATGTACTTGATCGGGGAGGTGTAGGCGTACGAGGTCTCGGCCATCACCACGCTGTCGCCCTCGGCCAGGTCCAGCGGGATGGTGACGGTGGAGCCGGTCGAACAGGCGCCACCGTCCGAGCCGCGCCTCCAGTCCACCTTAGTGACCTTGTTCGCGTCGGCGGTGACGCTGGTCACGCAGACCTTCAACTGGTCCTGGGGGAACGGGTTCATGATGGTCTTGCCGATGGTGAAGATGTCGTTCAGGTCGTTGATCGTCACCACCTCGGCCTGGGCCACGAGGTCGCCGACCGCGGAGGCCACGTGCCCGGCGCGGCGCTCGGCGATCATCGCCTGGCAGAGTTCGGAAAGGCCGGCGTAAAGCACCAGCAGCAGCGGCGCGATCAGAGCGAACTCCACCGCCGAGACGCCGCGCCGGTCGCGAAGAAGCCTGCGCCACAGCATCGGTCAGCTCCCGTAGGGCTCGTTGCGGAAGGTAGCGGTGGACACCACCAGCATGGAGCCGTCGTTCATCTGCTCCATTGCCTGGCCCACCAGCGGGGTGAACAGCGACCAGCGGTAGTAGGCGCGCACCACCACGATGTCGTTGGGACCGCCTGCCTGGAACATCAAAGCGCCGGGGTTGAAGGTCCCGTTGCTGACTGGCGAGGGCATGTTCACCGAGGCGAAGGTCTGGAACGTACGCACGTCCACGGCCAGCTTGGCGGGGCAGTCCGCGGCCAGCCAGCCCAGGCTGGCGCAGACGTCGTTTCTGAAGGTCGTGGCTGTGGCGCCGCCCTTGGTCTGCATCTCGCCGGTGCGGATCTTGCGCGCGGCCTCGCTGGTGGCGTTCTCCAGCGAGGTGGACAGCAGGAAGGCCAGCGACAGCTCGATCACACCCATCATCAGCAGGAAGAACGGCGTGGCGATCAGCGCGAACTCGACCGCGGTGGCGCCGCCGCGCGCCTTGGCGAAGCGGCGGAGGGCGGGGCGGACGCGGCGGAAGGTCGCAGGCATAAGGGGTCCGGCAGCAGGATCGGCGCCAACTCTAGAGGGCCGTGCCTAATGCCGGCTTAAGCCCCTCAAGGATTCGAACTGGATGCGGCCTTCTCCGCCCCCTTGGCGGCCCGCTCGGCGTAGTCCTTCACCGGCTCGCTGTAATATTGGTACACCGGATCCCTGACTTCGCCCGGCATCGGTTGCCGTTCGCAGCGGCTGGCGCAGGCGTAGTTCTGGATCAGGGGGCCGCGGAACAGCGAGGCCTTGCCGATCTCGCCCGGCGTCACGTTCACCTGGGCCGAATAGATGGTGCGGCCGGCGCGGTCGATCACCAGCACGTTGGTGACCCCGTAGCTGCGGCCCAGGATCAGCAGCTTGCGCTGGTCCAGCATGTTGACGTCGGCGACCGCGGGGTTGCCGACCACCACATGCGCGGCTGCGCCGCCGAGCGATACCGGCGTCACCTCGTCGATGCGCACGTTAACCGTGCCGGCCGCGAAGGCCGGCGCAGCCGCCGTGACGACCGCCGCGGCTCCGGCGGCTGCGAAAAGGGTTCGGGGATTCAGCTGGGGCATGGCGCTCTCCGGATCGCTGAAAAGTCGCCCGACACGGTCAATAAAAGGTGAAGGCCAGGGCTTCCCACGTACGCGGGCGGCGCGTCCATATATAAAGCAGGCGGAAGGAATCCTCCGTTCCGCACAGGTCCATTCGAAGTAACGCTTAATCAACCACGAATTTTTTTTTGGATGTTTCCGACTTTTACTGGCGATTAAACCAATGGGGCCATGTTGCTCGTGTCAATGGGGGCAAGCAGGCCGACCGGCTTGATCCCTCGGTAGTCTGCTTGCTGAAACAGGAGATCAAGCAAATGTCGAAGTTCATGACCCGCTTTGTGAAGGACGAGTCCGGCGCCACCGCCATCGAGTATGGCCTGATCGCCGCGCTCATGGCCGTCGCCATCATCGCCGCCGTCGGCGCCCTGTCGGGCCCGCTGAAGGACTCCTTCACCTCGATCGGCGGCAAGCTGGCTGTCAGCTAAGCCGAACGAGCAGTAGCGTAACGGGGGCCGCGGCGGAAACGCCGCGGCCCTTTCGCTTTGAGGCCCAAAGGCAACGAGCGGTTTACCTCCGGCCACAACACTGCACCGGCATCCGCGGAGAGCTTCGATGACCCTGCCCCTGCTGCTCGCGGGCGTGTTTCCGGCGCTGGTGATCGTGGCCGCCGCCTACGACGCCACCAGCTACACCATCCCCAACTGGATTTCGGCGGCGCTGGTGCTGGCCTTCTTCCCCGTCGCCCTGGTGGCGGGAATGGCGCCGGCCCAGATTGGCCTCAGTGCCCTCGTGGGCGTGGCGGTGCTGATCGTCGGGGTCGGCGCCTTCGCCATGGGCTGGATCGGCGGCGGCGACGCCAAGCTGCTGGCGGCCAGCGCCCTGTGGCTGGGCTGGCCGGCGGTGGCGAACTTCCTGCTGGTGACCGCCTTGGCCGGCGGCGCCCTGGCGGTGGCCCTGATGAGCCTGCGTGCGGTCGGCTTCGGCCTGCTGGCCGCCCGGGGACCCGCCTGGATCGGCCGGTTGCTCGAGGAGAAGGGGGCGGCGCCCTACGGGCTGGCGATCGCAGCGGGGGCGCTGTTCGCCTTCCCCGCCAGTAGTCTGACGCTCGCCACGCAGGGATTGGCCGGCTGAGGGCGCCATTTAGCCGCCCGTTAACCATGGCCGCCCGAGAGTAGCCGGGCTGGGAGGAAGTCCAGCCGAATCGATGCCCGTGCGCCCGAAGCGGCGCGGCCGGGCCAGGAGCACGCCTCCCATGGGAGCAGTCCGCATCATTGTGCTGGCCGTCGCGGCCGTCGCCGCCATCGGCCTGGCGCTGGTGGTGCGGCACATGGCCACACCGCCGAAGCCGGTTCAGGTCGCCGCCGCGCCCGCCGCGCCGCAAAAGCCGATGGCGCGCGTGCTCGTTGCCAGGAAGGACCTGCAGGTCGGCCAGCGCCTGGAGAAGTCCGACCTCGAGTGGCAGGACTGGCCCGTGGAGGCGATCAACCCCGCCTTCATCACCGACGGCGCCCCGCCTCCGGTCGCAACCCCCGCCAAGGCCGACAAGAAGGCCGACGCCAAGATGAAGACGCCCGCGGTGTTGGAGCCGGTAATGGCTTCCATCTCGGGTTCGGCAGCTATGGACGCGGTGGCCGGCGCCACGGTGCGTGAAGCCATCCTGGCCAAGGAGCCGATCCTGGAGCGCAAGATCGTGCGCGACGGCCAGGGCGGCTACATGGCGGTGGTGCTGACCCCCGGGATGCGGGCAATGGCGCTCCCCGTGACGGTCGACACCGGCGCCGGCGGCTTCATCCTGCCCGGCGACCGCGTGGACGTGATCCAGAGCCGCCGCGTCGAAAAATCCGGCGCATCGGGAGCCGATGTCGTGAGCCAGGTGGTGATGCGCAACCTGCGCGTCCTTGCGGTCGACCAGACCACCCAGGCGGACAACAAGAAGGACAAGTCGGTGGTCGGCGCCACGGTGACCCTCGAAGTGCCGGGAGACGACGCGGCGGTGCTGGCGCGGGCCAAGACGCAGGGCGACCTAGCGCTGGCGCTGCGCTCCTACGCCGACGCCGGCGCCCCTTCGGGCCGCGCGGTTCAGACCGCCGAGACCGACAAGATCCTCATCCACCGAGCCGGACAGATCTCCGAGGTGATGGTGTCGCAATGACCAGCCGCTCCCCCGCCCTTCGGCTCATGGCCGCCGCGGCCGCCTGCGCGGCCCTGGCAGGCCCCTTGGCCGCGCTCCCCGCACACGCCCAGCCGGAGATGGCGGGCGCCCAGGCCTCGACCCGCAGCCTCTCGCTCGGCAAGGGCAAGTCGGCGGTCATCGAGCTGCCGACGGACGCCCGCGACGTGCTGGTGACCAACCCGAAGGTCGCCGACGCGGTGCTGCGCACACCGCGGCGCATCTTCATCCTGGGCGTCGACACCGGTCAGACCGACGCCGTCTTCTTCGACCAGATGGGCCGGCGCATCCTCAGCCTGGACATCCGCGTCGATCTCGACACAAACGCGGTGTCCGAGACCATCCGCCGCGTGGTGCCGCGCGCCCACATCAAGGTCGAGTCGGTCAACCAGTCCCTGGTGCTGTCGGGTGTGGCCGAAAGCGCCTCGGACGCCGACGCGGCCATGCGCATCGCCCAGCAGTTCGTCGACAAGCCCGACCGGGTGCTCAACCTGATCGGCATCGCCGGCAAGGAACAGGTGATGCTGAAGGTGCGGGTGATCGAGGTGCAGCGCACCGCGATCAAGCAGCTGGGCTTCAACCTTTCCAGCGTGATCAACCAGTTGGGCCGCGACCAGTTCATCTTCGGCCTCGCGCCCAACTTCGGCGTCAACGGCGCGCTTGGGGGCGGGTTCTCGGGCGGCTACCAGCTCGACACCACCAAGCAGCCGGTGCTGAAGTACTACGACCCGGTCACCGAGCAGTGGTACGACGCCATCTCGCCCGACAACCTGCTGTCGGTCCCGAAAGACTCGATCGGCAAGCAGGGCCTCAACAAGGCCAACGGCATGCTCCAGGCGCTGGAGCGGGTGGGCATGGTGCGCACCCTGGCCGAGCCCAACCTGACAGCGATCTCCGGGGAATCGGCCAAGTTCCTGGCCGGCGGCGAATACCCCGTGCCGGTGGGCCGCGACCTGAATGGCCTGATCACAGTCGAATTCAAGCCGTTCGGCGTGGGCCTCGGCTTCACCCCGGTGGTGCTCTCCGACGGCAGAATCTCTCTGAAGATCTCCACCGAGGTTTCGGAGCTGACCAACGCCGGCTCCTTTACCCTCAGCAACGGCAACAACACACCGAACTTGTCGATCCCCGCGCTGAACGTGCGCCGGGCGGAGACCACGGTGGAGCTGCCCTCGGGCGGCGCGATGATGATCGCCGGCCTGCTGCAGAACAAGACCAAGCAGGAAATCGACGCCCTGCCGGGCACCATGAACCTGCCGGTGCTGGGCGCCCTGTTCCGCTCGCGCGACTTCCAGAACGGCGAGACCGAGCTGGTGATCATCGTCACCCCCTATCTGGTCAGCCCGACCAGTCCCTCCAACCTTCAGACCCCCGCCGACGGGCTGCAGGTCGCCGGCGACTCCCAGGCGGTGCTGATGGGCAAGCTGAACAAGGTGACCAAGGGTGGCTCCCAGGCGGTGCAGGGACGCACCTACCAGGGCCCCTACGGCTACATCATCGAATGAGGCGCGCGATGGGACCGGTCACCAAGACGTTACGCACCGCCACGCCGCTGCTGCTGGCGCTGCTGGCCGGCGCCTGCGCCAGCGCGGGCGAAGACCGCGCCGCGCTGGAGCCGGCGCCGATCACGCCGACCGAGCAGTTCCCGATCGAGGTGCGCCAGCGCCCCGAGGAGCTCCGCCTCGCCGCCCACGCCGAGGGCCTGTCCCCGGCGCAGGAGCAGGCGGTGGCCGAGCTCGCCGCCCGTTGGCGCGGCCAGGGCGGCGGCGTCATCACCATCATCGCGCCCACGGTCGGCGGCCTGCCCGCCGGCCTCGCGGTCGCGGAAGCCAGCCGGGGGCTCCTGCTGTCGCTGGGCGTCGATCCGGCGCAGCTGCGGCTCGCCTCCTACGAGGCGCCGCCGGAGGCCCCGCCTTTGGTGCGGATCGGCTTCGTCTCCTACGAGGCGGCCGGCCCGGTCTGCGGGGAGTGGGAGAACCTCTCCAAGACCGGCAGCAACCGGCCCTACGCCAACTTCGGCTGCGCGATAACCGCCAACATGGCCGCCCAGGTGGCCAATCCGCACGACTTCCTGGCGCCGCGCGCGGAGGACCCCGCCGACGCCACCCGCCGCGCCGTGGTGCTCGACAAATACCGTCGCGGCGAGCGGACCAGCACCCAGGCCGACCCGCAGGCGAAGGGCGCCGTTTCCGATCGCGTGGGGGGGAACTGACGCAGATGCGCCCACAACCGAACCACCACGACGACTTCGACGCCGGGTTCGAGGCGTCCGACGACTTCGCCTTCGGCGCCTCCGATAGCTGGGCCGAGCGCGCGCTTGCCGACGCCGAAGCCGCCGCGCGCGCGCCCCGCCCGGTGGAGGAGGCCCAGGAGAATCCCTTCACGGCTCCGCCCGACAGCTTCGCCGCGTCCGTGGAGGCATCGCCTCCCGCCGCCGCGCCCGAGGCGTCGGCCCTGAGCCTCGAACCGCCCTCCGCCCCGCCGTCGGGCGACGAGCGGGTGCAGATGGTGCCCAGGATCTCCGTGCACGCCTTTTGCGAAAAACCGCAGACGGCAGCCGTTTTCGAGCACGCCTCGCGCGACCGGCGCATGGCGCGCACCACCACTCAGGTGCGCCCCGGCGGCCTGGCTGCGGCCATCCAGCATTATGCGAACCAGCCGACACCGCCCCTGGTGGTGGTGGAGAGCGCCGACCGGGGCGAGGGCCTGCTGAGCCAGCTCGACCGGCTGTCGGAGGTCTGCGACCCCGGCACCAAGGTGATGGTGATCGGCGCGGCCAACGACATCGCGCTCTACCGCGAGCTGATGCGCCGCGGCGTGAGCGAATACCTGGTGCCGCCGCTGCAGCCGCTGCAGGTTATCGGCGCCATCTCCGGACTGTTCGCCGACCCGTCCTCGCCGTTCCTGGGCCGCCAGATCGCGTTCGCCGGGGCCAAGGGCGGGGTGGGCGCGTCCACCATCGCCCACAACTTCGCCTATTCGCTGTCGGAGCGGATGCAGGCCAACACGGTGATGGTCGACTTCGACCTCGCCTTCGGCACCGCCGGCCTCGACTTCAACCAGGACCCGCTGCAGGGCATGGCCAACGCCCTGTCCCAGCCCGACCGGCTCGACCCGGTGCTGCTCGAGCGGATGATGGCGCGCTGCACCGACCGGCTGTCGCTGTTCTCCGCGCCCGCCACGCTGGACGAGGACTACGACTTCAGCGCCGACGCCGCCGAGGAAGTGGCCTCCAAGATCCGTTCGACCGCGCCGTTCATCGTGCTCGACCTGCCCCACCAGTGGGGCTCGTGGATGCGCCGGGTTCTGCTCACCTCCGACGAAGTGGTGATCGTGGCCACGCCGGACCTGGCTGCGCTGCGCAACGCCAAGAACATGATCGACCTGCTCAAGCAGGCGCGGCCCAACGACAGCGCGCCCCGCTTGGTGCTGAACCAGGTCGGCGTGCCCGGCCGGCCCGAGATCCCGGTGAAGGACTACGCCGCCGCGCTCGGCATGCAGCCGGCGCTGGTGCTGCCCTTCGACCCCAAGCTGTTCGGCAAGGCGGCCAACAACGGCCAGATGATCCACGAGATCGCGCCCACGTCAAAGACGGCGGAGGGGTTGGACCACCTGGCCCAGCTGATCACCCGCCGCTCGGCCCCCCCCGCCCCGGCCAAGAAGCCGGCCCTCAGCCTGTTCAAGCGGAAGTAAGCCCCCGTGTTCGGCAAGCGCGCCACCGCAGAGAGCCTGCAGCCGCCCCCCGGCCCGCCTCCCGGGAGCGACGGCGTGGCGCTCGCCACCCGACCCCAGCGCGTGGAGGCGCCCGCCGCCCCCCAGCCCGGCGCCGCGCCCAAGGCCGGCCTGCCGACCGGCCCGCGCCAGACCTCGGCGTTCGAGCAGCTGCAGAAGGCCCAGGCTCAGCCGGTGGCGCAGATCGTCCACCAGCAGTCGGACTACTACCACGCCACCAAGACCACGATCTTCAACGCCCTGATCAACACCATCGACCTGAGCCAGCTGGCCCAGCTCGACGCCAAGACCGCGGCGGAGGAAATCCGCGACATCATCGCCGAGCTGGTGGCGATCAAGAACGTCTCCATGTCGGTGGCCGAGCAGGAGCACCTGGTCCAGGACATCACCAACGACGTCCTGGGCTACGGGCCGCTCGAGCCGCTCCTGGCGCGCGACGACATCGCCGACGTGATGGTCAATGGCGCCCAGCGGGTGTTCATCGAGGTCGCCGGGCGGGTGCAGCTCACCAACGTCCGCTTCCGCGACAACGTCCAGCTGATGAACATCTGCCAGCGGATCGTGAGCCAGGTCGGCCGCCGCGTGGACGAGTCCTCCCCCATCTGCGACGCGCGCCTCCCCGATGGTTCACGTGTGAACGTGATCGCACCGCCGTTGGCGCTGGACGGGCCGACGCTGACCATCCGGAAATTTCGCAAAGACAAGCTGACCATGAAGAACCTGGTCGAGTTCGGCTCGATCAGTCCCGAAGGCGCCCGGGTGTTGGGCGTGATCGGCGCCAGCCGCTGCAACGTGCTGATCAGCGGCGGCACCGGCTCGGGCAAGACCACGCTGCTGAACTGCATGACCGCCTTCATCGACCCGACCGAGCGGGTGGTCACCTGCGAGGACGCCGCCGAACTGCAGCTGCAGCAGCCGCACGTGGTGCGCCTGGAGACCCGGCCCCCGAACCTGGAGGGTCAGGGCCAGATCAACATGCGCGACTTGGTCAAGAACTGCCTGCGCATGCGCCCGGAGCGGATCATCGTCGGCGAAGTGCGCGGCCCCGAAGCCTTCGACCTGCTGCAGGCGATGAACACCGGCCACGACGGCTCGATGGGCACGCTGCACGCCAACTCGCCGCGCGAGGCGCTGAGCCGGATGGAGTCGATGATCACCATGGGCGGCTACGGCCTGCCGTCCAAGACCATCCGCGAGATGATCGTCGGCTCCATGGACGTGATCATCCAGGCCGCCCGCCTGCGCGACGGCTCGCGCCGCATCACCCATGTCACCGAAGTCGTGGGCCTCGAGGGCGACGTGGTCGTGACCCAGGACCTGTTCGTCTATGAGATCACCGGCGAGGACGCCGACGGCCGTGTCGTGGGCAAGTTCCGCTCCACCGGCATCGCCCGCCCGCGCTTCTGGGACCGCGCCCGTTACTACGGCCTGGAGAAGGAACTCGCCGAGGCGCTGGACGCGGCGGAATAGGCGATGCTGGTCATCCTCACCGCCATCCTGGCCTTCGTCACGATCGCGGGGCTGGGCTTCGTCTTCGCCGGCGGCTCGGGCAACGAGCTGGTGGTCAAGCGCACCAAGGCCATCGCCGAACGCGCCCGCGCCGAACCTTCGAAGATCCGCACCGACAAAGACCCCGAGCGCCGCCGCAAGCAGATCCTGAAGTCGCTGAAGGAGCAGGAGAAGCAGCAGCGCAAGGCCTCGCTCACCCTGAAGGCCAAGCTGCAGCAGGCGGGGCTGTCGATCGGCCCGCGCACCTTCTGGATCATCTGCGCGGTGGTGGGCGTGGTTGTCACCTTGCTCGGCCTGCTGATGGCGCCGAGCCCGCTGATCGCCATTGGCCTGGGCTTCGGCCTCGGCTTCGGTCTGCCCCGCTGGGTCGTCGGCTTCCTGGGCAAGCGCCGCGCGGCCAAGTTCGTCGCCGCCTTCCCCGACGCCACCGACATCATCGTGCGGGGCATCAAATCGGGCCTGCCGCTGCACGACTGCCTGAAGATCATTGCCCGCGAAGCCCCCGTTCCGCTCGGCCCCGAGTTCCGCCGCCTGGTGGAGAACCTGGGCCTGGGCCTCTCGACCGACCAGGCGCTCGACAAGATGTTCGAGCGCATGCCCCTCTCCGAACTGCGCTTCTTCGCCATCGTCCTGGCGATCCAGCAGAAGAGCGGCGGCAACCTGGCCGAGGCGCTGGGCAACCTCTCGGGCGTGCTCCGCTCGCGCAAGATGATGCGCGAGAAGATCAAGGCGCTGTCAGGCGAAGCCACGGCGTCCGCCGCCATCATCGGCTCGCTGCCGCCCGGCGTGATGGCGCTGGTGTCGGTCACTACCCCTTCGTACATGGCGCCGATGTTCACCGACCCGCGCGGCCAGATCCTGCTGATGGGCGGGGCCTTCTGGATGAGCGTCGGCATCTGGGTCATGCGCCGCATGATCAACTTCAAGTTCTGAGGCCGCCCGCCCATGAGCCTCGTCACCACCGTCACCGACCCCAAGAACATCATCGCCGCCTTTTCGGCCGCGCTCGCCTTCGCCACCGTGGTGACCATCGGCGCGCCGATGCTGAAGCGCGACGCCCTGGACGCGCGGCTGAAGTCGGTCGCCAACCGCCGCGAGGAGCTGAAGCGGCGCTCGCGCCAGGCGCTGGCCAAGGAAAGCTCGCTGCGCCAGCGCGACGACAGCCGCTACAAGAAGATCGTCGAGAGGCTGAACCTGTCCAAGCTGCTCGAGGACCCCAAGGTCGTCGATAAGCTGGCCGAGGCCGGCTACCGCGGCCCCCGCCCGATCTCGACCTTCTACTTCTTCCGCTTCGCCCTGCCGCTGGCGCTCGGCGCGTTCACCGCGCTGTACTTCTTCGTCCTCAACGATTTCGGCCTGCCGTTCCTGACCCGGCTGTTCTTCGCGGTGCTGGGCATGGCAGCGGGCTTCTACGCCCCTTCCGTGTTCATCAAGAACCAGGCGGGCAAGCGGCGGATCAGCGTCGTGCGCGCCTTCCCCGACGCGCTCGATCTGCTGCTCATCTGCGTCGAGTCCGGCATGTCGATCGAGGCGGCCCTGCAGAAGGTCAGCCAGGAGGTCGGCGCCTCCTCGATCGAACTGGCCGAGGAGATGACCCTGCTGGTGGCCGAGCTGTCCTACCTGCCCGAGCGGCGCCAAGCCTACGAGGGCCTGTCCAAGCGCGTCCCCGACGCCGGCATCAAGTCGGTCTGCACGGCCATGATCCAGGCCGAGCGCTACGGCACCCCGCTCGGCAACGCGCTGCGCGTGCTGTCCAAGGAAAACCGCGACATGCGCCTCTCGGCCGCGGAAAAGAAGGCCGCCGCGCTCCCCGCCAAGCTGACCGTGCCGATGATCATCTTCTTCCTGCCGGTGCTGTTCGTGGTGATCATGGGTCCCGCGGTGATACGCGTGATGGACATGCGCCACTGAGGCGGGGCCCACGCCCACCGTCGTCGCCCACAACGCGGACAATCCAAGCGGCCGCGTAGACTGACCAGCAGAATGGGTCGCCCGGACAAGCTGGGCGACGACGTGGGAATCAGCTGCCCGAGGGCTGCGCCTTCAGCCCATTCCACGACCGCTCGCCGCTGGCGGCGGCGCGGAGGTAGGCGAGGTTGTTCTCCGCAAGCTCGGGCGGAAGGTCCTGGCGCGCCAGCTGCTCGGCCTCCGTCAGCTTGCCCTGGAGACCCAGCACCAGCACCAGGTTCTGCCGCTCCTTCACCGACACGCCCGGCTGGGCGATCGCGGTGCGCAGCAACCGCTCCGCCTCGACCAGGTTGCCGCCCGCCGCCTCGTGCATGGCTAGGTTGGCGAGCAACGCCGGCTGGTTGGGCGCGATCTGCAGCGCCTGCCGCCACGTCGCCACCGCCTCGGTCCCACGCTGGGTCTGGTCGTAGGCCACGCCCAGCAGCGACAGCACCCGCCAATCGCGCGGCGCGGCCGCTTGCGCCTTTTTCAGGGGCTCGATGGCGTAGAAGCCGCGCCCGGCCGCGAGATGAGCGCGGGCGGCCTCCAGCAGGGCGCTGGTGTTGGCCGGATCGACCACCAGGACGCCCTCCGCCGCCTGGACGGCCTCGGCGTATTGTCCGAGGGCGCGCAACGCCTGGGCCAGCTTGACCCCCGCCTCGGCATCGCGCGCGTCCGTCTGCGCCTCACGCGACCAGAAGGCGGCGCGGGCGAGCGGGTCTAGCCGGTCCGCCTGCGCCCGCTCGGCGGGCGTGGCCTTGCGCGGCGGCTCGGCCGGAACCGCGGAAGGCGCCGCGAGCGGCCCAGTCACCGCCTTGTTGGCGGAAGCGGCCGCGGCCGCCGTTTCGCCGGCCTTGGGCTTGGATTTCGGCAGCAGGCTCAGCGCCGATGCGGGGAAAGCGCAGGCGAGCGCCGCGGCGGCCGCGCCGGCAAGAAGAAGTCGGGTGAGGGGCATGAGGCGCTCCAGGCTGGCCGCCAGCATCGTCCCCCGCCGCTCAACGAAGCGTTAAGGTTAAGATCGCGCGCGGGCAGGGCTCAATGGCGGAAGACGCGGATGCCGGTGAAGGCCATGGCCACTCCGGCCTCGTCCGCCGCGGCGATGACCTCGGCGTCGCGCATCGAGCCGCCGGGCTGAACCACCGCGGTCGCACCGGCCTCTACCGCCTGTAGAAGGCCGTCGGGGAAGGGGAAGAAGGCGTCGGAAGCGCAGGCGGAGCCCTTCGCCAGCGACTCCGCCAGGCCGGCCGCCTCCGCCGCCTCGCGCGCGCGAAGGGCGGCGATGCGGGCGGAGTCGCGCCGGTTCATCTGGCCCGCGCCGATGCCCGCGGTCTGGCCGTCCCTGGCGTAGACGATGGCGTTGGACTTGACGTGCTTGGCGACGGTGAAGGCGAACAGCATGTCGCTCACCTCCCGCTCGGTCGGGCGGCGGCGGGTGACGACTTGGAGGTCGGCCGCCGTGACCCGGGCGTTGTCGCGGCCTTGCGCGAGGAAGCCGCCGGAGACCGACTTGAAGGTCTCGCCCTTTTCGAGAGGGTCCGGCAGCTCGCCGGTGATCAGCAGGCGCAGGTTCTTCTTGGCGGCGAACACCGCGACGGCCTCATCGTCGGCCTCGGGCGCGATCACCACCTCAGTGAAGATCTTGACCATCTCCTCGGCGGCGGCGGCGTCCAGCCTGCGGTTCACCGCCACGATGCCCCCAAAAGCCGACACCGGGTCGCACTCCAGCGCGCGAAGATAGGCCGTGCGCAGGTCGTCCCCCAGCGCCACGCCGCACGGATTGGCGTGCTTGATGATCGCCACGGCGGCGCCCTCGGCGGGGCTGAACTCGCTGACCAGCTCGAAGGCCGCGTCCGTGTCGTTGATGTTGTTGTAGCTCAGCGCCTTGCCCTGAAGCTGCCGCGCCGTGGCGACGCCGGGGCGCGGCTTGGCGAAGGTGTAAAAGGCGGCGGCCTGGTGCGGGTTCTCGCCGTAGCGCATGGTTTGGCGCAGCTCGCCCGTGATGCTCTTGCGCGCGGGGGGCGCCTCGCCGAGTTGGCCGGAGAACCAGCCGGAGATCGCGGCGTCGTAGGCGGCGGTGCGGGCGAAGGCCCGGGCGGCCAGCTGGCGGCGCAGGGCCAGGGTCGTGGCCCCGTCGTCCTGGAGCGCTCGCAGCGCCTCGGCCATGTCGGCGGGGTCGGTGCACACCGCCACATAGCCGTGGTTTTTGGCGGCGGAGCGGATCATCGCCGGACCGCCGATGTCGATGTTTTCGACGCAGGTTTCGAAGTCGGCGCCCCGCGCCGCCGTCTCCTCGAACGGGTAGAGGTTGACGTATAAAAGGTCGATGCCGCCGATGCCATGCGCGGTCATGGCGCGGGCGTGCTCGGGCGCCTCGCGCACGCCCAGGAGGCCCCCGTGGATCAGCGGATGGAGGGTCTTCACCCGCCCGTCCATCATCTCGGGAAAGCCGGTGAGTTCGGAGACCTCCTTGACCCGCAGCCCCGCCGCGCGGATGGCGGCGTGGGTGCCGCCGGTGGAGACCAACTCCACGCCCAGGTCCGCCAGGGCACGGGCGGTGTCGACCAGGCCGGCCTTGTCAGAGACCGAGATCAGCGCCCGCCGCACCGGCAGGCGGTCGGGCGGCGGCGGGAAGGCTGGAGCTGCGGGCATGGACGTGTCCTGAAACGGCGGTTCAGCCGCGTAGGGCTTGGATGTTAACGGCGTAGCGGCCGGGCCCGCCGCGGAACACGGCGGTGCCGGCGACGAGCGCCGTGGCTCCAGCGGCGAGGCAGGGGCGCGCGGTTTCAGCCGTGACGCCGCCGTCCACCTCAAGGACTACATCACGGCCGGAGCGGTCGATCAGGGCGCGGAGGCGCTCGATCTTGCGTAGCTGGGACGCCATGAAGCCCTGGCCGCCGAAGCCGGGGTTGACCGACATCACCAGCAGCAGATCGACCTCATCCAGCACGCTCTCGACCGCCTCGACCGGGGTGGCGGGGTTCAGCACCACCCCGGCCTTGCAGCCAAGTTGGCGGATGCGCTGAAGCGAGCGGCTGAGGTGGGGCCCCGCCTCCGGATGCACGGACAGAACGTCGGCGCCGGCTTCGGCGAAGGCCTCGAGGTACGGATCAGCCGGAGCGATCATCAGGTGCACGTCGATGGGGATCGAGACGTGCGGGCGGATCGCCTTCACCACGGCGGGGCCGATGGTGATGTTGGGCACGAAGTGGCCGTCCATGACGTCCACGTGCAGCCAGTCGGCGCCGGCGGCGGCCAAGGCCCGGCACTCCTCACCCAGCTTGGCGAAGTCCGCCGACAGGATCGACGGCGCGATGATCGGGCGGGCGGGCACGGCGCGGGCTTAGCGGCGGGGGCTCACCCCGGCAAGCGGCGGAGCCGTGCGGCGAAAAAGCCGTCCGTGCCGCCCTCGCGGTGGTGGGGCAGGATGCGCAGCCAGCCGCGCGGCGTCAGGCTCGCCTCGGGCGAGCCGCCCTCCCCCCTTGCAATTGGGTCCAGCCGGAAATCCTCGCGGGCGCGCAGGAACGCCTCGACCTGCGCCTCGCCCTCCTCCGGCTCCAGGGAGCAGACGCAATACACCATCTGCCCGCCTGGCCGAACCCGGCCGGCGGCGCTGGCGAGAAGGCGCGCCTGGGTCATGCCGAGGCCCGGAATGTCAGCGGGGCGAGTGGTCCACAGCGCATCGGGATGGCGGCGGAAGGCGCCGGTGGAGGTGCAGGGCGCGTCCAGCAGCACCGCGTCGAACTCGCGCGCGTCGGCCCACTCTGCGGCGTCCGCCGCGATGGTCTCGGCCGCGAAACCGAGCCGCGCGAGATTTTGCTCCAGCCGCTTCAGCCGCGAGGCGGCGCGGTCCAGCGCAGTGACCTGAGCCCCCGCCGCGCACAGCTGCAGGGTCTTGCCGCCCGGGGCGGCGCACAGGTCGGCGGCGCTCCGGCCTTGTTCCACGTGGAACAACCGCGCGGGGATCGCGGAGGAGGCATCCTGGACCCACCAGCGCCCTTCCGCGTAGCCGGGCCACTCCGTCAGTTCGCCGCGCCGGGCGGCCCGCACGGTGGGGCCGGGCAGCACCACGCCCTCCAGCGCGCGCGCGAGGTCCGCCGCGTCCGCGGCGTTTCGGGGGGTGAGGTCAGTCTGAGGCTCCTCGGCGATCAGCGCCGCCATGGCGCGCGCGTCAGCATCGCCGTAGGCGGCGCGCCAGCGGGCGAACAGCCAGGGCGGCGCCAGCGCTTCCGCATCGCCGGGGGCGGGGCCGTCGCGCAGGAGCCCGCGCAGCACGGCGTTGACCAAGCCCTTGAACGGCCGGGTCTCGCTTCGGGCCTCGGCCATTTCCACCGAGGCGGAGACCGCCGCGTGGGCCGGGGTGTCCATCCAGAACAGCTGGGCGGCGCCCAGGCGCAGGATCTGGCGGACCCGTTCGGGCGGGGGCTTGCGCAGGCGCGGCTCGAGCAGCCGGTCGATCTGGCCCAGCCGGCGCAGCGCCGTCATCGCCAGGGCGCGGGCGAAGGCGCGGTCGCGCGCGTCCAGCGCCGCAAAGGCGGGAGCGGACAGCGCCGCCTCAAGGCCGCCCCGGCGGGCCAGCGCCGCCTGGGTCAGCTCCAGCGCCGCCGTGCGCGCCGCAAGTCCCTGATCAGCCAAGCCGCCTCCACGGGTGGAGGCGCGGGCTTACTCCGCCGGCATCGCCGCGGCCAAGGGGTTGACCACGGGACGGCTGGAGCGCGCCCAGGTGATCAGCACCGCCGCGAAGAAGGTCAGCATGCCGGCCACCGCCGCCAGCTCGGAGACGCTGAGCACCGGAATGATCGCCTTGTTGCCGCTGAGCAGGATCGCCAGCGACGGCGTCATCACCGCCACGGCCCCGGTCATCAAGCCGTAGTTGACCCAGGCCAGCCGCCGGGGCGCCTTGTCGCCGGCCAGGGCATAGAAGGTCCCCATCAGCCCCATGCTGGCCCAACCGATCAGGTTCAGGTGCGCGTGCACCGGGGCCATCTGAAAGTTCTCGGTCGCCCCCATGAACACGCCGAGCGTCATGCCGATCAGCACGAACACGACGGCGGTGGCGAAAAAGGCGAAGCTCACCTTGGGCATGGTCATCTGCTATTCCCCCTTGCGCACCTCCCCGTGCGCGAAGCGTGACCGTTAATCCCAAATCGTCGTGGACGGAACGCCGGTTTTTGCGCGCGCCGGCGGGTGCGCCTAAATGCCGCCCATGGACCAGTCGCCCCTCCCCTCGCGTCCGCTCTCCGACGCCGCCCGCCGCGCCCTGGAGGAGGCGGAGGCGAGGCGCGCCAAGGCCGCCGAAGCCCTGCCGGAGGAACGGGGCGGGCCGCGCGGGCCGGAGCCCACGCGCTATGGCGACTGGGAGCGCAAGGGCATCGCCGTCGATTTCTAGGAGAATGGTTCGCCTCGCGCGGGAAACCCGTGGAGCGGCGGGAGCCATCGTCTAGCTTGCGCCGTTAACCATTTCGGCATGGCTGGAGGAGGCGCGCGATGCGCACGGTTTACGCGACGGCGGCGGCGGCCGCGATCCTGATGGCGGCGGCGGGCGTGGCGCTCGCCGACAACGGCGGCGGCTCGGGCCCGCCGGAGGAAGCCGAACCCGGCTCCGCCTATCAGAAGAGCTATCCGCAGCTGGCCGGCGGCCCGCCCCTGACGCAAGGCGACCGCTGGTACGACAAGGGCGATTATGGCGATGACGCCGCCTATTCGCCTCAGCCTCCGCCGGAAGAGGACATGGCGCCCTACGACGACCAGGGACCGCCGCCGGACCAATACGGCCAAGGACCCGCGAGCGGCCCGGCCCACCACTATGCGCCACCGCCCGGGCAGTACGCCCAGGGGCCGGAGGCGGACGCCTATCCGCCGGGCGGACCGGCCCACCACTACGCCCCTCCGCCCGAGCAATACGCGCAGGGACCGGACCAGCCTTACGGCCAGGCGGAGGAAGGTTACGCCGACGAGTCGCACGGCCAGGCTCACGGCGGCCAGTACGGCTACGGCATGAGCCGTGGCGCGCACGGCGGCTGGCGCGGCTACGAGCACGGCCCGGTCGTGCGGCGGTATGCCTGGAAGAGCGGCGGCATGCGTGGCCGCAGCACGGTGAAGACCTACAGCTACGACTCCGGTTGGGTCCCGACCTACGGCCACGGCGAAGGCATGGGCGCAGGCACGGCTATGGGCGGGATGGCGATGGGCGGCCACAGGGGCTGCGGCCACAAGTGCCCGATGACGAGCCACGGCTACAGCCAGCCGTATGGGAGCCACGGCGGCCAGTCTTACGCGCCGCCCCCGCCGCCGCCCGCCTCTGCGCAGGGTTACGACGGCGGCTACGACCGCTACGGCGGCGGCCAGGCCTACGGCGACGGCGGCTACGATCAGGGCGGCTACGACCAGGGCATGTACGGCCAGGGGACCTATGACCAGGGGCCGTACGGCGGCGGCCACGGCGCCGGCTACGAGTCGCAGTACGGGGACTATCACTCGTTCTGGAAGTATCGGATCGGGTACCAGCCGGCCGCGTGCGGGGCGGAACTCGTAGCCTCCCCCTGTGGCGGGCTGACGACGGCGGGCCTGCGTATCTCCGACATGAGCCTGGACGGCGGCGTCGGCCCGGCGTGGATCGGCTCCGGCGGCGGAGGCGGCGGCTTCATCGTCGGCGGCAACGGCTTCGGCTCGAGCTTCAGCCGGGCGCGGGCTTCGGCCTCGGCGTCAGCCTTCGCCTCGGCGCGGGCCCGGGTGCACGTCTCGGGCGGCGGCAAGGGCCACGGCGGCCATCACGGCGGCTGCTGCAAGTAGGTCAGGCGCCCGCCATCTCGGCAGCGATCGCCCGGGCAGCCTCGCGCGGGTCGCTCGCGGCCGTGATTGGACGCCCGACCACGAGGTGGGTGGCGCCGTTGCGCAGCGCCTCGGCGGGGGCGGCGGCGCGGGCCTGGTCGTCGAGCGCGGCGCCCGAGGGGCGCACGCCTGGGGTAATCACCAGAAAGCCGGGGCCGCCGATGCGCCGCGCCAGCGCGGCCTCATGTGGGCTGGCGACGACGCCATGGACGCCAGCCTCCCCCGCCTGACGCACGCGGCGCTCGACCAGAGCGGCGGCGGGCTCGGTATAGCCGATCTGGCGTAGGTCGGAGTCGGAGAGGCTGGTCAGCACCGTCACGGCGAGAACCTTCAGCTGTGAACCTTCGACGCCGCGCCGGGCGGCCGCCATGACCTGAGGCTCGGCGTGGACGGTAAGCAGGTCGCCGGCGCCGCTTGCGGCCAAGGCGGCGGCGGCCTTTTCCACCGTTGCGCCGATGTCGTGGAGCTTCCAGTCGAGGAAGACTTGGCGCCCGGAGGCTTTGAGTTCGCGGGCGAGGACCATGCCTTCGGTGGCCAGGAGCTGCAGGCCTATCTTGTAGAAGCCGGCGGCGTCACCCAGCCGCTCGATCATTGCCCTGGCTTCGGCGGCGGTGGCGAGGTCGAGGGCCACGACCAGGCGCGGGTCGGCGATCATGCGGCGAGGCTCCGGGGGTGGCGGGGGGACATGCTCAGCCTTAAGAGGACGACATGGGCCCCGCGCAGGAATTCGGCGTCAACTTCTTCGTCGCCCTGTTCGCCCTGCTTGACCCGATCGGCAACGTGCCGGTGTTCGCGGCGGCGACGCTGGGGGCGAGCGCGGGCGGGCGGCGGCTGACGGCGGTGTACATCTCGCTGTTCGCGTTCGTGTTTTTGATCTTCTTCTATTTCGCGGGACTGTCCTTGCTCCAGTTCTTCGGCATCTCGATGCCGGCTTTCCGCATCGCGGGGGGCATCCTGCTGCTGCTGCTGGGGCTCGACATGGCGCGGAACGACATCACCGAGGCGTTCGCGGCTTCGGGCGACACCCAGGGGGTGAATGACATCCGGGGCTATGCCCGGCGCAGCTTCGAGCGGCTGGTGGTGCCCTTCGCCATGCCGCTGCTGATCGGGCCGGGGGCGATGTCGGCGGTGATCATCTATGCGGGCGAGGCGAAGGCGTTCGGCGTCACGGGGGCGGCGGTGGGCGCGGCGGTGATCTTCGGGGTGTGCGTGGCGACGCTGGTGACCTTCCTGCTGACTGGGTTGATGAGCCGGCTGTTCGGGCGGGTGGGGATGACCATCGTGGTGCGGGTGGCGGGGCTGATCCTTTGCGCGATGGCGATCCAGTTCATCCTCACCGGCGTGAACGACTCCACGCGGGGGCTGATCAAGCGCGATGTGGCGCAGCCCTACGCCGACGCCAAGCATTAAGCTTTCGCCGCCAGCGCCCGGCGCGCGGCCAAGGCATATTCGAGCCCGGTCCAGACGGTGATGGCCGCGGCGATCCAGAGCAGCACGAGCACGGTGGTCATCACGTTGCGCAGGGTGGCGATGGCTTCGACCCCGCCAGAACGCATGATCAGGCCAGCCAGCAGGGGGAGGCCCAGGTAGGCGGCGAGGGCGACCAGCTGGACGGTGGTCTTGGTCTTGGCGAGGAAGGTGACGGGAAGCTTCAGGCCGCGGGGGGCCAGGACTTCCCGCAGAGCGGAGACGGAGAACTCGCGGAACAGGATCAGGCCGCCGGGAAGGGCGAGGTCGCGGGCCCCCAGCGCCAGCAGGCCGACGATGGCGCCGCAGACCAGTATCTTGTCGGCGATGGGGTCGAGGATGGCGCCGAGCGTGCTCTCGACGCCGTATTTGCGGGCGAGCCAGCCGTCGAGGAAGTCGGTCACCGCCGCCACCACAAAGGCGACGAAGGCGAAGGCGACGAGCTGGTTGCCCATGCTGACGGGCGCCCGCTCCACGCCAGGGATGGCGCCGGCGACCAGCATCAGGGCGGCGAACATCAGCAGGCACAGCATCAGGCGGGCGGCGGTGAGGAGGTTGGGGAGGGACTTCATCGTGGCTCCTGTGGGGCTGCGGCGGCCCCAGCGTTCGAGCGCCTCTTAAGCCAACTCCCCCTCCCGCTCACCCCCGCGAGGGCGGGGATCCAGGCTTTTTTGACTGCGGGGCCGCATGTGCCGGTGGCGGACCTATCACGCGCCCTCCCGCCGCCGCTTGACTCTCACCCCGCCTGGCGCGAACGCTGTTTTCAGCAAGAGGGGGAGAAGCTCATGCCTCGGATCGTGTCCAGGTTCAGCAAAGGCCTTGAAGGCTGGAGCATGCAGGGGGACGTGGGGACGTTCGACTGGCAACCTGCCGGCGGCGATCCGGGGGGCCACATCCATTGGATCGACGCCGCGTCCGGGAGCGACTCCTACTTCGTCGCCGGGTCCAAGTTCCTGGGCGACCAGTCGGCCTTCTACAAAGGCAAGCTGTCCTACGACATCTATGACACCGGGTCGGACTACAGCGGCGTGCCGGACGTGGAGATCACCGGCGGGGGGATCACCCTGGTGCGGGTGATGGGCCAGCCGGGCGCGGGATGGACGCATGTCTCGGCCCAGCTGAGCGTCAAGGGCGGCTGGCACGTCGATTCGCTCGGCGGGGCGGTCGCCACCTCCGCCCAGATCAAGGCGGTGCTGGCGGACGTGCAGGAGGTGATCGTCCGCGCCGAATATGTGAACGGCGGGGAGGAGGGCGGCCTGGACAACTTCATGCTGTTCAAGAAGGATCCCGTCACCGGCGATCCGGAGCATGGCGCCCGCCACCTGTCGGACGCGCAGGCGGCGCACGTCGCGGACGCCTCCGCGCCTGAGCTGGGCGCGCACTCCGACGGCTTCGTGATCTGATCAGGCGCACTGGCTAGACGGGGCGCCCACAGCCCTGGGCCGGGTGGACAGCGGCCGGAATGGCTTCGCCGGACTGCGAAAGCCGGTCCGGTGAGTCCGGCAAGTCTGGATCGGCGGAGCCGTTGGCGAGGGTCGGCGTCGCGCGGTCGCAGGCTTCAATGAAAGCGCCGGTCTCCATGTGCAGGCGGGTTTGCAGTTCGGCGTAGCCCGCGGCTAACGCCTCGTCGGTTTCGTCAGCCTCGCCGGCTTCGCAGGAGGATGGGATCTCTTCCCGCGCGTGCTCGAGGCCGGCCTCGACCTGGATGCCGCGGACGAAGGCTTCGTAGTTCTTGCGGATGGCGTCGAGGCGTTTGGCCTCGCGCGCCTCGTCCTCCTTCACGATCTGGCGGTACTGGCGGTGCAGGCGGGTCCAGGCGGCGGCCTCGGCGAGGCGGCCCAGGCGCAGGGCCAGGCTGGCCTGCTCCCAGGCTCCTCGGCCGCCTGCTGGGGCGTCAGGGGCGGGGCGGCGGCAGCCTCGGCCAGTTCCTCGTCGGTGACCCAGCCGCGCGGGGCGGGGCGGCGCCATCCCTCCTTGCGCGCCCGCTCGAACAGGGCCGAGCGCGAGACGCCGGCGCGCTCGCACGCCGTCTGGACCGACAGGCCGCCCTCGTAGGCCTCGCGCGCGCGCAGCCACACCTCGTCGGAATGGCCGCGGCGGGCGCGGTCGATGGGGGCGTAGTAGAGGCCGTTCTCGTCGAGGCCGGCTTTATCGAAGTGGGCGGTCATGGGCTTGTCTCCAAAGGTTTGGGGACAAGGGTAAGGGGGTGTGGGGAGAGGGGGGATGAAAAGGGGCCGGGAGCGACTAAGCGGCTGAAATTGCGCAGGATCGTTTCAGAATGCGTGCGGGACTAAGCGTCCGCGGCGCCGAGGCGAGTAAGCCGCCGGGGCGTGGAGACGAGCGGGCCCGCCGGAGGCGTGTTCCTCTCCTCTAAAGCAGGAACGCGTCGGCTGAGAGGCCGCGGTGGTCGCCCTCCAGCAGAATGACGCCGTCCGCCTGGTCGTCGGCATCAACGTAGAGCCGCACCTTGGTCACGTCGGCCGCGGCATCGTAGACGACGACGATATCGCCGATGTGGCCCGTTGTCTTGCCGAGATGGAACGCCTGGTTGTCGGCCTGGGTGATGTCGGCGTCGATCTTGCGCAGGTCGATGATGTCAGCCCCCAGTCCGAAGCCGACGATCGTGTCAGGATTGCTGGCGCGGCTGTCCGTGACACTGAGGTAGCGGAACGTATCGGCCTCGCCGCCCCCGAACAGCCGGTCGCCGCCGCGGCCGCCGCTCAGGATGTCGTCGCCCCCACCGCCGCGGAGCACATCGTCGCGCCGGCCGCCCAGCAAGGTATCGGCGCCCGCGCCCCCTTCGATCGCCAGTTCGGCGTCGCGCTCCGCGGAGCCATCGAAGGACAGCCAATGGGAATCCACAATCGCCGAGCCGTCGGCGGTGAGCTTGCCGCCGGCCGCTACCGCAGCGTCCTCCAAGGTCACGGCGTAGCTGAAGTTGGGGTCGAAGAGCACGGCCTCAATCCTGATCAGAGAGGTAGCCCCCAGGACCACGCCCGCGGACTGATCCCAGGCAAACTGGAGGATGTCGTGGCCGCCGCCGCCGTCGAGCGTGTCGGTCACGTCGAGCACGGCCGACTGACTGATCACGAAGCGGTCGTCGCCGGCGCCGCCCGCGGCGCTGTCGGTTCCCCCGCCGAAGAACCTGAAGACATCGTCGCCGCGGCCGCCGATCAGGGTATCGTTGCGGGTGTTGTCATACATCTCATAGGCGCCGTCGCGCTCGGCCGAGGCGTCGAAAAAGAGGGCGAGGGTCGCGCCAATGCTGCTGCCGCTGCTCAGCCGCATGGTCTCGCCGGCGGCGACGTTGCCGTTGCTCATGATCAGGTGGACGGTGACGTCCCCCGCGTTGGGCCTGGCCAGGACCGAAAACTGTTCGACGTGAACCACGGTCTGGGCTGTGAGCGTGACGGTAGCCGAAGCGGAAAAGTACACGGAGAAGCGGTCGTTCCCCTGACCGCCGTCAAAGCGGGAGGCGCCGGTGAAGTCAGGCGCCATATCCAGCGAATCGTCGCCGGCGCCGCCGAACATCGTGGCGTTGGCTTGCCCGACGTTGACCCAGTCGAAGCCGGCGCCGCCTTTGTAGACGAACAGGCCATCGGTGTCCTCGCCCGCGAATATCCAGGAAATGTCGCCCGCCGCCACGGCGGTCGCGTCAATCGTGAGGCTCTCGCCGGGCGCGACGGTGGATTCGTCCAGGGTCAGTACGTAATCGAAGCCTCCGAGGAGGCGTATCTCCTCCACCGCGAACAGGGTGTCGGGGCCGAGGTCCAGCTGGTTGGCGTAGTAGTCGCCCTTGAGCCTCAGGATGTCGTAGCCGGTTCCCCCGTTGATCCGGTCGTCGGTGGTGAACCGGGCGCCGAGGTTGATCTGGTCGTCGCCCGCGCCGCCAAAGATGGTGTCCTCGCCGCCCTGGCCGTAGTTGAAGACGTCGTCATTATCGGTCCCGACCTGATAGTTGTCTCCCGGCGACCCGGTGTAGGTGATCCCGGGCGCGGCGGACGGGGCGGAGCCGCGCGCGAGGGCCGGCGCAACGGCGATGCGGCCGAAGGACGTCATGGGGTGCTCCGCAATCCTCGAAGCAGGATCGATAACACGGTTGTTTCGCGGCTGCTAATGGAGCCTCTGGGCTGCCGCCGAGGCTGCAGCGGCGTCTGCTTTGGCCGCCAGCCCCGCTAGCGGAGTTGGCTGTCCTTGCTGCCCCTGCGGTTGATGCCGGCGGTGACGACGCGGCTGTCGCGGCCGGACTGGCAGTGGACGCAGGTGTGGACACCGGGCAGGGCGCGGCGGCGGGCCTCGGGAATCTCATCGCCGCATTCGACGCAATGGTCCGACCCCTCGCCCGCTGGCATGCGGGCGCGGGCGGCGAGCACGCCGTCGGTGACGGTGTCCTCGATCTGGTCCAGCACCGCGCCATCGCGCGTCCAGCCGCCGGCCATGGGGGGGCTCCTGTTCCGCTCGTTGAGTCAGGGGTTGAGATAGGAAGGCGGGGAGACCGGGCAAGCGGCGTCCAGCTTTGTGCGAAGGAAGCCTCGGCCGCTTCAGCGAAGATGTCGGATTTGAAACGCCGGACATTCGGACATTTGGACATTCGGCCATTCGCTGGGGCGCGGCGGACGCTCGTGCCGACCGTTCGTTCAAGCGGCGCCTGGGGCGGCGGGCTCGGGATAGCGATGTCAAAGACCCGGGCGGCAGTATGGGGCTGGAGTCGCGGGCGGGGATGAGACGGTGGGCGTTTTCGGCCGACGATGCAGGGCGGCCACAGCTCTATGGGAGCGGCGGAGCGGTTGCGGGGGAGGTTCTGTTGCTCTCCCCTTGCTGGAGAAGTGGCCCCAAAGAGCTACTTGCGAATCGTTTGCAACTAGAGCCGGCGGCGCCTAGATGGGGCTAATGCAAAGCTCGGCCGTCACTGCCGCGACCGCACGGGAAGGTCCGGCGCTCGCCCCCTCGTCGCGGTGGGCAGTGAGCAGCTTGGCGCTGTGCGTGCTGATGGCCTCGCTGGCCACCAGCATCGCCAACGTCGGCCTTCCCACTCTGGCGCAGGCGTTCGCCGCCTCCTTTCAGCAGGTCCAGTGGGTCGTCATCGCTTACCTGCTCGCGATCACGGCGTTGATCGTGGGGGCGGGTAGGCTCGGAGACATCGTCGGGCGGCGTCGGCTGCTGATCGTCGGGATCGGCCTGTTCACGGCGGCCTCGCTGCTCTGCGGGGCGGCGCCGTCGCTGTGGCTGCTGATCGCCGCGCGGGCGCTCCAGGGGGTGGGCGCCGCGATCATGATGGCTCTGGCCATGGCGCTGGTCGGGGAGACGGTCCCGAAGGCCAGGACCGGGGCGGCTATGGGGCTGCTCGGGACCATGTCGGCGGTCGGCACCACGCTCGGCCCGTCATTGGGAGGCGTGCTGATCGCGGGGGGCGGCTGGCGGACGATCTTCCTGGTCAACGTGCCGCTGGGGATGCTCGCCCTGGCCCTCGCGCTGCGGACGCTGCCGACCGCGCCCCCGGCGGGCAGGGGAGAGGCGCCGCGCTTCGACGCCCTCGGCACGCTGCTGCTCGCGGCGGCGCTCGCCGCCTATGCGCTGGCCATGACCTGGGGGCGCGGCGGCTTTGGCGCGGTCAACCTGGGCCTGCTTGCCGCCGCGGCGGTCGGAGCAGGGCTGTTCATCCTGGCGCAGGCGAGGGCGGCCTCGCCGCTGCTGCGCCTGGGCATGTTCCGCGACCACCGGCTGAACGCGGCCCTCCTGGCGAACGCGATCGTCTCGACGGTGCTGATGGCGACGCTGGTCGTGGGGCCGTTCTATCTCTCCGGAGCGCTCCGGCTGGGGACGGCCGGCGTGGGGCTGGTGATGTCGGCGGGGCCGCTGGTCGCCGCGTTGGCCGGCGTGCCGGCCGGGCGCGTCGTCGACCGGTTCGGTGCCCTGCGGATGAACCTGGCCGGACTGGCGGGAATCGCCGCGGGCCTGCTCGGGCTCGCCCTCACGCCGCCGATCTTCGGAGCCGCCGGCTACATCGCCGCCATGGCCGTGGCCACCGGCAGCTACGCGCTGTTCCAGGCGGCCAACAGCACGGCGGTGATGACGGAGGCGGGAGCGGACCAGCGGGGCGTGGTGTCGGCGATGCTGAACCTGTCGCGCAACCTGGGGCTGGTCACCGGCGCGTCGGCGATGGGCGCCGTGTTCGCCTGGGCCTCAGGCGCGGCCGACATCACAGCCGCGGCGCCGCAGGCGGTGGCGGCGGGGATGCGGACGACGTTCCTGGCGGCGGCGGCGCTGGCGGCGGGGGCGTGGGTGGTGACGCTGGCGAGCCGGCGGGGCGGGGACCATAAGGGGATTGGGTAAGCTGTCCCCGAACCGCCCCTAAAAATCATCCATGAGATCAACAGCGGGAGGGGTTTCGGCGAACCAGCAGTTAGACGCCCCTAGGCTTTGGGCTGGTAATCGCCGACGCGTTGATACACGTCGTTCTCATCCGGCTTGTACACCCCGCTTTCCCGGCTGAACTTACCGCCACAGCTGGGGCAGGCGACGCCGTCGACATTCACGCGGCCGCCAACGGAGAGTTCCTTGATCTGACCCGGGAGATCGACAGTTGCCGTCGTCCCGCAGCCCTCCGTTTCGCAGGGCACTACCATTTTGGTCAACTGAGCATTCCTCCTTCAGAGGCACACCACTTAGCACTGACTCTGGGAGTGTCCAGACACACCGCCGGCTGGCCTGTCGACAGGGGCTAGCCTTTCGTGCGAGCAATGTAGCGTTTCAGGGCGACGCGATCTTCCGCCATCATGTGGAAGGAGCGCACCACGAATTGTGGATCATTTGTTCGGCTGACGCGGCCATGGTGAACGTGCGCCGTGACAAGTTCGAGCGCCGGGTTGAAGCGCCGCAGGGACCAGCCAAGTTTTTGGAGCAAGGTATCGCTGCTTACCGCGTCCGAGCCTGCGAGGGCAGCTTCAGCTAGGGTCACGCTGTCGGTCACTGGATCATGGCCTAGGGCAATTCGGTCGAAGGTCGAGTAAAGCTCAACGAGCGGCCGGAAGCTGGGCAGCCCTTCGGCAAGCGCGGTAGAGGTTTGCACGAAATCGTCCATGCCCAGTTCTGCGACAGCTTCTACAAGCTGGGTCTCCGTCTGACTCGAGAATGTTGTTCTTAGCGCCTCGCGGTCGACGAAGCGCCGGCGGCCGTCCTGATCCTGCTTCGCCACCCACACCGCAATCTCCCGAGCGAGCCGCGATAGGTCGAGATCAAGGTCCATGAGTCCCATAGGATCATCGGGCGCGGCTTTCGGCATGGTATCGACTAGCGGCCCCGTCTCCCCAATAGAAGGTGCAGCAGATCCTATGAGCCAAGCGTCCAACTGATCGACGACCTTTTGGCAGATGGCGGCGAAGGTCCGGATGTCTTCGCCAACTAGCTGCACAGTCTCCCCGATCTTGGCGTCGGCAGCGTGCGCGGTGAATTTGGCGTCCGCGACGCCGAGATTGTGCCCAATGACGTGGCGTTTTTGAATGTTCAACTTAAGCGTGGCGAGTTCGGGCTCGTGCAGGTGGCTAAACGGGTCGAGGCCTAATTCCTCATAACGCTTCGTGCCACGCTCCACGTTCTGAAAATCATTCCCAATCGGCTTGAATCGCGCGGCATTGGCACGGCGCTGTGCCATGCCATAGAGATAGACCGTCTTCAACGTGGCCTCGAAGGCGGTCAGTACATCCTCGTGGGCGTTACCGAGTAACCGGTATGCCAGCTCTTCGAATCCCTCACCAAGGCTTTCGGCTAGCTCAACCTGGTCTCGCACCAGCTCGACCTCTCGGGTGAAATGGAGGCGCAGATTGGGCGCACCGCAGTCAGGGCAAAAGAGACCAATGGCAAACACGCCGTAGTCGCGGCCACAGTGGTCGCAGACAAGTTCACGCATAAGGTCACGCCGTCCAAATCGGGGCTTTGGGCGACGTGTACTCCTCACCTCAGCTGTGAGCTGGAACATGCTGTTGCGTGAAGATCGACGGTTAATGCCTGAGAACATCTCAGACATAGCGTCTTGAACATCCTGGAACGCAGCGTGCTTTACGATCTCAATTGCCGCCTTCAGATCGTCTGGGTGTGTGAAGTCTTGGTCTGGCGCGACCGTCCCACTGTAGGGACAGACAGTCTTCGGCGAGCGCGGCGGCTGCTTCATGCGCGCTTGCAATTCAGGTGTTCGCTCCGGGGACTCCCGAACGTCACCAAGCACGAAGAGGCGCGGGTGCGCATCTTCGTTGGGGGACCAGCGATAGACCCGCCCGTCTGGTGTGCGCGGAGGCGGGATCGACAACTCCATCTTACCGCCTTGGCGACCGCCGGTTTGGAAGCGACTTAGATTCTTGAACTTCATGGTTCATGACTCTGCCGAGAAAACTGGATCAAAGCAAGAACGTCGGATGCCTCGTCGAGGAACGGCCGCTCCAGCGCCTGCCTCGCAGGACGGGTTAGATCAGGCGGACTCATCCAGGTCACGGAGCAGGTCGCGTAGGTCCCGTTAGAGCGGCCACTTCGATCTGCGGCACGAGGTAGTGCATTCAACTCCTATGGAAATAATCATACACTCGCTGCGCCAGCGCCGCTGAGACCCCCTCCACCTTCGCCAGGTCCGCCGCCGACGCGCGGCTGACCCCCCGCGCACTGCCGAACGCGTGCAGCAGGGCGCGCTTCCTGCCCGGGCCCACGCCCTCGATCTCGTCGAGCGGGTTCTTCTTCATCTCCATCGTGCGGCGCACGCGGTGGCTGCCGATAGCGAAGCGGTGGGCCTCGTCGCGCAGGCGCTGGAGGTAGTAGAGGACGGGCGACTTGGGCTCGAACATGAAGGGCGGCTTGCCCGGCATGAAGAAGCGCTCCAGGCCCGCGTCGCGGTCGGGGCCCTTGGCGACGCCGGCGACGGCGATGTCGTCGACGCCGAGCTCGGCCAGAGCCTCGGTGGCCGCGGCCAGCTGGCCGGCGCCGCCGTCGATCAGCACCAGGTCGGGGCGGACGGGGTCGGCGCCCTCCTCCTCTTCCTTGACCAGGCGGCCGAAGCGGCGGCGCAGCACCTCGCGCATCATCCCGTAGTCGTCGCCGGGGGTGAGCTCGGCCGAGCGGATGTTGAACTTGCGGTACTGACTCTTCTGGAAGCCCTCGGGGCCGGCCACGACCATGGCGCCGACGGCGTTGGTGCCCATCACGTGGGAGTTGTCGTAGACCTCGATCCGCTCGGGCGGGGCCTCCAGGCCGAAGCCCTCGGCGACGGCGGCGAGCAGCTTGGACTGGGCCGAGCTCTCGGCCATCTTGCGGCCTAGCGCCTCGCGGGCGTTCACCATGGCGTGCTCGACCAGGCGGCATTTCTCGCCGCGCTGGGGCTTGGTGATCTCCACCTTGCGGCCGGACCGGATGCAGAAGGCCTCGGCCAGCAGGGCCTGGTTGGGGACCTCGTGCGAGAGCAGGAGCAGGCGGGGGACGGGCTTGTCCTCGTAGAACTGGCCGAGGAAGGCGTCGAGGATCTCGGGGTCGGTGTCGGCGCGGTCCACGCGGGGGAAGTAGGCGCGGTTGCCCCAGTTCTGGCCGGCGCGGAAGAAGAACACCTGCACGCAAGCCTGGCCGCCCTCGCTGTGCAGGGCGAAGACGTCGGCCTCGACCACGGTCTCCGGGTTGATCGACTGCTCCATGGAGATGGCCGAGAGCGCGCGGATGCGGTCGCGCAGGCGCGCGGCGGTCTCGAATTCCATGGCGTCCGACGCCGCCTGCATGTCGCGCGACAGGCGGTCCATGACAGGGCGGGAGCGGCCGCACATGAAGTCGTGGGCCTGCTCGACCAGGGCCCGGTATTCGGGGGCGGCGATGGCTTCGACGCAAGGGGCCGAGCAGCGCTTGATCTGGTGGAGCATGCAGGGGCGGGTGCGGCTCTCGAACACGCTGTCGGAGCAGGAGCGCAGCAGGAAGGCCTTCTGCAGGATGGAGACGGTGCGGTTGACCGCCCAGGTCGAGGCGAAGGGGCCGAAGTAGTCGCCGGGGATGGCGTGGGCGCCGCGGTGCTTGCGGATCTGGGGCGCGCGGTGGTCGCGCCGGATCAGGATCTCGGCGAAGGATTTGTCGTCGCGCAGCACGACGTTGAAGCGGGGCTTGAGCCGCTTGATCAGGTTGGATTCGAGCAGCAGCGCCTGAGTCTCGGTCTCGGTGGAGACGAACTCCATCGCGCGCGTGAGCGAGACCATGTGGGCGATGCGCTGGGTGTGGAAGCGGCCCTGGGCGTACTGGACCACGCGCTTCTTCAGGGAGCGGGCCTTGCCGACGTAGAGAACCTCGCCGCCCTCGCCGATCATGCGGTAGACGCCGGGCGCGTCGGGCAGGCGGCGCACCTCGTCCTTGATCAGCTGGGCGCCGGAGAGGGGCGCGGTGGTGGAAGCGTCGGTCATTAGCGCCGCAATATAGGCGCGGCGCCCGCCGGGCTGGAGACGCTCAGCGGCGCGGCGCGAGGCGCAGGAGCCGGCCGTCGGCCTCGTCGGTGACGAGGTAGAGGGCGCCGTCGGGGCCCTGGACGACATCACGGACGCGCTGGCCGATGTCGAACCACTCCTCGCCCACCACGCGGTCGTTCTGGAGGACGAGGCGGATCAGCCGCTTGTCCTTGAGGCCGCCGACGAACAGGCTGCCTTTCCAGGCGGGGAACAGGGCGCCGGTGTAGAAGGCCATGCCGGAGGGCGCGATCACCGGGTCCCAGTAGTAGACCGGCTGTTCCATGCCAGGGGCCTGGGTGCGGCCGGGGCCGATCGGGCCGCCGGAGTATTCGATGCCGTAGGAGATGGCGGGCCAGCCGTAGTCCTTGCCCTTCTCGATCAGGTTCAGCTCGTCGCCGCCTTTGGGGCCGTGCTCGACCTCCCATAGACGGCCCTGGGGGTCCAGCGCGGCGGACTGGACGTTGCGCACGCCCTTCACCCAGATTTCAGGGCGGGCGCCGGCCTGGCCGGTGAAGGGGTTGTCGGAGGGGATCGAGCCGTCGGGGTTGATGCGGACGATTTTGCCGAAGTGGCTGTCGAGGCGCTGGGCCTGCGCCCGGCCGGGCAGGATCGAGCGCTCGCCCAAGGTGACGAACAGCTTGCCGTCGGGGGCGAACACCAGGCGCGAGCCGAAGTGCATGCCGCTCTTCAGCGTCGGCTGCATGCGGAAGATCACCTGGACGGCTTCCATACGGGGAGCGGGCCCGTCGACGAGGCGGCTGCGCGCCACGGCCGTGCCGTCGCCGTCGGGGCGGCGCTCGGCGTAGCTCCAGTAGACCAGGCCGTCGGGGCCGAGCGCGACGTCGAGCAGGCCGCCCTGGTTCTCGGCGAAGACGGCGGGGAGGCCGGTGACCGGCGGGCTCATGCGGCCGTCGAGGCTGATGATGCGCAGGCGGCCGGGCTTTTCGGTGACCAGCATGCGGCCGTCGCGCATCACCTCCACCGCCCAGGGGTGGTCGAGGCCGCGGGCGATCACCTGGGTGTCGAAGGCGGCGTTCGAGCGGGCGAGCGGGGCGCGGGTCTGGCCGGGGAAAGCGGGCTGGTAGCGGGTGTTGGCGCGGCGGGTCTCGAGCGACGCGGCCGCCGCTCCCGGCGCGACCGGGCCGCTCCCCTGCGCCGCGCCCTGGCCGCAGGCGGCGAGCGCCGTGGCCGCCGCCGTGAGCGCCAGCAGCCGCGGCGCGGAGGCCGAACCCTTGAACGCCGAAACCGCCATGCCAACCTCCCCGTGGGCTTGCTTGAAGCCGCCAGACGCGCCGCATATAAGCCACGGCTCGCTGGAGCGCACGGCCGCGGCTGGGTAGCTCAGATGGTTAGAGCGGTGGATTCATAACCCACAGGTCGGCGGTTCGATCCCGCCCCCAGCTACCAGCGCGTCCTCCCACTCACCCCGCATTAAGCATTAACAGGCCACTGTCGGCCCCGACTTTTCGGGGCGCGGGCATGTTTCAGATCATCGGCATCGTGGTGCTGTTCGCCATGGTGTTCGGCAGCTTCATGATCTCGGGCGGCAAGTTCGCGGTGATCCTGCACGCCCTGCCGCATGAGATGATGGCGATCATGGGCGCGGCGATCGCGGCGTTCCTGATCTCCAACAGCGTGCAGACGATCAAGGCGACGCTCGGCGGCTTCGGCAAGGTGTTCGCCGGGCCGAAGTGGAAGGCGGGCGATTACCGCGACCTGCTCAGCCTGCTGTTCCAGCTGACCAAGACGATGAAGTCCAAGGGCGTGATCGCGCTGGAGACCCACATCGAGAAGCCGACCGAGAGCGCGATCTTCTCGCGCTACCCGAAGCTGATGAAGGACCACTTCGCCGTGGATTTCATCTGCGACACGCTGCGGATGATGACCATGAACCTGGAGGACCCCCACCAGGTCGAAGACGCCATGGAGAAGCAGCTGGAGAAGCACCACCACGAGGTGATGGCGCCCCACCACGCGCTGCAGAGCATGGCCGATGCGCTGCCGGCGCTGGGGATCGTGGCGGCGGTGCTGGGGGTGATCAAGACCATGGGCTCGATCACCGAGCCGCCGGAGATCCTGGGCTCGATGATCGGGGGGGCGCTGGTCGGCACCTTCCTGGGCGTGTTCCTGGCCTATGGCCTCGTGGGGCCGATGGCGGCGCGGCTGAAGAACGTGGTCGAGGAGGAGGCGCAGTTCTACCGCATCATCCAATCGGTGCTGGTCGCGCACCTGCACGGCAACGCCGCGCAGATCTCGGTGGAGATCGGCCGCGGCGACATCCCCTCCAAGGCGCAGCCGAGCTTCCTGGAGCTGGAGGAGGCGCTCAGCGCCGCGCCGGCGGAAGCCTGATCACGCTTCCGTGAACTTCTCGCTTGAACCTTGGCCGCAACCGCGCGATAACGCGCGACGCGTCCCTCGTGGACGGCACTTGAACCTCTAGAGGGATCCCATCCAATGACCACCATCTCCAAGATCATGATGGCCGGCGCCGCCGTGGCCGCCCTGTCCGTGGCCGCCTGCAACAAGCCGGCTGGTGACGCGACCGCCGCTTCGGACGCCGCCATGGCCACCGACACCACCGCCGCGGCTCCGGCCGACACCGCCGGCATGGCCGCCGGCGACGCCTCGATGGCCGCTTCCGACGCCGCCGCCAGCGCCGCGATGGCGTCTTCCGACGCCGCCGCCGCCGGCGCCGCCGCCGACGCTTCGACCACCGGCGCCAGCCCGTCGATGTGATCCACGTCTCTTCGACGTGTACGGGAAGGGCCGCCCTCGGGCGGCCCTTCTTCGTTTGAGCTGCCATGAATGGCCACTCGCCCATTGACTGGAGCGGCGGCGCTCCACGTTCCGCGCGGTTCGGCGACATCTATTTCTCCCCGGACGACGGGCTGGCCGAGACCCGCGCCGTATTCCTGCAGGGCTGCGGCCTGCCCGACGCCTGGCGGGACCGGCGGCGGTTCGTCGTGGGTGAGCTCGGGTTCGGCACAGGGCTGAACATCGCCGCCCTGCTCGACCTGTGGCGGCGGGACTGGACGCCGGGGCGGCGGCTGCACGTCTTTTCGGTGGAGGCCTTCCCCCTGGAGCGAGACGAGGCGGCGCGGGCGCTGGCCGCCTTCCCGGAGATCGCCGAAGCGGCGGGCGCCCTGCTGGAGCGCTGGCCCGGCCGCGCCAGCGGCTTTCACCGCGCCGACCTGCCGTGGGGCGCGACCCTGGATCTCGCGGTCGCCGAGGCGGCCGAGGGGGTGGCCGCATGGGGCGGCCGCGCCGACGCCTGGTTCCTCGACGGCTTCGCCCCGTCGGCCAATCCGGGAATGTGGACGCCCGAGCTGCTGCGCCTGGTCGCCGAGCGTTCGGCGCCAGGCGCCCGCGCGGCGACCTTCACCGTGGCCGGCGCGGTTCGCCACGCGCTGGACGCCGCCGGTTTCGAGGTGAGCAAGCGTCCCGGCCACGGACGCAAGAAGCAGAGGCTGGAGGCCGTCCTCACCCGACCCGAGCAGGGGACTGGGCCGGCCGCGGCAGCCGCGTCGCCGGGCCCGCGCGTTGCCATCGTCGGCGCCGGCATTGGCGGAGCATGCGTGGCGCGGGCACTGACGGTGGAGGGCCTGCGGGCGGTCGTGGTCGAGGCCGAGGGACCAGGCGCGGGCGCGTCGGGCAATCCCTCGGTCCTGGTCACCCCGCGACTCGACGCTGGCGGCGGAGTCGCGGCGCAACTGCACGCCCAGGCTTTCGCCCGCGCCGCCGGGCTTTACCGGGGCGTTACGGGGGTGGTGTTGGACGAAGGCGTTCTGCAGCTGGAGAGCGGCGAGCGCGACCGGGGGCGTTTCGACAAGGTTGCCCGGAGCGGCCTGTTCGAGGGGAGCGCACTGGCGCCGCTCGACGCGGAGCAGGCGACGGCCTGGCTGGGCGAAAACTCGGCGCGCGCAGCGCTGTGGCTGGAAGGCGGGCTGACAGTCGATCCCGCGCCGCTGCTGCGCGCTTGGCTGTCGGCCGCCGACCTGGTCAATGCGGCGGTGGGGCGGCTGGAGCGGGAGAGGGGAGGTTGGCGGCTGATTGACGTGGATGGCCGAACGATCGTGGAGGCCGACGTGGTCTGCCTCTGCGCCGGTTATGCGACGTCACTGTTGGGCGGGCTCGACCTGAGGCCCGTGCGGGGCCAGGTCAGCTTCGCGCCCGGCCTTGCGGCGCGGGCGGCGGCCTGGGGCGGCTATGTCGCCCCCGCGCCGGGGGGGCTGCTGTTCGGGGCCACCCACGATCGTGGCGACGCCTCCGACGAGGTGCGCGAGGAGGACCATCGGCGGAACCTCGCGCAGCTGGCCAGGGCGAGGCCGGGGCTGGCGGCGCGGCTGGCCGCCGTTCCGCTCGCGGGCCGCGCCGGCGTGCGGGCCGCCGCGCGGGACCACCTTCCAGCCGCGGGCGGCATCACGCCGAGCTTATTCGTGTTGAGCGGCCTGGGGGGGCGCGGCTTCACCTTGGCGCCTGTGCTGGGCGAGCACGTGGCGGCGCTGATCGCGGGCGCGACCTCGCCCCTGCCCCGCCATCTGGCCGCCGCGGTCGATCCTCAAAGGCTGGCCGCCGGAACCGGTTCGCCGGGCCGGAGCGTTGCCCAAGGCCCAAGCTGAGAGTCGCCCATGCCCATCTCCCTCCACATCCTGCCGCCGCTGTGCGCCGCCACCACCGCGCTTGCCCTTGCGGGGGCGGCGCCCGCGCAGCCTCCTTCGACTGGTGGCCCAGGGCCGGGGGCGCAGGCCTGCTTCTTCCCGCGCGAGATCAACAGCTGGCGCGAGGCGGGACGCGAGGCGGTGGTGCTGCGCCTGACCGGCGGGCGTTATTACCGGCTGCAGCTGATGGGGCCGTGCCCGGAGCTGCGCTCCACCATGACCCTGGGAATTGACAACCGCGGCGGCTCCTCCATCTGCACCGGGGAAGCCTTCAGCCTGATCGTGCGCGACCTCTCGGGCCAGGGGACCCAGCATTGCCCGGTCACCGGCATGGTCCCGGTCACGCGCGAGGAAGGCGAGGCGGCGCTCGGGCGGCGTTGAGCGGGGGCGGCCGGGGCGGCCTTCGCGGCCCAGCGGTCCGCGGCCTCCCCGCCGCCCAAGGAGACAAACATCATAGGGAACCGTGGCTTACGGGCGAAGCCGTGCGGACTCGATTCCCGTGCGTTGTCAAGGGCTGCCTTGACTTTCGAGGGATTCGCCCTAAGGTAGTGGTGGGCCCGATTCCGGGCCCATGGGCGTTTGCGGGATGCGCTCGCAACGCAGTGGAGATGGGCGTGGAAAAAGGCAAGCTAACGGTCGTCACCGTAATCCTCGAGGATCGGGAGGATGGCGGTTTGCGCGTTTCCAGCAAGGCCCTTCCAGGGTTGACGCTCTCCGGCCCGGATCGGGGACACGTTTGGGAGTGCATCGCTCCCGCGATCAAACTGCTGCTTGAGCGCCGGGGCCTCCATCCCGTCCACATCGAAGCGGCTGAACCGTTCGAAGACATCATGGCGCGGACCAGCCCGCGCGAAGTGGACATGCACGTGTCCGAGCACTCGTCCGAGGCCGAGCCCCGACACGTCCACGAAGGACAGTTTGTCGTCCAACTGGCCGCCGCGTAAGCGGCTTATGCTGGCATACCGAGAGCTGACCTACGAAGAGGTCGCGGCCTTCTTTGCCCCCTATGGTTGCATATATGTTACGACGCTCAGCCCAGGGTTTGAGGAATGGCGCACGCGGTGCGGCGATACCTTCGTCATGCTTCCAGACCACCGGGGCATGTATGACGAGTGGCAATGCATCGACACGCTGGAACGCGTCATCAAGCCCAGGATGAACTAGGCTTCGCGCGGACCCGCTTACCCGCTTCGACGCTCCGGTCGCGCCAGCCCCAGCCGCTGGCCTTCGTAGCGGTCGCGCAGCGGGCGCCACCAGTCCTCGCGCTGGAGGTACCAGGCGACGGTGCGGCGCAGGCCGGCATCGAAGTCCGTCTCCGGGCGATAGCCGAGTTCGGCCTCCAGCTTGGCGGGGTCGATGGCGTAGCGGCGGTCATGGCCGGGGCGGTCGGGGACGAAGGTGATCAGGCCTCGTCGGGGGCCCGCCGGGATCGGGCCGGCCAATTCGTCGACGAGGTCGCAGATGGCCTCGACCACCTGCAGGTTGGTGCGCTCGTTGCGGCCGCCGACGTTGTAGCTCTCGCCGGGGCGCCCGCGGGTGAGGATCAGCTCCAGCGCGCGGGCGTGGTCCTCGACATAGAGCCAATCACGCACGTTGCCGCCGTCGCCGTAGACCGGCAGGAGCCTGCCCTCCAGCGCGTTGAGGATCACCAGCGGGATCAGCTTTTCGGGGAAGTGATAGGGGCCGTAGTTGTTGGAGCAGTTGGAGATCACCACCGGCAGGCCGTGGGTGTGGAACCAGGCCGAGGCGAGATGGTCCGACGCGGCCTTGGAGGCGGCGTAGGGGGAGCGGGGATCGTAAGGCGTGGCCTCGCTGAAGGCGCCGTCCTCGCCGAGCGAGCCGTAGACCTCGTCGGTGGAGATGTGGAGGAAACGGAAGCGGCCGCGGGCCTCCTCGTCCAGGCCGCGCCAGTGGCGGGTCGCCTCCTCCAACATGGTCCAGGTCCCGACGATGTTGGAGCGGATGAAGGGCTCGGCGGAGTCGATGGAGCGGTCGACGTGGGTTTCCGCCGCCAAGTGCATCACCGCGTCGGGACGGTGCGTTTCTAAGGCGGCGCGCACCACATGCCGCTCAGCGACATCGGCTTGGACGAAGGCGTAGCGGGGGGAGTCCGCGATGCCGGCGAGGGATGCGGGGCAGGCGGCATAGGTCAGCTTGTCGAGGTTGACCACGTCCCAGCCGGTCTCGCCGACGAGCCGGCGACAGACCGCCCCGCCGATGAACCCCGCGCCCCCGGTGACCAGGACCTTCAACCCGCGCTCCCGTCCATAGGCGGCGAACCGCGCGCCCACGGGCGCCTCCTAGAACACCGCCACACCCGCCGCCAGCCCCGATCATTGAAGACTAGATTACGCGCGGCCGTGCAGATGAACGGGCCGTTCATCTAGCGTTAACCACGATGAACCTGATTGGGGTAGATTCCGCTACTTCTCTACTTATAAGCGCTGCCGTAGGAACAGTATTCATCCGCGGGGGTTGGGCTTTGATCAGAGCCGGCTCCAGCTAGGGGCGGGCGCACGCGTGATGGAGCCCTGAACATGCCTACCGACACCTATTACGACGAGAACTCCCAGATCTACCGCGACGCGAAGGAGCGCATGAACGACCACTCCGAGAACGGCAAGGACACCGTGCACGGGACGGACGAGGATGAAACCGTCTCCGGCGGCAACGGCAAGGACGTGATCTACGGCGGGCTCGGCGACGACAGCCTGTCCGGCGGCAACGGCAAGGACATCCTGGTCAGCGACGGCGGCGACGACACCCTGACCGGCGGCCGCGGGGCCGATCGGTTCAAGCTGATCGACGCCAGCGGCCAGACGGTGACGATCACCGACTTCGGCGACGGCGACAGGATCGACCTGTCGAAGATCGACGCCAACGAGAACAAGGAAGGCAACCAGAACTTCCGCCTGGTGGACGAGTTCACCGGCGAGGCCGGCCAGGCCGTGCTCGACTACGACGCCGGCAGCGACACCTCCACGGTGCTGTTCGACACCGACGGCGACGGCGAGGCCGACCTGACGCTGGTGGTCAACGGCGAGATCACCGGCGAGGACCTGCACCTCCAGGACGACGACATCGGCGGCGGCGACGACGACGACGACGATGACGACGACGATGGCGAGGATGACAACGACAGCGTCACCGGCGGCTCCGGCGACGACACCATCCGCGGCCGCGCCGGCGACGACACCCTGCGCGGCGACGGCGGCGACGACTATCTGGTCGGCGGCGACGGCGACGACGTGCTGTTCGGCGGCGCGGGGCAGGACCTGCTGCTCGGCGAAGAGGGCGATGACGAGCTGAACGGCGGCGGCGACAACGACGTGCTGATCGGCGGCCAGGGCGCCGACACCTTGAACGGCGACGACGGCAACGACGTGCTGTACGGCTCCCAGGGCAACGACAGCCTGGACGGCGGGGACGGCTTCGACCTGCTCTTCGGCGGCGAGGGCAAGGATTTCCTCGTGGGCGGCGCCAACGCCGACTTCCTGAACGGCAACGAGGGTGACGACAGACTGTTCGGCGGCAAGGGCAACGATGGCCTGTTCGGCGGCTCGGGCGAGGACATCCTGCGCGGCGGCGACGGCTTCGACGTGATCGCCGGCGGGGAGGACGACGATGTGCTGTCCGGAGGGGCCGGGGCCGACCGGTTCCTGTTCGAGGACAACGGCGGCCGGGACAAGATCACCGATTTCGAGTCCGGGTCCGACATCATCGATCTGCGCCTGATCGATGCCGACCAGACGAGCGACGGCGACCAGGGCTTCACCTTCGTCGACGGCTTCTCCGGCGCCGCCGGCGAGGCGGTGCTGCGTTACGACGCGGACGCCGACCAGACCAAGGTGCGGCTGGACGTGGACGGCGACGGCGAGGCCGACCAGATCATCTTCGTCAACGGCCAGGTGCAGGAGAGCGATTTCCTGGTCTGACGCTCCGTCGGCGACAGATAGAACGGCGCCCTCGGCTATCGCCGAGGGCGCTTTTCTTTGCGCGCCCTGTTCGAACCGGCCGGCCTGCTGCTAAGGCGCGGCCATGCAGATCGACCTCTCAGGCAAGAGCGTGCTGGTCACCGGCGCCGGCCGGGGCATCGGAGCGGCGATCGCGCGCGGCATGGCCTCGGCGGGCGCGCGAGTGGCCGTGCATTACGGGAAAAGCGCGGAGGCGGCCGAGCGGCTGGCGGCGGAAATCGGGGGCGGGGCGGAGGCGTTTGCGGCGGACCTAGCGCGTCCGATGGAGGCCGAGGGGCTGTGGCGCGCGGTGCGCGAGCGGTTCGGGCGGGTGGACGTGCTGGTGAACAACGCCGGGATAGCGGTCGCCTCGCCGCTCGATCAGCCGACGGAAGATTGGGTCAGGGACTGGGACGCCACCATGGCGGTGAACCTGACGGCGGCGGCGGTGCTGTGCAGGGAGGCGGTGCGGGATTTCGCGCGCCAGGGTGCGGGGCGGATCGTCAACATCGCCTCGCGCGCGGCGTTCCGGGGCGATACGCCAGAGTACATGGCCTATGCGGCGTCCAAGGCGGGACTGGTGGCGCTGACGCGAACAATCGCGCGCGGGTTCGGCAAGACCGGGGTCACGGCGTTCGTGGTGGCGCCAGGGTTCACGCGCACGGAGATGGCGCAGGACTTCATCGACCGCTACGGCGAGGCCTTCGCGGTGAACGACCTCGCGCTGGCGCGGCTGACCGAGCCGGAGGACGTGGCGCCGACGGTGGTGTTCCTGGCGTCAGGGCTGGCGGACCACGCCACGGGGTCGGTGGTCGACATCAACGCCGGATCCTACGTCCGCTGAGCCCTCAGCCGTAGCGGCCGGTGACGTAGTCCTGGGTCTGGGAGTTCCGTGGGGCGGTGAAGATTTGTTCGGTCTGGCCGAACTCGATCATGCGGCCCAGGTGCATGAAGCCGGTGAAGTGCGAGATGCGGGCGGCCTGGGACATGTTGTGGGTGACGATCAGCACCGTCACCTCCTGGCGCAGCTCGGAGATCAGTTCCTCGATCTTGGCGGTGGCGATCGGGTCGAGCGCGGAGGTGGGCTCGTCGAGCAGGAGCAGGCGGGGTTCGGAGGCCAGCGCGCGGGCGATGCACAGGCGCTGCTGCTGGCCGCCGGAGAGTTCGTAGGCGGACTTCTTCAGGCGGTCCTTCACCTCGTCCCAGAGCGCGGACTGCTTGAGCGCGTGCTCGACGCGGCCGTCGATCTCGCCGCGGTTGCGCAGGCCGCGCACATACAGCCCGGCGGCGACGTTGTCGTAGATCGACTTGGGAAAGGGGTTCGGCTTCTGGAACACCATGCCGACCATCAGGCGCACCAGGATCGGGTCGATGGCTTTGCCGACCAGGTTGAGCCCGTCCGGCCGCAGCTCGATGGCGCCCTGGTAGCGGATGCCGGGATAGAGGTCGTGGATGCGGTTGAAGCAGCGCAGCAGCGTGCTCTTGCCGCAGCCCGAGGGGCCGATGATGGCGGTGACCTTGCGGTCGGCCACGTCCATGTCGACGTCATGGAGAGCCTGGAACTTGCCGTACCAGAAGGACAGGCGCTGGACTTGGGCGCGCAGGTCGCCGAAGGCGCGTTCGCGAGCGGCGCGGACAGTCGGTTCCATGGCGGCGGAGTCGGGCATAGGGGACTCTTGGATCACGTCTTCAGGTTCCGCCGCAGCCGGTAGCGGAGGAAGATGGCCAGGCCGTTCATCGCCAGCGTCATCGCCAGCAGCACCACGCCGGTAGCCGCCGCGTTGACGTGGAAGGCCTCCTGCGGGCGCGAGATCCAGTTGAACATCTGGATCGGCATCACGGTGAAGGGCGAGTTCAGCCAGTCGGCGTTGACGAAGGGGAAGCTGGACTGGACCGGGCTCGGGGGGAGGAAGGCGATGAAGGTCAGCGCGCCGATGGTGATGATCGGAGCCGTTTCGCCGATGGCGCGGGAGAGGCCGACGATGGCGCCGGTCAAGATGCCGGGACGGGCGGAGGGCAGGACGTAGCGCCAGACCGCCTGCCAGCGGTCGCAGCCGATGCCGAAGGCGCTCTCGCGCAGGGCGCCGGGCACGGAGCGGACAGCCTCGCGGGTGGCGACGATGACGACGGGAAGGATCAGCAGCGCCAGCACCATGCCGCCGACCAGGATGGTCTCGCCCATGCGCAGGCCGCGGACGAACAGGCCGAGCGCCAGCAGGCCGTAGATGATCGAGGGGACGCCGGCGAGGTTGCCAACGTTGATCTCGATGATGTCGCCGAGCAGATTCTTGGGCGCGTACTCCTCGAGGTAGACCCCGGCGCCGACGCCGAGCGGAATCGCCAGGGCGGCGGTGGTCAGCATCACCAGCACCGTGCCGACCCAGGCCGACAGGATCCCCGCCGCCGCCGGGCGGCGCGAAGGGAAGCTGGTCAGGAACTGGCCGTCGATGCGGCCCAGACCGTCGCGCAGGAGGTCGACGACCAGAGTCATCAACAGGCCCATGGCGATCAGCAGCACCAGCATGCCGCAAAGCGCGAAGGCGATGTCGGCGGCGCGGGTCCTGGCCACCAGCGCCCGGGCGCGGCCGTCGATGCGGGCGGCGTCGGAGGCGGCGCTCATCAGTACGCCTCGCGGAAGCGGCGGCGCAGGAAGAAGCCGAACACGTTGAAGGCCAAGGTGATCAGGAACAGCACCAGCCCGGTGGCGAAGATGGTGGCGTAGGCGACCGAGCCGTGCGGCAGGTCGCCCAGGCTCATCTGCGCGATGTAGGCGGTGATGGTGGCGGCGCCCTCGCGCGGGTCGCCGGTGAGGTTGGGGTTCTGGCCGGCCGCGATGGCGACCACCATGGTTTCCCCGATGGCCCGGGCGAACCCCAACAGGTAGGCCGCGGTCACGCCGGAGAAGGCGCCGGGGATCACCACCGACAGCGCCGTGCGCGCGCGGCTCATGCCCAGCGCATAGGCGCCCTCGCGCAGCATCATTGGCACCGCGCGCATGGCGTCCTCGCTGATCGAGACCACGTAGGGCAGGATCATGAAGCCCATTACGATGCCCGGCACCAGCAGGTTGAAGCCCGACAGGCCCGGGATGAAGTGCCTGGCGATGGGCGTGGCGAACAGCAAGGCGAAGTAGCCGAACACCACCGTCGGCACCGCGGCCAGCAGCTCCAGGATCGGCTTGAGCACCTCGCGCACGCCAGGGCGGGCGAACTCGCTGAGGTAGATGGACAGGATCAGCCCCAGCGGGGTGGCCACCGTCATGGCGATGCCGGCCGCCCAAAGCGAGGCGGTGAGCAGCGGCAGGATGCCGTAGCGGGCGTTGGTGAACACCGGGGTCCATTGGGTGTCGGTGAGGAAGTCCACCAGCGGCACTTGGCGGAAGAACGCCCAGGACTCGGACACCAGCACCCAGACGATGGCGAAGGTGATCGCCACCGACAGCGCCGCGCACGCGAACAGCACCCACCGCATCACGCGGTCGACCAGGCGCGCGCGGGCGAGCACGCCGCTGCGGCTCAGCTGTCCGAATTCGGAGAGTTCCGAAGCCATGCGGAGCGGGCCGGCGGCGGCGCGGGTGACGCCGCCTCTAGCCGCTACTGGCCGGCCGCGCCAGCCGCGGCGGGGGCCTTGGACGCCCCGCCCCCGGCGTCGGCCAGCAGCTCGTCCACGGTGACGCCGACCTTGGAGCCGCCGCCGAAGTAGCTGCCGGTGGTGCGGGCGTTGAACTTGGCGACCGCGAGGGTGTAGGCGCGCTCGGGCAGCGGCACGTAGCCGACCTCCCGCACCATGGCCGCGCTCCTGGGCCCCACGGCGAAGGCCACGAAGTCACGCACGTGCGCCTTGGCGTCCGCGCTCTTCCTGCTGACGTAATAGAACAGCGGGCGTGACAGGGGTTGGTAAGTGGCGTTGCGCGCCGCCTCGACCGAGGGCGTGACGCAGCCGCCGTCCTTTTGGCGGATGCCGATGGCCTTGACCTTGCCCTGGTTCTCGTTGGCGTAGGCCATGCCCAGATAGCCGATGGCGTTCTGGTCGTTGGCGACGCCGGTGATGGTGACGTTGTCGTCCTCGGTGGCGGTGTAGTCGCCGCGCGAGGCGCCTTCCTCGCCGTTGATGGCCTTGGTGAAGTAGTCGAAGGTGCCGGAGTCGGTGCCGGCGCCGAACAGCTGCAGCGGCCGGTTGGGCCAACCGGCCTTCACCTGGCTCCAGGCCTTCACCTTGCCCTGGGCCCTCGGCTCCCAGATCTTCTTCAGGTCGGCGACATCGACGCAGGCGGCCCAGTTGTTCCCGGGGTTGACGATCACCGCCAGCGCGTCCAGCGCCACCGGCAGCTCGATGTATTCGACACCGTTTCGGCGGCAGAGCTCGACCTCTTCCTTCTTGACCGGGCGCGAGGCGCCGGAGATGTCGGTCTCGCCTCGGCAGAACTTCTTGAAGCCGCCGCCGGTGCCCGACAGGCCTACGGTGACGCGGGTTCCGGTGCTCTTCTGGAACTCCTCGCCCAGCGCCTCGGAGATCGGAAAGACGGTGCTGGAACCGTCGATCAGCACCACCGCGCCGCCGCGGGCGCCGTTCGCGGCTTTGCCGTCCTGCTTGCCCGCGGACTGGTTGCAGGCGACGAGCGCGAGTGCGGCCGCGCCGCACAGGATCAGGTGTCTCATTCGGTTCCTCGTGCAGGCCCGCGATGTCCCAGCCGGGCGGGGGCGGCAGACCCGCCCATAAGGCGCTTGGGTGACAGCCGCGTGACAGCCGCTCAGCGGCGCCGGTAGCGGCCCGAGGAGCGCATCATCCAGGAGTCCGGCATCAGCCGGGCGGCGGCGCTGACCGCCTTGTAGCCCGCGCCAGGAACGCTGACGGCGCGGTTCGCTTCCACCGCGTCGTAGCCGGCGCGGACGACCTTCTCCGCCGTCAGCCAAGCCCACTTGGGCGTGGAGCGGCTGAGCTGTCCGCGGCTGTGGTTGACGTCGTGGAATTCGGAATAGGTGTAGCCGGGGCAAAGCGCGGTGACATGCACGCCCGAGCCGCGCAGTTCGGCGTGGAGCCCTTGGGAGAACTTGATCAGGAACGACTTGATCGGGCCGTAGAGGGTGTCTCCCACCGTGCCGGGCAGCAGCCCCGCCACCGATGCGACGTTGACGACGCGGCCGAAGCCCTGGCCGGTCATCGCCGGCAGGGCGCGGTGGGTCAGCTCGCAGACGGCGGTGAGCATCACCTGGATCTGCGCCGCTTGGACCTCCCAGGGGGTGACGGCGAAGGCGCCGGTGAGGCCGTAGCCGGCGTTGTTGACCAGGGCCGATACAGTGCGGTCGCGCCGGTCCAACTCCTCCATGATCGCGGCGGGCGCGGCGGGGTCGGAGAGGTCGGCGGGGATGGCGAAGGCCCTGGCGCCGCAACTGTCGGCGACCTCGCGCGCCAGCGCCTCGAGGCGGTCGGCGCGGCGGGCGACCAGGGCGAGGTCGTAGCCCCTGGCGGCGTAGAGGCGGGCGAAGGCGGCGCCGATGCCGGCCGAGGCGCCGGTGACCAGGCAGAGGCGCCGCTCGGCGACCATCAGTGGCCGGATGAGCCTTCGTAGGTTCCTGGCGCCAGGGCCTCGTCCTCGGCGCCTTCGCCGCTCACGAGTTCGAAGCGGCGGTCGCAGTAGCCGCACTCCGCCACGCCATCTTCGCCCAGCTCGATGTAGACGCGCGGGTGGCCCAGCACCCCGCCGACACCGTCGCAGGAGACGCGGCGGCTCCTCACCCGCACCACCTCAGGGGGATCGGTGAAGGGGATGGCGGCCGTTTCGGACTCCAGCGGCATGGGGGCTCCTGCGCCCCGCCTTGGAATGGGGCGGGCGCAGGCATACCTAGGCCGTTGCGCGCCGCAGGGTCAATTCGGCGGCCGTCCACAGCCAGAGCCGAATGCCGACACCGCTACCCACCGCCGCGATCGAGGCCAAAGGCCTGCTCAAGGTCTTCCCCGCGAACAAGGCCACGCCGGCGAAGACGGCGCTGAACGGCATCGACCTGACGGTGCCGAGAGGCTCGATCTTCGGCCTGCTGGGCCCCAACGGGGCGGGCAAGTCGACCTTCATCAACATCCTGGCTGGGCTCACGCTGAAGACCTCCGGCGGGGTCACCGTCTGGGGCCGCGACCTCGACCGGCAGGCGCGCGAGGCCCGTGCCGCGATCGGCGTGGTGCCGCAGGAGCTGGCGGTGGACGTGTTCTTCACCCCGCGCGAGGCGCTGGAGGTGCAGGCGGGCATGTACGGCGTGCCGAAGAACGAGCGGCGCACGGCCATGCTGCTGGGCGCGCTGGGGCTGACCGACAAGGCGGACGCCTATGTGCGCCAGTTGTCGGGGGGGATGAAGCGGCGGCTGATGGTGGCCAAGGCCATGGTCCACCACCCGCCGGTGCTGATCCTGGACGAGCCCACCGCCGGGGTGGACGTGGAGCTGCGCCGCCAGCTCTGGGCCTATGTGGTCGAGCTGAACCGCCAGGGCGTGACCGTGGTGCTGACCACCCACTACCTGGAGGAGGCCGAGGAGCTCTGCGACACTATCGCCATCCTCAACCGCGGCGAGGTGGTGGCCTGCGAGCCCAAGCCGAACCTGCTCCGCCGGCTCGACACCCGCACGGTGGTGGTGACGCCCGAGGCGCCGCTGGCCGCCACCCCCGACCTCAACGGCTTCGATGGCAAGCTGCGCACCGACGGCAGCCTGGCGGTCTCCTTCCACGCCGCCCAGCACAGCGTGGAGGAGGTGCTGGCGGCGATCCGCGGCGGCGGGGTGCGGATCAAGGACCTAGCCACCGAAAACCCGGACCTGGAGGACGTCTTCCTCTCGCTCACCTACGACGCCCCGGGAACGGTGGACCCCACCCGCTTCTGACGAGCGGCGGCCTCGGCGCTGACGCACCCTAGATGCTTGCGTTCGGCGGGGATTGTGATAACGGCGTGAGTTCAAACCCCCGGGAAAAGGGCCTAAAATGTCTCTCTTGGATTTCGAAGGGCTAGCCAACAACAACGACATTCCAGATGGGTATTTTTCGTTGAAGTGGTCTAATTTTCTGTCGTTGGAGCCAAGTGGAAGTGACTATATTGGATCCGGTTATGCCAACGCCCTGCATTCCGGTGATAACATCGCCTTTAACAACGACGGAGCGCCAGCTACTTTCCGTTCACCCAAGTCGGATTTCGATTTTCAAAGCGGATATTTCGCCGCGATTGCAGACAACACTCGCATAACTTTTGTCGGATTTGACGACAGCGTACAGGTCGCCAAACGCACCATTGTAATTGACAATGAACAGACGTTTTTGAGATTTGGTCATGCGTTCAATAGCGTAGATAAAATCAAGATTATGACGTCAGGAGTTCAATTGGCCATGGACGATCTGAAGATATTGTTTGAGGAGTCTGCTCCAGCTGATGCAGCCACGCACCATACAGCACTCGTGAATCATGTGCCTGCTGAGCTTTACGGAAACGACCTGTATGCCGCCGCGCCGGCGGACTGGGTGATCTGACTCGGCAGGAGCGCGCTGTCGTCTCGTTCGTGGCAACCGCTCCTTGCGTTGCGCGAGGGGCCGGTTTGCACTAGATCACCCGCTCCGCCCGGCCCGCACTCGTAGCTCAGCTGGATAGAGCGCAGCCCTCCGAAGGCTGAGGTCACAGGTTCGAATCCTGTCGAGTGCGCCAGCGGCTCTCGTGCTAGACCCGCCGGCATGTCCCTGAAGCTCGAACGCGGCGCCCGTCTCGTGCTCGCCACCCACAACCCCGGCAAGGCGCGGGAGGTGGCGGAGCTGCTGGAGGGGCGTTTCGAGCTGGTGACGGCGGGGGCGCTCGGCTTGCCCGAGCCGGTGGAGGATGCCCCGTCCTTCGAAGGCAACGCGCTGATCAAGGCGCGGGCGGCGGCGCAGGGTTCGGGGCTGATCGCGATCGCCGACGACTCCGGCCTGTCGGTGGCGGCGCTGGGCGGGGCGCCGGGGGTGCATTCGGCACGTTGGGCGGGGCCGGAGCGCAACTTCGGCGTGGCGATGGCGAAGGTGGCCGAGCGGCTGGCGGAGATAGGGGCGCGGGAGGACGCGGCTTGGTTCACCTGTGCGCTGGCGGTGGCTTGGCCGGACGGGCCGGCGGTGGCGGTGGAGGGCCGGGTGGATGGGCGGCTGAGCTTCCCGCCGCGCGGCGACCGGGGGTTCGGCTACGATCCGGTCTTCGTTCCCGAGGGGGAGACGCGCACCTTCGGGCAGATGGCGCCCGAGGAGAAGGACCGGATCAGCCATCGCGCGCGCGCCTTCGCCAAGCTGAAGGCGGCCCTGCTTGACTGAGCCGGCGCCGCTCGGGGTCTATGTGCACTGGCCCTACTGCAGCCGTATCTGCCCCTACTGCGACTTCAACGTGGTGCGCGACCGGGGGCGCGCGGAGGAGCAGGCGGCGCTGGCGGACGCCATCGTGGCCGACCTGGAGGCGCAGGCGGAGCGGACCGGTCCGAGGCGGCTCGTGTCCGTATTCCTTGGGGGCGGCACGCCGTCGTTGATGGCGCCCAGCCAAGTCGCACGGATCGTGGAGACCGCCTCCCGGCTCTGGAGCCCGGACGGTGAGGTCGAGATCACGCTGGAGGCGAACCCCACCGATGCGGAGGCGGGGCGCTTCGCCGGCTTCGCGGCGGCCGGGGTGAACCGGCTGTCGCTGGGGGTCCAGTCGTTCGACGATGAGGCGTTGCGGTTTCTGGGCCGCAACCACTCGGCGGCGGAGGCGGTGCGGGCGGCGGAGATGGCGGCGGACCTGTTCCCGCGCCTGTCGCTGGACTTGATCTACGCCCTCCCGGGCCAGACCGCGGAGGCGTGGGCAGAGGAGCTTGAACGCGCGGCGGCGCTGGGGGCCGAGCACATCTCCCCCTATCAGCTGACCATCGAGGCCGGCACCGCCTTCGATCGCGCTGCACGGCGGGGCGCGCTTCGGCCGATGGAGGAGGACGCCTCGGCGGAGCTATTGGAGGTGACGCAGGCGGTGCTCACGGACGCGGGCTTCCACGCCTACGAGGTGTCCAATCATGCCCGCGGGCAGGCGGCGCGGTCGCGGCACAACCTCGTCTATTGGCGGGGACAGGAATACGTCGGCGTGGGCCCTGGCGCGCACGGAAGACTGCGACTGGATGGCGGGCGCTCCGCCACCCGCGCCGCCAGCTCGATCGGCACCTACATCGGGCGGGTGCGCGAGCGCGGCGTGGGCTGGGAGGAGGCCGAGCGGCTGAGCGCGCGCGAAGCCGCCGAGGAGCGGCTGCTGATGGGGCTGCGGACGATCGAAGGCGTCGGGCTTGGCGAGTTGCTGCCCCTGGGGCTGGACGAGACGGCGCCGGCGGTGCGGGAGCTCCGCGCCTCGGGCCATTTGCGCCTGGAACAGGACCGGCTGACGGCCACCGCACGGGGACGGCTGGTGCTGAACCGGATCGTGCGCGACCTGGCGCTGGCGCCGGAGCCGGCCTGAGGCTTTTGGCCGGCGCTCGGAGGCGCTAAGGCGGACCTTCCGCTCCGGAGCGTCGCCCTGGCCGCAGCCCTGCCCCCGCCCGTGCTCAGCCACGCGCCGCTGGCGCCGGGGCTCTATGTGGTGTCCACGCCGATCGGCAACCTGCGCGACGTCACCCTGCGCGCGCTCGACGTGCTTAGGGCGGCCGACCTGGTGCTGGCCGAGGACACGCGGGTGACGGGCAAGCTGTTGAACGCTTACGGCATTAAACAGCGGCTCCGGCGCTACGACGACCATGCCGGGGCGGAGGCGCGGCCGGAGATTCTCCAGCGGCTGAACGAGGGGGCGAGGGTGGCGTTGGTGTCCGACGCCGGCACACCCCTGATGTCGGATCCCGGCTACCGGTTGGTGCGCGAGGCCGCGGAGGCCGGGGTGCCGGTGCTGCCGGTGCCGGGGGCTTCTTCGATCCTGGCGGCGCTGGCGGCGGCGGGGCTGCCGACCGACCGGTTCCTGTTCGCCGGCTTCCCGCCGCCCAAGGCTGTGGGGAGGCGGACGTTTCTGGAGGAACTGGCTGGGGTGAAGGCGACGCTCGTGCTGTTCGAAGGCGCTTCGCGGCTGGGCGAGAGCCTCGCGGCCATGGCCGACGCGTTCGGGCCGCGCCCTGCGGCCGTGGCGCGCGAGTTGACCAAGCTGCATGAGTCGTTGGTGCGCGGGAGCTTGGCGGAACTCGCGGCCGATCCGGGGCTGCGAGCGCCGAAGGGGGAGGTTGTCGTGGTGATCGGGCCACCCGACGGGGCGCCGGCCACGGCGGAGGATGCGGACGCGGCGCTGGCGGAAGCATTGACCCGGCTCGGCCCGTCGGAAGCGGCTGGAGAGGTCGCGAGGGAGCTGGGGCTGCCGCGCAAGACGCTCTACCGGCGCGCCCTGGCGATGAAGGCAGGCGATGAGGGCTGAGGCGCGCACGGCGGCGCGACGCACGCGTGGGGCGGCGGCGCGGCTGAGCGGCCGGCGGCGGGAGGTTCTGGCCGCCATACTGCTGATGCTGAAGGGCTACCGCGTCCTAGGTTTTCGATTGCGTACGCCGCAAGGGGAGTTGGACTTAGTTGCGGTCAAGCGGCGGGTGCTGGCGGTGGTGGAGGTGAAGAGCCGCGGCTCGATCGAGGCGGCGCTGGAGGCGGTGGGGCCGCCGCAGCGCGAGCGGCTGAGGCGCGCGGGACGCGAACTGGCGGCGCGAAGGCCGGGGCTGAAGGGCCTGAGCGTGCGGCTCGACCTGATGGCCTTCGCAAAAGACGCTTGGCCGCGTCATATTGCCGACGCATGGAGTGACGACTCACCCGGATGAGGACGCCGGATGACGCGTGAGGAGGCCGAGAAAGGCCTGGCCGGCATCGGTCAGACCCCGGACGACCGGTTCCCGCTGTTCGAGGCGGCGCTGCTCTGCGCGGTGCACGAAGACCCCGCGCGGCAGGAGCATGAGGCGCGCCGGGTGGTCGACGACGCCGCCGCGCGGGTGAAGGGGCGGCTAAAGCGTGAGGCGCCGGAGGAGGCGCTGAGCGAGGCGGTGGCCGGGGACCTGCGCTTCGCCGGCGACGTGCTGACCTTCGACGACCCCGCCAACACCGACATCATCTCGGTGTGCGAGCGGCGCAAGGGCCTGCCGGTGGCGCTCGGCGTGATCTTTATCGAGGCGGCGCGGCGCTGTTCGCTGCCGGTGCAGGGGGTGGACTTCCCCGGACACTTCCTGCTGCGCATCGAAACCGATGAGGGGCCGCTGGCGCTGGACCCTTTCAGCGAGGGCCGGGTGGTGCTGCCCTCGGAGCTGATCCGCCGGGCGCTGCGCACCGGGCTGACGCCGGATGTGGCCGACCGGCTCGACCTGCTGATGTCGCCGGTGAAGGACAGGCAGGTGCTGATCCGGCTACAGAACAACATCTACGCCCGAGCTATCCGCGCCCGCGACTTCGCGCGCGCCGAGCGTTCGGCGATGCGCCGGGCGCTGCTCGACCCCAAGGACCACCGGCCCTGGATCGACGTGGCCTCCGCGCGCGAGGGGCAGGGCGCGCTCGCGGGGGCGATGGAGGCGTTCGCCAAGGCGCAACTGCTCGATGGCGGCGCGGCAGTGGCGGCCCGCGCGGCGCGCGAGCGCGTCCGGATGAAGCTGAACTAGCAGCTCGCCGGCACCCGGCCTGGCCATGGCGGGCCGAGCCAAGCCGCCAGCCGTTGCCCAAATAAAAAAGGAGCCCGGCCGAGGCCGGGCTCCCTGTTACTCAAAGCTACGATCAGGTCAGAAGTTGACGTTGATCGTCGCGCGGCGGTTCAGCGGCTCCTTGACGCCGTCCGGGGTCGGAACGGCCGGTTGCTCTTCACCGCGCCAGTCGACCTGCAGGTTGCCGGCGTTGACGCCCGCACCCACCAGACCGTCGGCCACCGCCTTGGCGCGGCGCTCGGACAGGCGCTGGTTATAGGTGTTGGAGCCGGAGCGGTCGGCGTGGCCGGTGACCACGACCCGCGTCGCGTTGCCGGTCGAGGCGTAGTTCGCCGCTTCCGACACCACCTGCTGGGCTTCCGGCGTCAGGATGTACTGATCGAACGGGAAGTAGACGATGAACTCCCGGGCTTCAGCCACCGGCGGCGGCGGCGGAGGCGGCGGGGGAGGCGGCGGCGGAGGCGGAGGCGGAGGCGGCGGCGGAGGCGGCGGAGGCGGCGGAGCAACCTCGGCGCCCCAGGTGTACCTCAGGCCGATCGCCACGATGTGGGCGCTGCCCTCGATCTCGCCGTCGATGTCCAGGCTGGTCTGGTTGTAGTCGGGCAGCGCGACGAAGCGGTAGCCGAAGTCCCAGGCGATGTTCTCGTTGGCGTGCAGGACCAGGCCGGCCTTGACCTGCCACATCCAGGAGCTGTCGGTTTCGTTGACGCCATTCAATTCGTACTGGATCACGCCGCCGCCGACGCCCGCGGCGATGTAGGGGGCAATGCGGCGGTTGGCCCAAGGCTCGAGCCGGACGTTGACCAGCACTCCGGTGGTGTTCTGCGACGCCTCCAGGTCATAGCCGGCGAAGCCGTTCAGCCGCTCGGTGTCGAGGCCGTTGCGGATGTGGACGCCTTCGAGTTCGACGCCGACGAGGCCGAAGTTCTTGCCGACGGCGATGCCGCCGAAGAAGTCGGACTCGAGGTCGTTGTTTGAGATGATCCGGTCGATCGGAGGTTGCCCGCCAACCTGGTTGAGGTCGACTTCGACCGAGCCGGCGACGCTGGAGCCGAGGCTCAGCTGGACGTAGCCCTCCGACAGCCAGCCGTCTTGAGCCATGGCGGGCGCCGCGATGGCGAGCGCGCCGACCGCAGCGGACACGAAGAGTGATTTCATAGCGTTCTCAGCCCCTAGGGAAACGGGTGGCAATTCAGCCCGGCCCTATCTGTCTGTTTTGCCCCCCTCTTGTGAAGGCGCGGCGAAGCGCCGCTGTCCGATTGGCAAGACTTTGTTGCCGAACCGACACACCTCCGCCGGACGGGGGGATCGCACACCGCCCGGCGCGGTGGCCTATGCCGCGGAAAGCCTTTATGCGGAAGCCCCTTTCGCGGGTCTCCTCACCTCCATGCCCCTGAACGTCGCCGTCCAGATGGACCCCCTGGAAGATGTGAAGGTCGAGACCGACACCACCTTGCTGCTGATGCTGGAGGCCCAGGCGCGGGGACACCGGCTCTGGGTATACCGGCCCGAGCACCTGGCGATGGAGGACGGGGTGGTGCGGGCGCGCGGGCGCTCCGTGCGGCTGCAGCCGGTCGCGGGGGATCACTTCCGGGCTGAGCCGGAGGAGACGCGCGGGCTGGCGGAGTTCGACGTGGTGCTGATGCGCCAGGATCCGCCGTTCGATATGGCCTACGTCACCGCGACCCACCTGCTGGAGCGCATCCACCCCGCGACCCTGGTGGTGAACGACCCGTGGGAGGTCAGGAACGCCCCGGAGAAGCTGTTCGTCACCGGCTTTCCGGGCGTTCAGCCGCCGACCCTGATCACCTCGGACCCGGAGGCGCTGCACGACTTCCACGACCGCCACGGCGACATGGTGCTCAAGCCGATCTACGGCGGCGGCGGCTCGGGGGTGGTGCGATTGGAGGCCGGGGACCCGAACCTGGACGCCTTGCTCGAGCTGCACGCCCAGATCAGCCAGGAGCCGCTGGTGGCGCAGGCGTTCGTGGCGGCGGTGTCGCAAGGCGACAAGCGCATCCTGCTGGTGGACGGAGAGCCGGTGGGCGCGATCAACCGGGTGCCGGCGCAGGGGCAGGTGCGCTCCAACCTCGCGCGCGGCGGGCGGGCGGAGGCGGTGGAGTTGACCGCGCGCGACCGCGAGTTGTGCGCGCTTATCGGACCCGAGCTGAAGCGGCGGGGGCTGCTGTTCGTCGGCATCGACGTGATCGGCGAGTACCTGACCGAGATCAACGTCACCTCGCCCACCGGGGCGCAGCAGCTGAAGCGTTTCGGCGGCGCCGACGCCGCGGCCCTGCTCTGGGACCGGATCGAGGCGATCCGCGCCGGCTGAGCCGGGGCAACCTTCATGTTCGTAGTTTGTTCTTGATCCGGCAGCCGCTCTTGATCTAAGGGTGCGGCGGAGCTGGGAGGCAAGCCATGGCTGCGCGGGTGGTCACGGTGGCGTTCGACGGGGTGGAGGCGCGCCGGGTCGAGGTGGAGGTCCAATACACCGGAGGCCTGCCGGGCATCGTCATCGTCGGCCTCGCCGACAAGGCCGTGGGCGAAAGCCGCGAGCGGGTGCGCGGCGCCTTCGCCGGCCTCAGGCTGGCGCTGCCGGCCAAGCGCATCGTGGTGAACCTGGCGCCGGCCGACCTGCCCAAGGAGGGCAGCCATTACGACCTGCCGATCGCACTGGGGATCATGGCGTCGATGGGCGTGCTGCCGCTGGACGCGCTCGACGGCTGGGCCGCGATCGGCGAGCTGTCGCTGGATGGCCGCATCGTGGAGGTGGCGGGCGCGCTGCCGGCGGCGGTGGCGGCCAACGGTATGGGGCTTGGGCTGATGTGCCCTGAAGCCAATGGGCCGGAGGCGGCGTGGGCGGGGGATGCGCGGGTTCTGGCCCCGCGCTCGCTGATCGCGGTGGTCAATCACTTCCGCGGCCTGCAGGTGATGAGCCCGCCCAAGCCGGGGCCGATGCTGGACGACGGCCCCGCCCCCGACCTGCGCGACGTCAAGGGCCAGGAAGGCGCCAAGCGTGCGCTGGAGATCGCCGCGTCCGGCGGCCACAACCTGCTGTTCGTGGGGCCGCCCGGATCGGGCAAGTCGATGATGGCCCAGCGGCTGCCCGGTCTCCTGCCGCCGCTGTCGCCGGCCGAGCTCCTGGAAACCTCGATGGTGCATTCGGTGGCGGGGCTAATCGCGCGCGGCGCCCTGACCCGCTCGCGGCCCTACCGGGCGCCGCACCATTCCGCCTCCATGGCCGCGCTGACAGGCGGCGGCCTGCGCGCCAAGCCCGGGGAGGTGTCGCTGGCGCACAACGGAGTACTGTTCCTAGACGAACTCCCCGAATTCAGCGCGCAGGCCCTGGATAGCCTCCGCGGACCGCTCGAAACAGGCGAGGTGATCGTGGCGCGCGCCAACGCACACGTGCGGTATCCGGCGCGGGTTCAGCTGGTGGCGGCGATGAACCCCTGCCGCTGTGGCCATGGCGGCGCGGGCAAGGGCGCCTGCGGGCGAGCGCCTCGATGCCTGCTGGCCTACCAGAGCCGGGTCTCCGGGCCGCTGATGGACCGCATCGACCTCCAGGTGGAGGTTCCCCCGGTCACCGCCGCCGACCTCGCCCTGCCGCCGCCCGCCGAAGGCACCGCCGAGATGGCCGCGCGGGTGGCGGCGGCGCGGGCGGCGCAGGCCGGGCGCGCGGCGCCCTCGGCCGCAAGCGGCGCGGCGCTGAACGCGCGCCTGAACGGCGAGCCGCTGGAGAAAGTCGCCGCGCCCGACGAGCCGGGCAAGGCCCTGCTCACCCGCGCCGCGGAGGGCGGAGGTTTGACCGCGCGCGGCTGGACGCGAACCCTGCGGCTGGCCCGCACCATCGCCGACCTCGAAGGCGCGACCGCGGTGCGGCGGCTGCACATCGCCGAGGCGCTGATCTACCGGCGTACGGCCATCGACGCCGGAAACGCCGCCGCGCCGGCGCCCGCTTGGGTGGGAGCTTGACCGGGCGTTAAGCCGGCGGAGCCTAGGCTGGGCCATGTTCGTGGATGGCGACAGCCGCGAGGGCGCCGCCGGGACCGGCGCCCACGACCGTTTCCTGGCGTCGTTGAGCCATGAGCTGCGCACACCGCTCGGCGGCGTGCTCGGCATGGCCGACCTGCTGGCGCGCACGCCGCTGACCCAGGACCAGAAGGCCTATCTCGACGCGATCCGCGACTGCGGCCAGCACCTGCTGGCTCTGGTCAACAACGTGCTCGATCTAGCGAAGCTGGAGGCTGGCAAGCTTGAGCTGCACCCGGCCCCGCTGGACCTGGAGGCGCTGCTTCAGGGCGTCTGCGAGCTGATGAGCCCGCGCGCTCACGCCAAGGGCCTGGAGATCGCCTGGTCGGCGCCGGCCAACCTACCCCGCGTGACGGCCGACGAAGGCCGTCTGCGCCAGATCCTGTTCAACCTCGCCGGCAACGCGGTGAAGTTCACCAAGGCTGGCGGGGTTACGCTGTCGGTGGAGCTTGCGCGCGAGGAGGCGGCGACCGTCAGGCTGCGCTTCACCGTCGCGGACACCGGCCCCGGGCTGGTCCCCGCCGACCTGAAACGGGTGTTCGAGCCCTTCGGCCAGGGCGAGGCGGGGGGCGAGCGCGCCCACGACAGCACCGGCCTCGGCCTCGCGATCGTCGACCGGCTGGTGCAGGCGATGGACGGCGAGCTCGGCGTCGACAGCCGCCCCGGCGAAGGCGCGGCCTTCTGGTTCGAGGCGGCTTTCCCTGTCGCCTCGAAGGCTGCGGACATCCGGCCGCTGAAGGGCTTGTCCGTCCTGGTTGTTTCCCCGTCGGATGTGGTCCGGCAGGCGGCCCGCGCGCAGCTCGAAGCCTCGGGCGCGCGCGCCCTGCTGTTCGCCGACCTCGCGGCCGCCGCCGTCGCGCCTACCGGCGTGCCGGCGCTGATCGACGCCGCGCTGCGCCAGCCGCGCCAGCCGCTTCGCCCGCTGCCCGATCGGCCGTGCCTGGTCCTCGTGCGGCCCGAGGCGCGCTCGCTGATCCCGTCCTGCCGCAAGGCCGGGTTCGACGGCTACCTGATCAAGCCGCTGCGCCGCTCGTCGCTGGTCTCGCGGGTGCTGGCGGTCACCGGGGCCGACGCCCGCCCCGGCGCGCCCGCCCCGGCCGCCGACGAGCGGGCCAAGCCGGCGAGCTTCGCTGGGGCGCGGGTGCTGGTCGCCGAGGACAACCCGATCAACGCGCTGCTGGTGCGCTCGCTGCTGCAGCGCGAGGGCTGCGAAGCCCATGTCGTAGGCGACGGCGAGGAGGCGGTGCGCGCCGCGCGCGAGGGCCGTTTCGACTGCATCCTGATGGACCTGCGCCTGCCGAAGCTGGACGGCATCGCCGCCACCCGCGCCTTGCGGGCGGCGGGGGTGGCCATCCCGATCGCGGCCCTGACCGCCGACGCCTTCGAGGAGGACCGCCACGCCTGCCTTGAGGCCGGCATGGACGACTTCCTGACCAAGCCGCTCGATCCCGCCGCGCTCTCCGCGCTGCTCTCGCGCGTGGCGTCCGGCGCCTTTACGCGCGCGGAGGCGGAGGCCAAGCTCGCCTCCTGATTTGGCGGGCCCCCCCCGCCTGGAGGAGCCATGGCCCGCGCCGCCCAGATCGCGAAGGGGAAGACCGTCGCCGCCGCTTCGCCGGGCGCGCCCAAGCGGCATTCGATCGGTGACGTGTTCCGCGCCATGGGCCGGCCGCGCGTGGCGCTGATGCTGGCGATGGGGTTCTCCTCCGGCCTGCCGTTCATGCTGACGGCCGCGACGCTCGGCTACTGGCTGCGCGACGAGGGCACCTCGCTCAAGGCGATCGGCTTCATCTCCTGGGTCGGCCTCGCCTATTCGTTCAAGTTCCTCTGGTCCCCGGTCGTCGACCGGACGGACGTGCCGATCCTGGGCAAGCTCGGCCGCCGCCGGGGCTGGCTCTTGCTGACCCAGCTGGTGCTGGGCGCGGGCCTAGTCGCCATGGCCGCGATCGGCCCCGACGGCGGACTGGCGGCGCTGGGAGCCGCCGCCTTGGTTGTGGCCTTCGCCTCGGCCACGCAGGACATCGCCGTGGACGCGCTGCGCATCGAGGCGGCGGACACCGACGAGGAGCTCGGCCTGTTCACCAGCGCCTTCCAACTCGGCTATCGCATCGCCGTACTGGTGTCGGACGCGCTGATCCTGTTTGCCGCCCAGCACCTCGGCTGGCCCGCCTCCTATGTGATGATGGCGCTGTTCATGGGGGTGGGGATTACCGCCACCCTGCTGATCAAGGAACCGGCCGCCGCCGTGCGGGCCTTCGCCGAAAAGCGCTCGCTATTGAGCCCGCGTGGCCTGTTCGACGCCATCGTGGGGCCGTTCGTCAGCTTCTTCCGCACCTACGGGCTCTTGGCGCTGGTGATGCTGCTGATGATCACCCTCTACCGCCTGCCCGAGTTCGTGATGGGACCGATGGCGACGCCCTTCTACCACGACCTCGGCTTCCAGAAGGACTTCGTCGGCGGCGTGCGCCTCTCCGCCGGACTTGCCGGGACGCTGGCCGGCATTGCCGGCGGCGGCTTCCTCGCCGCAGCCCTTGGCCACATGCGCGGCCTGATAGCCGGCGCTGTCCTGCAAGGGCTGGCAATCGCCTCCTTCTCCCTGCTGGCGATCTTCGGCGGCAAACCCGAGCTGTTCGCCGTGGTCATGTTCTTCGACAACTTCGGCGTGGGCGCGGCCGGGGTGCTGCTGGTCACTTACATGTCGAGCCTGACCAGCCTCGGCTACACCGCCACTCAATACGCGCTGCTCAGCTCGACCTACACCTGGGTCGGCAAGATACTGAAAGGCTTCTCCGGCGCGGTGGTGGAGCAGCTGTCGCAAGGCCGCACCCTGATGGAGGGCTACGCCCTGTTCTTTCTTGGCGCCGGAGCGGTCGGCATACCGGCGCTGCTGCTCTGCGTCCTGCTGCTGGCGCTGCAACGGCGCCGGGAGGCGGCCGCGCCCGCCTAGGGCTTGACCGCCAGCGGCCGCTCGTAGGCGGCGAGCATCGCCATGTTCAGGATCTCCGACACCGACGCCGATAGCCGGCAGATTTGCACCGGCTTCTGCAGGCCCAGCAGCAGCGGGCCGAGCACCGTGGCCCCGCCCAGCGACTGCACCAGCTTGGTGGCGATCGAGGCGGAGTGGATGGCCGGCATGACCAGCAGGTTGGCCTCCCCCTTCAGCCGCATGAACGGGTAGTTGGCGCGCAGCCACGGATCGAGCGCAATGTCTGGAGGCATCTCGCCCTCGTATTCGAAGTCGATGTCGCCCCGCGCGTCCATCAGCCGGATCGCCTCGCGCACCCGCTCGCCACGGGGTCCTGGGGGATTGCCGAAGGCGGAGTAGGAGAGGAAGGCCACACGAGGGGTGTAGCCGAGCTTGCGCACCGCGCCCGCGGCGGTGCAGGCGATATCCACCAAGTCGTGGGGTTCCGGCAGCTCCGTGACGGCGGTGTCGGCGACGAACACCACCCGGTCACTCGACAGCAGCACGCTCATGCCGATCACGTGGCCGCCGGGCGCCGGGTCGATCACCCGGGTGACCTCGCCCAGCACCTGATCGTAGGCGCGGGTGGTCCCGGTCACCAGGCCGTCGGCGTGGCCGGCGGCGACCATGGCGGCGGCGAAGGCATTGCGGTCCTGGTTGATCAGCCGCTGGACGTCGCGCAGCAGATGACCCTGCCGCTGCAGCCGAGCGTAGAGGTAATCCACGTAGTCGGCGTTGTGGTCCGACAGCCGGGCGTTGACGATTTCGATCCCAGTCTCGGAGAGGTCAACGCCGACGCTGCGGGCGTTGTCCTCGACCAGGTCCTCGCGGCCCACGAGGATGGCGTGGCCGAGGTTCTGCGCCTCGAAGGCGGCGGCGGCGCGGATCACCGACGGCTCCTCGCCCTCGGCGAAGACGATCGTTTTTTTCGAGCGGCCCTGAACCGCGCCCGAAATCTTCTGCAAAAAGGCGGCGGTAGGGTCGAGCCGCCGCGCCAGCGCCGCGCGGTAGGCGTCCATGTCCTCGATCGGGCGGCGCGCCACGCCGGTGTCCATCGCCGCCTGGGCGACGAAGGGCGGGACGTACCAGATCAGGCGCGGGTCGAAGGGCGTGGGGATGATGTACTGCGGCCCGAATTTCAGCCGGCGGCCGTGGTAGGCGGCGGCGACTTCGTCGGGCACGTCCTCGCGCGCCAGCTCGGCCAGCGCCCGGGCGGCGGCGATCTTCATCTCGTGGTTCACCCGCCGGGCGCGCACGTCGAGCGCGCCCCGGAAGATGTAGGGGAAGCCCAGCACGTTGTTGACCTGGTTCGGATAGTCCGAGCGGCCGGTGGCGACGATGGCGTCCGACCGCACCCGCTCGACCTCCTCGGGCGTGATCTCCGGGTCCGGGTTGGCCATGGCGAAGATCAGCGGGTTGGGCGCCATGGACGCCACCATTTCCGCCGTGATCGCGCCCTTCACCGAGAGCCCGATCACCACGTCGGCGCCGACCATGGCCTCGGCCAGAGTGCGGCGGTCGGTGTCGACCGCGTGCGCCGACTTCCACTGGTTCATGTCCTCGGCGCGGCCGCGATACAGAACGCCCTTGCGGTCCACCGCTACGACGTTCTCGTGGCGCACGCCCATGGCCTTGATCAGCTCGAGCGTGGCGATCCCCGCCGCCCCCGGGCCGTTCAGCACCACCTTCACGTCCTCCAGCCGCCGGCCGGTGATCTCGCAGGCGTTGATCAGGCCCGCGGCGGTGATGATCGCCGTGCCGTGCTGGTCGTCGTGGAACACTGGGATGTCGAGCAGCTCCTGGCACCGCTGCTCGATGATGAAGCACTCCGGGCTCTTGATGTCCTCCAGGTTGACGCCGCCGAAGCTGGCGCCGATCGACTTGACCACGGTGACGATTTCGTCGGCGTCCTTGGAGTCCACCTCGATGTCGATGGAGTCGATGTCGGCGAAGCGCTTGAACAGCACCGCCTTGCCTTCCATCACCGGCTTGGCCGCCATGGCGCCCAGGTCGCCCAGACCCAGGATCGCGGTGCCGTTGGAGATCACCGCGACCATGTTGCCCTTCGAGGTGTAGTCGTAGGCGCTGTCGATATCCTCCGCGATCGCCAGCACCGGCACGGCCACGCCCGGCGAATAGGCGAGGGAAAGGTCTCGCTGGGTGGCCATCGGCTTGGTCGCGCGCACCGCGATCTTGCCGGGCGTGGGCGAGCGGTGGAAGGCGAGCGCCTCCTCGTCGGAGAAGGTCTGGCGTTCGAGCGGGGGCATGGCGCCTCGTCGGCTGGAGCGCGCCACCCATAGCCACCGCGCCTTTACGCGACAACCTGCCGCGGCCTAACCTCGCGGCATGCTGAAACTGCTCGCCGCCCTCGCCGTCGCCATGGGCCTCCAGACCCTCCCCGCCGCGGCCGCCGCGGCCGCCTCGCCGCTCGACGTACTGGCGCCCGACTACGTCACCCTGCTGCTGGAGGTCGGCGAGCACGACGAGGGCTACATCGACGCCTACACCGGCCCGCCCGAGTGGCAGGCGCGGGCGAAGGCGCGGGGGCGACAAATCCCGGCCGTGCGCGCCGACGTCGAGACGCTCAGCCGGCGCATCTCCGCCGTCCCCGCCAAGGCCCTAGACCCCATGGAGCGTCGGCGGCGCGAGGCGATGCTGGCCGACCTGAAGGCGGCGCGGGTGCGGCTTGACCTTCGTGAAGGCAAGCGCCTGCCGTTCCGCGACGAGGCCGAGGCGATGCTAGGCTGGCGGCCGGAGCTCAAGCCGCTCTCCGCCTACGATCCGATCCTTGCTCGCATCGAGGCGATCGTGCCCGGCTCCGGCCCGCTGGCCGAGCGGGTGGACGCATTCAAGATGCGCTACGTCATCCCCAAGGACCGGCTGGAGCCGGTGATGCGCGCCGCCATCGCCGAGTGCCGCCGCCGCACCGCCGCCCACATCGCCCTGCCCAAGGACGAGCGGTTCGACCTGGAGTTCGTCACCAACAAGAGCTGGTCCGGCTACAACTGGTACAAGGGCGCCAACGTCAGCCTGATCCAGATCAACACCGACCTGCCGATCTTCATCGACCGCGCCGTCGACCTCGGCTGCCACGAGGGCTACCCCGGCCACCACGTCCGCAACCTCCTCGGCGAGGAGCGGATGCTGAAGGGCCGCGGCTGGCGTGAATACTCGGTGCAGCCGCTGTTCAGCCCCACGTCCTTCATCTCCGAAGGGACCGGCAACTACGGCATCGACCTCGCCTTCCCGGGCGCCGAGCGCACCGCCTTCGAGGCCAGGACCCTCTACCCGCTCGCCGGCCTCGACCCCGGCACGGCGGAGGCCAATTCGCGGCTGCGCGAGGCGATGTTCGAACTCGCCAACGCACGGGCGACGATCTCCGCCGACTATCTCGACGGCAGGATCGACAAGGAAACCGCGATCCGGCTGATCCAGAAGTACCAGCTCGTCAGCCGCAAGCGCGCCGAGCAGCTGATCGCCTTCACCGACCAGTACCGCAGCTACGTGATCAACTATGGCCTCGGCCAGGACGCGGTGCGGGCCTATGTCGAGCGCGCCGGCCCCTCCGCCGCCGCCCGCTGGAAGGCGTTCGAGCGGCTGATCGCCGAGCCGACCTTGCCGCGCGAACTGCGATGAGGCCGCTTCCGCTTCCGCGCGCGCGGAGTTAGGCTCCCGCTCATGGAGCCCTACTCCGACAAGGTGAAGCGCCGGGTGCTGCTGGCGCTGTCGCTGTTCGCCCTCGCCGGTTTCGCGATGGGCGTGGGCGACCCGCGCCGCCCGCGCGCGCTCGGCCCCACGCCCGCGCCCGCCGACGATCCCGCCGGGCCCCAGGCGGTGCTGACCGCCGAGGACGCCACCGCCGTGGGCGAAGCCGCCGACAGCGATGCGGCCGCGGCCTCCGACGCCGCGGCCTCCGACGCCGCCGCCGAAGTCGACGACGCGCCGCCGGAGCGTCCCAAGCCGCCCAAGCGCGAGCCGACCCCGCCGCCCCCCGCGCCACTGCTCGAGCCCCAGCCCGCCCCGGTCGCGCCGCCGCCTCCGCCGGCCCCCGCTGCGACGCCGCCTCCCGCCGAGGAAGAGCTGCCGCCGTTCTAGGCTGCGCAAGAAGCGGGTCGATCACCGGCCGCGGATGACGGACCTTGGGGCCGCATCCACGGAGCCGACGCCATGTCCTTTCGCATCCTGGGACTCGATCCCGAGCCCTTCACCCCGCTGTTCGGCGCCAGCGACGAGACGCTTGCCGCGCAAGGTATTAAACGGGTTTGCGTGGACGCGCCGAACGCCGCGCCCTGCCGCGTCACGCTCGAGGACGCCAAACCCGGTGAGACGGTGCTGCTGCTGAGCCATGAGCACCAGCCAGCGCACACGCCCTATCGCCAGAGCGGGCCCATTTTCGTGCGCGAAAACGCCTCACGCCGGTTCGACCAGACGGGCGCCGTGCCGCCAGCCATCCTGCGCCGCACGGTTTCGGCGCGTGGCTACGACCATACGGGGATGATGGTGGAGGGAGAGTTGGTCGAGGGCTCCGGGCTCGCCGCCTTGCTGGAGGACTGGCTTGCGCGGCCATCCGTCGCTGAGGTCCACCTGCACTACGCCCGCCGGGGCTGCTTCGCCGCCCGCGCGGTGCGGGTCTGACCTAGCGTCGGCCCACGCTGGAGTAGCGGAAGCCGCGCGCACGGGCTTCGGCGGGGCGGTAGATGTTGCGCAGGTCGATCAGCACCGGCTGGCGCATCAGGAGCTTGATGCGGTCGAGGTCGAGCGCTCGGAACTGGTCCCATTCGGTCAGGATCACCACTGCGTCGGCGTCCTCGGCGACGTCGTAGGGGTTGGCCTTGAACGCCACGTCGCGCAGCAGCTCCTCGGCCTCGCGCCCCTGTGGGTCAAAGGCCTGCACCCGCGCCCCCATCGCCTGCAGCGCCGGAATCACGTCGAGCGACGGCGCCTCGCGCATGTCGTCGGTGTTCGGCTTGAAGGTCAGGCCCAGCACGCCGATGCACTTGCCCGAGAGGTCGCCGCCCAGCGCCTGCGCCACCTTGGCGGCCATCGCCTTTTTGCGCGCATCATTGATCTCGACCGTGGTTTCCACCAGCCGCACCGGTGCGCCGGCGTCCTGGGCGGTCTTGGCCAGGGCCACGGTGTCCTTCGGGAAGCACGAGCCGCCGTAGCCGGGGCCGGCGTGGAGGAACTTGCCGCCGATGCGGTTGTCCAGCCCGATGCCGCGCGCGACCTGCTGCACGTCGGCGCCCACGGCCTCGCACAGGTCCGCGACCTCGTTGATGAAGGTGATCTTCAGGGCCAGGAAGGCGTTGGCCGCGTATTTGGTCAGCTCCGAGGTGCGCCGGTCGGTGAACAGGATCGGCGTCTCATTGAGGTTCAGCGGCCGGTAGAGTTCGGCCATCACCTCCCGCGCCCGCTCGTCCTCGGTTCCCACGACGACGCGGTCCGGGCGCTTGAAGTCGTTGATCGCCGCCCCTTCGCGCAGGAACTCCGGATTGGAAACCACCGCGAAGTCGCCGTCGGACCGGCGCTCGCGGATAATCGCCTCCACCTCGTCGCCAGTGCCAACCGGCACGGTGGATTTGGTCACTACGACGGTGAAGCCATTCATCAGCTCGGCGATCTCGCCTGCCGCCGTATGCACGTAAGAGAGGTCGGCGTGGCCGTCGCCTCTCCGCGAAGGCGTGCCGACTGCGATGAACACCGCGTCGGCCTTGCCGATGGCTTCCGATGGTTCAGTCGTAAAGAACAGCCGGCGCTCGGCGACATTACGCTCGACCAGTTCCTCCAGCCCCGGCTCGAAGATCGGCATCTCACCGCGCAGCAGGCGCTCGATCTTCGAGGCGTCCTTGTCGATGCACGTCACGGTATGGCCGAAGTCGGCGAAGCAGGCGCCGGAGACCAGGCCCACATAGCCCGTGCCGATCATGGCGACCCGCACGGCTCAGATTTCCTGGTTGTAGGCGCCGACCTCCGGCCGCTTGGCCAGGCGCGGCTTCACCTCGCGGTGGAACAGCTCGCGCATGTCGTCGGCCGAACGCAGGCTCTCCACCACCACCACCAGCTCCGGCTTGTTGGACGAGGCGCGCACCAGCACCCAGGAGCCGTCCCCCAGCGTCACCCGAACCCCATTGACGGTGAGCACGTCGGCGATCTTCCGCCCCAGGACCTCCCCGCCGCGCGATGCCAACTCCTGATAGTCGCGCACGATGTCCTCGACCACGCCGTACTTGGTCTCATCGGCGCAGTGCGGCGACATGGTCAGCGAGGTGAACGCCTCCGGCAGCGCCCGCTTCAGCTCCGAGAGCCGCTTGCCTGGGTTGCGGTCGAGCATCGACAGCACCGCCCCGGCGGAAACAATGCCGTCATCGTAGCCGTAGCCATACGGCTCGTTGAAGAACAGGTGCCCCGACTTCTCGAAGCCGGCGAGCGCGCCCAACTCGGCCGTCTTGCGCTTGATGTAGCTGTGGCCCGTTTTCCAGTAGACTGTGGTGGCGCCGTTCGCACGTAAAACTGGGTCAGTTTTGTAAAGTCCGGTGGATTTTACATCCACCACGAAGGTCGAGTTCGGATGCAGCGCCGACAGGTCGCGCGCCAGCATCAGCCCGATCTTGTCCGCGAAGATTTCCTCGCCGGTGTCGTCAACCACCCCGCAGCGGTCGCCGTCGCCGTCGAAGCCCACCGCCAGGTCGGCGTCGAACTCGCGCACCGCCTTGGCCATCTCCTGCAGCATCTCGTGGTCTTCGGGGTTGGGGTTGTAGCGGGGGAAGCGCCAATCCAGTTCGGCGTCCATCTCGATCACTACCGCCGCCCCCATCCGCCGCAGCGCCTCGGGCGCAAACGCGCCGGCGGTGCCGTTGCCGCAGGCCGCCACCACCTTCAGCGGCCGGGTGATCCTAGCCCGTCGCGCGCAGTCGTCGAGATAGCGCTCCCGCACGTCCGGCACGAAGGTCCAGCTCCCGCCCGGCCGCTCTTTCGAGGCGCCGGACATCACGATCTCCTTCAGCCGCCCGATCTCCTCGGGCCCGAAGGTGAGCGGCCGGTTCGCTCCCATCTTCACCCCGGTCCAGCCGTTCTCGTTGTGGCTGGCCGTGACCATGGCCACGCACGGGCAATCGAGCGCGAACTGGGCAAAGTAGGCCATCGGCGAGAGCGCGAGGCCGATGTCCAACACCTCGCACCCCGCCGACACCAGCCCCAGCGCCAGCGCCTGTTTTATGCCTAAGGAATAGGCTCGGTAGTCGTGGCCGACCACGACCCGCCGCTCGCCCATCTCCTGGAACACGGTGCCCAGCCCCAGCCCCAGCGCCTGGACGCCGAGCGCGCTGATCTCCTTGCCGAACAGCCAGCGCGCATCGTATTCGCGGAACCCCGTCGGCTTGACCAGCGGCTCGGTCTCATAGGCGTAGGTGTTCGCGGCGATGTCGGCGCGCGGCGGCGGCAGCATGGGGCTCTCCAGGGGGCGGTGCTGTTTAAAGGTGGTCGCGTCGAGCGGCAACGGCGGCGCCGGCGCTCACATCACCCCAACGCGCAGCAGGTCGTGGATGTGGAGGATGCCGACCGCGCGGCCAGCCTCGTCGACCACGAACAGCACGGTGATGCGGTTGTCGTTCATGATCTTCAGCGCCTCGGCCGCCAGTGCGCCGGGGGCCACGGTCTTGGGCGCCGGCGTCATCACCTCGCCCGCCGTGTTGTCGAGCAGATCGTGCATGTGCCGGCGGATATCGCCGTCGGTGATCAGACCCTCCAGCGCCCTGCCGTGACCCTGCACCCCCACGCAGCCGAACCGCTTTTCGGTCATCACCAGTAGCGCGTCGGGCATGGGCGTGTCCGGCGCCACCAGCGGCAGCTCGCGGCCCTTGTGCATCAGGTCGCCGGCGGTGCGCAGCAGGGCGCCGATCTTGCCGCCCGGGTGGAACTGGCGGAAGTCACGCGCGGTGAAGCCGCGCCGCTCGATCAAAGCGGCGGCGAGCGCATCGCCCAGCGCCATCTGCAAGGTCGTGGAAGTGGTTGGCGCGCTGACCTCGCCCGTAGCCTCGGGCGCGTCGGGCAGCAGCAGCACGATGTCCGCGCCCCTTCCGAGGGCGCTGTCGGCGGCGGCGGTCATGGCGATCAGCGGGATGGCGAAGCGTTTCGCATAGGCCAGGGTGTCGCCGAGCTCGCGCACCTCGCCCGATTTGGACAGCATCAGGATCACGTCCTCGGCCGAGATCATGCCGAGGTCGCCGTGGCTGGCCTCGCCCGGATGCACATAGATCGCCGGTGCGCCGGTCGAGGCCAGCGTCGCGGCGATCTTACGCGCCACATGGCCGGACTTACCCATGCCCATGCAGACGATGCGGCCCTTGGCGCGGTCGAGCGCCTCGACCGCGCGCGAGAACGGCGGCCCAAGCTGCTCGGCAAGCTGCACCAGCGCCTCGGCCTCGATAGCCAGCACCCGGCGCGCGACAGTGACCGCGTCGAAGTCGCTCACGGCGTGGCCTCGGCGGGGGGGCCGGGGATCTCGCCCTCGGCCGGAATCGGTAGGAGAGATGGAGCCGCGCGGGCAGGTTTCTTCGGGTTCGGGTCGGCCACCGCATGGCCGAACGGCGGCGGCGAGCGCAGCCCCAGCCCCTGCGGCCACAGCAGCGCCAGCCCCGCCATCAGCGCGGCGGCGGCGGCCACGGCGGTGAAGAACACCCGGTTCGACATGGCGCGCGGTCTACAGCCCCCGCTCCGCCCCTGTCCAATCCTTGACGCGCCCCCTCGCGCCGCCTAGCCGCCTAGCCGCCTAGCCGCCGCACGTCCTGTTCAGGAGCCCCGATGCCCACCCTCGTGCTGCTTCGCCACGGCCAGAGCCAGTGGAACCTGGAGAACCGCTTCACCGGTTGGGTGGACGTGGACCTGTCGGAGCGGGGCGAGGCGGAGGCTAAGCGAGCGGGCGAACTGCTGGGCGAGGCCGGGCTGCAATTCGGCCGCATGTACACCTCGGTCCTGACCCGCGCTATCCGCACCGGCTGGCTGGCGCTGCAGGCCTGCGACCAGGTTTGGATTCCAGTGGAGAAGTCCTGGCGGCTGAACGAACGCCACTACGGCGGCCTCACCGGGCTGGACAAGGCCGAGACCGCCGCCCGCCACGGCTCCGACCAAGTCCACGTCTGGCGCCGCTCTTACGACATCCCCCCTCCATCGCTGGAGCCCGGCGGCCCCTTCGACCTCTCCGCCGACCGCCGCTACCGCGGAGTCCCCGTTCCCGCCACCGAGAGCCTGAAGCTGACGCTGGAGCGGGTGCTCCCCTACTGGTCCGGCGAAATCGCCCCACGCGCGCTCGGCGCAACCCTGCTGGTCGCCGCCCACGGCAACAGCCTGCGGGCCATCGTCAAGCACCTGTTCCACGTCTCTGACGACACGATCACCGGCCTGGAAATCCCCACCGGCAATCCGCTGTTGCTCGAGTTGGACGGCGACATGAAGCCCCGCGAGGCGCGCTATTTGGAGAGTGCGCGGGCGGAACCGCTGCCGCCGCTGCCTTAAATGGGGAGCGCCTGGGAAGAGCGCTTCATGCGTCGCGGGCTGGAACTGGCGCGTGCGAGGCTCGGACAAACAGGTGACAACCCTGCCGTCGGTTGCGTAGTCGTTCGGGGAGACGAGGTCCTCGCCGAGGCCGTCACCGCCATCAGTGGCCGCCCTCATGGTGAAGAACAGGCTCTCGATACGGTCGGCCATAGCGCGCGCGGCGCGACGGCCTATTTGACGCTGGAGCCCTGCGGCGAGCGTTCCTCGGGCGCTCCATCCTGCGCCGAACTGCTCGTCCAAGCCGGCGTGACGCGGGTCGTCATCGCCGCCGAGGACCCTTCTCCCAAAGCCTCAGGACAAGGCATCGAACGCCTGCGGCGGGCGGGGGTGGAGGTGGTGACCGGCGTCCTGGCCGAAGAGGCCGAGCCGCTCTACGCCGCCTACCGCGCCCGGCTGGCAGCGAAGCCTTAACCACGTCGGCCCGATAACCGGCCAAAGCAGCGCCGGACGGGAAGCATGGCCGCGCCCGCCGCGGCGGCCGTCGCCAGGCGGCTGTCGCAGCCCGAGATCGACGCCATCTGCGCGCGCCACGACCGGCTGTGGTCGGGGCGCTCGGGCGGCGCGCGCGCGGTGTTCGCCTGGTTCGACCTGTCGGGGCTCGATCTCTCGGGGCGGAATCTCTGCGACGCCGACTTCACCGGCGCGGTGCTGGCGGACTGCCGCATGGCCAGGGCCAAGCTCGACCATGCCAACTTCTTCGGCGCGGACCTGCAGAATGCCGAGCTTTCCGGCGCCAGCCTCCGCCGCGCCGACCTGCGCGGCGCCTGCCTGCGCGGGGCCAACCTCGCGGGCGCCGACCTGTTCGAGGCCGATCTGCGCGAGGGCGTGATCGCCGCCATCGACGCCCAGCGGGGCCTGCGCGTGCTGCAGCCCGCCGCCCGCGCCAGCGAGGCCCAGGGCGCCATCCTCGCCGGCGCCAACCTGGAGCGCTCCAAACTTTCGGGCGTGGTCGCGGTCAAGGCCGACTTCACCGACGCGGTGCTCAAGGACGCCAAGCTGGTCCGCGCCAACCTCAAGCAGGCCTCGATGTCCGGCGCCAACCTGGCCGGGGCGGACCTCTCCGGCGCCGACCTCACCGGCGCGGATCTGCACGACGCGGTGCTGGTCGGCGCCAAACTGGTCTCCTGCCGCTTCGACGACGCCGACCTGTCGGGCGCGCTCACCGACGATTCCGCCGGCACGGACGTGGCCGAGTTGCCCTACGGCGACATGCTGCGCAGCCACGCTCTCTGGTGCGAGACCGGCGGCCGCAAGGGCCGCCCATCTAGCTTCGACAAAGCCGATCTGCGCCGGCTGGGCTCGATCAAGGGTCTGAACCTCACCGCGCTTTCGGCCAAGGAGGCGGTGTTCTACGGTCTCGACATGGAGGGCGCGCAGCTGCAGGGCGCCCACCTCGAAGGCGCCGACCTGCGCGCCTGCAACCTGCGCCGCGCCGACCTCCGCGGCGCCCGCCTCGCCCGCGCCAAGCTCGGCGGCGCCGACCTGCGCGAGGCGCAGCTGGGCCCGCTGCTGATCGCGCCCGACCGCCTGCTGCCGAGCGACCTGACCGGCGCCTCGCTGAAGAGCGCCGACCTCGGCCGCGCCGACCTCCGCCGCGCGGTGCTGAAGGGCGCCGACCTTTCCCGCGCCGTCATGACCGGAGCACAGATCAAGGGCGCGGAACTGGAGGGCGCGGCGCTCGCCGGCGTGCGCGGTTTCGCCGTAGAGCCTTAGTCCGCTTAACTAAACGGCGACGGCTCGCCGCTAAGGTTCGCGCTCACTCAGAAGGGGCGCCAAGACCTTGACCGCGCTTCAAGCATCGTCCGTCCGCCGCCGGCTCACCCAGGCCGAATGCGACATCCTGATCGGCGCACACGAGCGCTTTCTCGGCGGCCGGCAAGGGGGCAAGCGCGCGCTGATGCGCTTCGCGGACTTCACCGGTCTGAACCTGAGCGGGCGCAACCTGTCGGACGCAGACTTCACCGGCTCGTCGTTCGACGGCGCGGCCCTGATCGGTACGGTGTTCGAGCGCGCCGCTCTGTTCGGCTGCAGCTTCCGCACCGCCAACCTCAGCCGCGCCAAGCTCACGCGGGCGGACATCCGCGGCGCCTGCCTGCGCGGGGCCAACCTCTCTGGGGCTAACCTGACCCAGGCCGACTTCCGCGAAGGCCAGATCGCCATCCCCCACCCCCGCCGGGGCCTTGACGTGCTGCGCCACGAGCGGCGCACGGGCGAGCTCGACGACGTCAACTTCGCCGGCGCCACCCTGGACGGCACGCAACTGGCCGGCGTCTCCGCCTACGCCGCCGACTTCACCGACTGCTCGATGAAGGGGGTGAAGCTGGCCGGCGCCAACCTCAAGGAAGCCAACCTCTCAGGCGCCATCCTCGACGGCGTCGACATCGCCGGCGCCAACCTCCAGGGCGTGCGGCTGGTGGGCGCGGTGCTGATCGGCGTCGACATGCAGTCGATGAGGCAGGCGGGCGCGCTGACCGCCGGCTGCCTCAGCCCCGCCGCGCCCTGCGAAGGTTTGGCCGCCGAGGCGCTTAGCGCTCGGGCGCAGGCGCACCAGACCTGGCGTCGCACGGGCGGCGCCCAGGGCGCGCCGGCCCGGCTCGACGGCGAGGACCTCCGCTCGCTCGGCGCCCAGCTGAAGAACGCACCGCTCACCGCCCTGTCCGCCAAGGGCGCCTGCCTGGTCGGCATGGACCTGTCGGGCGCCGAGCTGCAGGGCGCCAACTTCGAGGGAGCGGACCTGCGCATGGCCAACCTCTCGGGCGCTGACCTGCGCGGCGCGAGGCTCGGCGGCGCCAACCTCACCAAGGCCGACCTCAGCGCCGCCTGCCTCGGGCCCCTGCCGCTGCCCGGCGGCCGCAGCACGGCCACCCAACTCGCTTCGTCGCAGTTGCGCTACGCCCGCCTGCGCGACGCGGACCTGTCGCAGGCGGTGATGGACGAGGCGGACCTGCGCGGCGCCGACCTCACCCGCGCCAAGCTCGGCGGCGCCGGCCTGCGCGGCGCCGACCTGACCTCGGCGGTCGGCCTGGAGCTTTCCGCCGCCGCCTGACGCGAAAAGGGCGGCGCCTTTCAGCGCCGCCCCCTGAAGGTCTAGCGGTGAACCGACTTAGGCGGCCTTGGACTCGCCTTCGATCAGCTCGCTCTTGCCGCCGCCGTTGATGGCGATGCGGCGGGGCTTCATCGACTCGGGCAGCTGCCGCTCCAGCGAGATCGACAGCAGGCCATCGGCCAGCTGGGCGTCGGTCACCACCACATAGTCGGCCAGCTGGAACCGGCGCTCGAAATTGCGCTCTGCCAGGCCGCGATGCAGGTAGTGCTTGCTGTCGTCGTTGGCGGCCTTGCGCCCCTGGACGGTGAGCAGGTTTTCCTTGACTTCGAGGTTCAGCTCCTCGGGCTTGAAGCCGGCCACCGCCAGTTCGATCCGGTAGGCGTCCTCGCCCACGGTCTCGATGTTGTAGGGGGGATAGCCGTTCGGCTGCTCGCCCGCCGTCGCGGACTCGAGCAGCTGGGCCAGGCGGTCGAAGCCGACGACCGAGCGGTACAGGGGGGCGAAGTCATAACCACGCATTGTGCACTCTCCTTCTCAAGCAAGGTGCGTTGTTGGGTCGGACCAGCCGCGAGCCTCGCTTTGAGCGCCCGCCGTGGTCCGGAAGGCCCGGACATCCGGCGCCTCCGCCAGAAAATGTAGGCCGCGGGTTTTCGGCTTCAAGGCCGCCGGACTTGCTAGCGCGGAGGAGTCCTGCGCCTAAGCGGCTCGGCTTTCGAGGAGCAAGACCATGAGACTGCCCGCCGCCCTGGCGATCGCCTCAACTCTCCTGTTCGGGCAAGCCGCCCTCGCCGCGCCGGCCAAATCGCCCCTGGCGCGCCCGCCGGCCATGCAGGAAGACGCCGTGCTGAAAACGGTGGTGCAGGGCGCGCATCGCGCGGCGGAGAACCGCGCGCGCGACCAATACCGGCGGCCTTACGAGAGCCTGGCCTTTTGGGGACTGCGCCCGGGGGCCACGGTGGTCGAGCTGTCGCCCGGCGGCGGCTACTGGACCGAGATCCTGGCGCCCTACGCGCGGCAGACCCGCGGGACCTACATTGCCGGCCTTTCCGGCGACCCCGCCAAGTTCAGGGAGCGGTTCGCAGATCAGGCGCTGTATGGCCCGTGAGCACCACGGCCTTCGGCAAGGACGCGGGCGCCCTGGCGCCGGCCAGTTCGGCGGACCTGGTGCTGACCTCGCGCAACATCCACAACTTCATGTCTCAAGGAACTCTGGACAAGATCATGGCCGACGCCTTCGCCGCCCTGAAGCCGGGCGGTTATCTTGGGGTGGAGGAGCACCGGGCCGATCCAAGGCCGATGCAGGCGGACGCCGCCGACGGCTATGTCTCCGAGGCGCACGTGATCGCGGCCGCGCAGCGCGCCGGGTTTAGGCTGGACGCCCGGTCCGAGCTGAACGCCAACCCGAAGGACACCAAGGACCATCCATTCGGCGTCTGGACGCTGCCGCCGGTCCGCCGCACCGCGCCGCAGGGGCAGCCGGCCAATCCAGCGTTCGATCGCGCCAAGTATGACGCCATCGGCGAGAGCGACCGGATGATGCTGAGGTTCGTCAAGCCCGGCTGATCGCCGCCCGATTGCCGCCGTCCTCCCGCCAAGATATGGCGGCGGCGCACGGAGGAGCGAGCCATGGCGAGCGTCGAGGACATCACTCAGTATCTGCAGGGAGCCGTGGAGCGTTCGGCAGGCCTGGACGGTTCGATCCTGGTGGACCTGAAGGGCGAGGGATTCATCCGCATCGAGGGCAAGTCTGTGACGAACGACAACGCGCCCGCCGACTGCAAGGTTGTCGTCGCCAAGGACGACCTGATGGCCATGAGCCGGGGCGAACTTGACCCCACGATGGCCTTCATGACCGGCCGGCTGAAGATGGACGGCGACATGTCGGTGGCGATGAAGCTGCAGCCGATCCTGGCGCAAAAGGCGTAGGTTGGCTCGGCCCGCGCCGCTCGTCTCGATCCCCGAGGCGCCGGCGCCCCCTGGCGCGGCCGAAACCTTCGAAGGCCACGGCGGCGCACCGCTGAGGGCGGCGCTGTTCCCGGCGCCGCAGCCGTGCGGAAGCGTGGTGATCAGCCCCGGCCGCACCGAGCCCATCGAGAAATACTTCGAAGTGGTCGAGGAGCTGACCGGGCGCGGCTTCACCGTCCTAGCCCACGACTGGCGCGGCCAGGGCCTGTCGCACCGGCTGCTCGACGACCGGCTGGCGGGCCACGCCGGCGGCTGGCGCGATTTCGTCGAGGACTACCGCCGCCTGCTCGCCGCGTTTGAGGAGCGCCTTCCGCGCCCCCGCCTTGCGCTCGGCCATTCAATGGGCGGTTGCCTCACACTGTTGGCCCTGCAGGAACTCCCCGGCCGCATGGACGGCGCGATCTTGTCGGCGCCGATGCTCCGTATCCGCGGCGTGGAGCCCGAGTGGTTCGTCCAGGCGGCCGCCAACGCCATCGTCGCTCTAGGGCTGGGCGGACGGCCCGTGCCGGGGCCGCTCTACGACCCATTGGACGAAGCGTTCGATTCCGAACGTCTGACCCACGATCAGGCGCGCTACCGCCGCTTCAAGGCACAGTTGCGCGCCGAGCCGGATCTGGCGCTCGGCCATCCCACCTGGGGCTGGCTGAAGTTCGCGCTGGAGGCGTCGCGCCTGGCGCGCGATCCAACCCGACTCGGGCGCATCGAGGTTCCGGTGACGATCGTCGCCGCCGGCCGCGACAGGTTGGTGGACCCCGCCGCCTCGAGCGCCGCCGCCGCAGCCATTCCGCGCTGCCGCTACGTCGAAGCGCCGGACGCCTTCCATGAAATCCTGATCGAGACCGACGGCCGCCGCGCCGTCTTCTGGCGCGCCTTCGATGAACTGGCTGACGCCGTCCTCCCGGACAGAGCTCCCCCGCTTTCGGGACGTCTTGAGAGCTAGGCGGCGTCGCTGTCGCCGTTGAGCGACTTGGCGAGATCCAGCAGCCGGCGGCGCGGGCTCTCGCTGAGCTGGTAGTAGGCCTGCACCAGGTCCAGCGTCTCCTTGCGCGCCAGCACGTCGGTGGAGGCGTGGCCGGCTTCGTTGGCCGCCTGCGGCTTGGCGTGGGGCTCGGCCAGGCCTTCGTAAAAATAGGCCACCGGCACGTCCAGCGCCCGCGCCAGGCTCCACAGCCGCGCGGCGGAAATCTTGTTGGCCCCGCACTCGTACTTCTGGATCTGCTGGAAGCGCACGCCCACCACCGAAGCCAGTTGCAGCTGGGTCAGGCTGAGCAGCCGCCGACGGCGGCGCACCCGGTTGCCGATGTGGACGTCGATGTCGTTGACCATGCGCGAAGCCCCATAGGCGGCGGCGGGCGCGTCCCGCGACGGGATCGCCCGCCCCGGCCGCTTCAAGCTCCGTGCCGGGCGCCGCCGCGGTTTGCGCCGCCCGCGCCCGCGCGGCTAAGGAGCCGCATGGCCCGCGCCAACCCTTCCTTCGCGCACCGCCTGGGCTGGCGGCTGGAGGCGTTCGGCTACGACTTCGTCTCGTTCCTGCTGCGCCTGCTGCCTGTGGATTGGGCCTCGGCCGTCGGCGGAGCCGTCGTGCGGCTGATCGGGCCGCTTACCCGCGAGCACCGCATCGCCGACGCGGGCGTGCAATTGGCCTTCCCCGAACTCACGCCCGAAGAACGGCGGCGCATCGTTATGGCCCACTGGGATAACCTCGGCCGCACCGCCATCGAGTTCGTGATGATGGACCGCATCCTGAAGGATCCGGCGCGCATCGAGGTGCTCGGCAGCGAGCGCTTGCTGGAGCTCTCCAAACGCCGCGCGCCGGCCATCGCGATCTCCGGCCACTTCGCCAACTGGGAGGCGATGGGCGCGGCGGTGGGCATCGTCAATCTGGAGATGATGATCAACTACCGCCCCGCCAACAATCCCTATGTCGACCGGCGGATCGTGGAGTCGCGGAGCAAGCACGGCGTGCACCTGTTCGCCCCCAAGGGCCGCGAGGGCGTGCGCGGGCTGGTCCAGGCGCTGGGCCGGGGTGAACTGATCGGCTTCGTCAACGACCAGCGCGACAACAACGGGGTGGAGGCGCCGTTCTTCGGCCACATGGTGCGGACCGCCCAGGGTCCGGCGCGGCTGGCGCTCGCGCACGACGTGCCGATCTACCCGATCAGCGTCGAGCGTTTGCGCGGCCCGAGGTTTCGCGTGCGGGTGCACGACCCGATCCGCCCCGAGCACAGCGGCGACCGCGAGCGCGACATGCACGACCTGGTCGCGCGCATCAACGCCTACATGGAAGCCCGCATCCGCGAGCGGCCGGAGCAATGGCTATGGTCACACCGCCGCTGGCCGTGGGAGGCCTACGAAGCGATTGGCCTGAAGCTGCGCTAGGCCCGGCCCTGAGCGTGCAGCTCGCGCCACCGCTGCAGCGCGATCTCAGGACTGGCGTAGGCCTCCTGCGCCGCTGGATTCCAGTACCGGAGCGCGTTCAAAGGAATCTGCTCGCCGGTCACCGCGCACAGCACATAACGACCCGGCTTCATCACCGCGAAGTCGCCGTCGCCGTAGTGGAGCACGGCCAGTCCGTGCAGGTCGCGGCCGTGCGCGTTCATCGGCCTTAGTTGGCGCGCCCGACGCGCCGTTCAACGCCGGAGAGGAAGCCGAGCAGCGCCTGCGACAGCGCGGCTCCCGCCGCCACCGCCTCGTCCGCCTGCTCGGGCGGCAGCGCGTCGAGCAGGCCGCGGCACACGGCGGCGTGCTGCACGTCCGCGCCCTCGTGCACGTTGAAGAACCTGAGCGTCGGCTCGTCCGCCACGCCGTAGAAGGCCTTCAGCCCATCGATCTTCGCCCGCGCCACCTCCGGCAGCTGGCTTTCATAAGCGTAGAGCGCGCCGAGCCCTGCCGCGTACGACTGCCGGGACAGCCCCGAGAAGGTGTCGATCAGCCCCTGCGTCTCCGGCTCCAGGTCCTCGGCCTCGACCGCCCGGCTGCTCTCGCCGAGCCCTTCGGCGAACATCATCCACAGGCTCGCGTGGTCGTCCTTGCCCTCGCCGATGCCCTCCTCCTCGGCCAGGTTCTCCGCCAGCATCCAGCGGCCGTCCCGGTCCGGACAGAGCGAGTGCACGGCGCTGACCGCGCGCGGGAACGCCTCCACGTGATGGTAGTACTGCCGCGCATAGGTCCTGAGCGTGTCCAGCGAAAGCTCGCCCGCGCTCCAGGCGCGGTAGAAGGAATGATTCAGCATCGCGCGGGCGGCGACTTCGACGTCGACGCGGCGGGAGGTGGACAGCGCGGCGGAGCCGTCGGCCATGGGTGGTCTCCAAGATCTCGGAGCCATCCATAGCGCGAGAGCGGCTCCGCTAGAAGGGCCTCTAAAAAAGTGCGCAAGAAGCGGGCGGACGGGGCGAAATTGCCGCGCTAGTCTCCCCTCATGGCATACGACCTCGCAACCGAACCGAACCCGTCGCGTCTGGACGAACAGTCGCGCGACTACCACCGCATGGAAAAAGCGCTGGCTTACCTCGCCGCCAACTGGCGCGAGCGGCCGCCGCTGGAGGAGGCTGCCGAGACGGTGGGGCTGTCGCCCTTCCACTTCCAGCGCGTCTTCACCCGCTGGGCCGGGGTGAGCCCCAAGACCTTCGTCCAGGCTATCGCCCACGCCGAGGCGCGGACGCTGCTGGAGGAGGGCGCCAGCGTGCTCGACGCCGCGCTCGACACGGGCCTGTCAGGGCCGTCCCGCCTGCATGACCTGTTCATCGCGCAGGAGGCGGTCACGCCAGGGGAAGCGCGGCGGCGTGGGGAAGGGCTGGAGCTGCGCTGGGGGCTCGCGCCCACGCCGTTCGGGCAAGGCCTGTTCGTCATCGCGCCGCGAGGGTTGTGCGGCCTGGCCTTCGCCGATCCCGGGCAGGAGGACGCCGCCTTTGAGGACATGCGCCGGCGCTGGCCGGCCGCGCGATGGGCGCGTGACGACGAGGCCGCGCGCGCGATGTCGCGGCAGGCCTTCCTTGGCGAAGGCGGGCCCACGCCTGTCGTGCTCATGGGCGCGCCGTACCAGGTGCAGGTGTGGAAGGCTCTGCTGCGCATCCCCTCCGGCCACACCGCCAGTTACGGCGAGGTGGCCCGGATGGCCGGCAAGCCCGGCGCCTGCCGCGCCACGGGCGCCGCCATCGGCGCCAATCCGGTGAGCTTCCTGATCCCCTGCCACCGCGCCATCGCCCGCGACGGCCGCTTGACCGGCTACCACTGGGGCCTGGCTCGAAAGGCGGCGATGCTGGGAACCGAGGCCGTTTGGAGTCTGCCCGCCCAGGCCGCCGCCTAGAACAGGTCGCCCTGCGCCACGGCGGGGCGGGTGGGCTTGCGCGCGGCGGGGCGCGAGGCCGGGGCCTGCCCGTCCACAACGGCCGAGCGCCGGTCATTGGCGAACACCAGCTCCACCGCCTCTCCGCTTTGTAGCTCGGCACCGCTTCGAGCCAGCGCGCCGTCGGCACGCTCCACCCGCGCGAACCCTCGCTCCAGCGGCCGGTCCGGATTGAGCGTCAACCGCAGCTGCTCCAGCCGCGCCAGCCGCTCGGCCGCCCCCGCGTGGGTGCGGCTGACGGCGGCGTTCAAGCGCAGGTTCAGCTCATGCACCCGAGCGCCGCACCTTTGGATGTCCGCGCGCTCATGCTCGGCCGCCCTGCGCACGGAAGCCGACAGCCGGCGCGAAAGCTCCGCCACCCGGTCCCCCCGCAAGGCGTGCGCCCGCCGCAGCACCCCCGGCGTCAGGCGCGATGCGACGCCGGCGAGTTGCTGGCCATGCGCCGCCACGTTGCGGTCGAGCCCGGCGGCCAACCGGCTGGCGGCGAAATCGAAACGCTGGGCCCGCTCCTCCACGGCGCGCAAGCCGCACCGCGCCAGCCGCGCCTCGTAGTCGCGCACGCAGGCGCGCAGCTCGCTGATCACGGGCGTGGCCATCTCGGCCGCGGCGGTGGGCGTGGGCGCGCGGCGGTCGGAGACGAAGTCGATCAGGGTGGTGTCGGTCTCGTGCCCCACCGCCGAGATCAGCGGAATCTCGCCCTCCGCCACCGCGCGGGCGAGCGCCTCGTCGTTGAACGGCCAGAGGTCCTCCACCGAACCGCCGCCCCGCGCCACGATCAGCACGTCGGGGCGGCCGAGCGCGTGGTCCGCGTCCAAGGCGTTGAAGCCGCGCACCGCTGCGATCACCTGGGCCGAGGCGGCGTCGCCCTGCACCACCACCGGCCACACCACGACCCGGCAGGGCCAGCGGTCGGTGATGCGGTGCAGGATGTCGCGGATGACCGCGCCTGTTGGGCTGGTGATCACCCCGATGGTCGCGGGCATCGACGGCAGCGGCCGCTTGCGCGTGGGCTCGAACAGCCCCTCGGCCTTAAGCTTCGCCTTCAACCGCTCGAGCTGAGCCAGCAGCGCGCCGACCCCGGCGGCCTCCATGGTTTCGATGACGATCTGGTACTTGGAGGAGGCGGGGTAGGTGGTGATCCGCCCGGTGACGATCACCTCCAGCCCCTGCTCGGGCTGCACCTGCAGGCTGCGCACCCCCGTCTTCCAAACCACCCCGTCGATGCAGGCCTTGTCGTCCTTCAGCGACAGGTAGCAGTGGCCCGAGGCGTGTCGTGTGACCTTGGACAGCTCGCCCCTAAGCCGCACGTAGCCGTAGGAGTCCTCCAGCGTCCGCTTCAACGCGAACGCCAGTTCGGAGACGGTATAGGCCTTGGCGTTGCCGTCGAGCACGGGAGAATCGGCGATCACCGGCTGAACATAGGGCCTCCGCCGCCCGCGCGGAACGCGACCCCGCCGCGCGGGGTTTTCGTCCCATGAACGAAGCCGCCCCCTATCCGCCGCCCAAGCCCGCGTCCGACCCCGACCACCAGTTGGAGGCGAACGCGGCGCAGCTGAAGGCCGACTACGACTCCGGCCGCACCGGCGACAAGGTGGCGGTCGGCGACCCCGCAGCCTCGCCACTCGGCACGGACGAGGAGGCGGGCGGCGCGCCCCTGTCCGGCGAATCTATCGCTCAGGCGCGGGCGCAGGAGACGCGGCCGAACGCCGCCGCCAGCCGGGACTCTTCACAGGTGAACAACGCGCAGCGCAACCGTCTCGGCGGCGGCGCGGGCGTGCTGCTGGGGCTATTGGCTGCGGCCGTGGTGATCGGCCTGATCGCGCTGGTGCTGTTCAACCGCTGACCCTTGACCGCTCGCGCGGTGGACGCGACAGCCGGCGCATGAACGTCCTCCTCGTCGGCTCCGGCGGTCGCGAGCACTCGCTCGCCTGGAAGATCGCTCAGTCGCCGATACTGACGCGGCTGGTCTGCGCGCCCGGCAACCCCGGCATCGAGGCCATCTGCGAGACGCGTCCGGTAAAAGCGACCGACCTTGACGGCATCATCGCCTTGGCCCGCGAGATCACGGCCGATCTGGTCGTGGTCGGGCCGGAGGCGCCGCTGGAGCTGGGGCTTGCGGATCGGCTGGAGGCGGAGGGCATCCCCTGCTTTGGCCCCACCACCGCCGCCGCGCGGCTGGAAACCTCCAAGGCGTTCGCCAAGGATTTCGCCGCGCGCTGGGATTTGCCGACCGCCGCCTACGGCGTCTTTGAAGACATCGTCTCCGCCGCCGGATTCCTGGACCGGCTCAGCCCGCCCTACGTGATCAAGGCTGACGGCCTCGCCGCCGGCAAGGGCGTGGTGATCGCCGAGACGCGCCGCGAGGCCGACGCCGCGGTGGAGGAGATGCTCGGCGGCCGCTTCGGCGAGGCGGGCGCGCGCGTGGTGATCGAGGAGTTCATGGCCGGCGAAGAGGCCTCGTTGTTCGCGCTCTGCGACGGCGAAGACTTCCTGATGTTCGGCGGCGCCCAGGACCACAAGCGCGCCTTCGACGGCGACCGCGGCCCCAACACCGGGGGGATGGGGACGTATTCTCCCGCGCCGGTTCTTACGCCTGAGATCGTCGCCGCCGCGCGTTACCGGATCATCGCGCCCGCCGTCGAAGGCATGGGCCGGGAAGGCGCTCCGTATCGGGGCGTGCTCTACGCCGGGCTGATGCTGACCGAGGAGGGGCCGAAGCTGGTGGAGTTCAACGCCCGCTTCGGCGACCCGGAGTGCCAGGCGCTGATGCTGCGGCTGGACAGCGACGTGCTGCCCTACCTCCACGCCGCCGCAACGGGCGAACTGGCGCGCCTGCCAGAGCCCCGGTTTCCCCAGGAGGCCGCGATCTGCGTCGTCCTCGCGGCCAACGGCTATCCCGACGCTCCGGAGACCGGCACGGCCATTCGCGGCGCCGATCAGGACTTCGGCTCGAATGTGCAGGTCTTCCACGCCGGCACGTCGCGTGACGCCGACGGGACCCTGCGCGCCAGTGGCGGCCGCGTCCTCAACATCTGCGCCCGAGGCCGCGACCTGCAACAGGCCCGCGACCGCGCCTATGCGGCGGTGGCGGCGATCGACTGGCCGGGCGGCTTCCACCGCACCGACATCGGCTGGCGCGCGCTCGGCCGCTGACCCCGTTGCGCGCGAACGCAGGCGAGCCGATAAGCGCCGCCGGTTCTGGGGAGTTCACACAGACAATGCGCACCTTCGCCGGCGCGGCCGCGGCCGCTATCCTCGCCCTCACGCTCGTGGGGCCCACGGCGGCCCAGCAGCAGGCCCAGCCGCTCACCTACATCCACGCCGGGCGCCTGCTCGCCGACCCCGCCACCGGACGCGTCGCCGCCGAGCAGACCGTGGTCGTGCAGAACGGCCGCGTCGTCCGCATCGAGCCCGGCTACACCACCGCGCCCGGCGCTCGGGTGGTCGAGCTGCGCGACGCCTTCGTGCTGCCGGGGCTGATCGACTGCCACGTTCACATCACCAGCCAGCAGGGCCCCAACTCACGGCTGGAGGAGGTGACCCAGTCCTCCGCGGACCAGACCATGACGGGCGCCGGCTACGCCAGGAAGACGCTGCTGGCCGGCTTCACCACCGTGGCCGACCTAGGCGCGGACAACAACGCCATCTTCGCCCTGCGCGAAGGCATCAAGCGCGGCGATGTGGTCGGGCCGCGCATTGTCGCCGCCGGCTCGGCGGTGTCGGTGCACGGCGGCCACGGCGACGTGAACGGCTATTCGTTTGAGGTCATGCACGTGCTGCGGCCCACCTCCGTGTGCTCGGGCGCCGACGACTGCCGCCGGGCGGTGCGCGAGCAGGTCTGGCGCGGGGCCGACATCATCAAGATCACCGCCACCGGCGGCGTGCTGTCCAATACCGCCGCGGGCCTGGGCCAGCAGTTCTCCGACGACGAGCTGAACGCCATCGTCGACACCGCCCACCGCATGGGCCGCCAGGTCACGGCCCACGCTCACGGCGCAGACGGCATCAACGCTTTCCTTCGCGCCGGTGGCGACTCGATCGAGCACGGCACCTACGCCGACGCGGAGTCGGTGCGCCTGTTCAAGAAGAACGGCGCCTACCTGGTGCCGACCCTGATGGCCGGCGACTTCGTCACCCGCATCGCCAACGGCCCCAACAACTTCTTCACCCCCAGTCAGACCGCCAAGGCGCGCCAGGCCGGCCCGCAGATGCTGGGCATGGTCACCCGCATGCACCAGGCGGGCGTGAAGATCGCCTTCGGCACCGACACCGGCGTCTCCGCCCACGGTGACAACGCCGGCGAGTTCGCCCTCCTGGTCCGCGCCGGCCTCTCGCCGCTGGAGGCGATCCAGACCGCCACCGTGGCCGCCGCCGACCACCTGAAGATCTCAAGCGAAACCGGTTCGCTGGCGCCGGGCAAGTCCGCCGACCTGATCGCCGTGCGCGGCGATCCTCTCTCGGACGTGCGCACGCTGGAGCGCGTCCGCTTCGTGATGAAGAGCGGCGAGGTCTACCGGCAGGAGTAGCCTCCCTTCTCCCCTTGCGGGAGAAGGTGGCCGCGAAGCGGTCGGATGAGGGGTCGCGCTGATCTCGACGATCAGCATGGCGGCGACGCCTGCACGCCAACCGGAGGGGCCGGTGCGACCCCTCATCCGGCGGGCATCCGCCCGCCACCTTCTCCCGCAAGGGGAGAAGGTTAGCCTCTCAATCCATCAGTTTCTGCGCCAGATAGACGTAGTGCAGCGCCCACCTGCGGGCGTTCTCGGTCGGGTCGGCGTCATTGGCGTGGCCGCCCTGGGTGTTCTCGAAATACAGATAGGGGTAGCCCATCGCCTCCAGCCGCGCGGCGAACTTGCGCGCGTGGCCGGGGTGGACGCGGTCGTCCTTGGTGTTGGTCGTGATGTAGGGCTCCGGGTACTTCATCCTCGGCTTCAGGTTCTGGTAGGCCGAATAGCGGGCGATGAAGGCTTGGTCCTCCGCCACGTCCGGGTTCCCATATTCGCCGGTCCACGACGCGCCCGCCGAGAGCTTGTGGTAGCGCAGCATGTCGATCAGCGGGCTTTCGATCACCACCGCGTTCCACAGCTCCGGGTGCTGGGTCATCGACACGCTGGTCAGCACCCCGCCGTTCGAACGGCCGTAGATGCCGAGCCGCCGGGGCGAGGTGATCCCCCGCTTGGATAGGTCGCGCGCCACCGCGGCGAAGTCGTCGAATGCCAGCTGGCGCTTCTCGCGCAGCACGCTCTGGTGCCAGCGCGGCCCGAACTCGCCCCCGCCGCGGATGTTGGCGATCACATAGGCGCCGCCGTTCTCCATCCACAGCTTGCCGGCCTCGGGCAGGTAGATCGGCGGCTTGGCGTTCTCGAAGCCGCCGTAGCCGTACATCAGCGTCGGCGTGGAGCCGTCCAGCTTCGCCGCCTTCGGCCGCACCACGAAGTAGGGGATCTTCGTCCCATCCGACGAAACCGCCCAGAACTGCTCGACCACATGGGTGGAGGCGTTGAACCGCGGCGGCAGGCTCTTGACCTTCTCCGCCCGGCCGGTGGCGGCGTCGGCCAGCCACAGGCTGGTGGGCTCCAGGAAGCTCTCCACCGTCAGGAACAGCCGCTCGTCGGTGGGCGAGGTCGACCGCAGGGTCACCGCAGCGTCCTTCGGCAGCGGCAGGCGGGTGCGCGTCCAGCGGCCGCCGGAGTGGTCGTAGACATCCACCGCGCCCTTCACGTCCTCGAGCAGCTGCACCACCAGTCGGCTGTCGGTGGAGTCGACCAGCTGGACCGCCTGCGTCTCGCGAGGCTGCAGGATCAGCGTGGGCTTAGCCGGGGCCGGGTTCGCCTTCAGCGCGGCGAGGTCGTAGGCGAGCAGGGCGCCGCTGCCGAAGCCGCGCCAGTCCTCCTGGATGGTGAACACCACCTGCCCGTCGACATAGGTCTGGAACTGGGACTTGGGCGGCAGCGGCAGCTTCACCGACCCGCCGTCGCCGATCAGGTAGAGCTCGTTCTCGTAGAAGGTGACGCCCCGGTTCACCAGCAGGCCGTCGGCGCGCCCGCCCTCCCCGTGCAGCACATAGGGCGTGGCCGCCACGTCGGTGCGCTGCCCCCGGAACACCTCCCGCGCCTGGGCCATCGGCGCCCCACGCCGCACCAGCTTGACCACGAACGGGTAGCCGGACTCGGTCAGCTCGGTGCCCTTGCCGTCCCAGTCGCGGGCGGCGGCGAGGGTGTCGCGGTCGAGCCACACTGCCTCCTGCTTGCCGACCGGCAGCCGGAAGCCGCCCCCGACGAACCGCCTGGACGCGGCGTCGAACTCGCGCACCTCCACCGCGTCGCCGCCGCCGTCCGACAGCGAGACGAGGCAGACCGTCTCGGCGGGCTTTAGGCACTCCACCCCCTTGCGGAACCATTGCCGCCCCTCCGCCTTGGCCAGCGCGTCGAGGTCGATCAGCGTCTCCCAGCGGGGATCGGCCGAGCGGTAGGAGTCGAAGCTCGCCCGCCGCCACAGCCCGTGCGGGTTGGCCGCGTCCTGCCACAGGTTGTCCACCCCGCCCGCCCGGATCGCCGGCATCGGGATGCGGTCCTCGGCGGTGAAGATCGCCAGCGCCTGCTGGTAGAACGGCTGATACCGCCGGTCCCCCTGCAGCCGCCCCAGCGTCCGCTGGTTCTGCCGCTCCACCCAGGCCAGCGCACGGGGGCTCTCCACCTCCTCCAGCCACACGAACGGGTCCTGCGCCGCCACCGGCTTGGGGGCGGGCGTGGCGGGGGTGCGGTCCTTCTGCGGCGCCTGCGCCATGGCGGCGGAGGACAGCACGAACAGGCCCAGCGCAAGGGTCAGCGGACGCATGTGGATCACCGGCTTTGGAAACGAGGCCGCGACCATAGAGGCGCGACGGCGCGGACGCCAAGAGGTGGTTGACTCGGAACGAAGGCGCAACACACTGGCGGCGTGGAAGCCGCCCTCACCATCGTCGAGTTCTCCCGGCCCGAGACCACCGGCGCGGTCACGCGCGGAGCGGGGCGGCTGCTGCAGGCGCTGGGGTATGCGCCGCTCCAGGAGGTGGGGCTGCCGAACGGGCGGCGGGCGGACCTGATGGCGCTCGGGCCCAAGGGCGAGATCGCCATCGTCGAGGTGAAGTCTAGCTACGAGGACTTCCGCTGCGACCACAAGTGGGGCGACTACCTGCCCTTCTGCGACGCCTTCTACTTCGCCGTGGCGCCGGAGTTCCCCCGCCACATCCTGCCCGAAGGCCCCGGCCTGATCGTCGCCGACGGCTTCGGCGGCGCGGTGGTGCTGGAGGCGCCGGACGCCCCGCTCGCGCCGGCCCGGCGCAAGGCGCTGACCCTGGCGTTCGCGCGGCTGGCGGCGCTCCGCATTAGCTTCTGAAAGTGGAGGGGCGCGCCCGCTACTGCGCGTTCTGCGGAAGCCCGTCGGCGATGTCGTAGTAGTCGCCCTTGTCGGCGACGAAGATGTGGTGCGCCAGGCGTGCTCCGGTCGGTGCACCGAAGGCGCCCATGGCGATGGCGATCTTGTCCCGCCCGATCGGTTCCCAGAACAGGAACGAGCCGCAGGTCGAACAGAAGCCGCGCCGCACCCGCTCCGACGATTGGAACCACGTCAGCTTCTCGGCGCCTTCGATCTTTACGGATGCGCGCGGCACGTCGGTGGAGGCCCAGAAGTGACCGGACTGCTTGCGGCATTGGCTGCAGTGGCAGGCGTCGGGCGGAGGAAGCTCGCCCTCCACGTCGAAGCTGACCGCGCCGCAAAGGCAGGAGCCCTTTGGCATCTCGACCCTCCTCTTTCGAAGTCACGTCGAGCTTAGCCGCACCTGAGGCCGGTTGCACCTCGACGCAAAGAAAAGGCCCCCTCCGTCGCCGGAGGGGGCCTGATCCTTCACAGCTGAAGCTTGGCCTCAGCCGCCCTTCTGCTTCTCCCGCAGCGCGGCGCCCAGGATGTCGCCCAGCGAGGCGCCGGAGTCCGACGAGCCGAACTGCTCGATCGCCTCCTTCTCCTCGGCCATCTCCAGGGCCTTCACCGACAGCGACACGCGGCGCGCGGCCTTGTCGACATTGGTCACCTGGGCGTCCAGCCGGTCGCCCACCGCATACCGCTCCGGCCGCTGCTCGGCGCGGTCACGCGAGAGGTCGGCCTTGCGGATGAAGGCGGTCATCGGCGCGTCGTCTTCGCCGAACTTCACCTCGATGCCGCCCGAGGTGACCTCGGTCACCTGCACGGTCACCGTCTGGCCCTTACGGAAGCTGTCGCCGGTCATCGGGTCGCCGCCGAGCTGCTTGACGCCCAGCGAGATGCGCTCCTTCTCGACGTCCACGTCGAGCACCTGGGCCTTGACCATGTCGCCCTTCTTGTAGCGCGCGGCGGCCTCCTCGCCCGACACGGTCCAGTCGATGTCCGACAGGTGCACCATGCCGTCGATGTCGTTGTCGAGCCCGATGAACAGGCCGAACTCGGTGATGTTCTTGACCTCGCCCTCGACCACCGAACCGATCGGATGGGCGGCGACGAAGGCGTCCCAGGGATTGTCCTGCGCCTGCTTGAGGCCCAGCGAAATCCGCCGCTTGGCGCCGTCCACCTCGAGCACCACCACGTCCACTTCCTGGCTGGTGGAGACGATCTTGCCCGGGTGCACGTTCTTCTTGGTCCACGACATCTCTGACACGTGGACCAGGCCCTCGACCCCGGCTTCCAGCTCCACGAAGGCGCCGTAGTCGGTGATGTTGGTGATCCGGCCGGTGTAGCGGGCGCCGACCGGATACTTGGCCTCCACCCCGTCCCAGGGGTCGGTCTGCAGCTGCTTCATGCCCAGCGAGATGCGCTGGGTGTCGGGGTTGATCTTGATGATCTGCACCTTGACCGTGTCGCCGACGTTCAGGACCTGGTTGGGGTGGTTGACCCGTTTCCAGCTCATGTCGGTCACGTGCAGCAGGCCGTCGATGCCGCCCAGGTCCACGAACGCGCCGTAGTCGGTGATGTTCTTGACCACGCCCTCGCGGACCTCGCCCTCGGCCAGCTGGCCGACCAGTTCGGTCCGCTGCTCGGCGCGGGCCTCCTCCAGGATGGCCCGGCGCGAGACCACGATGTTGCCGCGCGGGCGGTCCATCTTCAGGATCGCGAACGGCTGCTCCTTGCCCATCAAGGGGCCGACGTCGCGCACCGGGCGGATATCGACCTGCGAACCGGGCAGGAACGCCTGGGCCCCGCCGAGATCGACGGTGAAGCCGCCCTTCACCCGGCCGACGATGGCGCCGTTGACCGGCTCGTTGCGCTCGAACACCACCTCCAGGCGGGTCCAGGCCTCTTCGCGGCGGGCCTTTTCGCGGCTGATCACCGCTTCGCCGAGCGCGTTCTCGACCCGCTCGAGGTAGACCTCGACGGTGTCGCCGACCTTGACCGCGTCCTTTTCGCTGTCGGCGCCGCCGCCGAATTCCTTCACCGGGATGCGGCCCTCGGTCTTGAGGCCGACATCGACGATGGCGATGTCCTTTTCGATGCCGACCACGCGGCCCTGGACCACCGATCCTTCGATGATGTCGCGCCCTGCGAAGGCTTCGTCGAGGAGGGCGGAGAAGTCCTCGCGCGACGGGTTGAAGCTCATGTCGTCAGCCATGCTGATGTTTCGTTCTCTCTGAATGTGAATGGAAAGGCGCTCCGCCGCGCCCGTCCTGGACGCGCGTTCGCGAAGCGCTGCTTGCGTAGGTTCTCTGGTGTCTTCGTCGCTGGGCGCCAGGCCGTTAAGCCCCGCGCGGAACGCCCGCGGCTCGTCCGATCAGGCCCGTTGGGATTTGCTGGCTTGGGACTGCTCCCAGGCCGCGCGCGCCTGATCGACGATGCGGCGGGCCGCATCGACGGCCTGCGATATACCCATTTGGGTGGTGTCGAGCAAGGCGGCGTCCCCCGCCCGCTGCAAAGGCGCCGAGGCGCGGCCGGAATCCCTCGCGTCCCGCCGCCGGATGTCGGCCAGCACGTCCTCATAGGCGATCGTCTCGCCCTGCCCGACCAGCTGCTTCCACCGCCGCTCCGCCCGCACCTCCGGCGTCGCGGTGACGAACAGCTTTGCCGGCGCGCCCGGCGCGATCACCGTGCCGATATCGCGTCCGTCCAGCACCGCGCCGCCGGGCTGCTCGGCGAAATCCCGCTGCAGCCGCAGCAGCGCGTCGCGCACCGTCGGATAAGCCGCCACCCGGCTCGCCGCCTCCCCGGCCGCCCCGCCGCGCAGTTCGCGCCGGTCGAGCAGGGCGACGTTCAGGCCGCGCGCGGCCTCGGCCGCGGCAGGCTCGGACAGGTCCTCGCACCCGCGCAAAGTCTCGATCCCCACGGCGCGGTAGAGCAGCCCAGTGTCCAGGTGCGGCAGGCCGTAGTGGCGCGCCAGGCGCTCGGCGACCGTGCCCTTGCCCGAGGCCGCCGGGCCGTCGATGGCGATGACGAAATCCATCAGGGGCGCCTCGCCTCCGCGCCCGAAGCCAGCCCTTCGCCGCGGAGGTCCAAGGCTTTTGACAGCGCCCCCGCCCGCATGGCAAGGGAGCCGCCGTTTTCCGCCCCCGCACAACCCGAGGACGCCTTGGCCAAACCCGAACTGGGCCAGAAGCAGGTCTGCCCGAACGACCAGACCAAGTTCTACGACCTCGGCCGCCGCCCGGCCGTCTGCCCCAAGTGCGGCTACAGCTTCGACCCCGAGGAGCTGCTCAAGACCCGCAAGGTCCGCGTCCGCGCCGCCGACTACGAAGAGGCGGAGGAAAAGGAAGACAAGGCCGACGCCGACACCGACGCCGAGGAGCTGGAAGAGGCCGACCAGACCCCCGAAATCGACGAAGCCGTCGAGGCCGAGCCGATCGAAGCCGACGACGAGGACGTGGACGCCGCCGCCCCGCCCGCCGGCCCCGCCGACGTCGGCGTGGACTTCGTCGAGGACGAGGAACTGACCGAGGAGGCCGACGACGCCGTGCCCTTCATCGAGGACGACGACGAGGAGTTCCCCGAGGACGACATCCTGCCCGAGGAGGGCGAGGAGGAGGAGCGCTGAGGCGCCCCGCCGCTCTTGATCGGGGGAACGGCGGGGACTAAGTGTCCCGGCCTCGCGCGGGCCCGCTCGCGCGCACCAGCGCCTCTGGGGCTATAGCTCAGCTGGTAGAGCGCTTGAATGGCATTCAAGAGGTCAGCGGTTCGACTCCGCTTAGCTCCACCATGAAGCCCTCGCGGGAGACCGCGGGGGCTTCTTCACGACGGGTCCGATGCCAGCTTCCTACGCGTTCCGCCCGATGACCCTCCAGGATCTGCCGATGGTGCGCGCCTGGCTGGCGGAGCCTGAGGTGGCGCGCTGGTGGGGCGACCCCGACGAACTCGAGGAGGGCCTCGCTGACGCCCACACCCGCCTTTGGATCGTCGCGCACGGCGGCGAGCCGTTCGCGTACCTCCAGGACTACGAGCCGCACGCATGGCCCGGCCACCACTTCGCCTTCCTGCCGCCCGGCTCACGCGGCATCGACCAGTTCATCGGCGTCCCTGCCATGCTGGGGCGCGGCCATGGTTCCGCCTTCGTCCGCGCACACGTGGAGCGGCTGTTCGCCGAGGGCGCTCCGGCCGTCGGCGTCGATCCCGATCCCTCCAACGCCCGCGCCATTCGCGCCTATGAGAAGGCCGGCTTCACGCGCGGCCAGGAACGCGACACCGACTGGGGCTACTGCCTGCTGATGACCCGCTACGCCGCATGACCGAATTCTCCCCCCGCGAAATCGTATCCGAGCTCGACCGCCACATCGTCGGCCACGCCGAGGCCAAGAAGGCGGTGGCCATCGCGCTGCGCAACCGCTGGCGCCGCCGCCGGCTGCCCGAGGACCTGCGCGACGAGGTCACGCCCAAGAACATCCTGATGATCGGCCCCACGGGCGTGGGCAAGACCGAGATCGCCCGCCGCCTCGCCCGCCTGGCCCAGGCCCCGTTCCTGAAGGTCGAAGCCACCAAGTTCACTGAGGTCGGATACGTCGGCCGCGATGTGGATCAGATCATCCGCGACTTGGTGGAAGCCTCGCTGCTGATGGTGCGCGAGAAGCGCCGCGCCTCCGTCCGCGCCCGCGCCGAACAGGGCGCCGAGGACCGTATCCTGGAGGCGCTGGTCGGGACCACCGCCACGCCCGGCACCCGTGACAGCTTCAGGGCTAAACTTCGCGCGGGCGAACTGGACGAGCGCGAGATCGAGCTGCCGATGGCCGACACCGCTTCGCCCATGCAGGGCTTCGAGATCCCCGGCCAGCCCGGCGCCTCGGTGGGCATGCTCGACATCTCCGACATGTTCTCCAAGATGATGGGCGGGCGCACCAAGCCCCGCCGCATCCTGGTCAAGGACGCCTGGGCCCCGCTGATCGCCGAGGAGAGCGACAAGCTGCTCGACCAGGAGGCGCTGACCACCGAGGCGATCGAACTGGCCGAAAGCTCCGGCATCGTCTTCCTCGACGAGATCGACAAGGTCGCCGCCCGCTCCGACCGCGCCGGCGCCGACGTCAGCCGCGAGGGCGTCCAGCGCGACCTGCTGCCCCTGATCGAGGGCACCACCGTCTCCACCAAGCACGGCCCGGTGAAGAGCGACCATGTCCTGTTCATCGCCTCCGGCGCCTTCCACGTCGCCAAGCCGTCCGACCTCCTGCCCGAACTCCAGGGCCGCCTGCCCATCCGCGTCGAGCTGAAGGCGCTGAGCCGCGACGACCTCCGCCGCATCCTCACCGAGCCACAGGTCAACCTGGTCCGCCAGCACCAGGCCCTGATGGCCACCGAGGGCGTGGAGCTGGAGTTCACCGAAGACGCCATCGACGCCCTGGCCGACACAGCCGTGGAGGTGAACGGCTCGACCGAGAATATCGGCGCGCGCCGCCTCCAGACCGTGCTGGAGAAGGTGGTCGAGGACATCTCCTTCACCGCCGGCGACCGCTCTGGCCAGCGCATCGTCATCGACGGCGCCTACGTCCGCGAGCGCCTGGGCGAACTCGCCCGCAACGCCGACCTCAGCCGGTACATCCTGTGAAGGCCGAATGGGCCCAGGTCCACATCGGCTTCGAGAAAACCGGCTCGACCACCATCCAGCGCTTCCTGGGCGTGAACCACGCTCGCCTGAAGCAGAGCGGTGTCCTTTACCCCCTAGCCGCCGGCCGCCCCTCACAGGCCAACCTCCCCGCTGCGGTTATGGAAGACGGCCGCGTCGAACGCATGCGCGCCCGCCTCGGCCTGACCTCGGATGAGGCCCTGGCGACCTTCCGCGACCGCTTCCGGGCCGATCTCACGGTCGAGGTCGAGGCCGCTCGGCCCCGCACCCTCTTGTTCTCGCACGAGAACCTCTCGACCCGCCTGCGGCCGCCGGAGATCGCCCGCCTGCACGACTTCCTCGGCGATTTCGCGGAGCGGGTGACGATCCTCGCCTACGTCCGCCGCCAGGACGAGCTGCCGATGAGCCTCTACTCCACCGCCGTGCTAGGCGGCCGCGCCGAACCCTTCGCCTGGCCTGAGCCGGACGCCGCCCCCGGCTGGTTCGACTACCACCCGATCCTCTGCGCCTGGCGCGACGCCTTCGGCGCCGAAAACCTCCAGGTTCGCCGCTACGGCCGCCGCTACTTCACCGACAAGGACCTGCTCGCCGACCTGGCCCAGGCACTCGGGCTCCCGTCCGGCCTGGAGCCGGCCCCACGCCTCAACAGCGGCTTCGACCTTCAGCGGCTGGAGTTCGTGCGCCTGCTGAACGGCGTCACCGGCGGACAGGCCGACCCCCGCTGGCACGCCCTCGCGCGCCGCCTGCACGACACCAGCGAGGGCCCCGGCCTGGGCGCTTCCCGCCGCCGCCGCAAGGCCTTCGCCGCCGCCTTCGAGGAGTCAAACCGCAAGGTCGCCCGCGACTTCCTGGGGCTCGACGGCCCGTTGTTCGATCACCCGTTCCCGAACAACCCGCCGCCGCGCGGTCCGTGGCTGACGCCCGAGGCGGCGGTTGGACTGGCCGCGGAGCTGCTCGAGCCGCAGGCAGCCGAAGGCGCGAAGAAGCCAGACTGATCTCAGTCGGGGTCCCACTGGGGAGACCAATCGGGGTCGATCACACGCCCGTCTGGGCGCGCGAGGTCCGCGACGCTCGCCATCTCCTCCTCGCTCAGGCTGAAGTCGAAGATGGAGAGGTTCTCCGCTGCTCGCGCGTCGCTGCCGGTCTTGGGGATGGCGATCACGCCCTCCTGCTGCACCAGCCAGCGCAACGCCACCTGGCCCACGCTTTTCCCGTGGCGCACGCCGATGGCCGCCAGCGCCGCGTCGTCCAGAAGCCGCCCATGCGCCAGGGGCGAATAGGCCGTCAGGCTGATCCCATCCCGGCGCAGGTGCCCCAGCAGGGTCTTCTGCGACAGGTAAGGGTGGTATTCGAGCTGGTTGGTCGCCAGCGGCGCCCGCGACGCCTCCACCGCCTCTGAGATCAAAGGCGCGGTGAAGTTGGAGACCCCGATTGACCGCGTCCAGCCGCGCTCCAGCACCTCGTTGAGCGCGTCCAGGCTCTCGGCCAGCGGGACCTCGGGCACGGGCCAATGCAGCAGCAGGAGATCGACATGGTCGACGCCGAGGCGCCGCAGGCTGGCTTCCGCCGCGTTCTGGAGTTCGCCATCGCGGTGGGCGTCGTTCCAAATCTTGGTGGTGAGGAACACCTCCTCGCGCGGAACGCCGGAGGCGCCGATCGCCTCGCCCACCTCGCGCTCGTTGCCGTAGATCGCGGCCGTGTCGATGTGACGGTATCCGAGCCGCAGCGCCGCCCCCACCAGCCGGCGGCAGGTATCGCCGGTCAGCTGCCAGGTGCCGAAACCCAGCGCCGGGATCTCCACGCCCGCCGCGGAAACTGTGGGGATCGTCATCAGGGACTCCTTGGCAGAACGCCGGACGCGGGCGTGTGGTCCGCTGGCGCCTTGCGGAAGGCGAAGTGCTTTGAACCGAGATAGGTCAGGCACAATCCAGCCGCCGAGCCGAACGCCAGCGGGACCAGCAAGACCTCTCGCAGCCGCGGCGCCACCAGCAGCGCGGCGGAATAGACGGCGAGGTTGGCGAGGCCTCCCGCCCCCTGGACGCCGAAGTAGAGCAGCGCCTCCCGAGCACTCGCCCGCCCGCCAACAGCGAAGGTGAAGCTGCGGTTCAGCTGCCAGGTCACCAGCACCGCCAGGGAGAAGGAGATCAGCCGGCCGGCGAACGGGTCGAGCCTCAGCCCATGCACCATGACGTGGAGGATGGCCGCATCGGTGAGGAAGCCGATGGCGCCGACCAGGCCAAAGCGAAGGAAGGCGGGGTCGAAGCCAAGCCGGGTCTCTTCGAACAGGCGCGTCCGCAGCCGGTCCAGCCGCGCCCCGGCCAAGATCTGCGCGGGAGCGAAGGCAAGGCCGAGGAAACCGGCGCCGGCGACGATCAGCCATGCGACACGGGTCTGGTAGCGGGCGAAGGGTCCGGAGAGGATGCCGCACACGGCCGCGTTCACCACCGCCGCCGCGATCAACAGGCCGAAGACGGCCAGCGCGCGGCTCTGGCCGTCGTTCCAGTCGCGCCGTTTCAGCGCCGCCCAAGCCTCGTCGCGGGTCAGGAGCAGCACGAGGTAGGCCAGCGCCAGCAGCAACACGCCCCGGTGCAGCGCCTTCATCACCCCCATGTCGAGCCGCGGCTCGCACCCGCCCGCCGCGGTGCACGGCCCCACGTCGCGGATCATCGGCGCCAGGTTGGTGGTGCGCCAGTAGCGGCTGCGCAGGTAGATGGAAGGATCCTTCAGCGCCTCGTCCACGTGCACGGCGGAGAGCTGGCGGCCCCAGTTCCTCATCGACGCGGCGAACTGGCCCGCCGGGTCATGCGCGGCCACGGCCAGCACAAAGGCCGGCTCCTCCTTCTCGATCGCCAGCCGCTCGGCCGGAGAGGCGAGGTTGAACACCCCCAGAGAGCGGCGGTTGGACCACAGGATTTGGTCGGAATCGTCGAGCGGCTTGGCCGCGAAGCGGCACAGGGTCCAGTGCTCGCCCTGCGCGCAAGCCCGCCGCAGGTAATGCCGCCCGGGTCCATCGGCGAGCACCCGCGCGGTCAGGAACGGCGGGTAGCGCAGCTCCTTGCCCGTCTGCGCCCGCATCGTCGCCGCATGGGCGAAGTTCAGTCCCTGCGCAGCGAGGAGCGCCGCCGCAACCGCCAGGGCGCCGCGCATCAGCACCTTGCGTGGCGCTTTCAGCGCCCACCCCGCGGCCACGCCCAGCACGAGCAGGGCCATTCCCAGCAGGAGGTGCGAGGTGTGGACGGTCAGGCTGTAGGCCAGCAGCGCCCAGACGCCGACTTGCTCCCAGCGGAGGAGCCGGTCGCGCCAGAGGAGCAGCAGCGCCGCCCCCATAGCCGCGACGGCGGCGAAGATGTCGGGCGTGGCGAAGCCCGCAACGAAGGGCAGGGGCGTCAGCGCCGCCAGCGCCGCCATCAGCGCGTAGTAGGTCCAGGCGGGCGAACCCGGCGCCATGGCGCGCCACAGCAGAAACAACAGCCACGCCGCCGCGAACGCCTGCGCCGCCGCCAGTAGCCACAAGGTGCCGATCTGGCGCAGCGAATATAGCAGCGCGCCGTAATAGGGCGAGCGCGCGGCCATGGAGGTCATGGCGTAAGCCTGCTTGCGCTTCTCGATCGCCGCGGCCCGAGGGCTCAGCGGCGCAGGGGGCGCTTGGGCGGCGGCGGGGGCGACGAGGGCGATCGCGCCCTGCACCAGCTTCTTGCCGGCCTTGTAGTAGTTGTCGCTGTCGGTGAACACGGCCGGGCGGCCGTTCACGGCGACCACCGCCAGAACCAGCAAGGTTCCGATCAGCGCAGGACCGAGGCTCCCCAGCCGCCGCAACGCGCCGCGCACGGTCCTACCTGCGGATGGCGAAGATCGAGGCGAGGAAGCCCGCCGCCGCCATCTGCGCCGACACCGCGACCCCTGTCAGCGAGATCGACAGGACGCGCATGACGATCTCGTAGTCCACTGGGCCAAAGCCGGCCTGCGCCCAGATCGCCACCGCCCAGACCGCCCCACCCATGCCAAGCGCGAAGAATACCAGCGCCAGGCGCAGCACCGCCTCCAGGTCGAGGCCCAGCAGGAAGCCGTGGAAGGATCGCGGCTTGGGCAGGAAGCCCTCGATCATCGAATAGCGGCGGGCTAACGCACCGAACATCACCAGCTGCACGCCCATCAGAATCGCGAAGCAGGAGGCGACGAGCGTGTGGGTGTCCAGCTCAAGCCCCGGCGCCACTCGGAATGCGCCGTGCCATAGCAGCGCCACGCCCAGCAGGCCAACCGCCGTCAGCAGCGCACCGGGATAGATGAACAGCCACTTGGGGCTGTGCTGCAGTAGGAAGCGCAGGTGGCGCCAGCCGTCGCGCCATGTGCGCAGGTGTGGGCGGCGCGAGCGGCCGTCAGGGCGCAACGTCGTCGGGGCCTCGGCGATCCTCAGGCCATAGAGGGCGCTCTTGACCACCATTTCGCTGGCGAACTCCATGCCGGGGCTCTTCAGCCCCAGCTCCAGCATCGCCTCGCGCGAGAAGCCGCGCAGGCCGCAGTGGAAGTCGCCCACGGGGATGTTGAAGAACAGCCGTCCGATGAACGACAGCACCGGATTGCCTAGGTACTTGTGCAGGAAGGGCATGGCCCCGGGCGCGATGCCGCCCTTGAAGCGGTTGCCCATGACCAGCTGGTCACCCGCGCGCAGCCGCTCCAGCATCGGCTCCAGCCGCTCGAAGTCGTAGCTGTCGTCGGCGTCGCCCATGATCACGAAACGCCCGCGCGCCGCGCGCATGCCGCCGATCAGCGCCGCGCCATAGCCCTTCTCCAACACCTGCACCACGCGCGCGCCGGCCGCGTCGGCCAGCCCTTGCGAGCCGTCGGTCGAGCCGTTGTCGGCGACGACCACTTCGCCCGAAACGCCCACGCGCTGAAGGAAGCCAACCGCCTTCTTCACGCAGACGGCGACCGTCTCCGCCTCATCCAGGCAAGGCATCAGGATGGTCAGCTCAAGGTCGGCCGCGTGCTCCAGCGGCCTGACCTGGCGAACCTCGTCATCGGCAAGGGCGGCTAACGACATCGCCTGAACGTCTCCCGGCGGCCGGCCATGCCGCGCCGCAACAACACGAATTCGTGAACAGCCGCCGATTTAGGCGTGAACGCACCTGAAAGCAAAGGGCGATTCGCCGCGTCAGCCCGCTATCGCGAGCCAGTGAACGCTGAACAGCTGCTGGGGATCGGTCCAGACGCGGCGGCTCTCGAAGCCCGACCGGCGGGCGAGAGCGGCAAACTCTTCGACTGTATATTTGTAGGAGTATTCCGTGTGCAGGGGCTCGCCGGCGGCGAAGCGGAAGGCGCGGCCGGACACCCGCACGGTCTGGTCGCGCAAGCTGCGGACGTTGATCTCGATCCGCCCTTGTTCGGGGTTGTAGCGGGCGTCGTGGCGGAAAGCCGAAAGGTCGAAGTCCGCGTCAAGTTCGCGGTTGGCCCGGGCAAGGAGGTTGGTGCTGAAGGCGGCCGTCACCCCGCGGGCGTCGTTGTAGGCGTTGTGGAGCAGCTGAGGGTCCTTCTTCAGGTCCACGCCCACGATCATGCCGCCGCCAGGACCCAGCTGGCTCGCCCATAGCGAGAGGAAATCAACCGCCTCGCCCGGCTGCAGGTTGCCGATCGTGGAGCCGGGAAAGAAGCCGACGCGGCGGGCGGCGGCGAGGAGTTCCTCGGGAAGGTCGAAAGGCTGGGTGTAGTCGGCGCAGACCGCGACGACCTTGAGTCTGGGGAAGTCGGCGGCGATGTCGCGCGCCGCCTGGCGCAGGTGGTCGGCGGAGACGTCGATGGGAACGTAGGCGGCCGGCCGCTCCAGCGCGCGCAGGAGGATCCGCGCCTTGGAGGAGGAGCTGGCGCCGAACTCGATCAGCTCCGCGTCGGGCCCGAGGACGGCGGCGATCTCGGCGGCGTGGGCCGTGAGGATGCCGACCTCGGTGCGGGTGGGGTAGTACTCCTCGAGTTCGGTGATCCTGCCGAACAGGGCGGCGCCGGCCTCGTCGTAGAGGAACCTGGGCGAGATCGACTTGCGGTGCCGCGCCAGCCCAGCTGCCACCGCCTCGGCGAAGCTCTCCTGCCGGGGCGCGAGGTCGTGGAAGCTCACCCGGCTGTCGGGGCCGTCATCCATCAGAGGTCGTGCGCCAGGCGCAGGCCGCCGAACATCCAGCGTGCGTGCGGCGGGAAGAAGTTGCGGTAGGTTACGCGGACGTGGCCGGCCGGGGTGACGCAGCCGCCGCCGCGCAGCACCATCTGCCCCGACATGAACTTGCCGTTGTATTCGCCGAGCGCCCCGGCGGCGGGCTTGAAGCGGGGGTAGGCGACGTAGGGGCTGGCGGTCCATTCCCAGACGTCGCCGATCATCTGGCGCAGGCCTTCGCCAGGCGGGGCGGGCGCGGGATGCAGGCTCCCGAGGTTGCCGTTGAGCGATGCGCCGGCGGCGGCGGTTTCCCACTCCGCCTCGGTCGGCAGGCGGGCGCCTGACCAGCGGGCGAAGGCGTCGGCTTCGTAGAAGCTGAGGTGGCAGACCGGCTCGGCGGGATGCAGCGGCCGCTCGCCGTGCAGGGTGAACAGGCGCCAGCCGTCCTCGGCCTCGCGCCAGTAGAGGGGCTCGCGCCAGCCTTCCGCCTGCACCGCCGCCCAGCCATCGGAGAGCCAGAGTTCGGGACGGACGTAGCCGCCGTCCTCGATGAAGGCGAGGTAGTCGGCGCAGGTCGCGGGCCGGTCGGCCAGAGCGAAGGCTTCGAGGAACACCCGGTGGCGGGGGCCCTCGTTGTCGAAGGCGAAGCCGTCGCCATCGTGACCGATGCGGCGCAGGCCCGCCGGGAACTCGGCCCAGCCTAGAGGCGCAGGCTCCGCCGGGGCCGGTGCGGGCGCCTTGAGGTAAGCGGGCTTGAGCGGGTTGCACGAGAGCACGTGCTTGATGTCCATCAGGATGAGCTCCTGATGCTGCTGCTCGTGGTGCAGGCCCAGTTCGATCAGCGGCTCCAGCCTACCGAGAAGGGCGCCGTCCGCGTTGTCGAGGAGCCGCTCCACCGCTGCATCGACGTGGCGCCGGTAGGCTAGCACCCGCTCCAGCGGGGGGCGGGTCAGCAGCCCGCGCTCGGGCCGGGCGTGGCGAGGACCGACCGCCTCGTAATAGGAATTGAACAAGTAGCTGAACGCTGGGTCGAACGGCTCGTAGGCAGCGAGGTGCGGCGCCGCAACGAAGGTCTCGAAGAACCAGGTGGTGTGCGCCAGGTGCCACTTGGTGGGGCTGACGTCGGGCATGGACTGGACCTGCTGGTCCTCGGCGGACAGAGGCACGGCCAACTCGAGCGAGCGGGCGCGCACGGCGGCGAAGCGTTCGGCAAGCACCTCCGGCTCAAGGCCGGGCGCGGCGGCGGCGGACAGGCCCACAGCGGTCCCCTGATCGAGCCTCGGTATCTCGCAAACGGCGGCGCCGCGCCAGCGGCTCGCCATCAATTGATACGCAAGACAATCATGCTTGGACGTAGCTGGTTTTCATCTTGGTGTAGAACTCACGCGCGTAGGGGCCCTGCTCGCGCGGGCCGAAGCTGGAGCCCTTGGTGCCGCCGAAGGGGGCGTGCGGCTCCACGCCGGCGGTGGGCAGGTTGACCATCACCATGCCGGCCTTGAGCCCGTCCTGGAACATCCGGGCGTGCCTGAGCGAGGTGGTGTAGACGCCGGCGGACAGGCCGAAGTCGGTGTCGTTGGCGATCTCGAGCGCCTGTTCGGGCGAGTCGGCAGGAATCACCGCCGCGACGGGGCCGAACACCTCTTCGCGCGAGATGCGCATGGCGTTATGGGCGTCGGCGAACAGGGCCGGGCGCATGAAGTGGCCGCGTTTGGACGTCTCGAGCCGCTCGCCGCCGAAGACCAGGCGGGCGCCCTCGCCCTTGGCGATCTCGACGTAGTCGAGGTCCTGCTTCAGCTGGTCCTCGCTGACGGCGGGGCCAATCTGGGTCGCCGGATCGCGGGCGTCGCCGACCACGAGCGTCTCCAACTTCGCCTTCAGCCGCTCGATGAACTCGCCGTAGACGCCCCTGGTGACGATCAGGCGGGAGGAGGCGGTGCAGCGCTGGCCGGTGGAGTAGTAGGCGCCGTTCAGCGCCCCCTCAACGGCCAAGTCGAGGTCGGCGTCGTCGAGCACCACCAGCGGGTTCTTGCCGCCCATTTCCAGCTGAAAGCGCTTGAACGACTTGGCGCAGACCTCGGCCACCCGCGCACCCACGCCCTGCGAGCCGGTGAAGGAGACGGCGTCAATCCCGCGGTGGTTCAAGATTGCCTCGCCGACGGTGGAGCCCCGGCCCATCACCAGGTTGAACACCCCCGCGGGGAAGCCGGCCTCCTGGATGATCTCGGCCAGCGCCCAGGCCGAGCCCGGGGCGATGTCGGCCGGCTTCATCACCACGCAGTTGCCCCAGGCCAGCGCCGGAGCGGCCTTCCACGAGGGGATGGCGATGGGGAAGTTCCAGGGCGTGATCAGCCCGACTACACCGACCGCCTCGCGCCGCGCTTCCACCGTGACGCCGGGGCGGATCGAGGGGAGCAGGTCGCCGATGTTGCGGAGGCACTCCCCGGCGTAGAAGCGGAAGATGCGGCCGGCGCGCTGAACCTCCCCGCGCGCCTCGGCGATGGTCTTGCCTTCCTCGCGTGCCAGCAGGTCGCCGAGCTCAGCTTCCCGCGCCATGATGATCGAGCCGACCTTGTCGAGCAGATCGCCGCGCAGCTGGGCGTTCGACGCGCTCCAGGCCGGCAGCGCCGCCTGGGCCGCCTTGACCGCGCGGTCGACGTCCTCGGCCGTGCCTTGCGCGTATTCGCCGACCACATCGTCGAGATCGGAAGGATTGACGTTCGGCCGCGCCTCGGGCGCATCAGCCCACTCGCCGCCGATCAGGTTCGCAAACCGCCGCGCCATCCGCGTGTCTCCACTTAAGGAGGCCGTGCTTACGAAGCACGGCGATGGGTGTCGAGCCACAAGGTCTCCCCCGCGTGCGGGGGAGGTGGCCGCGAAGCGGCCGGAGGGGGCGAGTCAGTGACTTCGCACCCCCTCAGGCGCCTCTTCGGGCGCCTTGCTCCCCGCAAGCGGGGAGCCCTGGTGGTTATACCGCCGCCTTCTGACCTTTCACGATCTCGTCGGCCGTGCGCCCGGTGACCTCGGCCATGTGGTCGAATTCGGCCTCGAAGCCGCCCAGGCCCTGGGTCATTGAGCGCAGCTCCACGATCAGGTCGTGGCGCTCCGACTGCGGCAGGTAGACCTCGATCCGGTCCCAGCCCGGCCAATCCTCGCGCGCGTCGAAGCCGAGGATCTGGCCCCGGCGCGAGGAGATGGTCGAGTTGATCCGGGAGGTGGCCGTGTTGGGCGCATGGATGGTCACCTTCTCGATCGGCTCCAGCAGGATCGGATCGCACTTCTCCAGCGCCTCGCTCATGCCGATGCGCCCGGCGGTGCGGAAGGCTAGTTCCGAGGAATCGACCGCATGGTAGCTGCCGTCGGTCAGCGCCACCGCCACGTCCACGACCGGGAAGCCCAGCGGCCCCTTCTCCATGGCGTCGGTAACCCCGTCCTCCACGGCCGGGATCCACTGCCTGGGCACCACCCCGCCGGTGATCTTGCTCTCGAACTGGAAGCCCGAGCCGCGCGGCAGGGGCTTCACCTCGATCACCACGTCGCCGAACTGGCCATGGCCGCCGGTCTGCTTCTTATGGCGGCCGCGCTGGGTGGCGCCTTTGCGGATGGTCTCCTTGTAAGGAGTCTTCGGCCGCACCGCCGTCGCCTCCACGCCATACCTGCGCTTGAGTCGCTCCAGCGCCACCTTCAGGTGCCCTTCGCCGCGCCCGAGCAGCAGCGTCTCGTGCTGGGCGGGATCGTGCTCAAACCTCAGCGACGGGTCCTCTTCCAGCAGCTTGTGCAGCGCGCTCGACAGCCGCACGTCGTCCTTGCGGTCCTTCGCCGCGATCGCCAGCGCGAACACCGGCGGGTGCGCCTCGGGAGCCGTGAGCGGGCGCAGTGACTTGCCGTCGGCCGACAACAGGTCGCCCGCCCCGGCGTTCTCGACCTTGCCCAACGCCACCACCTCGCCGGTCTCGGCGGCGGCGATCTTCCGGGTCTGCGCGCCCAGGAGCGAGAACACGCCGCCCACACGGCCAGCCTCCCCGTCGCCGCGGGTCATCTCCGCCCCGTCCGCGATGCGGCCCGAAAGCACCCGCGCATAGGCCAGCTTGCCCGCCTGCCCCGCATGGCTGGTCATGAACACATAGGCCGCGTTGCCCGAGGCGCCGACGCGCTCCGCCGCCGCCTCCGGCCCCGCCAGGTCGTGGCGCAGCGCCTTGAGCAGCCGACCGATGCCGAAACCGTTCAGCGCCGAGCCCAGGAACACCGGCACGATCAGGCCCTCGCGCGTCTCCTTGACCAGATCGGCGAACACCTCGTCGCGCGGCGGGACGATGTCGGAGAGCAGCTCCTCCATCAGGTTGTCGTCGTGATCGGCGAGCTGTTCCAGCATGTGGAAGCGCTCGTCCGCCTCCAGCTGCGCCACGTCGCCAGGGATTTCGATCTGCTCGGACTCCTTGCCCGGCCGGTAGATGAAGGCCCGCTCCAGCGCGAGGTCGACGAAGCCCCGGACCTGCTCGCCCTCCTGGATCGGCATCTGCCGCGCCACCAGCGGGCGGGTGCTGGCGCTCTGCAGCGCCTTGAGCAGTTCGCGCACGTCCCCGTGCGCCTGGTCAATCTTGTTTACGAATAAAGCATGCGGCGTGCCGGTGCGCTCGAGCTCCTTCATCACCGGTTGCAGCAAGGCGGCCTTGTCGGGGGAGGGGTCGGCGACCACCAGCACCAGATCCACCGCCGGCAGCACATATTCGGCGCACGAGGAGAACTCCACCGAGCCGGGGCAGTCGATCACACCGTAGCGGTCGCCCATGAACTCGAACGAAGCCACCGAGGGCTCGACCGAATGGCCGTGCGCACGGGCCTCTGGGCTGTGGTCGCCGACGGTGGAGCCCGGCCCGCCCTGGCGCGTGATCGCGCCGGAGCGGAACAGCAGCGCCTCCATTAGGGTGGTCTTTCCCGCGCCGGCGGGCCCCGCCAGGGCTATGGCCCGCGCGGCGGCCGATACTCTGCCGTCCGCCATCGCTTCCTCCTTGCTGCCGCTCGGGCGCGCGGCGGAGGTCGCCGCGTCCGGCGGTCGTCTCGTTGCCGCTCAGCTTTCGGCCACCGAGCCGCGCGAGGCAAGAGCGGCGGTTCAAACCGGCGTGAGCCGGAGCGCGGAACCTCGGCGGCGGCGCTCCGTTGGCCGCTCATGCGCGCGCTCTCAGCCTTGGCCTTGATCTTTACGGTGTCGGCGCTCGGCGGATGCGAGCAGGTCCAATCCCGCTACGGGGCCGCGGAGGGTGTGCGCGCCTTTTTCCTGGCGGTGCAGCAGAAGGACCGCGCCGCCTTCGAGCGCCACGTCGACCGCCAGGCCCTGCGCGAGAACCTGCGCGGGCAGGTGGCGCGCGAGGCGGGCGGCGACCCGCGCATCGCCACGGTGCTGCAGAACCTGCCCGCCTCGGCCGTGGACCAGATGATCCGGCCCGAGACCTTCCAGCTGGGGGTCAAGCGCATGGGCATGAGCACCGACCGCGTGCCCACCGCCGCCGAAATCGCGGTGATGCTGAAGATGCGGGGCGAGGACCGCGCCTGCCTGGGCGATCCGCGCGTGGCCGACCAGTGCCTGATGACCTTCGAGCGGCGGGGTCAGGACTGGAAGCTGGTGGCGCTCGACACCGCCCAGGTCCGTGTCCGCGCAGCCGCCCGCCCCGCCGGCTGAACGGCGCAAGACGGCGGTTGAGCGGGCGTCGAGCCCCGGCTAGAGCAGGCGAAGTCCCCTTATGCCGGAGCCCTGCCCGTGGCCGACGACGCCTCCTCCATCGAAGTCCTGAACACCTCCGCCCAGGGGCAGCTGAAGAGCATCGTCGAGCGGGTGGAGCGGCTGGAGGAGGACAAGGCGACGATCGCTGCCGACCTCAAGGAGGTGTTCGCCGAGGCCAAGGGCAACGGCTTCGACACCAAGACCCTGCGCAAGGTGATCCGCTGGCGTAAGCAGGACCGCGCCAAGCGCCAGGAGGAGGAGGCCCTGCTCGACCTCTACCTCTCCGCGCTCGGCGAGCAGTGAAGCGAAAGGCGCCTGACCGGAAGAAGCAGGCGCAGCGCGCGGCGCTGAACGCGCTCCGCAAGGCGCGGCGGCTGGCCGAGCGGGCGGGGGTGAAGCTCTCCGAATGGGAGGGCGAGTTCCTGGGCTCCGTCGAGGGTCGGGTGAAGACCTACGGCCGCGCCTTCGGCGATCCGGAAAAAGGCGGCGCCGGCGAAGCGCTATCGACCCTGCAGACGGTGAAGCTCAAGGAGATCGCCGCCAAAGCGAAAGGCGAACCGCCGCGCAAGCCGCGCTTCCGCCGGCGCTCGCCCGCGTCCTAGCTCGCGCTATCGTAGAAGGCGGCGAGGTCGGTCTTGAGCTGCCGGGCCGAGGCCGGGTCGATGTACATCATGTGGCCCGCCGGATAGTAGGTGTAGGTGACGTTGGCGCGCTGCTCGGGCTCCAGCAGCATGTGGCTGAGGTCGTAGTCCGCGCCGAAGAAGGGCGTGGCCATGTCATACAGACCGTTCACCGAGATCACCTTCAGGCGCGGGTTGCGGCGCATGGTGGCGGCGAGGTCGGCGCTGGTGTCGGCGCTGAGCTGCGGCCCGCCGGGGCCGGCGTGCTTCCAGTCCCATTTGCCGGCGATGCCCGAGTAGTTGTTGGGCCGGTAGGTCAGCGGCGTCTGGAAACCCAGGTCGTGGAACAGGTAGTTGTTCAGCGCGCCAACGAAGGCGCCGCTGATGGCTGCGTCGGTTGGGTCGAACTCCGGGCCCTCGCCCGCCGCGTCGGGGTCTATGCCCACGAAGCGGGAGTCCAGCCGCCCGACGGTGCGACGCTCGCCCCGCATCAGTTCCTTGCGGAAACGGTCGGGGCCGACGCGCAGGTTGCTGCGCAGGATGAACTCGGGCGACAGGCCGGTGTAGGCGGCGAGCTGGCGAGCAACCGCGTCGCGCTCCGCGGGGGCGAGCGCATCGCCGCGGAACAAGGCGGCGGCGTAGGGGCCGGCGGCGAAGGTGCGCACCTGGGCCAGAAAGGCGTTCAGGTCGGCGGGGCGGTTGGGGATGCGGTTGTGGTACCAGGCGGTCGCCGCATAGGTCGGCAGCACCGTGACGTAGGTGTGGTCCAGCGTGCTGAACAGCAGGCCGATGTCGAGCACGCTGGAGACCAGCGCGACCCCGTTCAGCTGCACGCCCTTCTGCTGGAGCGAGTAGGCGAGGCCCGCCGCACGCAGGGTGCCGTAGCTCTCGCCGATGACGAACTTGGGCGAGTCCCAGCGGCCGTAGACGGTGAGGTAGCGCTGGATCGCGCGGGTGAAGGCGTCCAGGTCCTGATCGACCCCGAAGAAGTCCTTGGGCTCGGACTTGCCGAGCGGGCGCGATAGGCCGGTGGTCACCGCGTCGATGAACACGAGGTCGGTGCGGTCGAGCAGGGTGTCCGGGTTGGGCAGCAGCCGGTAGGGCGCCGGCCGCACCGTCTCGGTCGTGGAGGCGTCGATCTTAAGCGGCCCGAACGAGCCCATGTGCAGCCACATGGTCGAGGAGCCGGGCCCCCCGTTGAACAGGAAGGTCACCGGCCGCGCCCGGCCGCCTTTGCCGCGCTGGACCGTATAGGCGGTGTAGAAGACGCTGGCGGTCGGCTCGCCCTCGTCGTTGCGGATGGTCAGGGTCCCCGGCGTGACCGTGTAGGCGAGCGTGGCGCCGTTCAGTGGGATCGAGCGCTTGCGCGGCTGGGCCGTCTCGATCACCGACGGTTTGGCGCTGTCCGGCTCGGTTGGTTTAGCGTCCGGCGTCGCGGGCTTCTGCTCGATCTTCTCCGGCTTCGGCGTATCGCCCTGCGCCCAGGCGGGTCCGCCTGCGGCCAAGGCCAGGGCCAAGAGCGAACCGATCAAACCTAGACGCATTGCACGCTCCGCGACAAACGCGCGGCTGATGCACCCGCCAAGCCCCGGATGTCAAAGCCGGAAGAACAATACCGCCGTTTGTTGTGTCCGCCCGCGGGTCATGAACATTCACCAGAGGCTCACCCCCCGGCGCGCGAAGCTGCGCCGCCTCGAGAGCCATGGCGCCCGCCGCCCCGCCCCGCCGATCGAGTGGTTCATTCAGCCCAAGGTGATCACCGCTGGAGCCGGGCGCGCTGGACATCGCCCGCGAGGTGCTGGCGGACTACGGCAACATGAGCGTTCCCACCGTCCTGTTCGTGCTCAAGCGCCTGCTCGCCAGCGCCCTGTCGCTGGCGCGGGCCTGATGCTGCCCTCGATCCTGATCCTGGCGGCGGTGACGCTCCAGCGGCTCTACGAGCTTTGGCTGTCCGAGCGCCACACCCGGGCGCTGCTCGCCCGCGGCGGCTTCGAGGCCGGCCGCGGCCACTACCCCACCATCGTCGCCCTCCACGCCGCCTGGCTGGGCGCGATCTGGCTGCTCGGCTGGGACAAGCCGGTCTCATGGCCCTGGCTTACGGTCTTCGCCGTCCTCCAGCTGTTGCGCATCTGGGTCATGCGCGCGCTGGGGGAACGCTGGACCACCCGGATCGTGGTGCTGCCCGGCGCCCCGCTGGTCACGCGCGGCCCCTACCGCTTCACGCGGCATCCCAACTACTGGGTCGTCGCCGCCGAGACCGCGGTGCTGCCGCTGGCGTTCGCCCTGCCGGAGGTCGCGGTGGCGTTCACCGTGCTCAACGCCCTGGTGCTGCTCGTGCGCATGCGCGCCGAGGAGGCGGCGCTGGAGCCTACCGAGACGTCGCTCCCCGGCGGAGAGGGCTGAGAGAAGGTCCTGAAAGCGAAAATCACTCGCAAACATAATGTTTGCAAAGGCTTGCCGATGAGGCGATGGCTGGCGGAAGACTTCGAAGCTCAAAGGAGATGCGGCCATGCAGGGCGACCGGGAGATCATCCGCCTGCTCAACGCGGTGCTGACCAACGAGCTGACCTCGGTCAACCAATACTTCCTGCACGCGCGGATGCTGCAGAACTGGGGCTTCCGCGCGCTGGGGAAGGTCATCTACGACGAGTCGATCGGGGAGATGCGCCACGCCGACCGGCTGATCGAGCGCGTCCTGTTCTTGGACGCCCTGCCGAACCTCCAGGACCTGCACAAGCTGTCCATAGGCGAGACGGTGGCGGAGATGCTCACCGCTGACCTGGCGCTGGAGATCGCGGGGCGCGCCGTGCAGGTGGAGACCATCGCGCGCTGCGAGGAGGCGCGGGACTACGTCAGCCGCGAAATCCTCACCGGCATCCTCAAGGACACCGAGGAGCACATCGACTATCTCGAAACCGAACTCGGGCTGATGCGCCAGATCGGCGAGGCCAACTACCTCCAGTCCGCCATGGGCGAGATCGAGGGCGGGGATTGATTTGGATCCTCGCCGCCGCAATCGTCGGCTTTGCCATGATGTTTATCGGCTGCCGCGCCACCGCCGCGCCTTTAGAGCAGGAAGGCGAGGCCGAACGCGCGCTGCGGGAGTTGCGCGAGGACGCGGAGGTTCAGGCTATCCGTGAGCGGCTTGCCGCGGAGGACGCTTGGAGGTGGAGGCTGCCCGGCTAGTTCAGGCCGTCCGCGCCGACCACGTCGAAGCCGGCGGCTTCGATCTCGGCGATCAGGTCCTCGATCGCCTCGTGCTCGGTGATCCGGTCTTCCAGGCTCTGGGCCAGGATGGTGCGCACCTTGTTGAGCGTGCGGACGGGGTCGGGGCTGTCGGATAGGTTCATGGCTGGGCTAACCGTGAGGGCGGGGAGGTTGTTCCCGCGTGACGGGATGTCGCAGTGTTATCCACAGAAACGGGTTTGGCTACCCCGGAAACGCGGTGAATCCGCTGAATCTTCAAGGCGGGCGTTGCCCAATCCCGAGCGGACCTTTAGCTCCGCCCGCTCATGGCCACCCCCTCCCCCCTGCTGAAGGTGATGATGGACGCCGCGCGACGCGCCTCGCGCGGGCTGGCGCGCGACTTCGGCGAGGTGGCCGAGCTGCAGGTGTCCAAGAAGGGGACCGCCGACTACGTCACCGCCGCCGACCTGAAGGCCGAGCAGGTGCTGTTCGACGAGCTGTCCAAGGCCCGCCCCGGCTACGGCTTCCTCGCCGAGGAGCGGGGGCTGGTCGAGGGCACCGACAAGACCCACACTTGGATCATCGACCCGCTCGACGGCACCACCAACTTCGTCCACGCGATCCCCCACTTCGCCGTCAACCTCGCGCTCGAGCGGGAGGGGGCGGTTGTGGCGGCGGTGACCTACAACCCGATCTCCCAGGAGATGTTCTGGGCCGAGCGCGGCAAGGGCGCCTTCGTCAACGCCCGGCGCCTGCGGGTGGCGGCGCGGCGCACCTTGCTCGAGTCAGTGCTGGCCACCGGCATCCCGTTCGCGGGCAAGACCGGCCACGCCCAGTTCCTCAAGGAGCTGCACCAGGTCAGCCAGCAGGTCTCCGGCGTGCGCCGCTTCGGTTCGGCGGCGCTCGACCTGGCCTGGGTCGCGGCGGGGCGATTCGACGGCTACTGGGAGCGCAACCTGAACCCCTGGGACTTGGCGGCGGGCCAGCTGCTGGTCAGCGAAGCGGGCGGGCAGCTCAGCGACATCGATGGGGGCGAGGCGGGCCCTCGCGTCACCTCCATGGTCGCAGCCAACTTCGACCTACACCCTCTGATCCTGGAGCGGATAAGGGCCGCCGGCTGAGCGGCCGCGCGTTAACCGCGCCTCCACGTCTCGTGAACCGGGCTTTTACCTCGACCCCCCATAAACGTCCCAAAATGAGCTGATCCCAAATGGGACGGCCTGGTGATGGGACAATTCAAAATGAACAAGACGGTGCTCGTCGTCGACGACGATCCGACCCAGCGGCGGCTGATCTCGGCTGTGCTGGAGCGGGACGGTTTCACGGTGGCCACGGCCGACGGCGGCGGCCAGGCGGTCGACCGGCTCGTCGCCGGCCAGCCTGCGGACGTGGTCCTGCTCGACCTGGTGATGCCCGAGATGGGCGGGGTCGCGGCGCTGCAGGAGATGCGCGCCCGCGGCTTCCTCCAGCCGGTGATCGTGCTCACCGCCTCGGGCAGCATCGACACGGTGGTGCAGGCGATGCAGGCCGGGGCCCAGGACTTCCTAGTCAAGCCGGCCAGCCCCGAGCGCATCGCCGTCTCGATCCGCAACGCGCTCAAGCTCGGCGAACTGACCCGCGAGGTCGACCGGCTGAAGAAGAAGGCCGGCGGGCAGGTCACCTTCGACGACCTGATCGGGACCTCGCCCGCGATGACCCAGGTCAAGCGCATGGGCGAGCGCGCCGCGCGCTCCTCGATCCCGATCCTGATCACCGGCGAGAGCGGCGTGGGCAAGGAGTTGATCGCCCGCGCTCTGCACGGCGGCTCCGACCGGGCGGGCAAGCCGTTCGTTGCGGTCAACTGCGGGGCGATCCCCGAGAACCTGGTCGAGTCGATCCTGTTCGGCCATGAGAAGGGCAGCTTCACCGGCGCCCACGAACGCCACCTCGGCAAGTTCCAGGAGGCCAACGGCGGCACCCTGTTCCTCGACGAAGTCGGGGAGCTGCCGCTCGACATGCAGGTCAAGCTGCTGCGGGTGCTGCAGGAAGGCGAGGTCGACGCGGTGGGCGCCAAGCGCTCGCTGAAGATCGACGTGCGGGTGGTTTCGGCCACCAACCGCGACCTGGCCCAGGCGGTGAAGGAAGGCCGCTTCCGCGAGGACCTCTACTACCGGCTGAACGTGTTCCCCATCGAAGCGCCGTCGCTGCGCGAGCGGCGGGACGACATCCCAACGCTGATCGACCACTTCATCCGCCGCTTCAACGTGGAGGAGGGCAAGGGCGTCGCCGGGGCCACCACCGAGACCCTGCAACTTCTGAGCGCCTTCGACTGGCCTGGCAACGTTCGCCAGCTTGAGAACGCCGTCTACCGCGCCATCGTGCTCTCGGACGCGCCGTTCCTGCAGCCGCACGACTTCCCGGCTATCTCGGGCCTGACCCCGCCGATCGAGGCTCTGCCGACCCCCTCGCCCGCCGCGCCTTTGGCGCCCTCAGCCCAGCCGCCGCTCAGCGCCGAGCAGTTCGTCGCCTCTATGCCAAAGGAAGCGCCGGTGCGCATCCTCGACGAGCGCGGCCACCTGCGCACGCTGGAGGAGATCGAGCGCGACCTGATCCAACTCGCCATCGAGATCTACTCCGGCCACATGAGCGAGGTGGCGCGCAGGCTCGGCATCGGTCGCTCCACGCTGTACCGCAAGGTTCGCGAGCAGGGCATCGACACCGGCGAAGGGGGCGGGGACGACGTGGAGGCGGCGTAGAGCGGCGGACAGGCCCTACTAGAAGGGCCTCCGCCTATTCCGCCGCGAACTTCAGCGCTTGGCGCGAGCTGTCGATCATCTGGCGCATATCGCAGACGCAGCGGGCGCACTGCGGCTTGCACTGCCGCGCCCGGAACACGTCGGCCGGCCGGCGCGCGCCCGCGTCGATCGCCGCGCGCACCTCGCGCTCCCGTATGCCGTTACAATTGCAGACGTACACGCCCGTCCTCCAGCCGCGACCGCAGTCTAACCCAGCCGGCAGAGTTTGCAACTCATTCGCAACGGCCATGGCGTCGCAGGCGGCAAAACTACCGCTCCGCCCGCCGCTTCAGCGCCACATAAAGCGCGCCTTTGCCGCCGTGGCGCGGCCGCGCCTCCGACACGCCCGCCACCACCCCGCGCAGCAGCGGCGAGGCCAGCCATTCCGGCGCGTTGCGGCGCAGCACCCCATCGCCGCCCGGCCCCTTGCCGGTGATCACCAGCACCGCGCGCCTGCCTTCCGCCTGCGCGCACAGCACGAACTCGGTCAGCCGGTTCTGCGCCTCGGCCTGGCTCATGCCGTGCAAATCGAGCGGCGCGCCGGTGGCCTCGCGTCCCAACGAGATGCGCCGGACGCGATTGGGCTCGATCGTGTGCGGCCCCCCTCGCGCGCGCGTTCTTGGCGCGGGCCGAGGCGGGGGCTGAACGCTCGGCCTGACGCCCGTGGCCGCCGGCTCGGGCTCCGGCGGGGCCGGCGGCGGCTCGACGCCCGGCCTCGGCTGCACATCCTCCACCACCCGCGACCACAGCCGCAGCTCCTCGGGCGCGAGCGGGCGCTTCATCGCCTCACCGGCACGAGCCGCCACATCCGCAGCCGGTGGCGCACCGTCCCCGCTTCCCGCCCCGCCGCCTCGCCTGTCCCCAGGTAGAGGTCGGCCCGCACCATCCCCAAGATCGCGCCGCCCGTGTCCAACGCCGCGGCCAGCCGCCCATAGCGGGCGCGCGCGCCGCTCAGCGCGGGCGCCTCCGCTGCGATCCAGTAGAGGCCGCCCAACCCATGCTGCGCTCGGTCCACCGCGATGGCCCGCCCCGGGGGCAGCGGCACGCCCGCCGCGCCCTTCGGCTCTCCCCCATCGTCCGCCGCCAGCTGAAAAAACACATACCGCGCGTTCTCACGCATCAGCGCGTCGGCTTCAGGACCGCGATGGGCGGCCAGCCATGCGCGGATCGCTTCGGCGGAGGTCGCCTCGTCCGCGAGCAGCCCCCGCTCAAGCATGATCTTCGCCAAGCCCACGAACGGCCGGTCGTTGTGGGCCGCGAAGGCGGCGCGCAGCCGCCGTCCATCCGGCAGCGTGAGCACCCCCGATCCCTGGATCTGCAGGAAGAACAGATCCTCCGGCCGCATCCAGGCGAGCGCGCCAGGCGCCGGCGCCGCCTCGATCTCCGCCCGTGACGGCGAGGCGCCGCGGAAGAGGGCCAGGTCCGGCGCCGGCCGGACCGGCGCCGTGAACGGCGGCGCCCTGGTCATGCGCGCGGGGTAGACCGGTGCGTAGTATGCGGTCAGCAGCCCCTCGCCCGGCAGCGGCTCGGCGTGGAAATTCGCCTCTAGAAACCGCCTCGCCTGAGAGGGCGAAGTTGCCGCGCCCTCCGTTGGTTCGGAGCAGGCGGCCACCGGGAGCGAGATGGCGCGCGCCCGCACCTGGCAAGCCGTCTTGAGTGCTGTCAGGGCTTGGGAGTGGTCCTCCCCCGCCCACCCCGGGAGTGCGCTCAGCGGCAGCGCCTTCGGCGCGGGAGGCGACCGCGTCACGCATCCGGCGGCCAGCAGGGCCAGGGCCGCGGCGGCGGGCGCGCCGGGGCGGCGCATCAGGCTTCGGCCGCCTCCACCCGGACCAGGGTCCAGTTCGGGTCGGGGCTGGTGAGGTCGCGCTCGAAGGTCCACAGCTCCGCGGTGCGGCGGTCGTCCACAGCCTCGCCCTCAGGGCCCTTGGTGCGGCTCCTGAACTCGGCCAGGAAGCGGGTGCGGACCCGGGCGCGGTCGCCGTTCAGCTCGACCTTGTCCAGGTCGGCGCGCGGGGCGTGCTGGAACTCCACCGCCTCGCTGCGGCCCTCGGCCTCGCGCGCGTCGATGCCCTGCTCGAAGGCGGTCATCGCCTCGGGCGCCACCAGGCGGCGCAGGGCTTCGCGGTCGCCGGCCGCGAAGCCGCGCACGATGGTCTCATAGGCGGACCGCGCGCCCTGGAGGAAATGTTCAGGGTCGAAGCGCGGATCTCGCGTCCGCAGCGCCGCCAGCCCCTCGGCCTCCAGCCGCGGCTTCGGCTCCTCGGCCGGTCGCAGCGGCTCGCGCGCGGCCGGTCGCGCCGGCGCGGGCTTGGCGTCGCCCGGTTGGCGGCCCATGCGCCGGCCAAGCACAGCGTAAAGCTGGTAGAGGACCACGACGGCCAGGATGGCGAGGATGATCAGTTCCACGGGACCCACGGGTTCGGCTGCCGGGGCAATATAGGCGAGCGGCGCGCCCGCGTCAGGGCTCTCGTTGCGCGCGCGAAGGCCCCCGTGCTAGGGCCGCGCCTCCAATTCCGAGGCCGCCTCTCATGACCGACGTTCCCGCCCCAGACACCGGCGCCGAGGCCCAGCCCGGCCTGCGCGTAATGGCCCAGTTCATCCGCGACCTCTCCTTTGAGAACCCCAACGCTCCGGACTCGCTGCGAACCGCCTCGGCCCAGCCGCAGATGGACGTGGGCGTGGAGATGAACGCGCGCGGGCGCCCCGACGGCCTCTACGAGGTTGACCTGAAGATCTCCGCCAACGCCCAGCGCGACGCCGCCGCGGTATTCCACTGCGAGCTGCTCTACGGCGGTCTGTTCCAAGTGACCGGTTTCCCCGAGGACCAGGTCGAGCCGATCCTGATGATCGAGTGCCCGCGCCTGCTCTTCCCCTTCGTGCGCCAGATCATTGGCGAGCTGTCGGTCCAGGGCGGCTTCCCCCCCTTCCTGCTCGACCCGCTCGACTTCGCCGGCATCTACTTCGCTCAAAAGCAGCAGCAGCAGGGCCTGCAGCAGGCGGAGCCGGCGGGAGAAGCCTGAGGCTTCAGAGCCCCTGCTTCAGCCAGACCGCCGCGTCGGTCAGCGAGCCGCGCACGAACGCCTCATGCGCCGCTCGTTCCGCTTCCGTCGAGCGTGGCGCCAGCGGCCGCGGGCGGGGGCCGTAGGCGGACTGCTTGGCCAAAGCCACCGCCGTGTTCAGCACGCTCGGGGTCAGGTCCAGCCCCCGCTCGCGCCCGCCCTGCAGCTCCAGATACACCGACGCCAGCAGCTTGGCGTCGATCAGCGCCCCGTGCTTCTCGCGCTCGACCAGTGAGATGCGGAAGCGCTTGCACAGCACGTCCAGGGAGTTGTGCATCCCCGGAAACCGCCGCTGCGCCAGTTGCAGCGTATCGACCCAGCGATGCTCCGGGATGACCGCCCGGCCGCACAGCTCCAGCTCCCAGTTGACGAAGCCCCGGTCGAAGCTGGCGTTGTGGGCCACCAGCACCGCGTCGCCGATGAAGTCGAGCAGCTCCTCGCAGATCTCCCGGTCGCCGAACTTCGGCTTGCCGGTGAGGAAGGCGGTGGTCAGGCCGTGCACCTGCACCGCCCCGTGCTCGATGTCGCGGCAGGGATCGACGTAGCGGTGGAAATGCCGCCCGGTAGGCAGGAAGTCCTCGAGCTCGATGCAGCCGATTTCGATCAGCCGGTGGCCGCTCCGGTAGTCCAGGCCGGTGGTCTCGGTGTCGAGGACGATCTCGCGCGCCATGGCGGAATCATTGCTGTGGTTCGCCGCCGCCTTCAACCTCTGCCTTGGCCTTGAACTGGGGGTTGCGCACGGCTGAGAGGATAAGCCGCACCTGCTCGCGCGCCGCCTCCATGCCCCGGCTGGTGTCTACAACGAAGTCGGCCCGCGCCCGCTTCTCCGCGTCCGGAACTTGGCGCGCGTGCAGGGCGGCGAACTTGGCTTCGTCCATGCCCGCCCGGCTCAGCACCCGCTCGCGCTGCACCTCCGCTGGCGCGGTGACCACCACCACCGCGTCGGTCTCCCCCTCCCGCCCGGTCTCGAACAGGAGCGGGATGTCGAGCACCACCACCGCCTCGCCCCGGCGCTCCGCTTCGCGCAGGAACAGGGCCCGGCGCTCCATCACCAACGGGTGGACGATCGCTTCGAGCCGGGCGAGCGCTTCGGCGTCTCCCGTAACCCGCCGCGCAAGTCCGCCGCGGTCGACCCGGCCGCCAACCGTCACGCCGGGGAACAATTGTTCCACGTGGAACACTGCCTCGCCGCCCTCGCCATAAAGCGCATGCACCGCGGCGTCGGAGTCGAACACCGGAACGCCCTCGTCGGCGAACATGGCCGCCGTGGTGGACTTGCCCATGCCGATTGAGCCGGTAAGCGCCAGCCTGATCATTCCGGCAGCACTCCCCGCTTGCGCAGGAAACCCAGCAGCGGCAGCAGCGGCATACCCAGGATGGTGAAGTAGTCGCCCTCCACCGTATCGAACAGCTGCGCGCCCTCGCCCTCCAGCTGGTAGCAGCCGACCGAGCCCAGCAGGCGCTCGCCGTTCCGCTCTAAATACCCATCAAGAAAGTCCTCGCTGAACACCCGCACGCTAAGCGTCGCGCTGTCGCTCGCCCGCCAGACCGGCTGGCCGGCCTCGGCGGCGACCACGGCCGAATGCAGTCGGTGACTACGTCCGCGCAGCTGGTAAAGCCGGTAGCGCGCCTCCTCCAGGTCGTGCGCCTTGCCGATGAGTTCGCCGTCGAGGTCGAGCGTCTGGTCGGCGCCGATCACCAGTCCCGGCTCGCGCTCGGACACCTCCACCGCCTTCATCGCCGCAAGCATCTCCGCCACCTTCAACGGTGAAGCGCCCTTGGCCAGCAGCCGGGCCTTGGCCGCCTCCTCGTCCGTACCAGGGGCCGCCGCCTCGAAGGACAGACCCGCGCTCGCCAGCATCGCTCGCCTGGCCGCGCTGGTGGAGGCCAGCACCAGCCGCATCAGGCGGTCACCACCTGGCCGGTTTCCCCCCGCCGCGCCGACAGCAGGTTGATCACCGCCGCCGCCGTCTCCTCGATCGAGCGGCGGGTGACGTCGATCACCGGCCACCCGCGCCGGTCGAACATGCGCTTGGCGCGCACGATCTCCTCCCGCACCGACTGCTCCTCGATATAGGCGCTCTCCCGCTCCTCCCGCAGGCTGAGCAGGCGGTTGCGGCGGATCTGGATCAGCCGGTCGGGCGATACCGTCAGTCCCACCACCAACGGCCGCTTCAGCTGGAACAGCTGCGGCGGCGGCTCGGAACCCGGCACCAACGGGATGTTGCCGGCGCGCACCCCGCGATTGGCGAGATAGATGCTGGTCGGCGTCTTGGAGGTGCGGCTCACCCCCACCAGCACCACGTCCGCGTCCTCCAGATTCTCCGCGCCCTGCCCGTCGTCGTGCGCCATGGCGAAGGTCAACGCGTCCATCCGTTCGAAATAATCGGCGTCGAGCGCATGCTGCGCCCCCACCCGCGTGGACAGCGAAGCCCCGAGGTAACGCGCCAGCGACGCCACCAACGGATCCAGCGCGGCAATGCAGGTCTGCTCCAGGTCCCGGCAGCCCTGCTCCAGCTGGGCCCGCAGCTCCCGGTCGACGATGGTGTGCAGCACCACGCCCGGCGCCCCGCCGATCTCGTCCAGCACCTTGCTCAGCTGCCGCGGCGAGCGCACCAGGGCGTAGATGTGCTCGATCGGCAGCACGTCGTCGAACCGGGCGCAGACCGCCCGCGCCATGGCGTTCAAGGTCTCACCCGTGGAGTCCGACACCAGGTGGACATGGAAGTAGGTGGCGAACCGGGGCGCCGGCGTCATCGCTCCACCGCGCCTGTGGACTGGGCGTGGGCGGCCGCCCCGGCAGGTTGGCAACTTTTTTGTGGGGCGTAGTGGAACAATCCCGCCTTTCGCGGGTTGCAGGCCCAGGACGGGGATATCCCACGGCCTCCTTGGCGCTTGCCCCACCGGTTCGCCCACCGGTGAACCGCCGCGCCTCCCGTTTTTCCAGCGCCTGTTGACCGCATCCGCCGTCCCACCGGCGGCGCCCGCGTTCGAGCGCCGCAACCTGCTGAATCTATAGGGCCACCGACCCCATCCCCACAATCCACAGGGCCTCCGAGTCCGCAGCCTCTTGCGCGCCCGCGATGTGGACGGCCACGGCGCCCGAGCCGGAAATCCGCCGCCTTCCCCGCCTTCCCCGCCTCTACTGACTCCTCCTTTCTCTTCTTAAAAGAAAGAAGGGAGAAGAAGGGGTGCGGCCTTGAGGGCTTGGCGAACGCACGGCTAGGAAGGCCCGCATGAGCGACGAGGCCCCTCCCGCCCTTCTGCGCGTCCTGGAGGGCGAGACGCTCGAACGGCCGCCGGTCTGGCTGATGCGCCAGGCCGGCCGCTACCTGCCCGAATACCGGGAGCTGAGGGCCAAGGCGCCGGACTTCATCGCCTTCTGCCTTGATCCCGAAAAGGCGGCCGAGGTCACCCTCCAGCCGATGCGCCGCTTCCCGCTCGACGCCGCCATCGTGTTCGCCGACATCCTGCTCATCCCCCTGGCGCTCGGCCAGCCGGTGCGCTTCGAGGCCGGCGAAGGGCCCAAGCTCGGGCCGCTGCCGTCCAACACCGACTTGCACAACGCCATGGACGCGGTCACCGGCCTGCTCGCCCCCGTGGGCGAGACCCTGGCGCGGGTGCGCGAGGCGCTGGAGCCGCAGCGGGCCTTGATCGGCTTCGCCGGCGCCCCCTGGACCGTGGCCACCTACATGATCGAAGGCGGCGGCAGCCCCGACAAGGCCCGCGCCCGCACCATGGCCTACGAGGACCCGGAGCGGCTGGATGGCCTCCTGGGCTGTCTGGTCGAGGCCACCGCGCGCTACCTGAAGCTCCAGGCGCTGTCCGGCGCCCAGACCCTGCAGCTGTTCGAGTCCTGGGCCGAGGGCCTGCCCGAAGACCTGTTCGAGCGGCTGGTTATCCGGCCGCAGGGCGCCATCGTCGAGCGCCTCCGGGCCGAGGGCGTGGACCTGCCGATCATCGGCTTCCCCAGGGGCGCCGGGTCGCTTGTGGAAGGCTACGCCGAGCGCACCGGCGTCACCGCCGTCGGCCTCGACACCCAGGCCTCCGCCGCGCTCGGCCGCCGACTCCAGGCCTCAGGCAAGCCAATCCAGGGCGCGCTCGACCCCCTGCTGCTGCAGACCGGCGGCGCGGCCCTCGAACGCCGCATCGACCAGCTGCTGGAGCAGTGGAGCTCCGGCCCCTGGGTCTTCAACCTCGGCCACGGAATCTCCCAGCACACCCCCATCGCCCATGTCGAACGCCTCGTCGCCCGAGTGAAGGGGACCTAGATGGCGCAAGGCCGCAAACGGCTGGCGGTGGTGCTGTTCAACCTCGGCGGCCCCGACTCCCCCAAAGCCGTGCGACCGTTCCTGTTCAACCTGTTCAACGACCCCGCCATCATCGGCGCGCCCGCGCCCGTGCGGACGCCCCTGGCGGCGCTGATCTCCGCCACCCGGGCAAAGGCCGCCCGCGCCAACTACGCCCTGATGGGCGGCGCCTCGCCGTTGCTGAAGGAGACGGAGGCCCAGGCGCGCGCGCTCACGGAGGAGTTGAAGATCCGGTTGCCGCACATCGAGCCGTGCGCCTTCATAGCCATGCGCTATTGGCGCCCGCTCACGGGCGAGACAGCCGAGGCGGTGGCCGCCTGCGCGCCGGACGAGATCGTGCTCTTGCCGCTCTATCCGCAGTTCTCCACCACCACGACGGCCTCTTCGCTGAGGGCCTGGCGAAAGGCCTACGCCGGCCCCGGCCGCAGCCGCGCGGTCTGCTGCTATCCGCTCGCGGGCGAGTTGGTCGCCGCCCATGCCGGAAAGATCGAGCAGGCCTATGCCGCCGCGGGCGCTCCCGCCCCGGTCCGCCTGCTGTTCTCCGCCCACGGCCTGCCGGAGAAGGTGATCGCCGGCGGCGACCCCTACCAGGCACAGACCGAAGCCTCCGCGGCGGCCGTGGCCGCGCGCCTGCCCCAGTTCTCCGATTGGCGCGTCTGCTATCAGAGCCGGGTCGGACCGCTGAAGTGGCTCGGCCCCTCCACTCCCGAAGCCATCGCTCAGGCCGCCGCCGAGGGCCTGGGCGTGGTGGTCTGCCCCATCGCCTTCGTCTCCGAACACGTCGAGACCCTGGTCGAACTCGACCACGAATACGGCAAGCTGGCTCGCGACCTCGGCTGCCGGGCCTACGTGCGCGTGCCGGCGCTAGGTGTGGAGCCGGCCTTCATCAAGGCCTTGGCGGAGACGGTTGCGGCCGCCCTGGCCCAGCCTGCCGACGCCGTTACCCCCGCCTCCGAGTGGGTCTGCCCCGCCCGCTGGAGCGGCTGCCCGAGGCGCGCGGCGTGACCGAGCTGCTGGTCCGCAACTACGACCTGCTGCGCGGGCTGCACATCCTGGCGGTGATCGCCTGGATGGCCGGGCTGCTCTACCTGCCGCGCCTGTTCGCCTATCACACCGCCGCCGCCCCCGGCTCCGATAGCGTGGCTACTTTCGAGACCATGGAGCGCAAGCTGCTGCAGATCATCATGAACCCCGCCATGGCCGCCGCCTGGCTGTTCGGGCTGGGCCTGATCTGGACCGACGGACACGCGCGCGGCTGGGGCTTCCTGCTGCAGCCTTGGATGGTGGTGAAGCTCTCCGGCGTCGTGTTCCTCACCGGCTGGCACCACTATCTCGCGCTCGCCCGCAAGGGCCTGGCGCGGGGCGATCGCCGCCGCTCCGAGCGCTTCTGGCGCATGACCAACGAGCTGCCCTTCCTCGCCGCCATCGCCATGGTGCTGGCGGTGACCACCGAGTTCGGCCGGTGACCATCCGCGCCGCCACGCCCGCCGACGCCGGCGCCGTGCGGGCGATCTACGAACCGAACATCACGGAAGCGATCGTTTCGTTCGAGGAGGAGGTCCCGCCGGTCGAGGTCATGGCGGCCCGGATAAAGGCGACTCTCCCCGCCTATCCCTGGCTAGTGTGGGAGGAGGACGGCGGCGTGCGCGGCTACGCCTACGCCAGCCGCCATCACGAGCGCGCCGCCTACCGCTGGTCAGTCGATGCCGCCGTCTACGTCGCCGCTGGCATGCGGGGGCAGGGAATCGCGCGGGCGCTCTACACGCGGCTGTTCGAGCTTCTGGAGCGCCAGGGCTTCCACGCCGCCTTCGCGGGCATCAGCCTGCCAAACCCAGCGAGCGTGCGCCTGCACGAGAGCTTCGGCTTCGAGCCCGTCGGCGTCTACCGCGAGGTTGGCTGGAAGCACGGCGCCTGGCGCGACGTCGGCTGCTGGCGCAAGCCGCTGGCGCCCGCAGCCCCTGGAAAACCGGCGGAGCCGATACCATTTGCGCAGCTCGCGAGCGCTCCCGCCGCTTGACCCGGCCTCGCGGCTGTGGTTCGGCTAGGCGTCGCCTTCCGCGATCCCGCCCTCTTCGGACAGCGCCGCCAACCCGCCGCGTCCGGCCCCAGCACAACCTCTCCCGCGCCGCTCCGCCCGGAGTCCATCCGCGGGCCTCCCGAGTTCCCCATGCCAGACGATTCCGCCACCGACACCCTCACCCCGGCGCCCGACGAGGACGCCGCCGCCACGCCCGCCGAAACCGCGCCCGACGCCAACGGCGACGACGAGGGCCCTTCGGCCGTCGAGGCCATGGGCCTCACCTCGATGTCGCTGCAGGAGCTGAAGGACAAGTCGCCGACCGACCTGCTCGCCTTCGCCGAGGCGCTGGAGATCGAGAACGCCTCCACCCTGCGCAAGCAGGACATGCTGTTCGCCATCCTCAAGGAACTCGCCGACGAGGGCGTCGAGATTTCGGGCTCCGGCACGCTGGAGGTGCTGCAGGATGGCTTCGGCTTCCTTCGTTCACCCGAAGCGAATTATTTGCCGGGACCGGACGATATCTACGTCTCCCCCTCGCAGATCCGGCGCTACGGCCTTCGCACCGGCGACAGCGTCGAGGGCGGGGTACGCGCGCCGCGGGAGGGTGAGCGTTACTTCGCTTCGGTGACCGTCACCCAGATCAATTTCGAGAGCCCGGACAACGTCAAGCACAAGGTCCACTTCGACAACCTGACCCCGCTCTACCCCGAGGAGCGGATGACCATGGAGCTCGAGGATCCGACCCTGAAGGACCGTTCCGGCCGCGTGATCGACATCGTCGCGCCCCTGGGCAAGGGCCAGCGCTGCCTGATCGTGGCGCCGCCGCGGGTCGGCAAGACCGTGATGCTGCAGAACATCGCCAAGTCGATCGCCGCCAACCACCCCGAAAGCTACCTGATCGTGCTGCTGATCGACGAGCGGCCCGAGGAAGTCACCGACATGCAGCGCACCGTGCGCGGCGAGGTCATCTCCTCGACCTTCGACGAGCCGGCCACCCGCCACGTCCAGGTCGCCGAGATGGTGATCGAAAAGGCCAAGCGGCTGGTCGAGCACAAGCGCGACGTGGTGATCCTGCTGGACTCGGTCACGCGCCTGGGCCGCGCCTACAACACCACCGTCCCAAGCTCCGGCAAGGTGCTGACCGGCGGCGTCGACGCCAACGCCCTGCAGCGGCCCAAGCGGTTCTTCGGCGCCGCGCGCAACATCGAACAAGGGGGCTCGCTGACCATCGTCGCCACCGCCCTGATCGACACCGGCTCGCGCATGGACGAGGTGATTTTCGAGGAGTTCAAGGGCACCGGCAACAGCGAGATCGTGCTCGACCGCAAGGTCGCCGACAAGCGCATCTTCCCGGCCATCGACGTGCTCAAGTCCGGCACCCGCAAGGAAGAGCTGATCACGCCCAAGGACCAGCTGCAGAAGACCTACGTGCTGCGCCGCATCCTCAACCCGATGGGGGCGCAGGACGCGGTCGAGTTCCTGCTCGACAAGCTGCGCCAGACCAAGAGCAACGGCGAGTTCTTCCAGTCGATGAACACCTGAGGGCGGGATTAGCCCACATGGAGGTTTCTCCCGCGCTTCCCCCAGAGAATGCCGGGCTGGGATCCACGCAAGAGGCCTCCGGCTAGCGGGGCTTCCCGCGCCATGAACAGCTGAGCTATGGGCTTCACCTGGGCCCCGGCATTCGCCGGGGAGACTGAGGGCGGCCGCCATGGAGCTCTATCACTGCCCCAGCAGCCGCTCCCTCCGAGTAATCTGGGCTACCGAGGAGCTGGGGCTGGGGCTGGAGGTAAAGGCGCTAGGGTTCCCGCCGCGGGTGCGCGATCCCGGCTACTTCGAGATCAACCCCACCGGCACCATCCCGACCTTGATCGACGGCGAGCTCGCCCTCTTCGAGTCCGTCGCCATCTGCGAATACCTGGCCAAGAAGGCCGGGCCCACCAATCTGGTTGTAGCCGACGACGAGCCCGACTGGCCCCACTACCGCCAGTTCCTTTACATGGGCGAAGCCACTCTGGTCCCGCCGCTTACCCAGATCGTCCGCTACCGGCTGCTGGAGCCGAAGGAGCGTCGCCTGCCGCAGGCGGCGGAGGACGGCGCCGACGTCTTCATCGACCGGCTCAAGCACATCGAGGCGCGGCTCCAGGGACGCGACTGGCTCGCCGGCGGCCGGTTCACCCTGGCCGACATCTCTGTCGGATACGCCCTACACCTGGGCCGCTTCCTGCGCCTGGGCGAGCGGATTCCGCCCACGGCCGCGGCGTATCTGGAGCGGCTGAGGGCTCGCCCCGCCTTCGCACGCGCGTTGGAGCGCAACTAAGGTGGCGCCGGTCCTGATCGCCGGCGGCGGGCCCACGGGGCTGGCGCTGGCGCTGTTCCTGGTGCGGCAGGGCGTGCCGGTCCGGATCTTCGACAAGTCCGCCGCCCCCGGGGAGACCTCCCGCGCCATGGCGGTGCATGCGCGTACGCTGGAGTTCTACAGGATGTGCGGCTTCGGCGACGAGGCGGTACGGCGGGGCCTGGTCACCTCCGACCTGGTCTTCCGCATCGGCGCGCGCGAAGTGGCGCGCGCACGCCTGGACGACATCGGCCCGCCGCCGTCGCTCTATCCCTTCGTCCTCTCTCTTCCCCAGGACGAGCATGAGCGGCTGCTGATCGAGCAGCTGACGGCGCTTGGCGTGGCGGTGGAGCGGCGGACGGAGCTCTTGGGCTTCCAGGACCTCGGACATGCGGTCCGGGCGGTGCTGAGCCGGGATGGCGAGGCGGAGACGGTCGAGGCCGCCTACCTCTGCGGCTGCGACGGCGCCCACAGCACGGTGCGCCACGGCGCCGGCATCGGCTTCCCCGGGGACGCCTATGAGCAGGTGTTCTTCGTGGCCGACGCCAAGGTGCGGGGCGAGGCGGCCGCCGGCGGGCTCAACGCCTGCCTCGACGCCAACGGCTTCCTGCTGGTCTTCCCGATCCGCTCCACCGGCTACTGCCGTTTGATCGGCATCGTGCCGCGCGAACACGAGCAAGACGAGGTCATCGACTACGCCGACGTGTCGGACTCGGTCGAGCGGATGTCGGGGCTGAAGGTAGAAACCGTCAACTGGTTTTCGCACTACCGCGTCCATCACCGGGTGGCGGAGCGGTTCCGTAGCGGCCGCGCCTTCCTGCTGGGCGACGCCGCGCACATCCACAGCCCGGCCGGCGGGCAGGGGCTGAACACGGGCGTGGGCGATGCGATGAACCTGGCCTGGAAGCTGGCGCAGGTGATCAGGGGCGAGGCCGGCGAGGCGCTGCTGGACAGCTATGAGCCGGAGCGCAGGGGCTTCGCTCAAACGCTGGTGAAGACCACCGACGCCGCCTTCGAGCTGATCGCCAACCGATCGGCTCTGGGCAATCTCTGGCGGCTGCGCGTGATGCCCACGCTGGCCGCGCTCGCCACCCGCTTCCGCGCGATCCGCCGCCGCGCCTACCTGACGGTGTCGCAGACGGCGATCGCCTATCCTGACAGCCCGATCAGTGAGGGCCGCGCGGGGCGCATCCGGGCGGGGGAGCGCCTGCCGTTCGTGCGGGCGCAAGGCAACGACAACTTCCAGGGCTTCGACGGGCTGGGCTGGCAGGTCCACGTCTATGGCGCCGCCACGCCCACCCTCTCGGAGGCTTGTGAGGCGCGGGACCTCCCCCTGCGCGTGTTTGCCTGGAGCTCCGACGCGGCCAAGGCGGGCCTGGCCGAGAACGCCGCATACCTGCTTCGGCCCGACGGCCACATCGGCCTTGCCCTTGGCGCGCAAGACGTCGGGGCCATGACTGGGTACCTGAAGGATATGTGCCGGTAGTGCTCCGCCTCATTGTTCCACGTGGAACAATTACGGGATCAGCAGCACCGAGCCTGTGGTCTCGCCCGCCTGCAGCGCCTCGTGCGCCTCACGCGCCTCGGCCAGCGGATATTCGGCCCCGATGCCGATCCGCACGGCGCCTGAACCGATCGCTTGGAACAGGGCGGCGCTGGCGTCGTCCAGCTCCTGGGTCGTTGCCACGTAGTCGAACAGGGTCGGGCGGGTCAGGTAGAGCGAACCGCCGCGGCTGAGCGCCAGCGGCTCCACAGGCGGGACCGGGCCGGAGGCGTTGCCGTAGCTGACCAGCATCCCGCGCCGCCCCAGGCTCGCCAGCGAGGCCTCGAAGCTGGCCTTGCCGACGCCGTCATAGACCACGCGCACGCCCTCGCCGCCCGTGAGCTCGCGCACCCGCGCCGCCACGTCCTCTTCCCGGTAGAGCAGCACGTGGTCGCACCCGTTCCAACGCGCCACCTCGGCCTTGCCCTCCGAGCCGACCGTCCCGATCACCGTCGCCCCCAGCGCCTTGGCCCACTGGCACAGGATCGAGCCCACGCCCCCGGCCGCCGCCCAGACCAGCACCGCCTCGCCCGGCTTCACCGGGTGGCAGCGGCGCAGCAGGAACTCCGCCGTCAGCCCCTTGAGCATGGCCGCCGCGGCGACCTTCGTGGGAACCGTGTCCGGCAGCTTCACCGCCCGCCCCTCCGGCACCACGTGCGCCTCGGCGTAGGCGCCGAGCGGCCCCGTGCCATAGGCGGCGCGGTCGCCGACGTGGAAGCGGGTGACGCCGGCCCCCACCGCCTCCACCACGCCCGCGCCCTCGAGCCCCAGCACGGCGGGGAAGCTGATCGGGTAGAGGCCCGAGCGGTGGTAGGTGTCGATGAAGTTGAGGCCCACCGCCTCGTGCCGGATCAGGATCTCGCCCGGTCCCGGCTTGGGCAGGGGCGGATAGACCGTCTCCAGAACCTCTGGCCCGCCGGCCTCGGTCGCGCGGATCGCCAGCATCAGCCGAGATGCTCCCTGAAGAAGCCCGCGGTGCGCTCGTTGGCCAGCGCCGCGTCCCCCTGGTGGAAGTGCTTGCCGCCCGGCCGGGCGAAGGCGTGATCGCGACCGGGATAGGTGTGGACCGTCACGCTCGGCCGGGGCTCCAGGGCCGCGATGAAGCGCGCCCGCCCCTCCCTGGTCGAGAACCCGTCCTCTTCGGCGACATGCAGCATCAGCGGCCGCTCGATCTTCCCCGCTTCCAGGACCAAGGCGTCGAGGCCGACGGGGTAGTAGCCGACGGAAGCGTCGGAGTCGGTGCGGGCGGCGGTCAGGTAAGCCAGCTTGCCGCCCAGGCAGTAGCCGACCGCGCCCACCTTGCCAGGCCCCTCCCGCCGCAGCTGCGCTATGACCAAGGCGATGTCCTCCACCCCCCGGTCCACATCGAAGCGGCCCATCAGGTCCAGCGCCCTGTCCCACTCCGCCTGGGTTTGGTCGGTGATGTCGACGCCGGGCTCCAGCCGCCAGAACAGGTCCGGACATACCGCCAGGTAGCCGCACCAGGAGGCCAGCTCGTCGCAGACCTCGCGCATCGCCGCGTTGACCCCGAAGATCTCCTGGATCACCACCACCGCCGCCCTCGGCTTGCCCTCGGGCCAGGCGGCGTAGCCGGTGAACTCGCCCTCAGGCGCGTCGAAGCGCATCGTCGACGCCATGGTCTTTCCCCTGCTCTCGCCCGGGCTTACTAGCGAGCGGCGGCCACGGAACACAAGCGAGCGCCCGATGAAGCTGAACATCACCATCGACTGCACCCCGCAGGAGGCGCGGACCTTCTTCGGCCAGCCGGACCTGGAGGCTTACAACGCCTGGCTGGTAGAGGAGATGAAGGCGCGCACCGCCAGGAACCTCGACGCCATGCGGCCGGAAGAGCTAATGCGCACCTGGGTGGACTTCGGCGGCCAGGCGGCCGAGCAGTTCCGCCGGATGATGGAAGCCACGACCGCGGGGGCGGCGACCCGCAGCGAATGACCGATACCCTCTTCGCGCTCGCCACCGCACCAGGGCGCGCGGCGGTCGCGGTGTTGCGTTTATCCGGCCCAGGGGCGGCCGAGGCGGTTAAGCGGCTGGCCGGCCGCCTCCCGCCGCCGCGCGAGGCGCGCCTACGGGTGCTGCGGAACGAGACGGGCGAGGAGCTGGACCGGGCGCTGGTGCTCTGGCTTCCCGGCCCCCACAGCTACACCGGCGAGGACTCCGCCGAGCTGCACCTGCACGGCGGCGCGGCCGTGGTGGACGCGGTGTCCGAGGCGCTGCTGACCGGCGGCCTGCGCCCCGCCCAGCCCGGCGAATTCACCCGGCGGGCCTTCGAGAACGGCCGCCTCGACCTCGTCCAGGCCGAGGCCGTGGCCGACCTGGTCGACGCCGAGACGGAGGCCCAGCGCCGCCAAGCCCTGGCGCAACTGGAGGGGGCCCTGTCCCGCCGCCACGCCGACTGGCGCGAGCTGATCGTCGAGGCGCTGGCGGTGCTGGAGGCCGCCATCGACTTCCCCGACGAGGATCTGCCCGAAGACGTCGCCGTCCGCGCGCGCCCTCCTCTCGAGCGGCTGCTGGCCGGACTGGAGGAAGCGCTCGCGGACGCGGCGCGAGGGGAGCGGGTGCGCGAGGGCTACCGCATCGCGATCGTCGGCGCCCCCAACGCAGGCAAGTCGAGCCTGCTCAACCGGCTCGCCGGGCGCGATGCCGCCATCGTCACGCCGGTGGCCGGCGCCACGCGCGATGTCATTGAGCTGCCGCTGGTGATCGCCGGCTACAAGGCGCTCGTCGCCGACACCGCCGGCCTGCGCGAGCCCGGCGACGCGATCGAGGCCGAGGGCGTGCGCCGCGCCCGCGCCTGGGCCGAAGGCGCCGACCTGCGCCTGTGGGTGATCGACGCTTCCGCCGGCGAAGGCGCCTGGCGCGAGGCGGCGGACGTGATCGGAAGGGGCGACCTGGCGCTGCTGAACAAGAGCGACCTCGCGCCTGGTCCCGACGCCGTTCCCGCAGCGGCGGCTGCAAGCGCGGCCGGCGCGGACGCGCTCGCCGTGTCCTGCGCCGGAAGCGCCAGCCTGAACGCGCTGACGGACGCGTTGGAGGCGCGGGTCGTCTCCGCCCTCGGCGGGGGAGAGTTCCCCGCCGCTACACGCGCGCGCCATCGCCAGGAACTGGGACGGGCGCGCGATCACGCGGCGCGTGCGCTGGGCGTCCTGTCCGCAGGGGCGGAGCTGGCGGCGGAGGACGTGCGGCTGGCCGCTCGCGCCCTGGCGAGGATCACCGGCGGCGTGGACGCGGAGTCGGTGCTCGACCGGGTGTTCGCCAGCTTCTGCATCGGCAAGTGAGCCATTGTTCCACGTGGAACAATCTCAGAGCACCAGGCCCGCCTCGCCCGTCACCTCGCCGTTGATCAAGATGGCCATGTCCCCGCCATCGGCGCCGTCGGTATCGAGCTGCAGCGTGGTTCGGTCCCTGGCAGCGTCGTACTGCAGCACCGCCTCGCCGGCCGTGCCGCTGAACGCCGAAACCAGCACGAAGTCCTGGTCGGCGCCGTCGCTGGCGTCCGCGTCGATGGCGCTGAGGTCGATCTCGTCCACCGAAGCGTCGAAATCCTTGATCACGTCCGGCTGCTTGGCGCTCAGCTCGCCGCCACGGAACACGAAGCGGTCGGCGCCCTTGCCCCCGTACTGCACGTCCCTGCCCGCACCGCCCGCCAGCCGGTCGTTCCCGCCTTCGCCCCGCAGGATGTCGTTGCCCGCGTCGCCATAAAGCCGGTCGCCCGCGGCGCCGCCGTCAAGGCTGTCGCGGCCACCCTTGCCGAACACATCGTCGGCCCCGCCGAGCCCCGGCAGCCAGTCGTCGCCCGCGGTCCCGTCCACCGTGTTCGCGGCGTCATCGGCGATGCACACCCACTGGCCGCGGATTTCCCCGCCGCCGAAGGCCGTGGTGTGGATGTTCCAGTAGAGCCCCACCTCGGCGCCGATCGCGGCGCTGTTCAGCTCCGGAGCGAAGCTGCTGAGGGAGACCGGCGCCGGGTCGGTGGTCTCCCAGACGCCGCCGAAGGTGGTGGAGCCGTTGGCCCTGATGTCTGCGAAGAAGTCGTCGTTGTCGCTCTCCGGCTCGCGCTGGCCGAACACCACCCCGCCCGAACCGGTGCTCGGGCCGCTGTGGACGTGGACGCCGTGCACGTCGTCGGCGGTCGAGGCGGTCTGGCTGGGCAGCCCCAGCACCGGCCCGAAATCCAGGCCGCTGACGGTGATCTTGTAGGTGGCGGTGACCTTGGCGCTGTTGAACAGCACCGTGCCGAGCCCGCTCGCGGACGAGCCGGAGCCGGCCTGGGCGCCGTCCAGAAGGACGCGGAACGCTTTGGACATGAGCTTCTCCCCCGCGCGGCGGGCGTCCGGACGGAGCCTCTGGCCGCGCATGCTCAAGCTATAACAGGGTTCGCCTGGACGCCAGCGCCCCCTGCCAATCCCGAGGCGATCGGCTATATGCGCAGCATGGCGAACGCCTGGGATGTGATCGTGATCGGCGGCGGCCACGCCGGCTGCGAGGCGGCGGCGGCGGCGGCGCGCTTCGGCGCACGCACGCTGCTGCTCACCCACAACCCCCTGACCATCGGCGAGATGTCCTGCAACCCCGCCATCGGCGGGCTCGGCAAGGGACACCTGGTGCGCGAAGTCGATGCGCTGGACGGGCTGATGGGGCGGCTCGCGGACGCCGCCGGCATCCAGTTTCGCCTGCTCAACCGCTCCAAGGGCCCGGCGGTGCGCGGCCCGCGCGCCCAGATCGACCGCCGCCTCTACCGCGAGGCGATGCAGGCGGAGATCGCCGCCACGGCCGGGCTGGAGGTGATCGCCGATGCGGCCGACGATCTGCTGGTCGAGGTCGGCCGTGTCGCCGGCGTCGTGGGCGCCTCTGGGCGGCGTTACTGGGCGGGGCGGGTGGTGCTGACCACCGGCACCTTCCTCAAGGGCGTGATCCACCGAGGCGAGGAGCGCATCCCGGCCGGCCGCATCGGCGAGCAGCCGGCGATCGGCCTGGCCGAACGGCTGTACGGCCTGGGCCTGCGCATGGGGCGGCTGAAGACCGGCACGCCCGCGCGGCTCGACGGCTCGACCATCGCCTGGGACCGGGTGGAGATGCAGCCGGGGGACGAGGACCCCGTGCCCTTCTCCTTCCTGACCAAGGCGCTCACGCGCGAGCAGGTCGCCTGCGGCGTCACCTACACCAACGCCGAGACCCACCGGATCATCGCCGAGCGGCTGGGCGAATCGGCCGTCTACGGCGGCCGGGCCTCGGGCGCGGGGCCCCGCTACTGCCCCTCGATCGAGGACAAGGTGGTGCGCTTCGCCGACAAGAGCGCCCACCAGGTCTTCCTGGAGCCGGAGGGGCTGGACGACGACACCGTCTACCCGAATGGCGTCTCCACCTCGGTATCGGCCGAGACCCAGGACCTGTTCCTGCGCACCATTCCCGGCCTGGAGCGGGTGAAGGTGCGTCGCCACGGCTATGCGATCGAGTACGATTATGTCGATCCGCGTGAACTGTTCACGTCATTGGAAACCAAGCGTCTGCCGGGCCTCTTCCTCGCCGGCCAGATCAACGGCACCACCGGTTACGAGGAGGCCGCGGCCCAGGGGCTGATCGCGGGGCTGAACGCTGCGCGCGCGGCTTCCGGGGCGGGGCCGGCGGTGCTCGGGCGCGACCAGGCCTACATCGGGGTGATGATCGACGACCTGGTGACGCGAGGGGTGAGCGAGCCCTACCGCATGTTCACCAGCCGCGCCGAGTTCCGCCTGACGCTGCGGGCCGACAACGCCGACCAGCGCCTCACGCCGCTCGGGATCGAGTTAGGCGTCGTGCAACGCGGGCGGGCGGCATTGTTCCACGTGAAACAAAGCGCCCTGGAAGCCGCGCGCGGGGCGGCGCGGTCGCGGGCGCTCACGCCCGTCGAGGCCGCGGCGCTGGGCGTGAAGGTCAAGGAGGACGGCCGCCGCCGCGATCTGTTCCAACTGCTGGCTTATCCGGAGGTCACCCTTGAGGCGCTGACGCCGGTCTGGCCGGAAATCGGCGGCTGGGCGCCGGAGGTGCGCGAGCAGGTCGAGATCGACGCCGCCTACGCCGGCTACATGGATCGCCAGCGCGCCGACGCCGAAGCCTTCCGCAAGGAGGAGTCCCTGGCCCTGCCGCCCGGCCTCGACTACCGCGGGATCGGCGGCCTGTCGGCCGAGGCGCGCGAGAAGCTCAGCGCCGTGCAGCCGCTGACGCTGGGCCAGGCCGCGCGCATCGAGGGCGTCACGCCCGGCGCGGTCGCGGCCCTGCTCGCCCACGTCCGGCGCGCCAAGGCCGCGTGAGCGGCGATCCCCTCTCGCCCTCCCCCGCAAGCGAGGAGGGGCCGCCTTCCGACGCCGGCTCCTTCGCGGGCGCCACGGGCGCTTCCGACGAGCAGATGCGGGACATGGAGCGGTTCCACGCTCTTCTGACCGAAGCGAATCACAGCATGAATCTTGTCGGCCCTTCGGCCTTGGCCGAGTTCTGGCCGCGGCACGCCTGGGACTCGGCGCAGCTGCTGCGGCATGCGCCCGACGCGCTGACCTGGGCCGACCTCGGCGCCGGCGCGGGTTTCCCGGGCGTGGTGCTGGCGATCCTGCTGAAAGGGCGCGAGGGCGCGCACGTGCACCTGGTCGAGAGCATGGCCAAGCGCTGCCGGTTTCTCCAGCTGGCGGCGGATGAACTGGCGCTGCCGGCGACGGCGCACAACGCAAGGGCGGAATCGCTGTCGCTGCCTGTGGATTGCGTCACCGCGCGCGCTTGCGCGCCGATGGTCCGCCTGCTCCAATTCGCGCGCCCCTACCTGCAGCGCGGGGCGACCGGCCTGTTCCTCAAGGGCCGGGAGGTGGAGGCTGAGTTGGCGGAAGCCAAGAAACTTTGGACCTATAATTTCTCGCTGCGGCCGAGCCTGTCGGATCCGTCCGGGCGGGTCGTGGTGGTGAAGGGGGCGCCGAAACCGCATGGCCGTTGAACCGCCGCTCCGGGTGCTGGCCGTCGCCAACCAGAAGGGGGGCGTCGGCAAGACCACCACCGCCATCAACCTCGGCACAGCCCTGGCGGCTGTGGGCGAGCGGGTGCTGCTGATCGATCTCGACCCGCAGGGCAACGCCTCGACTGGCCTGGGCGTGCCGCGCCATGAGCGGCGCACCACCAGCTATCATGTGCTCACCGGTGACGCCTCGGTGACCCAGGCCACGGTCGCCAGCCGGGTGCCGGGACTGCGTGTGGTCCCGGCCAGCCCCGACCTGTCCGGAGTGGAGCTGGAGCTAGGCGCGGCCCAGGGCCGATCCTTCCGTCTGCGTGACGCGCTCGCGGCGTTGCGGGCGGGAGCGGAGGGGCCGCCGACTTATGTGTTGATCGACTGCCCGCCGTCGCTGAACCTGCTCACCGTGAACGCCATGACGGCGGCGGATGCGGTGTTCGTGCCGCTGCAGACCGAGTTCTTCGCCCTGGAGGGGCTGACCCAGTTGATGCGCACCATTGAACTGGTGCGGGGCAGCTTGAACCCGCGGCTCGAGCTGCACGGCATCGTGCTGACAATGTTTGACAAGCGAAACACCTTGTCGAGGCAGGTGGAGGCGGACGTGCGATCCCACTTCGGCGACAAGGTCTACGCCACTGTAATTCCCCGCAATGTACGGGTTTCCGAAGCGCCGTCGTTCGGCAAGCCGGCGCTGATCTACGACCTCGCCTGCGCCGGCAGCCAAGCTTATCTGCGGCTGGCGCGCGAGGTGGTCGGGCGCGAGCGCGAGCGGCGGGAGGCGGCCTGATGGCGTCCGAACCGCGGCGGGGGCTTGGGCGGGGGCTGTCGGCCCTGCTGGGCGAGGCGGAGCAGGGCGCGCCCGAGGGCTCGCGCGACGTGCCGGTGGATCGCATCCACGCCAACCCCGAGCAGCCGCGCCGGACCTTCGACGAAGGCGAGTTGGAGGAACTCGCCGCCTCGCTCCGCGAAAAGGGCGTGCTGCAGCCGATCCTCCTTCGCCGCTCGCCGCTGGACTCCAGCCTTTACCAGATCGTGGCGGGGGAGCGGCGCTGGCGGGCGGCGCAGCGGGCGGGCTTGCGGATGATCCCGGCGCTGGTGCGCGACATCGGCGACTCGGCCGCGATCGAGATCGCCATCGTCGAGAACGTCCAGCGCGCCGACCTCAACCCGGTGGAGGCGGCGGCCGGGTATCAGGCGCTGATGGACCGCTTCGGCCATACCCAGGAGGCGGTGGCGACGGTGGTCGGCAAGAGTCGCAGCCATGTGGCCAACGCGCTGCGCCTGCTCGCCCTGCCCGAGGGGGTGCGGGCCGAGATCGCCTCGGGACGGCTGTCGGGCGGCCACGCCAAGGCGCTGGCGGCCGCGCCGGACCCGGAGGCGCTGGCGCGCCAGGTGCTGGAGCGGGGACTGAACGTGCGCGAGGCCGAGGTCCTGGCGCGGGGGGAGCGCGGCGGTCGGCGGCGCAAGCGGCCCAAGCGCGTGGACACCGTGGACGCGGAGCGGCGTCTGTCCGAGGCCACCGGGCTGAAGGTCGAGATCGTGGACCGGGGCGACCGCGGCGAGGTGCGCATCGCCTACCAGACGCTGGAGCAGTTCGACGAAATCCTGCTGCGCCTGGTGCGGCGCCCGGACACTCAAGCTTGAATAGGGGCGTCGCCGTCGCCACCTGAGCCGTCCGCCGCCGGGCGCCTGAATGGGCCCGGAAGCGACAAGCCGCTCAAGGAGGGCTTCGCATGAGTCGCGCCGTCTATTTCGATTCCCCCTTCCTGCTGGGTTTCGAGCAGGTGCAGGCCAGCATCGACCGCGCCGCCAAGGCCGCCGCCGACGCCTACCCGCCCTACAACGTCGAGGACCGGGGCGAGGCGGGCATCCGCATCTCGCTGGCGGTCGCGGGGTTTTCGGCCGGGCAGCTGGAGGTGACGGTCGAGAACCGCCAGCTCACCGTCGCCGGCCGCAAGGAAGACGCGGGCAAGGGCGGCGAGGGGCGCGCCTACCTGCACCGGGGCATCGCCGCGCGCAGCTTCAGCCGCAGCTTCGTCCTGGCGGAGGGGATCGAGGTGACCGAGGCCGGTCTGGAGCACGGGGTGCTGCACATCGACTTGGCGCGGCCTTCGCCGGAACAGTCAGTGCGTAGGATTCTGGTCCGTAAGGCCGACTGAACCCCAACCTTGTTCGCGTGTTAGAGTTTTAGGAGGTGGTCGTGATGACGCCGATGTTGACAAATGAGGCTTTCGCCGCCCTCGGCGCTCCCGACCTGGTGTATGTCAGGCCGATCAAGGCCGCTGAAATCTTGGCTTCTGCCCAGGTCAAAGCCGTGAAGGGCTTCAACCTCCAGCCGGATCAGACGCTTTACGCCGTCCACCGCGCCGATGGCGCGCGCCTGGCGGTGCTGGTCGACCGCGACTCCGCCGTCGCCGCAGCGCTCGCCCACGAACTCGCCCCGGTTTCGGTGCACTAGCGGCGCCTCGCCGCTCGCTTGGCCCGTTCGCGGGCGCACTCCATAAGCGCAGCATGACCGCGCCCCCCGCCTGGCTCCCGGCCGCCGAGGCCGCGCGCATCCGCGCGATCTTCGAGCAGCTGGCGCGGGTGATGCCCGAGCCGAAGACGGAGCTGGACTACGAGAGCCCCTTTACGTTGCTGGTGGCGGTGGTGCTGTCGGCCCAGGCCACCGACAAGTCGGTGAACAAGGCGACCGGAGTGCTGTTCGCCGTCGCCGACACGCCCCAGGCGATGCTGGCGCTGGGCGAGGATCGGTTGATCCCGTTCATCCAGAGCATCGGCCTGTTCCGCACCAAAGCCAGGAACGTGATCGCCCTGTCGCGCCAGCTGGTGGAGGAGCACGGCGGCGGGGTCCCGCTGACCCGCGAGGCGCTGCAGGCGCTGCCCGGCGTCGGGCGCAAGACCGCCAGCGTGGTGCTGAACGAGCTGGGCGTCGAGCCCGCGATCGCGGTGGACACCCACGTGTTCCGCGTCGCCCACCGGCTGAAGCTGTCGGACGGCAAGACGCCCGACCACGTGGAGGCGGACCTGATGCGGCTGGTTCCGGAGGAATACCGCACCCAGGCGCACCACTGGCTGATCCTGCACGGCCGCTACACCTGCGTAGCCCGGCGGCCGAAGTGCGAAGTCTGCCCGGTCGCTCCGCTCTGCCCCTCGCGCGAGCTGTTCGTCTAGCTGCTCGGCGCGCGTGGGCGGCGCACCTGCCTAGCGCAACTCCTCTGCGATGCGGGCTGCCGCATAGGTCCATGCCGGCGTCCCCGGCGCGATCAGTTCGAAATGCCCCGCGCCCGTAAGTACGGTCAAGCTCGCCGGGTCGCCGGCAGCGCGAGCCTTCCTGGTGTAGGCCTCTCCGACCGCGACGGGAGCGATCCGGTCCTGCGCCGCATGGATGGAGATCTGCCTCGACCCGAGCGGCAGCAGCTCGGCCGGCGAGGTCTCGGCGAAGCTGCCCTCGCCGCCTGCCGCCGCGGGCGCGGCGAGCTTGCGGATCGCCTCGACCTCACAGCCGTGCACGCCCGGCTCCAGCAGTGACCCGAGGTCGGCCAGCCCCGCCAGGCTGACCGCCGCGGCAATCGGTAACGGCCTGGCCGTGCGCAGGGGGCTTGCCTCCGGCAGCCGCCCCCGCCCGGCCGCCCACAGCGCCAGGTGCCCTCCGGCCGAGTGGCCGACGGCGACCACCTTATCGAGTTTCAGCCGGTGGCGCGGCGCGATCTCGCGGAGCCGGTCAATGGCCGCGGCGACATCCTCGAAGGTGCCGGGATAGCCGCCGCCCGGCTGGTCCACGCCGCGATACTCGATGTTCCAGACGGCGGTCCCGCGCCGGCGCAGGGCGTCGGCGATCAGGTTCATGATGTCCAGCCGGGCCACCGACGCCTGCCAGCAGCCACCGTGGATCATCACCACCACCGGGTGCGGCCCCTGGCCCTTCGGCAGCCACAGCTCGCCGAATTGGTCCGGGCCCGGGCCGTAGGGGATGCGCAGCTCCGCCTTCGGCTGCTTCAGCGCCTGAAACTGGGCATAGGTCATCGGCTGGGCCATGGCCCCTCCTCCTGCCTGAAGGAGCAGGCACGCGGCTACGGCGGCGGCAATCCGGGCGATCATCGGCCAAACAAAAAAGGGGCGCCGGCAGATCGCCGGCGCCCCTTCCTCATCGCAATCGCGGGCGCTGTCGAGGCTCAAGCGGCCTTGTCGAACAGCTTCGCCCACTGGCGCGGCTCGCGCTGACGCCAGCCGCCCGAATGGTAGGCGTTGGAGACGATCAGCGGCACCACCGTGGTGGCCTCGGCGAACACCATCTGCTCCCAGGTGACGTCCACCTTGCCCCAGGAGCAGGCTTCCTTGAGCGTGGAGGAGGAGCAGGCGCCGTCGCGCACGTCGGCGACGGTGATCTGCACCGCGTACTTGTGCATGTCAGCCTCGTGACCGAGGATTTCGGCGCAGACTACAGTGTCCTGGGCGAAGTTCTTGGGCACGCCGCCGCCGACCATGAACAGGCCGGTGGCCCCGGCCTTGAGCTTGATCTCGGTCAGCTCGCGGAAGTCAGCCACAGAGTCGATGCTGACGTAGGGCTTGCCCGCCGCCATCCGCTCGACCTGGTGCTTGACCAGCCCGAAGCCGGCCGAGCTGTCGGAAAACGCTGGGCAGAAGATCGGCACGCCCTTCTCGTAGGCGGTCTGCACCAGCGACTCCGGCTTGCGCGCGTTTCCGTCCGCCAGCCACCTGCCCATCTCCATGATGAACTCGCGCGAGGAGTAGGGACGCGGCTCCAGTTGGTCGCAGATCACCTTGATCGTGTGGTCGACGCTCTGCAGTTCCTCCTCATCGATGTAGGTGTCGTAGATGCGGTCGATGTAGAGCGCCCGCAGGTCGCGGTCGTCGACACTGGCGTCGGCCTGGTAATGGCGGAAGCCCAGCGCCTCGAGGAAATCCATGTCCACGATCGAGGCGCCGGTGGCCACGATCGCGTCGATCATGTTGGTCTTCACCATGTCGCGGTAGACGTGCATGCAGCCCGCCGCCGAGGTGGAGCCGGCCAGCGTCAGCCACACCGAGCAATCCTTGTCCTCGATCGCCATGTTCAGGATGTCGGCCGCCCGCGCGGTATCACGCGAGGAGAAGCTCATCTTCCTCATCGAGTCGATGATCGGCCTCGCGTCGTAGGACGCGATGTCTACGTGCTCGACGGTGTTGGCGAGCAGCTCCGCCTTCTTGTTGGAGCGTAGGTTGGTCTCGGCGTTCATGGATCGGGCCATCCTTCTTCAGGCTTGGTGAGGGAGGAGACGCGCCGGAGACATCATGGGCTCGACGGCGAGGCCCATATGGCCCTTCCGGCCGCGGGCGCTAGTGCGGCATGTTGGATCAAGAACCGGCCGGCTTTAGGTCAGCGCCAGGGCCGCCAGCCCGGTCGCGCCCACCACGATGCGCCACCAGGCGAAGGGGGTGAAGCCGTGGCGGGTGACGAAGTCGATCATCCACTTCACCACCACCACGCCGGAGATGAAGGAGACGACGAAGCCGATGGCGATCAGACTGGCGACGTCGCCGGTGAGCTGGTCGCGGCTCTCCCAGGCGTCCAGCGCGAAGGCCCCAAGCATGGTGGGGATGGCGAGGAAGAAGGAGAACTCAGCGGCCGCGCGCCGGTCGGCGCCGAGCAGCAGCGCGCCGGAGATTGTGGCGCCCGAGCGGGAGACGCCGGGGATCATCGACAGCACCTGGAACAGACCCACGCCGAGCGCGGTGATCAGCGGCAGTGACATGGCGTCCTCGTAGCGTGGCTTGGGCCGCCACCGTTCGATCGCGAGAAGGGCGACGCCGCCGACGATCAGAGAGACGCAGATCAAGAGCGGGCTCTCAAACAGCACCCGCTTGATGAAATCGTGCAGCAGCAGGCCCAGGACCACAGCAGGCAGGAAGGCGACCAGGACGCTGAGCGCGAAGCGGCGCGAGCCGGGGTCGCTGGGCAGGGTGACCAGTACCTTCCATAGACGGCCGAAGTAAAGGGCCACGACGCCAAGGATAGCGCCCAGTTGGATCATCACGATGAAGGTGTCCCAGGCGGGGCCCTGCAGGCCGAGCGCCTCCTTGGTCAGGATCAGGTGACCCGTGGAGGAAACCGGGATGAACTCAGTGATCCCCTCCACCAACCCCAGGATCACTGCCGCCAGCCAGTCGCTCATGCCGCCTCGCTTCCAGAAACTGGCCGCCTAGCACGGGCGGGCGAGTCGAGACAGCGGCGGGAGCGCGCTACTGCGCGATGCGCATCCGGTTGATGCTTTCGGCGATCTTGAGGAACACCGGCTCCAGTTCGCTGGCGTTCACCGGCGCGTTGAAATAGGGGGCTTCAGGCCTGGAGGCGCAGCCCTTGAGCAAGGGCCGCGATCCCACCGCGCCAGACCCGAAGGCGATAGTGTAGACGGCGATCCCCCTCGCCTTGGCGTTCTCGCAGGCCTTGGCCGTCTTCGCATTGGCTTCGGTCCTGTTGAGCGTCTCGTCGCTGGTCGCGGGATCTCTCAGGCGCTTCTGCCACATGTAGCCGTAGCCGGTATAATAGGACTGATTAATATTCGGCATGGCGCCAATTGTATTTAGGCCGTCGGTCATCAGGATGATAACCTTATAGTTGTTGGGACTGTCGTAGGCTTTTCCCCCGGTGAAGGGCTCCGCCGGCGAAAGCGTCCGCCAGCCCCAGGCGAAGCCTTCCAGGATGTTAGTGTTCCCTTGCGGCCCAAGGGCGTCCACGGCGCTGTCGAGTGTTGCGCGCGTGGTAGTGAGCGGAGTTATCGCTTGTGAGTCGCAAAGAAAATTCGGGCCGGTCATTGTGCCGGTCATAGACCTTCCCAATAGGGGCGTAGCCCCTCGATACTTGCAGCCCCGCTCTTGTTTCTTGCGAGGCGTCTCGGCGTTCAGCTGATCTATTGTTCTGTCTGCCGTGCAGTCCCCGCCGTTGTCATCCAAGTAACTATTCAAGTAGGGCGCGCCATTGACAACCGTATACTGCGTTGTCGGCGGGCCCGGCTCGTCGGGCGCGAACCAGGGTGAGAACAGTGTGTCGGCCCGATTGGCGACGGGAGCATCGTCGGTAACGTCATAACCTTTGGCCCGGCTGATCACGCAGCCGCCCCAGGAGGCATTGCTCATGCCGGTCGACGGGTTCAGGGCCGTGATCTTTGTCATCTTGTGGCCGCCGCTGGACTCGAAGTCCTCAGTGTTGAGTTTGGAGTCTGACTTGTCGATCCAGTAGGCGCCCGCGTGCCCCGAGCCCACGTTCACCGACGCGGCGAAGGGCACGATGGAGATGGCGAAGCGGTTGTTCAGCACCTTGGAGCCGTACATGCGCGCGAACAGCGCCTTGGACGCCTGCTTCAGGGCCTCGATCTTTGTGCCGTCGCCGGCCGCCTCGGCCATCGATCCGGAGGTGTCCAGCACGAGGGCGATCTCGACGCTCATGGCCTTGCTGACTGAGTGGGCGCTGACCGGCATCACTGTCTTGCCGAACATGGCCATGAAGGTGGTGGGCACGTCCGCGCTGGTGTCCAGCCGCGCCGTCATGGCCCCCGCATCGTAGCTGACCTTGCTGATCGCGTAGGCGATGTCGTTGTAGTTGTAGCTCGCGTCCATGTATTGCCGGGCCACGGCCTCGAGTTGGCTTTGCGGCACCGAGGGGCCAGCGCGGCCGACGGCCAGCACCGCCGCATCGGTGGCGTCCTGCAGCGCCAGGCGCACGCGGGTGGCGTTGCTGAGGTCCACCGCCACGCCGATGCCCAGGAGCATCGGGAGCGCGGCGAGCGCGAAGATCAGGGTCACGTTGCCGCGCCGGTCGCGCAGGACACGAGGAAGGAGTTTGGCGTTCACCACAGAGCCCAGCATGCCATTCGCCCGAAGGCGCCCCTGCATGACTCATACCGCCGCGCGGTGAAGGGATCGCTAAGGTTACGCCGTCGGAGGCGCCAGCGACTTCCGCACCTCGTCGCGCTTCTCGTGGATGGAGGCGATAACCCAGCCCATCGGGACGCCGATGTCGACCAGCAGGGCTTCGGAGAGCTGCAGGCTGGCTTCCACCGTCTCGGGCACCACGTTGGTGGCCCCGAGCTCGTAGAGGCGCCGCGCGTGGCGGGCGTCGCGGGCGCGCGCGACCAGGCCGACGTCCGGCCGCAGCCGGCGTACGGTGGCGGTGACCGCCTCGGCCACTTCCGGCGCGTCCATGGTGAGGACCACCGCGGGCGCGGCGAGCAGGCCGCACCGTTCCAGCAGCTCGGGGCGGGAGGCTTCGCCGTAGAAGACGTTCACGCCCCTGGCGCGTCCCGCCTCCACTGCGCGCGCGTCGCTGTCGATGGCGCACCAGGGCTTGTCGTGGCGCGAGAGCATCTCGCCGACCACCTGTCCCACACGGCCATAGCCGACGATCAAGACGCAGCCGGGCGCAGGTTCGGGCGCGACATCCGGAGGGGCGTAGCCCTGCAGCCGCCGCCGTTGGGCGCCCGCGTCCAGCCTGCGCCCGAGCCAGGCCAGGGCGGGGATGGCGAACATGGTCAGCGTCACAGAGACGCTCAGCGCCTGGGCGAGTCCCGGCGGCAGCAGCCGGGAGCGCACCGCCTGGTCCAGGATGACGAAGGCAAACTCTCCGCCGGCGCCGATGAGCAGGCCCGCCTGCATGGCGGTGGTCCAGCTCAGGCCGAAGCCTCGTCCAAGCAGCGTTGTGACCGCCGCCTTCAGCACCAGGAAGCCCGCCGCGGCGCCGAGGATGGCCAGCGGCTGGGCCGCGAGGAGCGGGAGGTTCAGCGCCACGCCGACCGAAACGAAGAACAGGCCGAGCAGCAGGCCTCGGAACGGCTCGATCAGCACCTCGACCTCGTGGCGGAACTCGGTTTCGGCCAGCAGCAGGCCCGCGACGAAGGCGCCGAGCGCCGGCGACAGGTGCAGGGCGGCCGCCGCCAGGCTGGCGGCGATCACCACCAGCAGGCTGGCGGCCATGAACAGCTCGGGGCTCTTGGCGCGGGCGGCGGAGCGGAATAGCGGGCGCAGGATCAGCCGCCCGGCGATGACCAAGACGGCCAAGCCCACCACGGCGGGCGCCAGCGCCTCGACCAGGCCGAGCGGTCCGCCCACGCCCCGGCCGGCGAACAGGGCCACCGCGATCAGGATCGGCGCCAGCGCCAGGTCCTGGAACAGCAGCACGCCGAAGGCCGCCCGCCCTTCCGGCGCGTGCAGGCGCCGATCCTCCGAAAGCACGGAGGTGACCACGGCCGTGGAGGACAGGGCCAGGGCGGCGCCAAGGGCGAAGGCGGCCGGCGCGGACAGACCGAGAGCGATGGCGGCGACAGCTATCAGCACCGCGCACACCGCCACCTGAATGCCGCCCAGGCCGAACACCAGCCGGCGCATCAGCCGCAGGCGCTCCCACGACAGCTCGATGCCGATCATGAACAGGAGGAAGATGACGCCGAACTCCGCCAGCTCGGCGATCTGCTCGGGGCGGGTGACGGTGACGTAGTCGAGGAAGGGCGCCTGGGGCACCAGACTGCCGAGGCCGTAGGGGCCGAGCGCGACGCCGGCGCCGAGGAAGCCAAGGACGGGGCTGATGCGCAGCCGCTTGAACAACGGCACGACGATGCCCGCCGTCGCCAGGAAGGCGGTGACGTTGGAGTAGGTCTGCGGCTGGAGCTCGGCGGCCATGGGGCCACTGTCACCCGGGACCCGCCGCCTCGCCAAGGGCTGAGCGGCAGTTAGCCGGAGGCGCCGTGGTCTGGGAGATCAGGCGCCGGAAACGAAACGAGCCCGCTGCGGGAGATGAACGCAGCGGGCTCGCCATTTTTCGCGCTTTTGAAGGCGGACGTTTCCTCCCCGAAACGCCTGAAGCGGTAGGACCCGGTCCCGCGCCTCACCCGTTAACAAAAGCGGCAGAAGCTCCGTCTTGTCAACGTGCTGACACAATAGGGGGAGCGACAGATGCGCACAGATCACACTCCGACGGCCGCACCTTCCACGATGCGGCGCACGGCCGTGACGAGGTCGGCGCGGGGGACGGTGAGCTGGCCCGGGCGCTCGGTGCGCCAGGCGGTATTGTCCTTCAGGCCGGCGGCGAGTTCGCGGCCCAGGTCGAGGTCCTTGATCGTGACGGTCCCGGCGGCCAATTCGTCGCCACCCAGGATCACGGCGGCCGGCGAGAGGCGACGGTCGGCGTATTTCATCTGGGCCCTCATGCCCGAGGCGCCGAGGTAGACTTCGGCGGGAATGCCGGCGCGCCGCAGTTCGGCGGCGGCGGCGAAGTATTCGGCCATGGCGGCCTGATCGAAGGCGATCACCACCACGGGGCCCCTGCCCTCCCCAGCAGGGGCGACGCCGGCGGCGCGGAGGGCGGCGGCGAGGCGGGAGACGCCGAAGGAGAAGCCGGTGGCGGGGACTTGTTCGCCGGTGAAGCGGGCCACCAGGTCGTCGTAGCGGCCGCCGCCGCCGACGGAGCCGAAGCTGAGCGGCTGACCGCGTTCGTCAGTAGCTTCGAGCAGCATCTCGGCCTCGAACACCGGGCCGGTGTAGTATTCGAGGCCGCGCACCACCGACACGTCGAAGCGGGCGCGGTCGTCGCCGACGCCCATGAGAGTCAGCGCCTCGTCGATGCGGGCGAGGTCTGCCAGGGCGGCCTGGCCGCCGAAGGGGCCGGTCAGGCCGCCGAGTTGGTCGAGGAAGCCGCGGCGGCTGTCGGCGGCGCCGACGGAGGCGAAGCGCAGGATGGCGTGGATTGCGGCGGAGGGGAGGCCAGCGCCCTTGGTGTAGGCGCCGGACTCGTCCATGCGGCCCTCGCCCAGCAGCAGGGCCACGCCGTCCCAGCCCAGGCGGTCGACCTTGTCGAGCGCGCGCAGGACGGCCAGGCGTTGGGGCGGCGCGAAGACGTCGAGTTCGTCGAGCACGCCGTCGAGCAGCTTGCGGTCGTTGATCTTGAGCACGTAGGCGCCGCGGCGCAGGCCGGCGGCTTCGAGGCCCTCGGCGGCCATGGCGACGATCTCGGCGTCGGACTCGGGGCGGGCGGAGCCGACGGTGTCGGCGTCGCACTGGATGAATTCGCGGTAGCGGCCGGGGCCGGGCTTCTCGTTGCGCCAGACCGGACCGAAGGCGTAGCGGCGAAACGGTTTGGGCAGGGTCTGCCAGTTCTCGGCGGCGAAGCGGGCGAGCGGGGCGGTGAGGTCGTAGCGCAGCGCCAGCCACTGCTCGTCATCGTCCTGGAGGGCGAACACGCCTTCGTTGGGGCGGTCGGCGTCGGGGAGGAACTTGCCGAGCGCATCGGCGTATTCGAACGCCGGGGTGGCCAGCTGTTCGAAGCCGTAGCGTTCGTAGACGCCGGCGACCGCCTCGAGGATGCGGCGCTCGGCGGCAAGGTCGCGCGCGCGCCGGTCGGCGAAGCCGCGGGGGACCCGCGCCAGCGGTCGGAACTCGGTCTCGGCCATGGGCGCGGGCTCTACAGGAGCGGCTGGTGGCGGACAAGAAAGCCGGTCCGCCAACGACAACGGCCGCCCGGAGGCGGCCGCTGTTTCGTCTTTTGACGAGGGCGACTAGCGGTCGCCGCGCAGAGTGTCCTTCACGCCGCCGACGGCGTTCTCGACCTTGCCGCGGGCCTGATCCACCTGGCCGTCACGCTTCATCTTCTCGTCGCCGGTCACCTTGCCGGCGGCTTCCTTGACCTTGCCGCCCATGTTGGTGGCGGCGCCGTCCACGCGGTCCTTGTCCATGTCACATCTCCATCTGGTCGCGTCCGACGTGGAAGCGATCAAATGTGAAACGGGCGCGGGGCGTGGCCGTTCCTCCTATTCCCGCCGGTGGGCAGCGCCGTCCTCGCTCAGCGCCTCCCAGACGCTCGGCAGGTTTTCCTCCTCCACGCTTTCGGGCGGCGGCATGGCGGGGTTGTCCAGCCGCTCCGAGCCGGCGCTGTGCTCCATCGAGGGGCGCACGCCGTCGTCGGTGGGATAGACCGGCTCGGCCTTCGCCAGCTGTCCGGGGTCGGGCTCGAGGCGCATGTCGTGGCGGTCGCCGCGAGCGACCTCGACGTTTGGCCGGCGAAGCGGGGGCTGGGTCATGGCGGCTCCTTCTGTGGGGAAACGGCCGGCGCCCGCGCCAAGGTTCCTCAGGCGAGCGCGGGTTCGCGCGCCGGGGCGGCGGCGAGCGGGTCGGCGGCGGCACGGCGGCCGTCGTGGCCCGTCACCTTCAGAGCCGTGAGCTGGCCTGGGGCGGCGGCCCCGCTGAAGGCGACTTCGGTGAAGTCCTCGGCCCGGGCCAGGCCCGGCCGTTCCACCAGCGCAGAGACGGTGCGGCCGACCTGGCGGTCCAGGTGGCGCGCGAGGGCCTGAGCGCCGGCCTCGCGCAAGCGGGCGGCCCTCTCCTTGACCAGCGGGCGGGGGAGCTGGGGAATACGGGCGGCGGGCGTGCCGGGGCGGGGGCTGAAGGGGAAGACGTGGAGGTAAGCGAGGCCGGCTTCCTCCACGAGGGCGAGGGTGTTGGCGAACATCGCCTCCGTCTCGGTGGGGAATCCGGCGATAAGGTCGCACCCGAAGGCGGTGTTCGGGCGTGCATGGCGCACTTGGTGGATCAGCTGCAGGGCGTCGGCGCGGGTGTGGCGCCGCTTCATGCGCTTGAGGATCATGTCGTCGCCGGCCTGCAGCGACAGGTGCAGGTGCGGCATCAGGCGTGGTTCCTCGGCCAGGCAGCGCAGTAGGTCGGGGTCGATCTCGGCGGCGTCGATCGAGGAGAGGCGCAGGCGGGGGAGCTCGGGGACGAGGCGCAAGATGCGGGCGACCAGTTGACCGAGGGACGGCCGTCCGGGGAGGTCGGCGCCCCAGCTGGTCAGGTCCACCCCAGTCAGCACCACCTCGCACCAGCCGCGTTCGGCTAGGCGGCGCACCTGCTCGACCACCTCTCCGGCGGGCGCCGAGCGGGAATTGCCGCGACCGTAGGGGATGACGCAGAAGGTGCAGCGGTGGTCGCAGCCGTTCTGAATCTCGACGTAGGCGCGGGCGCGGTCGGTGAGGCCGTCAGCGAGATGGGCCGCCGTCTCGCGTACGGAGAAGATGTCGTTGACCCGCACGCGTGCGCCCTCGGGGGCGTAGGCGCCGGGCGCCGCCTTGTCCGCGTTGCCGAGCACCAGGTCGACCTCGGGCATGGCGGCGAAGGCGGCGGGGTCGATCTGGGCGGCGCAGCCGGTGACGACTATGCGCGCGCCGGGCCGCTCGCGCCGGGCCTTGCGGATCGCCTGACGAGCCTGCCGCACCGCCTCGCCAGTGACCGCGCAGGTGTTGACCAGCACCGCGTCCTCCACCCCGTCGGCGGCGGCGCGCGCGCGCATCTGCTCGCTCTCGTAGGCGTTCAGGCGGCAGCCGAAGGTGAGGATCTCGACCCTTTGAGCGGGCGCCGCCCGCGGAAGGTCGAGCGCTCGGCTCATGGCGCGGCGGGCGCGGCCCCGGCGGCGGCCTGCGTTGCACCGGCGCCGGCGCGGTAGCGGTCGAACCAGGCGATGATGGCGTTGGCCTTGGCGCCCGACTGCGAGGGGCGCGCCGCGATGCCGCCGTGCGAGGCCCCCGGCACCTTCACGAACGCGGTCGGCACGCCGCGCAGTTGTAGGGCCTGATACAGCTGCTCGGCTTCGCTGCTGGGGGTGCGGTAGTCCTCCTCGCCCACCACCACCATGGTCGGGGTCGAGATGTTGCCGACCAGCGAGATCGGGGAGCGCTTCCAGTACCCCTGCGGGTCCTCCCAGGGCATCTTCCCGAACCAGTACTTGCCGTAGACGTTGTATTCGTCCGCGGTCAGCACGAAGCTCGACCAGTTGATCACCGGCTTCTGCACCACCGCGGCCTTGAAGCGGTTGGTGTTGCCGATGATCCAGGTGGTCAGCACGCCGCCGCCCGAACCGCCGGTCACGAACAGCTGATCGGGATCGACGAAGCCGCGGGCGACCGTGGCGTCCACCACGCTCATCAGGTCGTCGTAGTCGTGGCCGGGGTAGGCGTGGTGGATCTGGTTGGCGAACTCCTCCCCGTAGGAAGTGGAGCCGCGCGGGTTGGAATAGACCACCACGTATCCGGCCGCCGCATAGAGCTGGTAGTCGGTGGAGAAGTAGGGGCCGTAGCTGGCGAACGGGCCGCCGTGAATCTCCAGGATCAGGGGATACTTGCGCGAGGGGTCGAAGCCCGGCGGGGTGACGACCCAGGCGTCGATCGGCCGCTTGTCGTAAGTGGACATGACGGCGAGGCGCTCGACCCGTCCCAGGGTCTTGCCGGCGAACAGGTCTTCGTTGAGCCGGGTCAGCCTGCGGGCGCCGTCGCGGCCCGCTACGCCGATGTCGGAGGGGTGATCGGGCGCGCCGACGGTGAGCGCGACCAGACCGTTGTTCGACACGCTGAACTCGCCGCCGCTGTAGGGGCGGTCGAGGCCGGAGCCGCTTACGCCCTCCGCCACCGGGGTGATGCGCCCGTCCAGCCCGACACGGGCCACCTTGGTCACGGCGCGGTCGGCGTATTGGATGTAGAGGCTGCGGCCGTCGGCGGCCCAGCGCACGTCGTCCACCGAGCGGTCCAGGGCGGCGGTGAGCGAGCGGGAGCCGGAGCCGTCGGCGTTCATCACGTAGAGCTGGGCGTTCTCATAGCCGCGCAGCCGGTCGTCCCAGCCGATGTAGGCGATCTTGGAGCCATCGGGTGAGGTGCGGGGGTTGCCGTCCGGGCCCCGGCGGGTGGTGAGGGCGCGGGCGGAGGCGTCGGTCACCGACACCTGGAACACCTCGGAGTTCAGGGGGTCGCGCTCGGGGTCCTTGCCCCGGTTGGAGCTGAACAGGATCGTGCGGGAGTCGCCGCTCCACGACAGCGGCCCCTGGTCGTCGTAGGCGCCGAAGGTGAGCTGGCGGGGCGAGCCGCCGTCGGCGGCCACGACGAAGACATGGTCGTAGCCGGGCTTCAGATAGCCCCGGCTGTCTTGGCGGTAGTGGAGGCGGGTGATCACCTTGAGCGGGTCGGCCCACTTGGCGCCCTCGGGCTTGGCCATCGGGGCGCCGAAGTTCACCCCCTCGTCGGGCACGAACATGGTGAAGGCGAGGAAGCGGCCGTCCGGGGACCACGCGATGTCGCTGGGCCCCTGGGGCAGGGTGGCCACGCGTGCGGCGGCGCCGTTGGCGAGGTAGCGGACGAACAGCTGCGGGCGGTCGTCCTCGGCCGCCGAGACGTAGGCCAGCCGCTTGCCGTCCGGCGACCAGCGCGGATTGGAGGCCGAGGCCGCGCCGGTGACCAGCGGCGTCTGCGCGCCTGTGGCGGGGTCGACCAGCCAGATGGAGCGGCGCGGCTTGTCGGTCATGATGTCGTGGGTGGAGCGGACGTAAGCGATGGCGCCGCCGTCCGGACGCGCCTGCGGATCGCTGGCCCACTCCAGCCCGAACAGGTCGGCGGGGCGGAAGGTGCGGGAAGGCCCCTCCGGAGGCTTGGCGAGCGCGAGGGTGGAGCAGGCGGTCAGCGCCGCCGCGGCGGCCAAGACGAAGCGCATTGGAAACATCCTCAAAACTGGCGCGGAACCTATCGCCGGATAGCCCGAGCGCAAGGGCGTCACGTTATCTCGCCCGAATACGCCCGGCGTGGGCGCCCGTGCTACCCTAAAGCGCCGTTTCCCGGGACCGAGCGCCATGGCCGAAGACCTCGACCGCCCCAACCGCGTTCCGTGGCCGCCATTGCTGTTGCTCGGCGTGGTCATTGCGGCGGTGGCGCTCAGCTGGCTGGCGCCATTGCCGCTGGGGCGCTTGTGGCCGGCGCTCCGCATCGCCGGTGGGGGACTGGCGGCGGCTGGGCTGATCCTGGTCTACACCGCCCGGGCGCAGTTCTCCCGCGCCGGCACGCCGGTGGACCCGACGGGAAGAGCCACGGCGCTCTCCGTCGACGGCGTTTACCGGTTCAGCCGCAACCCGATGTATCTCGGCGCTTCCATGTTCCTTGGCGGCGTCGGCCTAGCCTGGCCGGCGGCTTGGCTGTTGATCCTGACCTTGCCGTTGCCGGTGCTGCTGCAGAAGCTGGCGATCGAGCGGGAGGAGCGATACCTCAGCGCGCGGTTCGGCGCGGAGTATGACGCCTTCTGCGCCCGGACGCCGCGATGGTTTGGGCCGCTGTAGCCGTTAGGGCAGAGCGCCCGTGAACTCCACCGCCACCGGACCGGTCATCAGCACGTGGCCATCGTCCTCGCGCCACTCGATCTCCAGCGCGCCGCCGGGGAGCATCACCTCGGCCCGGCGGTCCGAAAGACCCCGCCGGTGGGCGGCGACCACGGCGGCGCAGGCGGCGGTGCCGCAGGCTTGGGTCAGGCCCGCGCCGCGCTCCCAGACGGTAAGGCTGATGCGGCGGGGGTCGTCGATTTGGGCGAACCCGACGTTGACCCCTTCCGGGAACAGCGGGTGGTTCTCGATCAGGGGGCCGACCTTGCCGGGGTCGAACTCGGCGCCCTCGGGGACGAAGAAGACCACATGGGGGTTGCCCATGCTGACGCAGCCGGGCGTGTGCAGCACCGGGTCGTCCACGGGTCCGACTTGGAGCTCAACGCCGCGCGTGTCCATCTCCTCAGCCAGGGGAATGTCGCGCCAGTCGAGCCGGGGGGCGCCCATGTCCACGGTCACCTTCCGATCGCCGACTGTGCGGGCAATCAGCAGCCCGGCGCGGCTGTCGATCGCCGCTTCGTTCGAGCCGGAGGCCTGCATCAGCAGCCAGGCGACGCAGCGGGCGCCGTTGCCGCAGGCCTCCACCTCGCCGCCGTCGGCGTTCCAGATGCGCATGAATGGGTGAGGGCCCTCGCCGCGTTCGATGGCGATCAGCTGGTCGCAACCGACGCCGTGCTCGCGGTCAGCGATGGCGCGCACATGGGCGGGGCTCGGGGCGAAGGGCGCGGCGCCCGCCTCGACGACGACGAAGTCGTTGCCGAGGCCGTTCATCTTGATGAAGGGGCGGCCCATGCGGCGGATATAGGCCCGCCGGCTTACGCCGCCAAATCAGGCGCTTAGGCTGGGGCCGTAGCGCCGGAGCACGTCGTCCATGCCGGAGATGGAGCAGTCGAGGTCACGCACCAAGCCATCCGACAACGAATAGACCCAGCCGTGGACGCAGACCTTCCGGCCGTGAGCCCAGGCGTCGCGGACGATCACGTCGGAGGCGACGTTGCGCACTTGGCGCATCACGTTGAGCTCGCACAGGCGGTCCAGGCGCGAGCCCTTGGGCGCAGACTCGATCTCCTCGCGGTTCTCGGCCCAGACCTCGCGAATCGGGTGGAGCCAGTGGTCGATCAGGCCGTGGCGCTTGCCGTCGACCGCCGCCGCCACTCCGCCGCAGCCGTAGTGGCCGACCACCATGATGTCCTCGACGTGGAGCACCTCCACCGCGAACTGCAGCACCGACAGGTAATTAGCGTCCTGGGGGGGGGCGAGGTTGGCGACGTTGCGGTGGACGAACAGCTCGCCGGGCGCGAGGTCCACGATCTCGTTGGCGGGGACGCGGCTGTCGGCGCAGCCGATCCACAGGTACTTGGGGCTCTGCTGGCCCTCCAGTCGCTTGAAGAAGTCGGGATCGGCGGCGGTGACGCGCTTTGACCAGGCGCGGTTGTTGCGGATCAACTCGTCGATCATGCGTCCTCGAAGGAAAAGGGGGGGTGGCGGCGTGGGGTTAAACCTCGAATAGCGCATATGGCCGCTCGCCTAAGGTGCGGAGCACCGGCAGGGCGACGTTGTAGACGGGGACGCCGCGGGCGGTCTTGCCTTGGTAGGCGCCACGGTGGGCATGGCCGTGGACAACCAAGTCGACGTTCTCGTAGCGGTCGATGGTTTCGGCCAGGCGGGTGGAGCCGAGGAAGGGGAAGATCTCCGGCGGCTCGCCTTGGACGGTGTCAGCGACAGGGGCGTAGTGGAGGACGACCACGCTACGTTCCGTGCGCAGCATGCGGATGGAGTTCTCCAGTTCATTCGCGTCCTTCACCGCCTCCTGGACGAAGCTCTTGATCTCGGGCTCGCCGAAGGGGCTCAGCATGTAGCGGCCGAAGCCGCCGACGAAGCCCTTGGCCCCGGCGAAGCCGACGCCGCGCACCTCATAGGCCTCGCCGTGGAGCACCTTGACCCCGGCCTGGGAGAGGATGCGGATCACCTCCTCGGGCTGGCCGCACTCGTAGTCGTGGTTGCCGAGCACGCCGACCACCGGGATGGTGCAGGCCTGCAGGTCCTCGGCCAGGATCTCGGCCTCGCGGGTCTTGCCGAAGTTGGTCAGGTCGCCGGCCAGGCACAGCACGTCCGCCTCGCGCGAAGCCTCGGCGAACAGGTCGCGGTAGGGGTGGACGTGCATCTCGCCCACATGGAGATCGCCGACGGCGGCGACCCGGACGCGCTCTGCGGCGGGGGCGGCTTCGACGTCAGACGATAGGCTCATGACGCTCCTCCAACCCTTTGCCCACGGCGTCGGCGAAGCCCCACTCGCGGATGTCGGTGATGTAGTCGCGCGGGCTGAACAGGCGGCCGCGGCAGGAGCGGACGTGGGAAGTCGGCACGGTCATGTGGCTATTCAGCCGCGCCATCATCTCTTCCATCAGCCAGTGGGGCAGCAGCTTGCGCTCGCTGGGGTAGATGAAGCGGAAGTTCAGGAGGTGGATCAGCAGCACCTCCCAGTATGGCTCCATGTAGCCTAGCAGGCGCTTCCAGTCGATTTCGGCGGACTTCTTCAGGATCACATGGGCGATGTCGGCGCCGTCGTAGCGGTAGCGGTCCTGGATGAACATCTTCGACCAGATCAGCTCGGTCGGCGGGGTGATGCGCACGCGCGAGCCGTAGACCTCGCAGCTGTAGTCTCCGTCGAACCAGGCGTCGGTGATCGGAACATCGGCGGTGGAGCAGTTGTAGATCACGTCGAAGAAGTGCTCGCCCTGCCAGACCTTGGCGATCCAGCGCTCGTCCTCGACGGTGATCCGGTAGCCGCGCTCTTTGAAGTAGGCGAGGATCTTCGGGTAGTCGCCCGCCTTGCAGAAGACGTCCAGGTCCTTGGTCGGGCGTTCGATCCCGGTATAGGCGGAGACGGCGAAGGTGCCCGAGAGCAGGTAGGGGATGCCGGACTCGTTCAGGAGCCGGATGCTCTCCTCGTAAAAGGCGCGGGCTTCGGGCGGGGGGCTCGGGTGCGGGTCGTAGATGACGGTCATGTGGCCGGATGAACGGGGCCGCGGCGGGCGGGGTTCCTAGAGCCGGTAGCGGTCGAGCACGGTCTCCGACGAGGAGGCCTTGCCGGGACGCAGGTAGCGGCGGGTGGGCTTGCCGGCCCAGCCGTCGAGCGTGGAGCCGATGTCGATCGCGATCCCGTCCCGATCCTTGATCCAGCGGGCGTAGATCTTGCCGAGGAAACCCGCGCCCAGGAGGAACACGGCGCCGGGCTTTGGCGGCTGCAATTCCCGGCGCAGCGCCTCGAAGCGGCCGGGAAAGTGGCCGGTGTCGGCCGCGTTCCCCTCTTCGGAGGTGCGGGCCTGCCCCGGCACCGGGAACCACTCCACGCGGCCGACGCCGAAACGGCGTTCAAGCTCGCGCGAAAGGTCGTGGGTGGAGACCAGGCCCAGCCAGTCGAGCCCGCCAAGCAGGCGGTCGAAGCAGCCCTCCTCCTGCAGATTGCGGTGGATGCTGGCGCGGCAGAACTCGGTCCGCGGGCCCGCCAAGCCCCGCCGCTCGATCACCAGGCGAGGGATGGAGAAGGCGTTGATCTCGGCCTTGGCGTAGACGCCGACGATATCGGCGTTGGCCACGGCCTGGCGGATGCCCTCGCAGATGCCGTCGAGCTCGGTTTCGGAGAGGTCGGAGCGGCCGAGGTGGTTCTGCAGGCTGCGGACCAGGTTCTGCCGCGGGGTGATGTCCGGCCAGCCCATGTAGTAGCCCTCGCCGTCGTTGACGCGGAGCATGGAGAACGGGCGGGCGGCGCGGATCGCCGCCTCCAGCCGGGCAGTGACGGCCTGAGTGTCGAGCATGGGGCGGCTGGAGGCCATGGCGGCGGCGGGGTCGGCGATCTCGCCGGCGAGCCGCTCGTAGGTGGAGGTGTCGAGGGCGAGCGGCAGCACGGCCACTGCTTTAGGAGGCGCGGGACGGAGGGTCTAGAGGGGAGGGGAGGACTCGCGGTTATCCACTGCGACACCATATCTTGTGGGCATCCGTGCTTCGATAGCAGAACTTAGTAGACGCCGTGCTGTGGACACCGCCTAATGCGGCCGAAGCGAAAACGATTCCGAGGAGCCCCGCCATGGGCCTGACCGCCGCCGCCACGCCTGGCCTGCTGACCCCGTCGCACGCCTATAAGCCGTTCCGCTATCCGTGGGCATACGACCTGTGGAAGCGGCAGCAGCAGGTGCATTGGCTGCCCGAGGAGATCCCGCTGGGCGAGGACTGCAAGGACTGGGCGGTCAGCCTGAGTTCGGGCGAACGCAACCTGCTGACCCAGATCTTCCGGTTCTTCACCCAGTCCGACATCGAGGTGCAGGACAACTACATGGAGCGCTACGGCCGGGTGTTCAAACCGACCGAGGTGAAGATGATGCTGGCCGCCTTCGGCAACATGGAGACGGTGCACATCGCCGCCTACGCCCTGCTGCTCGAGACCATCGGCATGCCCGAGAGCGAGTTCGGCGCCTTTCTCGACTACGAGGCGATGAAGGCCAAGCACGACTACATGCAGGCGTTCGGCGTGGACACCGACGCGGACATCGCCCGGACGCTGGCCATGTTCGGCGGCTTCACCGAGGGACTGCAGCTGTTCGCGTCATTCGCGATGCTGATGAACTTCCCGCGCTTCAACAAGATGAAGGGCATGGGGCAGATCGTCAGCTGGTCGGTGCGCGACGAGAGCCTGCACTGCGAAGGCATCATCAAGCTGTTCCACACCTTCGTGAAGGAACGCGATTGCCTGACCAAATCGGTCAAGGAAGAGATCATGGACGTCTGCCAGAAGACCGTCCGCCTCGAGGATGCGTTCATCGACCTGGCGTTCGAGCAGGGGCCCGTCAACGGCATGACCCCCAAGGAGATCAAGAAGTACATCCGCTACATCGCCGACTGGCGCCTGGGGCAATTGGGCTTCCAGCCCATCTACATGATCGACGACCACCCGCTCCCCTGGCTCGCGCCTTTGCTCAACGGCGTCGAGCACGCCAACTTCTTCGAAACCCGCGCGACGGAATATTCGAAGGCGGCGACGCGCGGGAACTGGAACGAAGTGTGGGACAGCTTCGACCGCCGGCAGAAGGCGAAGTCGGACGCGGCGAATGACGGAGCTGGCGCTTCGGGTGAGCCGGATATGTTTGCGAATGCGGGGGTTGCTGCGGAGTAGTTTCCCGTCCTCGTCGAATGTCGTTTCCCC
>DASVRA010000034.1:0-39201 GCA_036388855.1 Caulobacteraceae bacterium | reverse complement strand
GCAGGATCGTGGAGCGCCGCGACCACGTCTTGATCACGTCGCTGCGGCCCGACGACTGCGCCTCGTCCGCGTGCTTCAGCACGTGGCCGTCGACGAACGGGCCTTTCCAGGTGGAGCGGGTCATGGCTTAGCGGCCCTTCGCCTTGTGACGCGACCGGATGATGAACCGGTCGGTGGTCTTGTTCTTGCGGGTCTTGGTGCCCTTGGTCGGCTTGCCGGTCGGGCTGACCGGGTGACGACCACCGGAGGTGCGGCCTTCGCCGCCGCCGTGGGGGTGGTCGACCGGGTTCATGGCCACGCCGCGCACGTGCGGGCGGAAGCCCATGTGGCGAACGCGGCCGGCCTTTCCAAGGGTCTGGTTCATATGGTCGGGGTTCGACACGGCGCCGACCGTGGCCATGCAGCCGTCCGGCACCATCCGCAGCTCGCCTGAGTTCAGGCGGATTTGGGCATAGCCGCCGTCGCGGCCGACCAACTGGGCGTAGGTGCCGGCCGAGCGGGCGATCTGCCCGCCCTTCATCGGCTTCATCTCCACATTGTGGATGATGGTGCCGACCGGCATCGAGCGCAGCGGCATGGCGTTGCCGGGCTTCACGTCCACCCGGTCGCCGGCCACCACCTGGTCGCCCGCCTTCACCCGCTGCGGGGCCAGGATGTAGGCGATCTCGCCGTCGGCGTATTTCACCAGGGCGATGAAGGCCGAGCGGTTGGGGTCGTACTCCAGCCGCTCGATCGTGCCCGGCGTGTCCCACTTGCGCCGCTTGAAGTCGACGATGCGGTAGAGGCGCTTGGCCCCGCCGCCGCGGAAACGGACGGTGACGCGGCCGACGTTGTTGCGCCCGCCCTTGGAGGTCAGGCCCTCGACCAGCGACTTCTCCGGCCGCCCCTTGTGCAGCTCCGAGCGGTCGACGAGCACCAGGCCGCGCTGGCCGGCGGAAGTCGGGTTGAATTGCTTGAGAGCCATGGATCAGAGCCCCGTCGCGATGTCGATCGTCTGGCCCTCTTGGAGCGTGACGATGGCTTTCTTGATGTCCGGGCGGCGGCCGGTGCGGCCCCGCCAGCGCTTGGTCTTGCCCTTCAGGTTCAGGGTGTTGACCTTCACCACCGTGACCTTGAACAGCTCCTCGATCGCCTGGGCGATCTCGGTCTTGGTGGCGTCGGGCGCGACCTTGAACACGACCTTGTTCTGCTCGGAAAGCAGGGTCGCCTTCTCGGTGATCAGCGGCGCCAGGATGGTGTCGTAGTGGCGGGCGGTGACGGCCATCACACGGCCTCCATGTCAGCGGCGGCGGCCGGCTTCCTGGCCCGCGCCGGCTTTTTGGCGGGTTCGGCCGGCTCGGCCGCTTCCGCCGGAGCGCCGTCGGCGAAGCGGGCGTTGATCGCGTCCACCGCGTCGCGGGTCAGCACCAGGGTCTCGCGGCGCAGGATGTCGTAGACGTTCAGGCCCATCGACGGCAGCACGTCCACATGCGGGATGTTGCGCGCGGCCAGCTTCAGGTTGGCGTCGATCTCCGGCCCCGCGATCACCAGGGCGTTGGCCACACCGATCCTGCCGAAGCTCTCGCGCAGGCCGGCGGTCTTGGCGCTGTCCAGCGACAGGGCGTCGACCACCACCAGCGTCCCGGCCTTGGCCTTGGACGACAGCGCGTGGCGCAGGCCGAGCGCGCGCACCTTCTTGGGCAGGCTGATCTCGTGGGAGCGCACCACCGGGCCATGGGTCTTGGCGCCGCCGACGAACTGGGCGGCCTTGCGCGAGCCGTGGCGGGCCCCGCCGGTGCCCTTCTGCTTGTACATCTTCTTGCCTGTGCGGGCGACTTCGTTGCGGGTCTTGATCTTGTGGGTGCCGGCGCGGCGCTTGGCCAGCTGCCAGGTGACCACGCGCTGGAGGATGTCGCCGCGGATCTCCTCGATGCCGAAGATGTCGTCGGACAGCTCGATCGAGCCGCCCTGGCCGCCGTCCAGCGTGATGACGTCGAGCTTCATTGGTCGCCCCCTTCCGCCGGGGTTTCGGTCACCGCCTCGGCCGGCGTCTCCGCTGGCTGCTCGGCAGCGCCGCCGCCGTCGCGGGCGCGGAACGCGCCGGGCTTCGGCGCGTTGGCCGGCAGCGCCTTCTTGATCGCGTCGCGGACCTTGACGTAGCTGCCCTCGGCGCCCGGCACCGCGCCCTTGATCAGGATCAGGCCGCGCTCGGCGTCCACGCGGAACACGGTGAGGTTCTGGGTGGTGACCGTCTCCTGGCCCAGGTGCCCGGCCATCTTCTTGCCCTTGAACACCTTGCCCGGATCCTGGCGCTGGCCGGTGGAGCCGTGCGCCCGGTGCGACACCGAGACCCCGTGGGTAGCGCGCATGCCGCCGAAGTTCCAGCGCTTCATCGCGCCCTGGAAACCCTTGCCGACGGTGCAGCCCTGGATGTCGACCTTCTGGCCGGCGACGAAGTGGTCGGCGGTGATCTCCGCGCCCACGTCGATCAGGCCTTCGCTGTCCACCCGGAACTCGGCGACGACCTGACGCGGCTCGACCAGCGCCTTGGCGAACTGGCCGCGCTGGGCCTTGTTGGTGCGCTTGGGCTTGCGCGCCCCGGCGCCGAGCTGCAGCGCGACGTAGCCGTCGGCTTCAGTAGTGCGCTGGCCCACGACCGCGCAGCCCTCGAGCGAGAGCACGGTGACGGGCGTGTGGGTCCCGGCCTCGTCGAAGAGGCGGGTCATGCCCATTTTCCTGGCGAGTACGCCGGTTCGCATAGCTCCGGCCCCCTTAGATCTTGATCTCGACGTCCACGCCGGCGGACAGGTCGAGCTTCATCAGCGCGTCCACGGTCTGCGGGGTGGGGTCGACGATGTCGAGCACGCGCTTGTGCGTGCGGATTTCGAACTGCTCGCGCGACTTCTTGTCGATGTGCGGCGAGCGCAGCACGGTGAACTTCTCAAGGCGCGTCGGCAGGGGAATGGGCCCGCGCACGGTCGCGCCGGTGCGCTTGGCGGTGTTCACGATCTCGCGCGTGGAGTGATCCAGCACCCGGTGATCGAAGGCCCTGAGCCTGATGCGTATGTTCTGTCGATCCATATCGCTCGAGTTCCTAGAAGGCCCGCGACGCCCAATACCCTGTCAAAGACCGAATGAACTTCGGGGGTCGCCCCCTTCGGTTCCGACGCGCGAGATCCGCAAAACGATCAAGGCCCGCGCAGGCAAACCCGCGTGGGCCCTACACCTTCAAACGGCGCCTAGACGCGGCGCGATGTCAGGTCGTCTCGCGAACCGCGTCTAAGCCAAGGCTTACGGCCGGTCCAGCAGAGGGCGCGCATATACGGGGGAGGGCGGTGTGCGTCAAGCGCGGAAGGTCCGGCCGGGGCGCGGCTGTAGCGAATCGTTCACCATCGCAGAATAGTTCTCCTATTCAGCAATCATTGGGGGAGCCATGAGCCTGCCGCGCCTGATCGACCGGGTGTTCGCCGCCCTGTCCGACCCCCACCGCCGCCACGTCATCGAACTGCTGCGCGAGCAGCCGTGCACCGCGGGCGAGTTGGCGCGGGCGGCGGGGCTGAAGCCGCCGGCCATGAGCCGTCACCTCAAGGCGCTGCGCGAGGCGCGGCTGGTGGAAGAGACATCACCGGCGTCGGACGCGCGCGTGCGGCTCTATCGCCTCCGGCCCCAGCCGATGGGGCACCTCAAGGGCTGGGTCGAGGAGACGGAGCGGCTCTGGAGCGCCCAGGCGGCCGCCTAGCTACTCCGCCGGCTCCACGATCGGCTGCGGGCGACGATCCCATAGGCGGCGGCGTGGCCGCCCAGCCCCCGGCGCCGGCTCCTCGCGCGGAGTGACGAAGCGGCCGAACTTGGGCGCCAGCCAGCGCTCGATGTCGTCGATGATCTCGTAGACCACCGGGACCAGCACCAGCGACAGGGCCGTGGAACTGATCAGCCCGCCGATCACCGCCACCGCCATGGGCTGGCGGAAGCCCGCGCCCTCGCCGATGCCGAGCGCGGTCGGCAGCATGCCCGCGGCCATGGCCACAGTGGTCATCACGATCGGGCGGGACCGCTCGCGGCAGGCTTCCATCAGCGCGTGGATGCGGTCGGCGCCCTTGCGCTCCTCCTCGATGGCGAACTCGACCAGCAGGATCGAGTTCTTGGCCGCGATGCCCATCAGCATGAACAGGCCGATCATCGAAGGCAGGCTCAACGTCAGGCGCGTGAGCAGCAGGCCGAGGAAGGCGCCGCCGAGCGACAGCGGCAGGGCCGAGAGGATGATCGCCGGCTTGAAGAAGCTGCGGAACAGCAGCACCAGCACCGCGAAAATCATGGCGATGCCCGCCAGCATGGCGACCACCATGCCGGTGAACAGGTCGTTGAACGCCTCGGTGTCGCCCTGCTGCGCCTGGTGCACGTCGCCGGGCAGCTTCTGCATCACCGGCAGCTTCTTGATCGCGTCCAGCGCCTGGCCGAGCGTGGTGCCGTTCAGGTCGGCCTGCACCGACATGCGCCGCTCACGGTCGTAGCGGATGATCTTGGCCGGGCCGGCGGCGAAGTAGATGTCCGCCACGCTGGAAAGCGGCACCGTGGCCCCGTTCGTGGTCGGCACCTGGAGGCGGCCGATCAGGTCCAGGTCGGTGCGCGCGGTCTTGGGCATCATCACCCGGATCGGGATCTGCCGCTCGCCCTCGTTGAACTTGGCCACGTTGGCGTCGATGTCGCCGATGGTGGCGATGCGGGCCACCTGGGCGATCGACTCGGTGGAGACGCCGAGCTGGGCGGCCTCGGCCATCTTGGGCTTGACCACCAGTTCGGTGGCGGGAGGCAACGGCGCGGGGCGGGGGTCGCTGATCTCCTTGACCCCGCGCATCTGGCGGATCAGCTGCTCCTGCACGCGTTCGAGCAGCTTGCCGTTCTGGCTGGCGAGGATGACCTCGACCTCGGCGCCGCCGAAGCCGCCGGTGGTCACCACCCGGGCGTCGGAAATCTGGCGCAGCTCGTCGCGGATCGATTGCTTGAACTCCTCGGTGGTCAGCGACCGGTCTTCCTTCAGGCGGATGTTCAGCGAGCCCGAGGTCACCTCGCCGCCGCCGCCGGACGAGCCGAACACCATCGCCACGTCCGGCTTGGCCAGCAGCATGCGGGTGGCCTGCTGGATCGCGCTTTCCATGTCGGCGGAGGTCGCGCCCGGAGGGCCTTGCACCTCCAGGCGCAGGTTGCCGGGGTCCTCGGTCGGCAGGAAGCCCTTGGGCAGCAGGGGCGACATCACCAGGCCGATCGAGCCGGCGAAGAACAGGAAGCCGAACAGGGCCGACAGCCACTTGTGGTGCAGCGCCCAGGTGAGCAGGCCCCGATAGAAGCCGGGCATCCGGTGCGGGGGCTTGGCCTGCGCCGTAGGCTTGAGGAAGTAGGCGGCCAGCAGGGGCGTCAGCATCCGCGCCACCAGCAGCGAGAACAGGGTGGCCACCGCCACCGTCAGGCCGAACTCCTTGAAGTACTGCCCGACCATGTTGTTCATGAACGACACCGGGGTGAACACCACCACGATGGTCATGGTGCAGGCGATCACCGCCAGGCCGATGGCGTCTGCCCCTTCCATGGCGGCGTCGTAGGGCCGCTGGCCCCGTTCGATGCGTTTCTGGATGTTCTCGATCTCGACGATGGCGTCGTCGACCAGGATGCCGATCACCAAGGTGAGCGCCAGCAGGGTGACCACGTTCAGGCTGAAGCCGAACATCTGCATCGCCGCGAAAGTCGGGATCAGCGACAGCGGCATGGCCACCATGGTGATGGCGGTCGAACGCCACTCGCGTAGGAACAGGAACACCACCAGCGCGGCCAGCAGCATCCCCTCCAGCAGCACGTGCTGGGTGGCGATGAAGCTCTCCTCTGTGTCCTCGGAGGCCAGGTAGATCGGGGTGAAGCGGACGCCCTTGTGCTGCTCCTGCAGCTTGTGCAGCGCCGTCTCGATCCGCTTGGAAATCTGAACCTCGCTGCCCCCCTTGATCATGGTCACCTGGAAGGAGACCGAGGGCCTGCCGTTCCAGCGGGCGAAACGGCGCACTTCGCCGGCGCCCTCGCCCACGTCGGCGACATCGCCGAGCCGGGTGTAGCGGCCGCCCGCCAGCGGAATGGTGATGTTGCGGATCTCGTTGACCGTCTCGGGCGTGCCCAGCACGCGGATGGTGGTCTCGCGCGCGCCCACCTCAGCCCTTCCGCCGGAGACGTTGTTGGTGGCCGTGCGCAGGGCGTTGTTGACTTGGGGCGAGGTCACGCCCAGCGCCGCCATGCGATCGGGGTCGAGGGTGACGTTGATCTCGCGGTCGAGGCCGCCCAGGCGGGTCACCTGGCCGACGCCCTTCTGGCTCTGGACGGCGCGGGCGACGGTGTTGTCGATGAACCAGGACAACTCGGTCGGCGACATGGCGTCGGCCTGGACCGAGTAGTAGCCGATCGGCTGGGCGTCGGCCTCCACGCGGAAGACGTTGGGCGGATAGATGTCGCTGGGCAGGTTCTGGCGGGTCTGCTCGACCGCGCTGCGGACGTCCTCCACGCCCTTCTGCAGATCGGCGCCGAGGTTGAACTCGACCTGGGTGGACGAGGAGCCCTGCACCACCTCGGAGGTGATGTGCTTGACGTTGTTGATCCCCGAGACCGCGTCCTCGATCTTGCGGGTGATCTGGGTTTCCATTTCGCTCGGCGCCGCGCCGGCCTGGGCGACGTTGACCACCACCACCGGCACGGTCACGTCGGGGAACTGGCGCACCGGCAGGCTCATGTACGCCGCGATCCCCATGATCGTCAGGGTGACGAACAGGATCGCGACCGGAACCGGGTTGCGGATGCTCCAGCTGGAGAGGCGAAAAGCGTTCATGGCCTAGCTCTTGGCGCGAGTGGCGGGAGTGGCGGCGGCGGTGCGGGGGGCGGGCGCGGACGGAATGGCGGCGACCGCCATCACCGGCTTCACCTGGTCACCCTCGAGCACGAAGGCGGAGCCGCCGAGCAGCACGCGGGCGCCGGGCTGCGGTCCGCTGACCAGCTCGACCCAGCCGCCGCCGTGGCGGCCGGTGCGGACCCGGACCTCGCGGGCGCGGTTCTGGGCGTCGAGCGCCATCACCGCGGCGCCTTCGGCGCTGTAGCGGATAGCGCTCTCGGGCGCCGCCAGCACCGGGCGGTTGAGGCCCGTGAAGCTGGCCTTGGCGAAGCCGCCGGCGCGCAGGTCGCCGCGCGGCGGCAGCGAGATGCGCACCCGCCCGAGCTTGGTCTGATCGTTCACCTCGGGGCTGACGTAGCGGACGTTGCCGAACACCGGCTGGCCGCTGGCGGGCGTCACCTCCGCCACCGTGCCGGGGCGGATGGCGCCTAGGTCAGCCTCGGGCACGTCGGCCTGCAGCTCGACCAGGCCGTCGCGGATGATGCGGAACATCGGCGTCGAGCCGGAGATATCGCCCGGCCGTACGCTGCGCTCCATGACCCGGCCCGAGACGGGCGCGCGGATGGTTAGGCGGGCTTGGCGGGTGAGCAGGTCCTGCAGGTTCGCGCGCTGGGCGGTGACCGCGGCCTGGGCGCTGCGGGCGGCGTAGCGCCGCTCCTCGACCTGCTCCTGGGCCAGCACGCCCTCCTTATCCAGCCCTTGCACCCGGCGGGCCTGGTTCTCGGCCTGGGAGGCCAGCACCTGCTGGCGCGAGAGTTCCGCGCGCGCCTGGTTGATCTGCGAGCGGATCAGGGTGTCGTCCAGCTGCACCAGCGGCTGGCCGGCGCGCACCCACTGGTCCACGTCGGCATAGACCCGGGCCACGCGGTAGCCCTGGATTTCGGAGCTCACCGCCGCCTCCTCGCGGGGCGTCAGCACGCCGTTGGAGGTGAGTCCGCCGGTCATCGGCCGCACTTCGATCAGCGCCACGCGGACGGCGCGCGGCGCCTGGGCGTTGGCTCCGGCCTTACCCTTCTCCGCCTGCGCCTTCTGTCCGCAGGCCGACAGGCCCACGGGCGCGCTCAGCGCCAGGAGGGCGGCGGCGATCCAGCCTAGCCGGAATGATCTGTTGGCGGTCACGACGTCCCCCGTTGGGCGATGGTGGTCAGCGCGCCGGCCGCCGGCGCGGAGGGGGTCCAGCCCCCGCCGAGCGCGCGGAACAGCTGCACCGAGCGTTGCATGAGAATGGCCTCGGCCTGCACCAGTTGGGAGTGCAGGTTGCGCCAAGTGGTCTCCGCGATCAGCGCCGTTTGCAGGTCGCTGAAGCCGCGCGAATAGGCGGTGCGGGTCTTGCGCGCCGCGGCTTCCGCCCGCGCCACGGCGTCGCTCAGCACCGCCACGCGGCGGCGGTCGGACTCCAGCAGCACCAGGGCGTTCTCGGACTCGGCGTAAGCCGTCTGCACCGCGCGCTCGAAGGCCACGACCTGCTGCTCGGCGAAGGCGCGCTGCACGCCCACCTCCGCCAGCAGCCGGGGCCGCTCCAGGATCGGCACGGTCAGGCCGGCGCCGAGCGACCACAGGCCGCTGGTGACGTTGCCGCTGCCGATGGTTTGGGTCAGCGTGACGCCGGGCTGCAGGTTGATGGTCGGATAGAGCGCCAGCCGCCGCAGCTCCAGCCGCTGCAGCTCCGCCTGCAAGGCGATCTCGGCCTGGCGCACGTCGGGGCGGCGCTGGAGCAGCTCGGCCGGCAGCACCGGCGGCGTGGGCGGCGGGTTCCCCACCTCCGCCGCCACCGGCAGCGAAGCCAGCGGATCGGTCGCCCGGCCGACCAGCAGCATCAGGTTGCGCCGGGCGGTGTCGAGCTGGGCCTGCAACTGCTCGACCGCCGCTTCGGCGGTGCGGGTGTTGGCGACCGCCTGGTCCAGGTCCGAGCCGGGCGAGAGGCCCACCTCCACCCGGATGCGCGCGATCCGCTCGAGCTCGGTGTTGATCCGCACCGTCTCGCGCGCGTCGGCCAGCTGCAGGGCAAAGCCCCGCGCCTCGAACAGCGACTGGGCGACGTTGGCTGCCAGCGCGGTGCGCGTCGCCTCGTAGGTGAAGGTGGCGGTCTGGAGCTCCCTCTCGGCCAGCCGGCGCGTGGTGCGCCGGCGGCCAAACAGGTCGACCTCCCAGCTGACGTTGAAGGTCGCCGAGAGCGTGGTCGCCGCGCCCGTGCTCAGGGTAGGGACCGGCGGCAGGGTCGGGTCAGGCGTAGTCGCTCCGCCCCCGTTCAGGATTTCCGTGCCGCCGTAAGCGGCCGAGCCGGTGACGCTGCTCTGGGGCAGCAGGGCCGCCACGGCGGCGCGGCGGCTGTAGTAGGCCTGCTCCAGCCGCAGCAGCGCGTCTTCGATGTCGAAGCTGTTGGCCAGCGCCTCCTCGACCAGCTGCTCCAGCTGCGGGTCGCCGTAGAGCGTCCACCAGCGGTCGATCTCCACCTGGCCCTGTTGGCTGGACCGGGCCTCAAAGGCCGCGGGCACACGCAGATCGGCCTCGCGCACCTTGGTGTTGGTCGCGCAGGCGGCGAGCAGCGGCAGGAGGGCGGCGAGCGCCCAGCCACGCTTCAGCGAAGATCGTCCAACGCCCATTGCAACCGCTGCTTTATCCCTGCCGCCCGGCTCGCCTTTGTGAAGGCGAACCGGCGACGGCGCTATGTGACGCCCCGCCACGGCTCCGTTTCCACTCGTAGGACGAAGCTTGGCAAGTGAATCCGACGTAATGCACCCTAGGTCCGCGTCGGCGTGTCGCACCCGCAACTCAAGCATCGCCGCCGTCCCCCACCAGCGTCTCCACCACCCAGTGCAGACGTGCTTCCGTCAGGTGCTGTGGCCGGTCGGGCCAGAACCGCGTCGCAGCTTTCGAATAGAAGAGGAAACCGAGCAGGGCTTCGGATGCGGCGTCCGGATCGACTTTCGCCGCCACCCGGCCGATCGCCCGTTCGCGGGCGATGTAGGCCGCCAGCCGCACGGCCACCGCTTGCGGGCCGACGCCCAGTTCGCACCACCGGCCCTGCAATGTGTGGCAGAGCGTCGGGTCGGCCATCACCCCGGCCATGATCGGATCGAGCGCCACCAGGAAATCGCGGATGCGCTCCAGCGTGGCGCAGAGGTTGTCGACGACCCGGCCCGCGCCCACCTGGGTCTGCAGCTGATCGAGCGCCTCGGTCGCCTGTGGCCAATGGCGCTCGAAGATTGCCGAGATGATCGCCAGCCGGTCGGGAAAGTGGACGTAGAGGGTCCCCTCGGCGCACGCCGCGCCCTGCGCCAGCGCCCGGGTGGTGAGCGCCACCACGCCCTGCCCCGCCACGATGCGCTCGGCCGCCTCGACGATGCGGGCGCGCATGGCGTCGCCCTTACGGGCGCTCAGCGTTCCGTCTTCCAGGGCCAATTTAACGACGCCTCTCGCCCCCGAGTGAGCGTTCACTCATATGACTGAAGGTTGTACGGACTTCAAGGGCGGCGGGCCACCATCCCCATGAGCGCGAGGAGATTCCCGTCCGGGTCGCGGAAGAAGCGGAGCTGAAGGTCGCCCGCCTCGCTTCGCTGCACGGTCTCGGCGGGCCCGAGGAAGCGGACGCCCGCGGTTTCCAGCCGATCGGCGAGGTCGGGCAGGTCGGGCGCGTCGAAATAGAGGCAGGCGCCGTGCTTCGTCTCCGTGCCGCCTTCTTGCTCCTCGGGCCGCCCGAGCATCAGGCGCAGGTTGCCGAGTTGGAAGAAGGCCATGCCATTGGTCTCGAAGAGCAGTGGCAGGCCAAGCGTATCGGCATAGAAGGCTCTCGCCCGTGCGAGGTCGGTCACGGGCAAGGCCGCCTGGACCAGGTTGCGGCCGCTGAGCATGAGGGTCTCCTGTCTCGGTTGCGCGAATTATATAGTTAGGTAAACTAACTACATGACGGACAGGGCTGTCAAGGATGCGGTGGACGCTCGCGCAACGGCGGAGCGGGTGCATTCCGCCGCGATCCGCCTGCTCCGCAAGCTCCGGCGCGACGACGACAAGGGCGGCCTCAGCGGTCCGCAGGCTTCCGCGATTTCGGTGCTCGTCTTCGGCGGCGAGCGCTCGCTGGGGCAGTTGGCGGCGGCGGAGCAGGTGACGGCGCCGACGATGTCGCGGCTGATCACCCAGCTGGAGGCGGAAGGCCTGGTGGAGCGCCGGCCCCACCCCTCCGACGCCAGGGGGGTGCTGCTGCGGGCCACAAACAAGGGCCGCGCCCTGCTCCAGCAGGCTCAGGAACGACGTTTGGGCCGCCTGGAAAAGGCGGTGGCGGAGTTGCCTGAAGAAGACCGTCGCACGCTCGCCGGGGCCGCGGAGCTTCTGATGCGAATGGTCGAGAGTCCGGACTTCGATAGGTAGCCAGGCCTGGCCGCCTACTCGTCCGCGTTGGGGATATTCAGCACCTGTCCGCAGGCCTTGCAGTGCACCGCGTCCGGGTCGTGGCGAAGCAGGCCGCAGGTGGGGCAGGGAAAGCGCACCTTGTTCGGCCGGAACAGCGCCTGGGCCAGGCGCACGAACAGGGTGATGCCGCTGATCATGATGATGATTGAAAGCAGCTTGCCGGAGTGGCCGGGCAGCAGCACGTCGCCGTAGCCGGTGGTGGTGACGCTGGTGACGGTGAAATAAAGCGCGTCGACGTAGCTGTGCATCCCCTCGGCGCGGCCGGCGAAGCCGGTGTAGACCACGCCCGCGGTGATGAAGAGGAAGGTCAGCAGGGTGGCGACGGTCTTGGTCACCTCCTCCCAGCGGGTATCGTCGTAGCGCCGCCCCACCGTGGTCCAGAAGAACTCGCTGTGGATCACCGTCCACAGCCGCAGCATCCGCAGGAAGCCCAGGTTGTAGCCCCAGCTTGGGGCCAGGAGCGTGACCAGCACGAAGATGTCCAGCCAGACGCTCGGCTGTTTCAGCCAGGAGGTGAAACTCGGGCAGGCCAGGCCGCGCGCGATCAGCTCGATCCCCAGAACCGCGGCGATGAAGTAGTCGATGATCAGGAAGCCCGGCTGGTCGCGCAGGATCGGCGCGGCGATGAAGAAGCCGATGATGATGAAGTCGACGGTGATCACCGCCAGGCGGAAACGCACCGCCGCGCGCGACTGGCCGTGGTAAAGTTCGTGCAGCCGCCCGCGCAGCCCGGTGGGCCTGGTTGCGCCTGCTGGAACGGTTGCGTCGGCGGCTTCCACGCAGGGACAATGCGCGAGCGTGGCGCGGGCGCCAACCGGCCGGCGTAACATGAACATTCGGCAATCCGGCGCGGGGACGCTTGACGGCGCGCCCTCCGGCGAGCGTGATGCGCGCCGCGACAGGTCCCGCCCTTCCGGCGGGGCGGCTGGAGTCGTGGCGGTCGCCGGGACGGCGGCCAAAGGGGTGGTCAAGATGAAATCTGGAGTGTTGCGGGCGGCTGGCGCAAGCGCGGCCTGCCTGCTTATGGGCTGGAGCGCCCAGGCGGCGGAAACCATGACGGCCGACCAGCTGGTGGCCAAGAACCTGGAGGCCAGGGGCGGGGCGGCGCGGATCGCCGCCTTGAACAGCGTCCGCTTCAGCGGCCGGCTGCAGTTCCCTGGCGGGTTCGAGCTTTCGGCGCTGGAGACGCGCAACAAGTCGGGCGCGATCCGCCAGGAAGGCGCCATCCAGGGGCTCACCATCGTGCAGGCCTACGACGGGCGCTCCGGCTGGAAGATCAATCCGTTCCAGGGCCGACGCGACGCCGAGCAGATGGCGTCGGACGAGGCGCGGCAGATGGCCGACCAGGGCCTGATCCAGGGCCCGCTGCTGGCCGCGCGCAGCGACGGCTCAACCGTCACCTCCCAGGGGATCGAGGACGTGGACGGCACGCCCGCCTATAAGCTGCAGGTGGTGCAGAAGGACGGCGACCAGTTCACCTATTACCTGGATCCGGACACCTTCCTGGAGATCAAGACCATCGAGACCCGCCGGGTGCGCGGGGCCGAACAGGCGACCGAATCCGAGTTGGGCGATTATGAGAAGGTCGGCGGGGTCTACTTCCCCATGGCCGTCTCCAGCGGCCCGCGCGGCTCCAACCAGCGCCAGGAAATGACCATCGAAAAGGCCGAGGCGAACATCGAGACGCCGGCCAACTACTTCGCCATGCCCGCCTCGCCGGCGGCGAAGTGAGGGGACACACAGTGATGCTCAGGAACACCCTTCTCGCCGGCGCGGCGCTCGCGCTGGCCCTCCCGCTCGCGGCCGAGGCCAAGCCTGCCCGCACCGCCGCCGCCGCGGCCCCAACCGCGGACTCCGCCACCGTCTCGGGCCTCGGCGCCCGCAACATCGGCTCGGCCACCATGTCGGGCCGCATCGCTGCTCTGGCCGCGCGCCAGGAAGCGAACGGCAAGGTGACGCTGTTCGTCGGCGCCGCCTCGGGCGGCATCTGGAAGTCGGAAGACGGCGGCACGACTTTCAAGCCGGTCTTCGACAAGCAGCCGGTGCAGTCGATCGGCGCCCTGGCGCTCGACCCCACCAATCCGCAGGTGATCTGGGCCGGGACCGGCGAGAGCTGGACCCGCAACTCCGTGTCGGTCGGCGACGGCGTCTACCGCTCGGTCGACGGCGGCGAGACCTGGACCAAGATGGGCCTGCCCAAGACCGAGCGGATCACCCGCATCCTGGTGCATCCGCGCGATGGCAACACCGTCTACGTCTGCGCGCCGGGCGCCCTGTGGTCCGACAGCCCCGACCGCGGCCTCTACAAGACCACCGACGGCGGGGCGACCTGGACCCAAATCGTCAAGGCGCCGAACCTGTCCACCGGCTGCTCGACCATCGCCATGGACCCGGCCAATCCGGAAAACCTGATCGTCGGCATGTGGGACTTCCGCCGCAAGGGCTGGACCTTCCGCTCCGGCGGCAACGGCCCGGACGCGCCATCGGGCAGCGCCATGATGCGCTCGTCGGACGGCGGCCGCACCTGGAACGCCATGACCTCCGACACGGTCAAGGGCCTGCCCAAGGGCCCCTGGGGCCGCATCGAGGTGGTCTACGCGCCATCGAACAACAAGCAGATCTACGCCTTCGTCGAGGGCGTGCGGTCGGCGCTCTACGTCTCCGAGGACGGCGGCCAGTCGTTCGAGGAGCGCGACCGCAGCCAGGGCATGGTCTGGCGGCCGTTCTACTTCGGCCGGATGGAGGTCGACCCGAACAACGACAAGCGCGTGTTCAAGATGGGCTTCAGCGTCATCGCCTCGGACGACGGCGGCAAGAGCTTCGCCAACGCGGCGGGCGGCAGCCACGGCGACTGGCACGACGTCTGGATCAACCCGAAGAACTCCCAGCACATCATCGGCGCCGACGACGGCGGCCTGTGGATCACCCACGACGGCGGGGCCAAGTGGCGTCACGCAGAGAACCTGCCGATCAGCCAGTTCTACCACGTCTCCACCGACGACAAGGATCCCTACCAGGTCTATGGCGGCCTGCAGGACAACTCCTCCTGGGTCGGCGACAGCGCCTATCCGGGCGGGATCACCAACAGCCGCTGGGAGAACCTCTACGGCGGCGACGGCTTCTGGGCCTTCGCCGACCCGGCCGACCCCAACTTCGCCTACGCCGAATACCAGGGCGGCAACCTCTCGCGCATCGACCGGCGCACCCTGCAGGCGCGCTTCATCCAGCCCTTGGCCGGCTACAAGGAGAAGCTGCGCTACAACTGGAACGCCCCGGTGCACATGTCGCCCAACGAGAAGGGCACGATCTACATCGGCGCTCAGTTCCTGTTCCGCTCGCGCGACCACGGCGGCACCTGGGAACGCATCTCGCCCGACCTATCGACCAACAACCCCGAAAAGCAGAAGCAGGAGGAGTCGGGCGGCATCACCGTGGATAATTCCGCCGCCGAGATGCACACGACCATCTACTCGATCTCCGAGAGCCCGAAGAACGGTCAGGTGATCTGGGTCGGCACCGATGACGGCAACGTGCAGCTGACCCAGGACGGCGCCCGCACCTGGACCAACGTGACCAGGAACATCAAGGGCCTGCCCAAGGAGAACTGGATCAGCTGGGTCGAGGCCAGCCGGCACGATCCCGCCACCGCCTTCGTCGCCGTGGACCGCCACACGTTCGGCGACATGGGCCCCTACGTCTACAAGACCACCGACTACGGCCGCACCTGGCGCCCGCTGATCACGCCCCAGACCCCGGGCGTGCGCGGCTACGCCCACGTGGTGCGGGAAGACAGCCGCAACCCGAACCTGCTGTTCGTCGGCACCGAGTTCGGCATGTGGGCTTCGATCGACTCCGGCCGCACCTGGGCGCAGTTCAAGCCCGGCGACTTCCCCGCCGTGGCGGTGCGCGACATGGTGGTACAGCCGCGCGACGGCGACCTGGTCTTGGCCACGCACGGGCGCGGCATCTGGATCGTCGACGACCTGACCCCGCTGCGCTCGGTCACCCCCGAGATGCTGACTAAGACCGCGGTGCTGCTGCCCGGGCGCGAGGTGCAGCAGCGCATCCAGGGCAACGGCGGCTGGGCCGAGGGCGACGCCAAGTTCGCCGGGTCCAACCCCGCCGACGGCGCGGTGATCAATTACTACCAGAAGGCCCGCCACGTGATCGGGCGGATGAAGCTCGAGATCATCGACGAGCAGGGCAAGGTGGTCGACACCCTGCCCGCGACCAAGCGCAAAGGCATCAACCGCGTGGTCTGGTCGATGCGGGTGAAGGCGCCCCAGGTGCCGCCCGCCGCCTCGATCGCCGGCGCCGCCACCCAGGGCGTGCGTGTGCCGCCGGGCCGCTACACCGTTCGGCTGACCAAGGCCGGCGAGGTGATGACCCAGCCGCTGGTGATCACCCTGGACCGCCGCGCCACCTACACCGTGGAGGAGCGCCGCGCCCAGTACGAGGCCGGGGTGCGGGTCAGCAACCTGTTCAACCGCATGAGCATGCTGATCGCCAAGGTCGGCGCGCTGAAGGCCCAGACCGAGCAGCGCATCGCCGCGCTTCCCGCGGGCGATCCGGAGCGGGCGAAGGCCCAGGCGTTCCTGGCCAGGGTGGAGGCCGTGCGCGGCCAGGTGGTCGCCACCAAGGAGGGCGGCGCCATCACCGGCGAGGAGCGGCTGCGCGAGCACATGGACAGCGTCTACGGCGCAATCACCTCGGTGGAGTCGGCCCCGACCAACTACCAGCTGGCCCGCGTCGACGCGCTGGAGCGCGAGCTGGGCGAGGTCGAGGCGTCCTTCAACCAGCTCGCCGCGACCAAGGTGGCGGGCCTGGGCTTCGACCTCTCGCGGGTGGAAGTGGCCCAGGACGACGCGCGCGGCGGCCCGGTTTCGGCGCTGGCGGCGGGTCTGGTGGGCCTGCGCTACTATGGCTCGTTCGACACACTGGCGATGCGTGGGGAGCGGGACTAACGCCGTTCTGTTGCGGCGGCGGAGTCGAGCTTCTACTCTGTTGCTGAACAAGCGGCGGCCATAAGCCGTTGGGGGGAATCTGCATGCTCTCGAAGATCACCGCGGTGGCGCTCGCCACCGCCAGCGCTCTCGCCATGGCCGGCGCGGCCCAGGCGCAGATCGAGCCGACCCAGGTCGAGGAGCTGGTGGTCACCGCCACCAAGACCCCCGTCGAGGCCGGCCGCTTCCCCGGCACGGTCACGGTGATCAGCGGCGAGGAACTGCGCGCGCGCGGCGTCACCACCCTGCGCTCGGCCCTGGCGCTGACCGCGGGCGTGGACGCCCCTCCCGGCGGCGACGCGGGGCCGGCGGGCGCGGTCCCCGCCTTTTGGGGCCTGCAGGAGTTCGACGCCTTCCTGCTGGTGGTCGACGGCGTGCCCTACGGCGGCGCCTTCAACCCCGCCATCCCGACGCTCGATTTCCTCAACGTCGAGCGCATCGAGGTGCTGCGCGGCGCCGCCCCGGTCAGCTACGGCGCCACCAGCTTCGTCGGCGTGATCCAGGTGTTCCACTACGCGCCCGGCCACACCCGCGGCGAGGCCGGCGCCTTCATCGGCGACCCGAGCAAGGGCGGCGCCTACATCTCCACCGACCTGCCGGCCATGGGCGATCTGGCCCAGTCCATCGCACTGCGCGCCGAGACCACGAGCTTCAAGCAGGACCGCTCCGGCTTCGACCGCTTCCACGGCCTCTACCGGCTTGGCGGCGACACCCCGCTCGGCCGCGTGCGCCTGGACCTCGACGGCGTGGTCCTGCGCCAGGAGCCCTACAGCCCCCACCCGCGCGAAGGCTCGGGCCTGTCCACCCGCTTCCCCCGGGACGCGAACGTCAACCCCACCGACGCCCGCCAGGACCAGGACCGCATCCAGCTGAACCTCGGCCTGGAGCGCGACCTCGGCGCCGCCCGCTGGGTGACCACCGCCTCGGCCGCCTACACCTCCAGCCGGAACACCCGCGGCTTCCTGCGCGAGGAGTTCGCCGACGACGGCGTGACGGTGAACGCCGACGGCTTCCGCCAGCGCGTGCGCCAGACCGACGTCTACCTGGACACCTACCTCGCCTTCACCCCGACGCCGCAGCTGTCGCTGACCGTCGGCGCCGACTACCTCTACGGGCGCGGCGCCCAGCGCAGCGAGAACTTCGAATACGCGGTGCTGCCCGACGGCTCGAACGCGCCGCTGTCCACCACCCTGCCGGTGGACGAGTCCACCCACGTTCTCGACCGCCGTAACTTCGCCGGCCTCTACACCAACGCGGTGTGGACGCCGAACGACCGGCTGCTGATCACCGGCGGCCTGCGCCTGAACTTCACCGACGAGGACCAGTTCGGCGAAGTGGTCGACGAGCACGCCCCTCCCGGCACGCCGCCGGAATCCTCCTCCGACACCAAGTCCAAGACCCGGCTCGCGGGCACGCTCGGCGCCAGCTACGCCGTCTGGCGCGCCGGCCCCGACCACGTGACCGCCTTCATCAACTACCGCGACACCTACAAGCCCGCCGCCGTGGACCTCGGCCCGGAGGGCGAGGGCGAGATCCTCGAGCCCGAATCGGCGCGCAGCTGGGAAGGCGGGCTGAAGGGCCGGCTGGCCGGCGGCCGCTTCGAATGGGAAGCCAGCCTATTCACCATGCGGTTCGAGAACCTGGTGATCCGCGAGAACGTCGGCGGCCTCCCCTCGCTCGCCAACGCCGGTTCTGAACGCTTCAAGGGCGGCGAGGTCGAGGCCCGCTGGCACGTCACCCCCGACATGTCGGTGGCCGCCAACTACGCCCACCACGAGGCCACCTTCATCGACTACGCCCGCCTGCGCCCCGACGGCTCGATCCAGCAACTGGCCGGCAACACGCTGGAGCTGTCGCCCGAGAACATCGGCGGCGTCGGCCTGATCTACGAGCCGGCCGAAGGCTTCCAGGGCTCGGCCGTGGTCCGCTACGTCGGCGAACGCTTCCTCAACAAGGGCAACTCGGTGGTCGCCGACGCCTACACCACGCTCGACATTTCCGCCGGCTACCGCTTCGCCGACTGGACCGTGCGGGTGGTCGGCGAAAACCTCACCGATCGGCGCGACCCGGTGGCCGAGAGCGAACTCGGCGACGCCCAATTCTACACCCTCCCCGGCCGCACCGTCTGGGTGGAGCTGCATCACAGCCTCTAAGCGCTTTCAGGGAAGAGATGCGGCATGCGCAGGATCCTGGCTTCGGTGGCGGGCGCCGGAGCGGCCCTGGCGGGCGAGCCCGGCTTCACTCAGGAGCGCGAGGAGGAAACCTCCGTCTCCGAACTCGTGGTCACCGCCCCCGCCGACGCGGCGCGGGTGCTGCCGCCGTCGGCGGTGCTGACTTCGGAGGAGTTGCTGGTGCGTCAGCCCACCGGGCTGGACGACGCGCTCGACAGCCTGCCCGGCGTGGCGGTGCGGGTGAACTCGCGCGGCGAGTCCGTGGCCCGCGTGCGCGGTGCCGAGGAGCGCCAGACCCAGGTGTTCCTCGACGGCGCGCCCTTGGCCGTGCCCTGGGACGGGCGGGTGGACCTCGGCCTGCTGCCCGTGGGCCTGATCGGCCATGTCGAGGTGGTCAAGGGCGCGGCCCCGATCGAATACGGGACCAACACGGTGGCGGGCGTTGCCGACCTGCGCACCCGCCGCGGAGCCGAGGCCGGGACCGGCCTCACCGCCTTCGGTGAGCTCGGCACGCTCGGCTACCAGAACGCCGCCGCCGTCGCGACCTGGGCCGGCGGCCGCTACGAGGCGACCGCGGCGGTCGGCCGCTCCGCCCGCGACGCCCTCCCAGTCGCCGACCTTGACGCCCTCCCGTTCAACGAAACCGGCGAGCCCGGCCGCACCAACACCGACCTCGACGCCTGGAGCGGCTTCGCCGCCGTGGGCGCCGACTTCGGCCCCGTGCGCGCCCGCGCCTCGCTGCTGCACCTGGACGCCGAGCGCGGCATCGCCCCCGAAGCGCACCTGGACCCCGCCGTCGAGTCCCCCCGCTTCTGGCGCTACCCCGACATCCGGCTGACCCAACTGACCCTGAACGCCGAGGCCGACCTCGGCCCCGCCGTGCTGCGCGGCGTCGGCTGGGGCCAGTGGTTCGGCCAGACCATCGACGCCTACCGCGACGTCACCTACTCCACCTTGCGCAGCCAAGAGGTCGACGAGGACGACACCTACGGCGGCCGCCTGACCCTGACCCACCACCTCGGCCCGGTCCGCCTGCGCTGGAACGCCTCCGCCCAGCGCAGCACCCACGACCAGCTCGACACCGCCTTTCCCGTGGTCGCGCCCCCGCTCGACCGCCGCTTCCGCCAGGACTTGTTCAGCGTCGGCGTCGAGGCCGACCACCCGATCGGCGAAACCCTGCGCGCCACCTGGGGCTTCGCCTACGACCGAGCCGAGACCCCGCTGACCGGCGACAAACCCGCCCAAGCGCCGATGGACGCGCCGGCCTTCTCCGCCGCCCTGCGCTGGAGCACCAGCGAGGAACTCTCCGTCACCGCCAGCGCCGGCCGCCGCACCCGTTTCCCCACCGCGCGCGAGCTGTTCGGCGAGGCGCTCGGCCGCTTCCAGCCCAACTCGGACCTCCAACCGGAAACCGCCTGGTTGGCCGACCTCGTCTTCGACTGGCGCCGCGGCCCGGTCAGCGTCGGCGTCAACCCCTACCTGATCCTCAGCGAGGGTACGATCAGCCAACGGGTCATCGTCGTGGACGGCGTCTCCCGCCGCCAGCGCTTCAACCTGAACGGCGCCGAGAGCTACGGCGCCGACCTCGCGGTCCGCGCCCGGCTCTCGCCCAACTGGGCGGTGGAGGCGGGCCTGGACATGCTCAGCGCCCATGCCTCTGACGACGACGGCGGGGCCCGCCTGCCCCAGCGGCCGAGCTACGAGTGGGACGCGGCGCTCGAATGGAACTGGCGCGCCCTCACCGCCCGCGCCGAGATGCGCCGCATCGGCGAGGCGGTGGACCTCGCCCCCTCGGGCGGGCAGGCCGACCTCCCGCCCTCCACCGAGTTCAACCTGCGCGCCGCCTGGGCGGTCCCGCGCCCGCCCTCGGGCCAGATGATCGAACTGACCGGCGCGATCGACAACCTCACCGACGAGGTGGTCCTGCCCCAGCTCGGCCTTCCCTCGCCCGGCCGCACCTTGCGGCTGGGCCTGCGGCTTAGGTCCTGAGGCCTAGAACCACAGCAATGATTTTAACCAGTTGCGGCGATCCTGCGCCGGATGATCCGCCGCCTGCAGCGCTTGGCCCACGATGAGCGGGGCAACGTCTTTGTGATGGTGGCCCTGGCCCTGCCGATGCTGGCGCTGATGGTGGCGGGGGGCGTCGAGTTCACCTACCTGCGCGTCGACCGGCAACGCCTGCAGGAAGCCGCCGACGCGTCCGCGCTCTATGCAGCGGGGCAGCTTACGCTCGCCTCGCACCAGGGGCTGGAGGATCGGGCGAACGCCTACGCCCTGGAGCAGTCGCGCAAGGTAGCCGACCACTCCGACGTCAGCGCCAACAGCGAAATCCTCTATGGCGGCCGGGCTTTGAAGGTGACGCTGCAAAGCCGGCGCGGCTCGTTCTTCGGCGATCTGCTGCCGCCCGGCGGCTTCCGCACCATCGTCCACGCCACGGCCCAGCCGATGATGCTGCACCCGATCTGCGTGCTCGGCCTGCTGCCGAGCGGCGAGCCGGTCAGCATCGAAGGCAAGTCCACCGTCGATGCTCCGGGCTGCGCGGTGCAGAGCAACCTGAACCTAGAGGTCCAGAGCGACGCCCGACTAACCGCCGCCAAGGTGGAAGCCAGCGGCACTCGCAAGGGGTCGGGCTTGATCAAACCCGCGATCCAGACGGGCGCGAAGGCGATGCGGGATCCGTTCGCCTCCCGCATGGTTCCCGTGCCCGCCAATTGCATGACTGCGGCCAAGCTCGCGATCAAGGTGGACAAGCTGAAGGTGCAGACCCTCGCCGCTGGCGTCCACCGCGGCGGTGTCGAGGTCTCCAACCTGGGCGTCCTCACCCTGGACAAGGGGGAGCACTACTTTTGTGACGGCGACTTCGTGGTGAAGGACAACGCCACCGTCACCGGCGATGGCGTCGGCCTGTTCTTCCACAAGACGGCGAGGTTGAAGATCGACAACTCGGCCACGGCGGACCTGCTCGGCCTGAAGCAAGGCGCCTGGGCCGGCTTTCTCATCGCCGCCGCCCGGGACAACACCGCCACGTTCGAGGTCAAGAGCGTGAAGGCCCGCCGGCTGGAGGGCGTGGTTTACCTGCCCAAGGCGAAACTGTCGGTGGACACCACCGCCCCTGGTCTGCTCGACATCGTCGGCAACGTCAGCCAGCGGGCCAAGTGGACTGTGGCCATCGTCAACGAGATGGTCGTTAAGGGCGCGCCGCACCTCTACATCAACGACGACTATGCCGGCTCCTCCGTTCCGGTGCCGCCGGCGGTGACCAACAACGCGCTGCGCCTGGTCGAATAGAGCCGGCCGAACGCAGCGGCTTGGCAACCCCCTCCCTTGCTGTAGAGAACGCCTTGTTCCCCGGCCTGGGGAGGGTCGTTTTTTGTATGATCGCCTAGCCCCCGCGGTTGCCGCGGCCGACCTCCTCCCCGGCGGCGGCGAGATGGGCGGGCGCATCCGCGCCTTTGATTGGGCCGCCACCAGCCTCGGCCCCCTGGAAACCTGGCCGCAGAGCCTGAAGACCTCGGTCGACCTGCTCCTCCACTCCCCGGTGCCGATGGTCCTGCTTTGGGGGCCGGACGGGGTGATGATCTACAACGACGCCTACTCCGGCTTCGCCGGCGGGCGTCATCCCGGGCTCCTCGGCTCCAAGGTGCTCCAGGGCTGGCCTGAGGTGGCCGACTTCAACCGCCGGGTCATGGAGGTCGGGCTCGCCGGCGGGACCCTGTCCTTCCGAGATCAGCAGCTGGTGCTTCACCGCAACGGCGTCCCTGAGGGCGTCTGGATGAACCTCGACTATAGCCCCATCCGCGACGAGAGCGGCCGCCCCGCCGGCGTGCTCGCCATCGTGGTCGAGACCAGCGAGCGCATCCACGCCGAGCAGCGGGTGACATTCATGCTGGAACTGGCCGAGCGGCTGTTGTCGCTGTCGGACCCGGCCGAGATCAAGGCCGCGGCCGCCGAGGCGCTCGGCCGGCGCCTGGGCGTAGGGCGGGCCGGCTACGGCGAAGTTGACCAGGCGGGCGTGAACGTGACGGTCGAGCGCGACTGGACCGACGGCGCCTTCTCCAGCCTGGCCGGGGAATCGCGCCCGCTCGACAGCTTCGGCCCGGCCATCATCGAGGTGCTGCGCGAAGGCCGCACTCTGCGCCTGGACGACATCGCCGCCGACCCTCGCTCGGCCCCCTACGCCGAGGGCTACGCCAGCATCGGCGCCCGCTCCATGGTGGTCGCGCCGATGATCCGCGAGGGGCGGCTGAAGGCCATCCTCTACCTGCACGAACCGCGGCCCCGGCGCTGGACGGACCTGGACGTCGGCCTCGTCGAGGACGTGGCGGCGCGCACCTGGAGTTCGGTGGAGCGGGCGCGCACCGAAGCGGCGCTGCGCGAGAGCGAGGCGCGGTTCCGCTCCATCGCCGACTCCGCGCCGGCGCCGGTGTTCATGACCGACCCGGCCGGCGCGCTGGCTTTCGTCAACCGCGCCTTCGAGGAGTTCGCCGGGATCAGGGCCGGCGACCTCCCCGGTGGCATCTGGACGACGCTGCTGCACCCCGAGGACCTGCCGTTCGTCGCCGAGCGCCGCCGCCAGGCCTGGATCGACCACTCCCCCTACCAGTTCGAAGCCCGGTTCAAGGGCGCCGGCGGCGCGTGGCTGTGGATGCTGGTCAGCGCCCGCCCCCGGCTCGACGGGGCTGGCATGTTCCAGGGCTACGTCGGCATGGCTGTCGACCTGACCGAGCGGCGCAGGGCGGAAGCCGAGCTGCGCGAAAGCGAGACCCAGCTGAGCCTGCTCGCCGACGCCCTGCCTTTGCTGGTGTCGTTCGTCGACAAGGACGAACGCTACCGGCTGGTCAACAAGACCTACGAAGACTGGTTCGGCGAGCCGCGCGCGGAGATCATCGGCCGCACCATCGGCGAGGTGCTCGGCCCCGAGGCCCACCTTGTCCGTGGCCCCCAGATCGAGGCCGCCTTGCGCGGCGAGCGCCTGCGTTTCGAGGCCCTGACGCCCGCGCCCGGGGGCGCCCGGGAAACCGAAGTTCAATACCTCCCCCGCGCCGGACCGGACGGGCGAGTGGAGGGCTTCTACGTCGTGGTCACCGACATCACCGAGCGCAAGGCGGCCGAGGAAGCCCTGCGCCTGCGCGGTGAAGAGTTCCATGCCCTGGCCGACAACATCCCGACCCTATGCTGGACCGCGTACGGGGATGGGCACATCTATTGGTACAACCGCCGATGGTACGAATACACCGGCGCGAGTCCTGATGACCAGGAAGGCTGGGGCTGGGAGTCTGCGCACGATCCCGTGGTGCTGCCGCGGGTGGTCGAGCGCTGGGAGCATTCGATCGCCACCGGCGAACCATTTGAGATGACCTTTCCGCTGAAAGGCGCCGACGCGATCTTCCGCCCCTTCCTCACCCGCGTCGTGCCGATCCGCGACGAGACCGGCGCGGTCGTCCGCTGGTTCGGCACCAATGTGGACGTGAGCGAGCAGCAGCGCTTCGCCGAGGAACTGGAGCGGCTGGTGGCCGAGCGCACCGCCGAGCGCGACCGCATCTGGCGCGCCTCCAGCGAACTGATGGCCGTGGCGGGCGTGGACGGCTATCTGAAAGCGGTCAACCCGGCCTGGTCGCGCGTGTTGGGCTATGGCGAGGCCGAGCTGCTCGCGCGGCCCTTCACCGATCTGATCCATCCCCAGGACCTGCCCGGGGCCGCCGAGGTGCTCGCCGGCCTCGCCGAGGGGCGGCCGGTGGTCCGTTTCGAGGACCGGCTGCGCGCGGCCGACGGCGAATGGCGGTGGATCTCCTGGACCGCGACGCCGGGCGAGGGCGTGTTCTACGCGGTCGGCCGCGATGTGACCGAGGAGAAGGCGATCACCGAGGAACTGCAGGCTACCGAGGAGAGCCTGCGCCAGGCCCAGAAGATGGAAGCCGTGGGCCAGCTCACCGGCGGCATCGCCCACGACTTCAACAACCTGCTCACCGCGGTGGTCGGCGGGCTGGACATGATCGGCCGCCGCGCCACCGACGAGCGCACGAAGCGGATCGCGGCCAACGCGCTGCAGGCGGCCGAGCGCGGCGCCAAGCTGACCTCGCAGCTGCTTGCCTTCTCCCGCACCCAGCGGCTGGCGGTGGAGCCGGTGCCGGTCAACGCCGCCATCAAGCGCATGGCCGAACTCCTCGCCGGCGCGCTCGGCTCCACCATCGAGCTGGAGCTCAGGCTCGACCCCGCCGTGGGCGCGGCCTTGACCGACGCCAACCAGTTGGAGCTGGCGGTGCTCAACCTGGCCATCAACGCCCGCGACGCGCTGGGCGGCGCCGGCAAGGTCACGGTCGCTACCAGGAGCGAGCAGGTGGGGCCGGACCAGGCGCTGGCCCCCGGCCTCGCCGCCGGCGGCTACGTTGTGGTCTCGGTCTCCGACGACGGCCCCGGCATGGGCCCCGACGTGCTTGCCCGCGCCTTCGACCCCTTCTACACCACCAAGCCCGTGGGCCAGGGCACCGGCCTGGGCCTCAGCCAGGTCTACGGCATCGCCCGCCAGTCCGGCGGCGCCGCGGTGATCGCCAGCGAACTCGGCCGAGGGGCGACCGTCAGCATCTTCCTACCCGTGGCCGCGAATCTGGAGCGAGCGGCGGATGCGCCGCCAGGTGAGATGAAGGCCTCGCGGGGCGTAGCGCGGGGCGCCGTGCTCGTGGTCGACGATGATCCCGATGTGCGCCGCTTCATCGTCGATTCCCTCGACACCCTCGGCTTTCGAGTGATCGAGGCGGAGGACGGCCCGTCGGGCCTGGAGCTGTTCGAGCGCGAACGCCCCGACCTGCTGCTGCTCGACTTCGCCATGCCCGGCATGAACGGCGCCGAGGTGGCCGAGCGCGCCCGGCGCCTGCGCCCAGGCCAGCGCGTCCTTTTCGCCAGCGGCTACGCCGACACCGCCGCCATCGAGCAGGCCGCCGGCGACGCCGCCGTCCTGCGCAAGCCCTTCCGCCTCACCGACCTCGCCGCCGCCGTCAAGGGCGCCTTGGCCTGAGCGCGGGAGCTAGGACGTGTGGTCCGCCACGATCTTCCACTCGCCGCCGATGCGCCGCCAGGTCAGGGTGAACACGCCCCCCGGCGCGTCCTTCCCCCGCGCCAGCGACCAGCGGCCGATCGCCAGCGCCGCCTCGGGCCCCAGCGCGGTGACCGCCACCTCGGAGAAGGTCAGCCGCCCCATCGCCGCTGCCCCGGCGTAGCGGCGCTTGTAGCGCGCCAGGGTCGGCGCCCACCCCCGGGTCACCTCGGTCCCGGAGACGAAGGTCAGTTCCGGGCTGTTCCAGTAGCCGGCCATGAAGCCGTCGATGTCGCCCCGGTTCCAGGCCGCCGCCTGGGCCTCCATCACCGCGCGCACCGCCGGCCCCGGATCGCCCGCCTCCGGCGCCTTGGACGAGACGTGGTTCAGCGCGATCACCCAGCGCCCGCCCACCTTGCGGAACAGCCGCGTGTTGATCCCGTCCTGCGGCTCGGCGCCCCCCTCCAGCCGGTAGCGCGAGATCAGCTGCGCCGCGTCCGGCCCCAGCATCTCGACCGACAGCACCTCGAAGCGCAGCCGCCCGCGCCGCTCCGGCGCCCCGCCGTAGTCGCGCACATAATGGTCCAGCGTCTCGCGCCAGCCCGGCAGGATGCGGCCCTTGGAGACGAACACCACGCCCGGGTTCTCGAACCCCCGCATGTAGCCCTGGAAGTCGCCCCGGTTCCACGCCGCCTCCATGCGCCCGATCACCGCGCGGATCTCGGCCTCGTCCCCGGACGAAGCGGGCGCGGCGCGGGCCGGGGCGGCGAAGGCGAGGAGCAGCAGGGCGAACAGGGCGGCGCGCATTGGCGGTCTCCGGCAACGGGCCCAGCCTAACCCCGCCCGCGCCCGCTTCACACCCGGTCCGGCGCCCGCCGCTAGCTTCGGCCCTTGCGCCGCGCCGGGACCGTGGTCCCGTGGCGGGTCAGGCCGTCGTAGGCGGCGTTGGCCTGCTCGAACTCGGCCATCACCCGCTTGGCCTCGTCCGCGGCGGTGGTGCAGGTGGCGGCGCGGATCGCCGCCTGCATCTTCTCGGCGTAGCCCAGCGCCAGCTTCACGTGGTCGATCTCGTGGTGGCGCAGCTTGGCGCTCGACGCCGCCCACCAGTCCGCCGTCTCCTTCTTCAGGGTCACGCCCGGCGCCACGCGCGGCAGCAGCACCTTGATCTTGTAGGTCACCTTGGCCTGCGCAAGGTCGCAGTCGAGCGGGCCGGCGCCCCGGATCATCCAGCCGTAGCCGAACTCCGCCGTGGTCAGCCCCCAGGCCGCCTTGCCGCCGCCGAGCATGGCGATCTTCCGCCCCTCGATCTCGCGCACCATCGCGCGCGGGGTCGAGGCTTTGACGTCATAGTAGCTGACGGTGATGTTCGGATCGCCCCCGAGCGTCTCCTGCGCGCCCGCGGGCGCGGCCATCGCGGCGAGGAGCAGGGCCGGCGGGAGGAACGGGCGCGGCATGGCGAAGCGGGCCTGGCTTTGGCGCTCAACCTGATGGACCTGGCGGCGAGCGTCAACGGCGGGGGATTGAGGCGCCTGGCCGCCCTGAAGACGTAGATCGGCTCCACCCAACCTCGTCATGGTGAGGAGCGGTCCGCCAGGACCGCGTCTCGAACCACCCCCCACCTGGCACGCCTCCCCGGCTCGCCCCGTCCCACCTCGCGATGGTGAGGACGGCCCGCATCTGGAAGAGCGCTACGAGGTCGACTGCACGCCGGAGCCGAACACGCGCGGGCCGCTGCCGGGAAGTAGGAGGCGCTCACGCGGACTCCGTCGCCCAAACCTATAATGGCGAGGAGCGCCCTGGGATCGAATGACACTCCGGCCTACCGTGGCCTTAAGTCCTCTTCTGACTCATAGCTGACTTTGCCGAGGTCCGCTTCGGGTGAGCGCTCCACGCGGAAGTCACTTCTGCTCGTTGAGGCCGTACACCTGACCGTCGGGCCCGCGGAAGTGGCGGTAGGCGTACCCCATCTCCGGAACGCGGTTGATTTGGCCCAGGAGCTCGCCGCCTGCGGCTGCGATTTCGTTCGACGCCTGTTCGATGTCATCGACGCGGAAGCCGAAGGCGAGCGCATCGTTGTAGCCGAAGGGAGGCACGCTTTGCGGCGTGTACAGTTCCAGCAGCGTTCCGTTCGGCATCTGGAACACGGCGACGCCGTCCATCTCCATCGTGGGAGTCAGTCCGAATGTCTGGGCGTACAGCTGTTTGACTTGAGCAAACTTGCTCGGTTCCAGCGTAACCGCGTGCCAGGTGATTCCTTCGACTTTCATGGACGTGCTCTTTGGTGAGAGGTTGCGTAGATCCCCCGTCCTTTCGGCGCTCTGTAGAGCGGCGCCGAAGGGACGGGGCAGGCAGGCAGCCGGCGATCAGGCGGTGGCCGGAGCGCCGCTATCGCGACGGCCGCGGAGCAATGCGTCCAGGCTCCACGAGCCTGGCCCGGCGAAGACGAGATAGAAGAAGACGAAGCAGAACATGATGGCCGCCTCGCCCTGGTTGAGGGCGGGCCAGAAGCCCTGGGTGGCGTGGCCGATGAAGTAGGCCGCCGCCATCGTTCCCGAGGCGAGGAACGCCGCGGGGCGGGTGAACAGGCCGAGCGCGATCAAGGTCCCGGCGACGAGTTCGATCACCCCTGCGGCGATGATGATCGGCGGCAGCGGGCCCGGCATGGGCATGGCCGCGGGAAAGGCGAAGAACTTCATCGTCGCGTGTTCGATCATCAGCAGCGCCGTCACGATCCGCAGGATCGAGAGCACGCGCGGAGACCATTGGTTAAGCCGATCGGACATTGTGGTTCCCCTTTGTCGGTAGCGTCAGTGAGCGGTAGGCAGTTCGCCGAAGCGGAAGCTGGAGGCGGTCATGCCGCCGAACAGGTCTTTCTGGTGGTAGACGATGGCCGCCGGATCGCCCTCCGCGGCCCCCACCGCAGCCATCAGCGGGATGAGGTGGTCCTCCTGCGGATGGGCGGCGCGAGCGGCCGGCGCGCGTTCCCACTCAAGGAGGCGCGCGGTGCGCTCCTCGGGAGCCGCGGCCAGCGTCTCCTGGAGCCAGGCGTCGAACACCCGCGACGGCTCGCGGCCGGCGCTGCCGCGCGCTTCCCGCAGGTTGTGGTAGCTTAGGCCGCTGCCGATGATCAGCACGCCCTCGTCGCGCAGCGGCGCCAACAGCCGTCCGACCTGCAGATGCTGGGCGGGGTCGTAGCGGCGGTCGATCGACAGCTGGACGAGCGGAATGTCCTCGCCCGGATAGAGCGGCTTCATGATGCTGAAGGTGCCGTGGTCGTAGCCCCGGGCCGGATCGAGCCGGGCGCCGACGCCGCCGGCCGTGAGGAGTTCCTGCACGCGGGCCGCGAGCTCGGGCGAACCCGGCGCCTTATATTGGATGCGGTAGGTGTGCTCCGGGAAGCCGCTGTAGTCGTAGAGCATGCCCGGACGCTCCGCCGACGAGACGGCAAACCCGTTTTCCTCCCAGTGGCCGGAGATCACGAGGACCGCGCGGGGTAGGTCGCCGAGCTCGCGGCGCATGTCGCCCAGGGACTGTTCCAGCTTGTCGAACTGACGACGGAAATCGCCCTCGAGCCATGGCCACGGTCCCCCGCCATGGCTGACGAAGTACGTCGGAATGCGAGTGCTGTTCATGGTGCGACGCCTGTGTGAACGGGACCGGGTTAGTGGACGAACCGGAAGCCGCTGTTCGGTCCGTAGCCCAGGACAAACCCGAGCTTGATGTTCAGCAGCGCGAGCGGCTCCAGCTGACGCGCGCTGGCGAGCGGCCCGGCGTCGATGGGGTCGAAGCCAAGGTCCTTGACGAGCGACAGCACGGCAGCCTTGGCCTCGCCGTCATCCGCAGCCACAAGCCCGGCGAGCTGTTCCCCGCCGATGCGGCCGCCGTTCATCGAGTGGGCGAAGGCGGTGTTGAACGCCTTCACGACCTTCGCGCCCGGCGCCTTCTTCTGGAGTTCCTCGGCGCCGCTGGTGGTGAGGCCAACCGCGAGGTTCATGTCCGGCGTGAGCGCGTTCGTCGCGTCCACGACGATCTTGCCGTTCAGCGAGTCCCCGAGCTCGCGCAGGGCGTTGTCGATCTCGCCGAACGGGACCGCCAGGATGAGCACCTCGCCGAAATCGCCCGCGCTCCGCACGGCGGCGGCGTCGCGGCCGACCGCGCGCACCTCGTGGCCGCCGCGGCTCAGTCCGGCCTGCAGCGCGGAACCGACGTTGCCGTTGCCGATGATGCCGATCTTCATTGACCTTCTCCGTCGATGTCAGAGGCGGTTGGGCCGCCGTTCGATACGTAAGATGGCCAGGAGCGGGGGTCGAAAAAACCGGGATAGTGTTGAAGCTCTCTATCCGGTAGACTGATGAAGATGGACGCGCTCTCGCTGGACCAGTTTCGGGTGTTCGGCGTGGTGGTGGAGGTGGGGAGCTTCTCCGCCGCCGCCCGCAAGCTGAATCGGGCGCAGTCGGCCATCACCTACACGGTGCAGAAGCTGGAAGAGCAGGTCGGGGCCGAGCTGTTCGACCGCAGCGGCTACCGCCCGGTACTGAGCGACGCTGGTCGCGCACTGCTGCCGCGCGTCCGGCGCATCCTCGAAGAGGTGGATGGCTTCCGCCTTCAGGCGAGTGGGATCGTCGGCGGACTGGAGCCGGAGTTGTCGCTGGTCATCGACTCGATGTTCCCCATGGCGACGCTGACGGGGGCGCTGGCAGGCTTCCAAGCGGAGTTCCCCTCCGTGCAGACACGCGTGCATGTGGAAACGCTGGGGGCGGCCGTGCAGGCGTTGCTCGACAGCGCAGTCGATCTAGGGCTGGTGACCGAGTTCGCCAGCGCCTTCCCAGAGCTGGAGCGCACGGGATTGGGAGAAGTCGAGCTGGTTCCGGTCGCCGCCCCCCGACACCCGCTGGCCCTTGCCGATGATGTGCTGGAGCCCGAGGCTCTGCGGGACCACATCCAGCTCGTGCTCGCGGATCGCTCCGCCTTGACAGCCGGCAAGGATCACGGCGTGGCCGCCCTGCGAACCTGGCGCATCGCCGATCTTGGCGCCAAGCACGCCATGCTGCTTGCCGGCCTAGGATGGGGGAGCATGCCGCTGCACATGGTGTCCGACGACCTTGATGCCGCGCGCCTGGTGCAACTAAAGGTCCGCAGCTGGGACGGTGCCGACCGCATGCCGCGTCTGCCGATCGTGGTCGCGCATCGGCGCGACCGGGCGTTAGGTCCCGCTGGCCGTTGGCTGCTCGCGCGACTGGCCGAGGGGAGCTGAAGGTCCGCGTACCGCCGCGGCACCAGGGTCCGCTCTTGGCGCAGAGCTGAACGTCCGCCACTGGCGCGAAGCGGCCCTCACAAGAACCGCACCCGCGGCTCCGCCCTGTCCTCCAGCATCAGCGCCGTAATCGCCCACACCAGCGCGTCCGCCCGGTCCAGCGTCCCCCCGCCTTCGCCCGACCCCTCGCCCGCCCCGATCGCCATCAGCTCCTCCTCCAGCATCGGCATCGCCGCGCAATGCGCCACCCGCCCCTGCTCGTACAGCGCCGCCACCGGCTCGGCCCGCGCCCGCTTGCCGCGCGAGGCGTGGACCAGGCGGATGCGCGCGGCCACGCCCGCGCCGGCCACCACGCTCCTCACCATGTCGCCGCCCTGGTTGGCCTCGGCGACCACGCAGCCGGCGCCGAACTCCGCCGCCGCCCGCGCCCGCGCCCAGCCCAGCGGGCCTCCGCTCATGTCGGCGGCAGACGAACGGCTGATACGGGACCAAACTCCTACTCTGGCGGCTTGGGCCGTTGATTTGGCTCAGGAACGGTCATTCTCAGGGGGTGGAAGAGTTCCCCTTCACCGCCACGTCGATCTCCCCGCCCCCGGCGCGGAACCGCTCCGCCATCTGCGCCATCCCCGCCGCGGCGTCCGCGTCGTTCTGGCTGCGCGCCGCCTCGCGGATCTCCTGGCTGATCTGCATCGAGCAGAACTTCGGCCCACACATCGAGCAGAAGTGGGCGGTCTTGTGCGCCTCCTTGGGCAGGGTCTCGTCGTGGAACTCGCGCGCGGTCTCGGGGTCGAGGCCGAGGTTGAACTGGTCCTCCCAGCGGAACTCGAAGCGGGCCCGGGAGAGCGCGTCGTCCCAGGCGCGGGCGGCGGGGTGGCCCTTTGCCAGGTCGGCGGCGTGGGCGGCGATCTTGTAGGCGATCACCCCGTCCTTCACGTCCTGCCGGTCCGGCAGCCCCAGGTGCTCCTTGGGCGTGACGTAGCAAAGCATCGCCGTGCCGAACCACCCGATCATCGCCGCCCCGATAGCCGAGGTGATGTGGTCGTAGCCCGGCGCGATGTCGGTGACGAGCGGGCCCAGCGTATAGAACGGCGCCTCGCCGCAGTGCTTCAGCTGCTCGTCCATGTTGGCCTTGATCTTGTGCATCGGCACATGTCCCGGCCCCTCGATCATGGTCTGCACGTCGTGCTTCCAGGCGACCTGGGTCAGCTCCCCCAGCGTCCGCAGTTCGGCGAACTGCGCCGCGTCATTGGCGTCGGCGATGCACCCCGGCCGCAGCCCGTCCCCCAGGCTGAACGACACGTCGTAGGCCTTCATCACCTCGCAGATCTCCTCGAACCGCTCGTAGAGGAAGTTCTCCCGGTGGTGCGCCAGGCACCACTTGGCCATGATCGACCCGCCCCGCGACACGATCCCCGTCGTCCGCCGCGCCGTCAGCGGAATGAACGGCAGCCGCACCCCGGCGTGGATGGTGAAATAATCCACCCCCTGCTCGGCCTGCTCCACCAGCGTGTCCATGAAGATGTCGAAGGTCAGCTCCTCCGCCACCCCCCCCACCTTCTCCAGCGCCTGATAAACCGGCACCGTCCCGATCGGCACGGGCGAGTTCCTGACGATCCACTCCCTGATATTGTGGATATTCCTCCCCGTACTCAAATCCATCACCGTATCCGCCCCCCAGCGGATCGCCCAGACCATCTTGTCCACTTCATCGGCCACTTGGCTAAGCACAGCCGAATTCCCGATGTTGGCGTTCACCTTCACAAGGAAGTTCCGCCCGATCGCCATCGGCTCCAGTTCGCCATGGTTGACGTTGGCGGGGATGATCGCCCGCCCCCGCGCCACCTCGTCGCGCACGAACTCGGGGGTGACATGGTCAGGGATCGAGGCGCCGAAGTCCTCTCCGTCCCGCACCGCCTCGGCCAGCCGGTCGCGGCGCAGGTTCTCGCGAATGGCGACGAACTCCATCTCCGGCGTGACCTCTCCGCGCCGCGCGTAGTGCATCTGCGTGACGTTGCGGCCGGGCCTGGCGCGGAAGGTGGGGATGCGCCGCTCGAACTCGGGCGCGAGATAGAGGCCGCGAGCGCCGCCGTTGTCTTCCGGCCGCACGGCCCGAGGCTCGACCGACTCCACATCGCCCCGGGCCAACGTCCACGCATCGCGCGGGCGGTGCAGCCCCTTGTGGATGTCGATGACGGCCGCGGGATCGGTGTAGGGGCCCGAGGGGTCGTAGACCGTCACCGGCGGCTCGCCGGCCGTGGGGTGAACGGCGATCTCGCGGAACGGCACGCGTAGCTCCGGGTGCAGCAGGCCGGGCGCGTAGACCTTGCGCGAGCCGGGGATTTCGCCCGTCGCGACCTGTCCGATCTTCACGTGCACGTTCATGGCGGCCTCCATGGAGGGCGCCGGCGCGAGCTGGGGCTTCGGGTGAAGCCGTTCCCTCCCTTCGCCGGCATGACCCGGATCAGGTTCGGCGGGTCAGGGGCTCGCCCCTATCTCAGCCGCCCATGCGCGGCCCCCCGGAGAACGGCGGCGACTGTAAGCTTCGGCCTTGCCCGGTCAACCGCGAAGATGGGCGCGACCTCGCGTCGCTTGCCTTGAGCCTTGCGCGGCAGTAACCCGCCGCCGCGCGGGGACCGGCCGGAGAATGCAATGATAGCCGTCGTCATGGCCGTGGCCCTGGCCTTGCCGCGCCTGCCCCACATCAGCCCGCCCCGGCTGCCCAGCATCCCGCTGCCCTCGCCCTCGCGCCTCCTCGACGCGATCCCCGACAGCATCCGCCCGCACCGCCATGAATGGGCAGAGCGGGAATGGGAGGAGAGCCACGACCCGCACGGAGAGCCGCTGGCGAAGGTGGAGTACCGGCAGGTCGGCCCGTATGTGCTCGTACCGGTGCGGCTGAATGAGGAGGGTCCCTACTGGTTCGCACTGGACTCCGGCGCCTCGCGCAGCGTGATCGACGCGCGGCTGCTCAGGCCCGCCAAGCTCGGGGTGCGCAACACCGCGGCCATCTCGCCCCATGGGGCGCTGGTGCGGCGGCTGTGGGCGGTGAACCTGGAGGTGGCGGGCTCGCCGGTGTTCGCGCCCGAGCCCGTCGCGCTGGACTTCGCCAAGACCCGCTACCCGAAAGGCGTGCAGGGCCTGATCGGGCGCGAGCTGTTTCAGGCCTACGTGGTGCGCATCGACCCGGACCGGCGCACCGTCGCCCTCTACCAACCCTCGATGTACCGCCCCGGACAGACGCCGGCAGTGGAGCTGACCGCGCGCGACGGCGGCTTCTACGCTCCGGTGATGGTGACCGCGAAGGCGGGCGCGCCGGTGGAGAAGCCCGCGCGGCTGGAAACGGCCTGGCCCGAGGAGCTGACCGACGAGGCGGTGCGCCAGGGCTCGGGCGTGAAGCGCGGGCTGGTCGGCGCCCGCGCGGCGGAGCCCTACTGGGGCCAGGTCGGCCAGGTGCGCGCGCTGCAGATGGGGCCGCACACCCTCTACAACGTCTGGGGCGCCACCGGCGAAACGCGGGTCGGCGCCGGTTGGCTGAACCGCTTCATCGTCACCTTCGACGCCCCCCACGGACGCCTGTACCTGGAGCCCACCTCGCGCACCTATGTCCCCTCCGCGCCCGCCGCCTGAACCGCCCCGTAGCGGCCCGCGTTGAGCCGCCATGGCGGAGGTGCGGATCGGCTGTTCGGGATGGTGCTACCGCCACTGGAAGGGCGGCGTCTTCTACCCCGAACGGCTCAAGGCCAAGGACGAGTTCGCCTACTACGCCTCCCGCTTCGACACCGCCGAGATCAACAATTCCTTCTACCGCCTGCCCACCGAGGCCGCCTCGCGCGGCTGGCGGGAGAAGTCGCCGCCGGGGTTCCTGTTCGCCTGGAAGGCCTCGCGCTACCTCACCCACATGAAGCGGCTGCTCGACCCGGCCGAGCCGCTGGCTCTGATGTTCAGCCGCGCCGACCTGCTCGGGGAGAAGCTCGGCCCGGTCCTGTTCCAGCTGCCGCCCGGCATGCACCGCAACGACGAGCGGCTGGCCGCCTTCCTCCCCCTGCTCGGCCCCAGCCGCCGCTACGCCTTCGAGTTCCGCCACCCCAGCTGGTACGCGCCCGAGGTGTTCGCCCTGCTGCGCGCCCACGATGTCTCGCTCTGCCTGTCGGACCACCACCACGCGCCTGCCCCGTGGGAGGCGACGGCGAGCTGGGTCTATGTGCGCGGCCACGGCCCCGGCGGCCGCTACTGGGGCCGCTATCCCCCCGAGACGCTGGAGGACTGGGCCGGCCGCATCCGCGCCTGGAACACGGACGGGCGCGACGTGGTCTGCTACTTCGACAACGACCCCGAAGGGGCGGCGCCGAAGGATGCGGACGTGCTCAAGGGGCTGCTGGCCGCCTGAGCCGCCTTCCCCATCGCGGTTGGTTCCCAAACCCCGCGAACCCGCCTATATGAACGGCGACACCGCCCGGCCGAAAGGCCGGGCGCCTTCGTTTCTGGAGCACGAAAAACCATGGCCGATCAGATACTCTATCCCAAGGCCACCGCGGTCTGGCTGGTCGACAACACCTCGCTCACCTTTGAGCAGATCGCCGACTTCTGCGGCCTCCACCCGCTGGAGGTGCGCGGCATCGCCGACGGCGAGGTGGCCCGCGACATCCGCGGCGCCGACCCCATCGGCAACGGGCAGCTCACCCGCGAGGAGCTCGACCGCGCCGGCGCCGACTCGAACTACAGGATGAAGGCGCAGAAGAGCCGCCACGCCGAACTGCTCAAGCCCGCCAAGGGCGGCCCGCGCTACACGCCCGTGTCGCGCCGCCAGGACCGGCCCGACGCCATCGCCTGGTTCGTCAAGAACCACCCAGAGATCGCCGACAGCCAGATCGCCAAGCTGCTCGGCACCACCAAGGCCACCATCGACGCGGTGCGCGATCGCACCCACTGGAACGCCAACAACCTCAAGGCGGTGGACCCGGTGACCCTGGGCCTGGTCAGCCAGCTGGAGCTGGACGCGGTGGTGCGCAAGGCGGCCGAGAAGAAGGCAAAGGAAGACGCCAAGCAGGCCAAGCCCGAGGCGGGCCCGTCACTGCGGCCGGCGTCGGAGACCGGCGCGCTCGCCGAAGAGGGCCTGGAGCCCGAGCCGGTGGCCGTGCCCCAGTCGGAGGTGATGGTGGAAGAACAGGAGGCGTAGGACGCCTCCCACCACTGGCGGCGGCTGATTGGTCCGGCCTCGTCCTTCGACAGGCTCAGGATAGGCTCAATGCCTGGTAGAAAACCTCACCCTGAGTCTGTCGAAGGGCGAGGTTAGGGCCCTGGACGTCAGTGCGTCGTCTCGCCCCTCAGCCCCTCGATCTCCTCCTTCAGCTTCAGCTTCTGCCGCTTCAGTTCCCGCACCCGCAGGTCGTCCGACGAGGGATGCGCCATCTCCTCGTCGATCATGCGCTCGAGCGCGGCGTGACGCGCGTCGAGTTCGCGGATGCGGGCTTCTATCGCCATCGGAGGATCTCCTTCTGTTGACCGGCGAATAAAAACACGAACAGGTCGCGGCGTCATGTCACATCTGGTTGCACCTCGCCGGCTCGGGCGCGATAGGGCCGCCGGGAGGCACGCATGAAACTGTGGGACTGGGCGGTGCAGGCCTACGGCCGGCCGGGCGTCGAGGACGCGCTGCTCGAGCTGCAGGACATGCACGGCCAGACGCCGCCGCTGCTGCTCTGGGCCGCCTGGTGCGCGATCGAGGGCCGCCCGCTCGACGGCCCCCGCCTGCGCCAGGCCGCCGAACTCGCCGAGGCCTGGGAGCGCGCCGCCGTCGCCCCCCTTCGCCAGGCCCGCCGCGCGCTGAAGGTCCCGCGTCCGCCGGTGTCGGACCTCGCCCGCGAAGGCCTGCGCGGGCGGGTCAAGGCCGCAGAAATCGAGGCCGAGCGCGTGGTGTTCGACACCCTGGAGCACCTGTCCACCCCGCCCGCCGCCGACCGCCCGGGCGTGGCCGGCGCGCTGGAGGCCGCCGCCTCCGCCGCATCTCGCAACGCGCCCCCCAAGCTGCTGCGGCAGCTGGCCGAGGCTCTGGCCCAGGCGCCCGCCTTCCGCAGCTCCCGCGACCTCACCGCCTCTGAGGACGAGGCCACTCCGCTCGACGAGCTCACCGACGAGGACGCCATCCGCGCCAGGCTCAAGGCGCTGCGCACTGAGCACCAGGACCTGGACTCGGCCGTCGCCGCGCTCGCGGCCACGTCGCTCCCCGACATGATCCAGATCGGCCGCCTGAAGAAGAAGAAGCTGGTCCTGCGCGACCAGATCAGCGCCCTGGAAGAGCGCCTGAACCCCGACATCATCGCCTGACGCCCACCGGTTGCCAGCCGGGGATGCCTGCCTATACTCCCCCGCCTTCCGCCCTCAGGGCGAACAAGGCCGCCGCATGAGCGAACCCCTCCCGCCCGTCGCCATCATCATGGGCAGCCAGTCCGACTGGCCCACGATGAAATGCGCGGCCGAGAGCCTGGACATGCTGGGCGTCTCCTACGAGGCCAAGGTGGTCTCGGCCCACCGCACCCCCGACCGCCTCTACGCCTTCGCCAAGGGTGCCGCCGCCGCCGGGTTCAAGGTTATCATTGCCGGCGCGGGCGGGGCGGCGCACCTGCCCGGCATGGCCGCGGCCATGACCGAGCTGCCGGTGCTGGGCGTGCCGATCAAGTCCAAGAGCCTCGACGGCGTCGACAGCTTCCTCTCCATCGCCCAGATGCCGGCGGGCGTCCCCGTCGGCACGCTCGCCATCGGCGAGGCCGGCGCGCGCAACGCCGGGCTGCTGGCCGCGCAGATCCTGGCCCTGTCCGACCCGGCGCTGGCCGAGCGCGTCGCCGCCTTCCGTGCCCGCCAAACCGAGAGCGTGGGCGAGGCCGTGCCGGACCTCCAGCGGGCATGAGCCCCTTCCCTCTGCCGCCGGGTTCCACCATCGGCATCCTCGGCGGCGGCCAACTCGGGCGGATGCTGGCCATGGCGGCCGCCCGGCTCGGTTTCGACGTCGCCGTGCTCGACCCGGAGGCCGACTGCCCCGCCGGCCGCGTCGCGGCCCACACCATCACCGCGGCCTACGGCGATCCCGACGGCCTTACGGCCCTGGCCGAGGTCTCGGACGTGGTCACCTTCGAGTTCGAGAACGTGCCCGCCGAGGTCGTCGAGGCGCTCCAGAAGCTTGAGGTCGAGGTCGCGCCGGGCGCGAAGGCGCTGGCGGTGGCCCAGGACCGCTTCGCCGAAAAGACCTTCCTCAACGGCGCGGGCATCCGCACGGCGGCGTTCGCCGACATCTCCGGCCTGGACGACCTCCGCGCCGCCATGGAGCGCCTGGGCCTGCCCGCCCTGCTGAAGACCCGCCGCGAAGGTTACGACGGCAAGGGCCAAGTCTGGATCGGGCAGGCCGAAGACGCGGAGGCCGCACTCACCTCGCTGCGCGGCCGTCCGGCCATTCTCGAGGCCAAGGCCGATTTCGTTCGCGAGCTGTCGGTGATCGCCGCCCGCGGGCGCGGGGGCGAATTCGCCGCCTATCCCCTGGGCGAGAACCGCCACGAAGGCGGCATCCTGCGCCGCACCGTCGCCCCGGCCGACGCCTCCGACGACCTGCGCCGCCAAGCGGAAGACATCGCCCGCGCCCTCCTCGATGGCCTGGACTACGTCGGCGTGATCGGCGTCGAACTGTTCGAACTCGACCGCGGCGAACTGCTGGTCAACGAGTTCGCCCCCCGCGTCCACAACTCCGGCCACTGGACCTTGGATGGCTGCCAGGTCGACCAGTTCGAGCAGCACGTCCGCGCGGTCGCCGGCTGGCCGTTCGGCCCCACCGCCGCCCTGGCCCGCACCGAAATGCTCAACCTGATCGACGCCGAGGCCGACGCCTGGCGGGACCTGTCCAGCGACCCCGCCGCCCGCCTGTGGCTCTACGGCAAGCGCGAGTCCCGCCCCGGCCGCAAAATGGGCCACGTCAACCGCCTGACGGAACGGTCCTAAAGCCTCTGCGCCCCGGCGCCCTCACTTCATTGCATGCCCAATCCGGCTGACAACTCACCCCGCCGCGGCGCCTCTAAAACCGCCAAGCCGTTGAACCCTCACCCGAACCTGACCGCGCGCTCGCAGCGAAACAGGGGGAAAACCCCGAACTTATCCCCCTGCCTTCCACCTGCCCCATACTCCTGCTCACGACTTCCGGCGTGGGAGGGGGCAGGGCCCGCACCTTTGCCGCCGGGAGTGCGGTCGAACGGGGAGCCCGGCCCAGCGAGCCGGGCGGCAGGCCGGCGGGGGTTACGCCGGCGTCCGGGGATGGAGCAGTGCGGCTCCACCCGCCCGTGGACGGCGTGGCGGCGTGTCCCGGGCGACCGGAGCGCCGCCGCCTGGGGCCGTAACCGCCGGCGCAGGCGGCCAACCCCCAGGCTCCGGGTAGCACCCAAGACGTGCGCCTGCCGGAC
>DASVRA010000033.1:0-84366 GCA_036388855.1 Caulobacteraceae bacterium | reverse complement strand
GCCTGGGGCGCAGGGGGGTGGACGAGACGGGGCTCTTGCCGCTGCTTGCGCGGGGGAAGGCGAGCGGGATCAGAGGGTTGGCCGCGGAGGGTTGAGGATTCGGGGTTGGGTGAAAAAGTTGAAAACGCCCATTTGCGTCCCTCACCCTTCCATTCGCCCGCGGGCGGACCCTGTGCAGGCGCGCGCGGGCGCTTATAGTGCATCGGCATTTCGGGAGCCGACGATGAGACGTGTCGCCTTTGCCCTGGTCGCGGCGCTGGCTTTGGGGGCGGGAGCGGCCGCGGCGCAGACTCGGGCGGAGGGGGCGGCGGTGACGGCTCCGCCAATTCAGTACCAGACGCGGACGCTGGCCAATGGGCTGAAGGTGTTCACCTCGCGCGAGGCGGGCACCTCGAACGTGTCGGTGCAGGTCTGGTACCACGTGGGCGGCAAGGACGACCCGCAGGGGCGCTCGGGCTTCGCTCACCTGTTCGAGCACCTGCTGTTCAAGTCGACCCGGAACATGCCCTCGGAGTTCCTCGACCGGCTGACCGAGGACGTGGGCGGCTACAACAATGCCTCCACCCACGACGACCTGACCAACTACTACGAGGTGGTTCCGGCCGAGCACCTGGAGCGGCTGCTCTGGGCGGAGGCGGACCGGATGCAGTCGCTGGTGGTGGACGAGGCCAGCTTCCGCTCCGAGCGGGAGGTGGTGAAGGAGGAGTACCGGCAGGGCGTGCTGGCCGACCCCTACGGGCGGCTGTTCGTGGCGCTGCCGGCGGCGACGTTCACGGCGCACCCCTACCGGCGCTCGGTGATCGGCGACATCGCCCAGCTGGACGCGGCCACGCTGGAGGACGTGAAGGCGTTCCACGCCACCTACTACCGGCCCGACAACGCCGCGCTGATCGTGGTGGGCAACTTCGATCAGGCGCGGCTCGACCGCTGGGTCGATCAGTATTTCGGGCCGGTCCGCGCGCCCAAGACGCCGATCCCGCGGGTGACGGTGAAGGAGCCGCAACGCACCTCGGCGACGACCAAGGACGTGTTCGCGCCGAACGTGCCGCTGCCGGCGGTGGCGCTGAGCTGGGTCGGGGCTTCGGGGAGCTCGCCGGACGCCCCGGCGCTGAAGGTGCTGGAGGCGGTGCTGACCAAGGGCGAGAGTTCGCGGCTCTACCGCAGCCTGGTCTACGAGCAGCAGCTGGCCCAGTCGGTGTTCGGCGGGGCGGAGCTGATCGAGCAGCCGGGCCAGGCCGGCGTCAGCGCCATCCTGGCGGGCGGCAAGACGGTCGAGCAGGGCGAGACCGCGCTCAGGGCCGAACTCGCCAAGGTGCGTGACGCGCCGGTCGGCGCCGACGAGCTGGCGCGGGCCAAGACGCTGCTGGTCAGCGAGGAGCTGCGCGACCGGCAGGCGATCGACGACCGCGGCAACGCGCTCGGCTTCGCGCTGATCCTGCAGGGCGGGGCGGAGCGGGCCAACGAATGGATCGGGCGGGTGCAGGCGGTGACGGCGGCGGACGTGCAGCGGGTGGCGCGGCTCTACCTGCCGGACGATCGGCGGGTGGTAGTGCGCTATCAGGAGGGGCCCGAGCCGGCGGCGGCGGGCGCGGGTCCGGCGGCCGCGGCGGCGCAGGCCGAGCCCGCCGGTGCGGGGGCGGCGGCGGCTCCGCAGCCCCGGCCGAACCTGCCCCCGCTGGGCCAGCCGGCGCAGGCCCAGGTCCCGGCGGCGGCGGAGCGGGTGCTGCCCAACGGCCTGCGCGTGGTGGTCGCCCGCTCGACCGAGCTGCCGCTGGTGACCGCGCGGCTGATTGTGCGGGCGGGTGGAGCGGTCGATCCGCAGGGGCGCGCGGGGCTGGCCAGCCTGACCGCGTCGCTGCTGCCCAAGGGGGCGGGCGGGCGTTCGGCCCCGGAGGTGGCGTCGGCGATCGGGTCGCTGGGGGCGGAGCTGGAGGCGAACGCGGGGTGGGACGGCGCGGCGCTGGGCGTCACGGTGATGCGCGACAAGGCGGACGCGGCGCTGGCCATCCTTGCCGATGTGGCGGTGCGGCCGGCGCTGGCGGCAGAGGAGCTGGAGCGGCTGCGGACCCAGTCGCTGGACGCGCTGCAGGTGGCGCTGAAGGAGCCGGGGTCGGTGGCGGGCTTCGTGGCCGACAACGTGGTGCTGGCCGGCACGCCCTACGGCCATGTGCTGGGCGGCACGCCGGGGTCGCTGAAGCGGATCACGCGCGAGGACGTGCGGGCGCTGCACTCCGCCTGGTACCGGCCGGACAACGCCATCCTGGTGCTGACCGGCAAGCTGACGCCGGAAGAGGGGCTCGCGCTGGCGCAGCGGCATTTCGGCGGCTGGGCGCGGCCGGCCTCGCCGCCCCCGGCGGTGCGGGCGGGGGCGCCCGGGGGCCAGCCGCGGGTGGTGGTGGTGGACCTGCCGGGCTCGGGCCAGGCGGCGGTGGCGGTGGCCCTGTCGGGGATCAGGCGCAGCGACCCGCGCTACTTCCCCGCGGTGGTGACCAACGCGACGCTGGGCGTCGGCTTCTCCTCGCGGCTGAACCAGGAGATCCGGATCAAGCGGGGCCTGAGCTACGGCGCCCGCGCGGTGACCGACGCGCGGCGGTTCACCGGGCCGATCGTGGCCACCAGCCAGACCAAGAACGAGTCGGCGCCGGAGGTGGTAGAGCTGATGCTGGCGGAGCTGGGGCGGCTGGGGCGCGAACCTGCGCCGGAGGCGGAGCTGCTCACCCGTAAGGCGGTGCTGACCGGCGGGCGCGGCCGGGCGCTGGAGACCACCGAGGGGCTGGCGGGCGTGCTGGGGACCTATGCGCTGCAGGACCTGCCGCTGGCGGAGGTCGGCCGCTACGATGCGCAGGTGCGCGCCGTAGATCCGGCGGCGGTGCGGGCCTACGCGTCGGCGGCGCTGGACCCGGCGCGGGCGCACATCATCGTGGTGGGCGACGCCAAGCAGTTCCTGGACCGGCTTAGGGCCAAGCATCCGCAGCTGGAGGTGGTGGCGGCGGCGCAGCTGGATCTCGATTCACCGGCGCTGCGCACGGGAGCGGCGCGTTAGGACCGGAACTGAACGGGGCGAAAGGCTTTCACAAACCGCTTCGGCGGCCCTAGATAAGGGCGGCGGCGGGCGGGGCGGCTTTTCCAAGCGGCGGCCGCTGTTTCAGATGCAGCAAGGCGAATCGCGGAGGATCGGCGTGCGTGAAGTGGTCGTGAACGAGAGCCGCCGCCCCGCATGATCTACGCCGCTTACCAGGCCTACCAGGACGCCACCGCGCCCGCGCGCTTCTGGGCCGGCGCCACGCTTTCCTACCTGAAGCGCTTCGATCCGGAGGGGCGGTTCTGGCCGGCGCTGCCGCTGGCCGCGTGGCTGGACCTGGTCGAGGGCATGACGCTCTCGCACGAGCATCCGCGCTGGGGGATCGACAGCGTCGAGATCCGCGGCCGCGAGGTTCCCATCGCGCGCGAGGCGGTGGCGGAGACGCCGTTCGGCTCGCTGCTGCACTTCCGCAAGCCGATCGACATGGGCCAGCCCAAGGTGCTGCTGGTGGCGCCGATCTCGGGCCATTTCGCTACCCTGCTGCGGCCGACCATCGCCCAGCTGCTGCCCGAGCACGACGTCTATGTGACCGACTGGGCCAACGCGCGGGACGTGCCCGCGCACGCGGGGCGCTTCGGGCTGGACGAGCACATCGACCACCTGCTCCAGTTCCTGCGGGCGACGGGGCCGGGGACGCACCTGTTCGCGGTGTGCCAGCCCTGCCCCTCGGCCATCGCCGCGACGGCGATCCTGGCGCAGGACGGGGACGAGGCGGTTCCCGCGAGCCTGGTCCTGATGGCCGGGCCGGTGGACGCGCGGGCGAACCCGACCTCGGTGAGCGAGTTCGCGGTGAACCATTCGCTCGATTGGTTCGAGCGGACGATGATTTCGCCGGTCCCGCTGGGCGAGCCGGGCTACCGGCGCCGCGTCTATCCGGGCTTCCTGCAGATCGGGGCCTTCATGTCGATGAACCTGGAGCGGCACCTGAGCGCGCACCGGGAGGTCTATCGCGCCCTGTCCCGTGGAGAGAGCGAGCGGGCGCAGCCGATCCAGACGTTTTACGACGAGTACTATGCGGTCAGCGACCTGACGGCGGAACTGTTCCTGGAGACGGTGGACCGGGTGTTCCAGCGGCGCCTGCTGGCCAAGGGCGAGTTCGCCTGGCGCGGGCGGCGCGTCGACCCCGCCGCGGTCACCAATGTGCCGCTGATGACCATCGAGGGCGAGCGCGACGACATCTGCTCTCCGGGGCAGACGGCGGCGGCGCACGGGCTGCTGGTCAACGTGCCGGAGTCGATGAAGCTGGCGCATGTGCAGGCGGGCGCCGGGCACTACGGGGTGTTCTCGGGGTCTAAGTGGCGCAACGGCATCTACCCGAAGCTGCGGGAGTTCATCGCCAAGGCGGACCGTGGCCAGGGAGCGCAACGCAAGGCTGCATAGCGCTTGACGAAGAGCGGGGGTTGGGTTAGCTAAGGTAGCTAAGGAGCCGTGCGATGCCGACCGTCAACATGCACGAAGCCAAGACCAACCTCTCGAAGCTGGTGGAGGCGGTGGAGAGCGGCGCGGAGAGCGAGATCATCATCGCCCGCAACGGCCGCCCGGCGGCCCGTCTGTCGCCGGTGACGCCGAAGACGAATGGCGTGCGCCTCGGCCTGTGGAAGGGCAAATGGAAGGCGCCCGCCGATCCGTTCGCCGGAGACGACGAGATCGCGGCCATGTTCGAGGCGTCGATCCGGGAAGGCCTTTGAGGCTCCTGCTCGACACCCACATCGCCATTTGGCTGATGACCCTGGACGAACGGCTGCGCAGGCCGGCGCGCCGCCTGATAGCAAGTTCCGACAACCAGATCTTCGTCAGCGCCGTGTCGCTTTGGGAGATCGCGATCAAGCATGCGCTCGGGCGCGGTGACGACGCCATGCCGATGCCGGCATGGATCGCTCACCGAGACTTCCTCGCGGTCGGCATGACCATTGTCCCCGTCACGGCCGAACATGCCGTGGAGGTGGAGCGCCTGCCGTCGGTGCATGGCGACCCGTTCGACCGGCTGCTGGTCGCCCAGGCGGTGGCGGAGCCGTTCCGGCTGGTGACGCACGACAAGCGGCTGAGCGCCTACGGCGAGACGGTGATCGTAGTCTAGGCGGCGCTCCCGCTCCCTTACAGGCAACCACCGCGGCGCGGAGGGTGGCACCGCGCCAGCTCCCCGCCTAAGCTGGCGCGGTCGCACGGGGGCCGCATGAGCGAAGCCGCAGCACGGGCGGAGGGCCGGGCGTACCGGCTCTACGTCCTCGCCATCCTGATCCTGGTCTACACCTTCAACTTCCTCGACCGGCAGATCGTCGCCATCCTGGCCAAGCCGATCAAGGCCGAGTTCCACCTGAGCGACGGGCAGTTCGGGCTGCTGAGCGGCCTCGGCTTCGCGCTGGTCTATTCGACGCTCGCGGTGCCGATCGCCTGGCTGGCCGACCGCTGGAGCCGCAGCTGGATCATCAGCATCTCGCTGGGCCTGTGGAGCGGGTTCACCGCGTTGTGCGGCACGGCTCAGGGCTTTTGGCCGCTGTTCGCCTTCCGCACCGGGGTGGGCATCGGCGAGGCCGGAGGCGTGGCGCCGTCCTATTCGATGATCTCCGACTACTTCCCCCCGGCCGAGCGCGCCCGCGCCATAGCCGCCTACTCCTTCGCCATTCCGATCGGCACGGCGCTGGGCGTGGGCGTAGGGGGGGTGATCGCCGCCAACTGGGGCTGGCGCGCCGCCTTCCTCGCCGTGGGCTTGAGCGGGCTGCTGCTGGCCCCGCTGCTGAAGCTGACCGTGCGCGATCCCGCCCGCGGAGGCGCCCAGGCGCCGGGCGGCGGAAAGGCCTCGGCCGGCGCGCCGCGGCTTGGGCGCGTGCTGAAGACCCTGCTCTCAAAGCCCAGTTTCTGGCTGCTGGCGTTCGGCGCCGCCGCTGCCTCGGTCTGCGGCTATGGCGTGGCCTTCTGGCTGCCGTCTTTCTTCCAGCGCAGCCTGGGCTTCTCCCTGGTGCACAGCGCCTGGTTCTTTGCCGGGATCTTCTTCATCGGCGGCCTCGCGGGCATCTGGGCCGGCGGCGCCCTTGCCGACCGCTTCGGCGGGCGCAGCCGGGCCGCCTACCCCACCGTTCCGGCCCTGGCCTTCCTGGCGGCGCTGCCGGTGTTCTTCCTGGCGGTGCAGAGCGACAACCGCGCCCTGTCGTTCCTGCTGTTCCTGATCCCGATAGGACTGAACCTCGCCTGGCTCGGGCCAATCGTCACCGCCGTGCACCACCTCGTTCCGGCGACGATGCGCTCGACCGCCTCGGCCTTGTTCCTGCTGATCAACAACCTGCTGGGGATCGCGGGAGGGCTCTATTACTTCGGCGCCGTCTCCGACCTGCTGGCGCCCCGTTTTGGGGAGCAGTCGCTGCGCTGGGCGATCTACAGCGGCATGGGGTTCTACGTGCTGGCCGCGGCGCTGTTCCTCCTCGCGGCCCGGCGGCTGGCGAAGGACTGGGTGGACTGAAGCGCGGGCGGCGGCGCGCCGGCTACAGCAGCCGCCCGCCGCTTTCGTGGTCGAGCAGCCATGCCGCCGGCCAAGCCGGTGAGGGGGAAGCGGGTTCCAAAGCGCGGATCGAGGTGTTTCATCGTGCGTGGGAGCTGTGGCAAAAAGCCTGGGTCCCGCTTTCGCCGGGATGAGCGGAGCAGGAAATGGCCGCGGCCGCTTCGGATTGGCCTGAGCTGAACTATGGCGACTGGTCAGCCACGCTGCAGACGCTGCACCGGTGGACGCAGATCGCGGGCAAGGTGCGGCTGGCGCTAGCGCCGCCGGTGAACCACTGGTGGCATGTGCCGCTGTACCTGACGGCGCGGGGACTGACGACCTCGCCCATGCCGCAGGGCGGGCAGGTTTACGAGCTCGGGTTCGACTTCATTGACCACCTGTTCGTCGTAGCCTGCAGCAACGGGGTGGTGCGGGTGGTGCGGCTCGAGCCGAAGCCGACGGCGCAGTTCTGGCGCGAGGCGATGCAGGCGATGGCGGAGGTGGGGCTGCGGGTGAAGATCCGGCCGCAACCGTCTGAGATTCCCGACGCCGAGCCGCTGGACCAGGACGAGACCAACCGCACCTACGACCGCGAATACGCCTGGCGGTTCTGGCGGGCGCTGACGCTGAGCGAGCGGGTGATGACGGCGTTTCGCGGGCGGTACCTGGGCAAGTCGAGCCCGGTGCATTTCTTCTGGGGCAGCTTCGACCTGGCGGTGACGCGGTTCTCGGGGCGCGAGGCGCCGCCGCACCCGGGCTCGCCGCTGCTGCCCGACAGCGTCACGCGCGAGGCCTATTCGCACGAGGTGTCGAGCGCGGGCTTCTGGCCGGGCGGGCCGATGTGGGAGCAGGCGGTGTTCTACGCCTACGCCTATCCGGAGCCGGAGGGGTTCGCGGACTGGCCGGTGCGGCCGAAGGGGGCGAGGCATGAGGCGGCGATGGGCGAGTTCATGCTGCCCTACGACGCGGTGCGGGGGAGCGGCGATCCGGAGGGGGCGCTGATGGAGTTCCTGCAGACCAGCTACGAGGCCGCGGCCGACCGGGGTGGTTGGGACCGTGCGGCGCTGGAGCGGCGCTAAAGCAGGTCGAGCGGAGCCTGGCCGGCGCGGGCGGTGTCATCAGCCATCGTCCGAAGCGCCGGCAGCACATCCTCCGCGCGCTCCACCCCGCGCCAGAGGGCGCCGAAGGCGGCGGGCGTGAAGCCCTCTCCGATGGTGTGGGCGATCAGGTCGAACAGCGGGGTCCAGTAGCCGGCGGCGTTCAGGAACACGACCGGCTTGCGGTGGAGGTTCAGGCGGGCCCAGGAGAGCAGCTCGATTACCTCCTCCAGGGTGCCGACGCCGCCGGGCAGGACGGCGAAGGCGTCGGCGCGGGCGAACATCTCGGCCTTGCGCTCGTGCATGGAGGCGACGGGGACGAGTTCGGCCTCGGCCAGGGCGAGTTCGGGGGTCTGGAGGAAGCGGGGGATGACGCCCACCACGCGCCCGCCTGCGGCCAGGGCGGCGCGTGCGGCGCAGCCCATCAGGCCGACGCCGCCGCCGCCGTAGACGAGGGTGACTCCGGCCTGCGCCAACTCACGGCCCAGGGCGGCGGCGTTCTCCACGTGAGCAGGGTCACGGCCCGAGGCCGAGCCGCAGAAGACGCAGACGGCGCCGATGGGGGAGGGAGCCTGGCTCACGCGCGCTTCCTTTGCGTCGGCCGCGCTCTCCTTGCAAACGGCGGAGCCCGCCCGATATCGCGGCGATGACGCCTGCCGCCAAGGCTGTTTCCCTGCTCGCCGCCGCCTCCCTGGCGCTCGCCGCCTGCGAGCCCGCCCCGAGAGCCGCCGCCGGGCCCGCCGCCGAGCCGCCGCAGGCCGCCTACCTCGCCCCGCCGGAGCCGACGCGCGCAGCCCTTCAGGGGGGCGGCCTGTTGATCGAAGGCACGGGGCAGCCGCTGGCGCGCATCCGCCTGGCGCGGGCGGACGGCTCCGCCGTTGGAGCGACGGTGGAGGCGGACGGCCGCTGGCGCGCGGTCGTGCCGCCGCCGGCCGATGTCCAGCTTTACTCGATTGCGCAGGACGTGGACGGGCGGCTGGTTCGCGCGGTGGGCTACCTCGCGGTGGCGCCCGCCGGGCAGGCCGCGATGCTGCGGCCCGGAGCGGGCGCGCGGGTGATCGGGGCTGCAGGCGCTTCTCCCGCGATCCGCGCCGTGGATTACGACGCTGGGGGGGCGGCTATCGTCTCTGCTTCGGTGGCGCCGAACCAGCCCGCGCGGCTGCTGCTGGACGGGGCGGACGCCGGCGAGGCGCGCGGCGATGCGGCCGGGCGGCTGTCGGTGACGCTGCCGGGCCCCGTGCGCGGAGCTCGCCACAGCGTGACCCTGCGCACCCCGGCCGGGGCGGCGGACGCCGCCTTTGCGCTGGCCGCGCCGGTGATCACGGCGCCGCCTTCGGCCGCGACCCGGCTCGAGAACGGCTGGCGCATCGATTGGATGGCGCCGGGCGGGGGAGTGCAGTCGACGGTGCTGTTCGACCGGGCGGGAGGGGCGGGTTGAGCGCCAGGCGCCCGCCCTCGCGCAGGCCTGCCGACCGCGAGGTGGCGGCGGCGGGGGTGAAGGTGAAGCTGGGGCCGGCGCTGGGCGACCTTGTGCGGCTGGTGCTGCGATCGGAGGCACCGGGGCTGAGGTGGCGGCTGGGGCTGGCGCTGGCGCTGACAGTGGCCGGCAAGGCGCTGGGCGTGGTGGCGCCGCTGCTGCTGGGCCGCGCGGTCAACGAAATTTCCGCCGGGCGGAGCGCGGCCGTGGGCGTGGGTGCGGCGTTCGCGGGGCTGGCGGTGGGGTGGGCGCTGGTGCGGTTCATGGCGGCGGGGGCGCCGCAGCTGCGCGACGCGGTGTTCGGGCCGGTGGGGCAGGCGGCGCAGCGCAAGGCGGCGGCGGAGGCGTTCGCGCACGCGCTGTCGCTGTCGCTCGACTACCACCAGACCAAGCGCACCGGGGCGCTGTCGCGCACCATCGATCGGGGGGCGCGCTCGATCGACTACCTGATGCGCATCCTGGTGTTCAACATGGGCCCCACGGTGCTGGAGCTTGGGCTGGCGGCCGCCGTGCTGGCGGGGGCGTACGACTGGCGCTTCGCGGCGATCGCGGTGGTGACGGTGCTGATCTACGGCGCCCTGACCTTCGCCCTGTCGGACTGGCGCATCCGCCACCGGCGCGAGCTGAACGAGGCGGACTCCGCCGCCGCCGGCCGCGCGGTGGACGCGCTGCTGAACTATGAGACGGTGAAGAGCTTCGGGGCCGAGGGCCGGGCGGTGGGCGGCTATGACGAGGCGCTGGGCAGCTATGCGCGCGCGGCGGTGAAGGCCAACACCTCGCTGGCCTATCTGAACCTGGTGCAGGCGGCGGTGATGAACCTCGGCCTGGCTTTGATGGCGGTGCTGGCGGGGATGGAGGCGGTCGCCGGGCGGATGGGGCCGGGCGACGTGACCGCCGCGGTGCTGATCATGATCTCGCTGTACCAGCCGCTGAACATCCTGGGCTTCGCCTACCGCGAAATCCGGCAGAGCTTCATCGACATGGAGCAGATGCTGGAGCTGAAGCGGGTGGCGCCGGAGATCGCCGACGCGCCGGGCGCCCGGCCGCTGCCGCCGTGCCGCAGCGCGCGCGGGGGCGAACTGGTGTTCGAGGACGTCACCTTCCGCCATTCGGCCCGGGCACAGGGACTGACCGACGTCAGCTTCCGCGCGGCGCCGGGCGAGACGGTGGCGCTGGTCGGCCCCTCTGGCGCGGGCAAGACCACGGTGGTGCGGCTGGCGCTGCGGCTGCTCGATCCGCTGGCGGGGCGGGTGCGGATCGACGGGCTGGACCTGCGCGAGGCGGCGCAGGCGTCGATCCGGCGGGCGGTGGCGCTGGTGCCCCAGGAGGTGGCGCTGTTCAACGAGAGCCTGCGCGTCAACATCGCCTTCGCCAAGCCGGACGCGACCGAGGAGGAGGTCTGGGCCGCGGCCGAGGCCGCCGAACTCGGCCCGTTCATCCGTTCGCTGCCGGAGGGGCTGGACACTCTGGTCGGCGAGCGTGGGCTGAAGCTGTCCGGCGGCGAGCGCCAGCGGGTGGGCCTCGCCCGCGCGCTGATGGCCGAGCCGCGCGTCCTCATCCTCGACGAGGCCACCAGCGCGCTCGACGGCCGCACCGAGGCCGCGATCCAGGCCACCCTGCGCCGGGCCCGGGCCGGCCGCACCACCCTGGTGGTCGCCCACCGCCTCTCCACCATCGCCGACGCCGACCAGATCCTGGTGCTCAAGGCCGGCCGCGTGGTCGAGCGGGGGCACCACGCGGACCTGATCGCGTCGGACGGCGAATACGCGGCGCTGTGGCGGCGGCAGGTGCGCGAGGAAGCCTGAACGCGTGAACCTTCGCGGCTGGCGGCGGTTCTTAAGGGCCTATCGAATGATGGAGCCTCCCCATGCCCAAGCTGAAGCCCCTGAACGAGCAGGTCATCGTGGTCACCGGCGCATCGAGCGGCATCGGGCTGGCCACGGCGCAAAGGGCGGCCAAACGCGGCGCCCGGGTGCTGCTGGCCTCGCGCAACCATGACGCGCTGAAAGCGATCACGGACGAGATCAACAAGGACGGCGGAGACGCGGCCTATGTGGTCGCCGACGTCGGCGTGCGCGAGGACGTGGAGCGGATCGCCCAGTGCGCGGCCGAGCGCTTCGGCGGCTTCGACACCTGGGTCAACGACGCGGGCGTGGGCATCTTCGCGCGCATCGAGGCGGTGAGCGAAGAGGACGCGCGGCGGCTGTTCGACACCAACTTCTGGGGGGTGGTGAACGGGTCGCAGATCGCGCTGCGCCAGCTGAAGAGCCGCGGCGGGGCGCTGATCAACGTCGGTTCGATCGAGTCCGACATCGCCGTGCCGCTGCACGGGGTCTACGCCGCCTCCAAGCACGCGGTGAAGGCGTTTACCGACGCCCTGCGCGCCGAACTGCGCGAGGAAGGGGCGCCGGTGTCGGTCACCCTGATCAAGCCGGGATCGATCGGCACGCCTATGCTGCAGAACTTCAAGAACGAGATGCCAGAGGAGGCGCGGTTTCCGCCGCCGGTCTACCGGCCGGAGGACGTGGCGCTGGCCATCCTGCACGCCGCCGTCCATCCCAAACAGGAGATCTACGTCGGCTCGGCGGCCAAGATGATGAGCCTGTCCAAGCGCGCCACGCCCAAGCTGTTCGACCGGATCGGCAGCCTGATCTTCATGCCGCTGGAGACGCAGGACGAGCCCAACCGCACCCGCCGGGATAACCTGTACGCGCCGGCCTTCGACGGCCAGGTGCGGGGCGAGCATCCGGGGATGGTGCGGCCGAGCCTCTACACCCGCGCCAGCCTGCATCCGGTGATCACCGGCGCGGCGCTGCTGACCGGCCTGCTGGCGGCTGCGGCGATCATCAAGCGCAAAGAGATCGCAGAGGCGGCCGAGAAGTTGGCGCCGGTGGCCTCACGCTGGGCGGACCGGGTCGGCGAGACCGCCGGCTCGACGGGCGAGCGGCTGGCCAAAACGGCAGAGGGGATCGGCGGGCGGCTCTCTTCGGCGTTCGATCAGGTTAGCGACACGGCTCGCCGGCTGCCCAGGCGCGCGCGTCCGCTGCGCCGGAACCTCAGCGACATCCGTAAGGCCGTCGAACGACGCGCGCCCGCTCGCCTGTTCGGCCGCTGAACGGCAGAAGGCCGCGCCCCCGGAGGAAGGAGCGCGGCCGGCGCTGACTTGCGGAGGAGAGAGAGATGCCGTCAGGTCAGCGGTAGTGCTGCAGGCGGGTCGTGCGTAGGCCCTGCATGCCATAGCGGTCGATCGACTTCTGCCAGGTGGCGAACTCCTCGTTCGTCAGCCGGTAGCGCTCACACGCTTCATCGAAGGTCAGCAGGCCGCCGCGGACGGCCGCCACCACCTCCGCCTTGCGGCGGATCACCCACCGGTCCGTATTGGCCGGCGGCAGGTCGCGCAGGGTGATCGGCACGCCCGTGGGCCCAATCACATAGCGCTCGCCCTTCGAATTTACGCGTTGCTGGGTCTGCAACATGGCTTTTCGCCCTTTCCCACCATCATTCTTGGCGGGAAGCTAAACCGCAGCGTCTCAACAGCGGCTTAAGCGTGATAGTAAAGACGCACCTAATCATGGTCTCTCCTGTAGCCCCTCACGTTACCTTCTGATTCAGGTTTCGTGAGGGGCTTTGTTAATCTTGCCTATCAGCGCTTAATGCTTAACAGCTCTTCGAGCATCTGGTCGGCGGTGGTGATGATCTTGGAACTGGCCGAATAGGCCCGCTGGGTGGTGATCAGCCCGGTGAACTCCGAGGACAGGTCGACGGTGGAGGCCTCAAGGCTGGAGGGGGAAATCTTGCCCGCCCCGGCTGCGCCCGGCGTCTTCAAGGTGAAGCCGCCGGAGTTCACCGACGCCTGCCACGAATTGCCCTTCGAGGAGGCCAGCCCGTCGGCGTTGGGGAAGGTGGCGATCGCCACCTGCGCCAGCCGCCGGGTGGTGCCGTTCTCATAGACGGCGGTGACGAACCCGTCCTCGTCCACCGACACCCCCGCGAGCGAGCCAAAGGCGGTGCCGTTGGCCTGCACCGAGGAGACGGAGGAGACGCTTGAGAGCTGGGTGACTTTCGCAAGATCGAAGGTGACGTCCTGAGCGCCAATGCCCAGTCCATCCGCCCATCGAACACCGGTCCCGGCAGGATCCGAGGCTCCGACCGAAACGTTAGTCAGGAACGCCAGACTGGTCGGGTCAATGGCGCCGTTGGCGTCAAACTGGATGTCGCTGGAGGCGATAAGGCCATCGGTCGCCCCGGTAACGTTTTCCGGCGGGTCCGAACGGACCTCGACGTGCCACTGGTTCGCCACGTCGCTTTTCAGGAAGTCGAGCACGATCATCCGCTGCCCGCCTTTCGAGTCTGCGACAGGGACCTGGATGGAGAAGTCCGGTTTCACGCCGGTGGTGGGGTCCGCCGCGTAAGCAGCCATTCCCCCCGGCCCATAAGTGGCTTCCTGAGCCGAGACCGTCTGGTCCGCGTTCAGGTTCGCCAGGATGCGCGCCGTCGAAGTGGGCTGGGCCGTGGAAGCGATGTCGAGCAGGTTGATCGCCTTCAGCGCGTTCAGGTTGGCGGAGTCGGCGGTGACTTCGCCGTTGGCGTCAGCGGGCCAGCCCTGAAGATAGAGGCCCGCCGAGTTCATCAGGTAGCCGTTGCGGTCGAGGGCGAAAGAGCCCGCGCGGGTGAAGTAGCGGGGGTCGCCCGCCGTCACGCCGACCGGGCTGTCGGTGGTGACGAAGAAGCCGTCGCCGGCGATGGCCAGGTCGGTGGCCGAGGCGGAGGCCTGCAGGGTGCCCTGCTGGCTGACGAACTGGCGCGCCACCGAGGTGACGCCGCCCGCCGAATAGGAGTTGGCCGTGGCGCTGGGGCTGACCAGCGAGGAGAAGGCGACGCCCACGCGCTTGTAGCCGATAGTGTTGGCGTTGGCGATGTTGTCCGAAATGGCCGCCAGCGCCGTGGAGTTGGCGTTGAGGCCCGTGACGCCGGCCAAAAGGGCCGAGTTGATGCTCATGGTCTTGGTCCTTGGTTGCAGCGGATGGAGGGGTGTGGACCGCCTGCTGCGGATGGGGCGGGCTGGCCGCCCGGGCGCCGTTCGGGCGCCTGGAGTTGGAGCGGGCTCATGCGAGCGCTCGCACGCCGGTGATCAGGTCCATCGGGACCTTCACGCCGTTGATGTCGACGACGGTCTCGCCGCCGATCATTTCGATGGATGTGACCACGCCGGTCAGCGACACGTTCGAGGTCATGGAGCCGCCCGACGCGTCCTTGGCGACGACCTTGAGGCCGAACGCCTTGCCGTCCGGCCGCTGGGCGCCCAGCAGGTCCTTGCCGTCCCAGGTGAAGCCGTGCTCGCCCGAGGCGACGTTGGATTGGGTGGTCTGCCAGACCACGTTGCCGGCGCTGTCGACCACCTGGAAGGTGATCTCGGCGGCGTCGGCGGGGATGGAGTAGGTCCAGTCCGCCTGTCCATCCTTCAGCACCGCGGCCGAGGTGGCGGCGGTGACGCTCTTGCCGATCAGACCCACCGCGTTGCCGACGCCGGACTGGCCCGCGACCATCTGGTTGAGCAGCTGGTTGGTCAGGATCTGCTGCTGCACCCCGGTCATCTGCACCAGTTGCTGGGTGAACTGATTGGCATCGAGCGGGGAGAGTGGATCCTGGTTCTTCAGCTGGGCGGTGAGCAGCTTGAAGAAGGTCTCCTGGTCGCCCGCCAGCGACTGCTGGGCGCCGGCGATGGTGGCGCCGGCGTTGGTCGGGGCGGCCAGCGAGGCCATGGCCGCCGGGCTTGCCGGGGCGGAGACCGCTTGGCTCGCGGGCGCGCCGGCGCTCGTCTTGGCGTTGGGCGTCAAGGCCCCTACCACCGGCGAGGCGAGGGCCTTCACCGGGGCGGCGACCGCGTTCAGCAGGGGGCTCAGCATGGACATGGCTAGATCCTGATGTCGACTTGGCCGCTGCGCGCGGCGCTGCGTTGGGGCGTTGGCGGAAGGGTGGACTCGACGTCCTCGGTTGGGCCGGCCCTGCTCCAGGCGCGGGGCGCCTCCCGCGGCGGCTCACGTTCGCCCGAGGTGAAGCTCAGGCCGCCGGAGAGGTCGAAGCCCGCCTGCTGCAGCGCCGCCTTCAGCTCATGCGCGCGGCCGCGCAGCAGCTCCGCCGCCGCCGGGTCGTCGCACCGCAGCGCGGCGGTCAGCGCGCCGGAGGGCCCCACCTCCACCTTCACCTCGACGCGACCGAGCCCGTCCGGATCGAGCTCGAGCTCGAAGCGGGTGCGGCGGTTCTCGAGCCGCTGCACGATGGCGGCGGCCAGCCGCGCGAAGGTGTGGACCGGCGCGGGCGCGTTCGGTTCCGCCCGCGGGGCGGGCGCGGCGAGCCCAGCCTCGAGCGCCGCCGGCGCGCCCGCCCGCGTCTCGAGCTCCTGGGACACGGCCGGCGCGGACGCCTCGGATTCACGAGGGGCTACCTCGGGAGGCGATGATGCCGGTCCGACCGGCGGGGCGCTCGCGTGTGGCTGCCTGTGCTGTGGCAGCGGCGCGGGGCCCTTGACGGCGCGGTTCTCCGAAGCCTGCGGCTCGGACCTCTTCACCGCGGACACAGGCGCCCTAGCCGGACTTACTGCGACGACTGGAGGCGGAAGGGCGACTTGCGGCGGCCCGGTCAGCCTTACCCGTTGCTCCGGCGCCGCTTGAGCGGGCGGGCCTTCTGCCTCCACAGCGACCGGCCCGGGCGGGTTTGCGGCAGCGAACATAGCTTGCGAAGGCGGCTGACGTGCTGGGGCCGGCGCCCTGACGCCGTCAGGAACGAAGGGGGGCGCCGGAGCGGCGGACACATGATGGTCGCCCCAGGGGAATGAGATCGGCGCCTTGTCCGCCCGCTCTCGCGCCTGGAATCCCGCAGCTGTCGGGACACTCGGCTGCATCGCGACGGCGGTGGGCTGGGGGGACGGCTGCACGGGCGCTAGAGCAATGGCTGGCGGCTGCGCCGGATCGGCTGCGGTTGCGGCGACCCGCCGCGGCTGGACCTCCGGCTGGCGACCAGTGCCGGCGGGAACAGCCGGGCGCGGCGCGGCGGGGGCCTCCAAAGGCGCCTGACTAGCGCGCGGGGGGGCCAGCGAGAGCGGAGACAGCAAGGCAGTGCCAGTAGAGACGTGCCGCAGGACGACGCCGTCCGCGCTTGCCTTCAGGTCCGGCAGGTTTGCGCCGGGCGCTGGCGCAGCTTCAATTTGTGCGGCCGGCGGTTTCGCCCTCATCATCGGGAGGGGCGCCGCGCCTGCGCTCGGAAGCGGCGACAAGGCCGCCTCTTGCCAGGATGAGGAGCCGCCGGCGACGTGCGGAGCCACCGTTCCGCGCGCGCCCTGCGACGCAGGCTCAGGCGCCGCCGCCGAAGCCCCGCGCACATGAACTGCCCTTGCTTCGTCTGGCGAGGATGCCCGCGGGCTGAAAGCCTGAGCCGGAAAGCTTTGAGAGCCGGCTTGGGCGACTCCGGTGGGCCTTGCGATTGCAACGGTCAGGGGTAGTGGAGAACCAAGCGCCGCTGCCGGCGACGTGGACGTCGCTCTCCCGGTCGCGGGCGATGACGCCAGGTCGCTCGGCACAATCGACCGAGGCGAAGCGGCGCCCACACCGGTTCCGGGCGTAGGCGCCGTGGCGGTAAGCCCGGTGGGCTCGGCCCTGGGCGGCGTGCGTCCTGCGCGTAACGTTGGGTGGGGGCGCGGCTGCACCGCGGTGTGTTCCGCGCCCTGCACGGTTTTAGGAGGGAGGCCGGGTGACAGGGTTGCCGTAGGAAGGTCGTTCTGGGCCGTACTCACGGGCAGCGCCAAGGCCGGTTTTGCGCCGGCGACCTCCGCGTCCAGTGTCATGGTCGATGGAGCCGCCACCGGCTGGCCTTGGCGGGCGGCGGCGCCCGAGACGCTTTGCGCGGGCGTGGCCGCCACGGCGGCGGGCTCCGACACCACGGTTGCCGGGGGAAAGGGGGAGGGGACGCTCAGGGGCGCTGCCTCCAGCGCGGCCAGCAGCTGCGCGAAGGCGTCGCCGGCGGCCGGGGGGCCGTCGGTGGCGGTCTCGGCGGGCCAGGGGGCACCGAGGAGCGGGCTGAGCGATGCGCTGTGCATTCCCACGGGAGGTCCGGGGCCGCGCCTGCTGCGCGTGGTGGTTCAGCAGGGGCGAAGCAACTGCCGAGCCAAGCGCGGTTTGGGGGGGAAGCTGTTGCTTTTGTTCGGCAAAGCCCCGGCCCCGCTCCCGGTCGTTGATTTACCGGAGGCGGAAATTGCCGCCCGGCGCGGCAAGCGGAGCCCCATCCGCTCCTCTGCCGTGCACACGGGGGCGGCCGGTTGGCCCAGCTCTTGCGGTTAACCATGCCGGGCAGCGCCATGAGGCGAGGCGAACGCATGAAGATCAATGACTTAGTGGGCGCGGGCGCCGTTCACTGCAGGGCGGCCCGGCCATTTCTGCCGGGCGGCGCGGCCATGCATGCCGGGGCGCGCCCATGTCGCTGAACGCCATCCTGGGCAGCGCCAACTCGGCGCTCTTGACCTCGCAGCTGGGGCTGCGGACGGTTTCGGACAACATCGCCAACATCAATACGCCCGGATACGCGCGGCGGGTGCTGGATCAGCAGCCGCTGGCCAGCGGCGGGGTGGAGGCGGCGGCGGTGCGCCGCGTGGTCGACCAGTTCCTGCGCCAGGCGAGCCTAGGGGCTTCGGCGGACGCGGGGGCGGCGGCGGCGCTGGCGGAGGTGTTCGACCGGGCGCAGTCGCTGTTCGGGGACCCGGCCTCGGCGAACAGCTATTTCGGGCGGCTGGAGCAGGCGTGGCAGGGGTTCTCCGCCGCCGCCCTCGATCCGGCGTCCGGCGCGGGGCGGACGCAGGCGCTGGCAGCCCTTTCCGCCTTTCTGGACGAGTCGCGCAGCATTTCGGACGGCATCGCCGGGCTCGGGGCCGAGGCCGAGCGGCGACTGTCGGGCAAGCTGACCGAGGCCAACGACCTGCTGCGCCGGATCGACGAGCTCAACACCTCCATCTCGCGCACGGGGGCGGGCGGGGGTGACGTTTCGCCAGCGCAGAACGCCCAGGCGCAGCTGATCGACCGGCTGTCGCAGCTGATGGACGTGAGCGTCACCAGCGATCCCAACGGGCGGATCACCCTGCGCACCGGCGCGGGCGGGCTGCTGCTCAGCGAGGGTGGCCCGGCCGCGCTCAGCTATGTGGCCGAGGGCGCCGCGCCGGGCCGGATCGTCGCCACCAGCGCCGGCGGCGCGGTTTCGGACGTGATGGTTCGCTCGGGGGAGCTGAAGGGCCTGCTCGACCTGCGCAACGTCGAGCTTCCGGCCCTGAGCCGTCAGCTCTCCGGCTACGTCGACCAGGCGGTGGAGGAGATCAACCGCGCCCACAACGCCTCGACCGCCGCGCCGCCGCCGCCGGTGCTCACCGGGCGAAATACGGGTCTGGATCTGCCCACCGCCGTCTCCGGCTTCACTGGCCGCACCACGGTGGCGGTCGTGGACGCGGCGGGCGTCATCCAGCGGCGGGTGGACATTGATTTCGACGCCGGGACGATGAGCGTGGACGGCGGCGCTCCCTCCGGTTTCACCTCCGGCGGCTTCCTCGGCGGCCTGAACGCGGCGCTGGGCGGCTTCGGCTCGGCCAGCTTCGCGGGCGGCGCGCTGTCTCTCTCCGCCGCGAGCGGCGGAGTCGCGGTCGCGGACGACCCGGCGAACCCCTCCGCCAAGGCGGGCCGCGGCTTCAGCCAGTTCTTCGGCTTGAACGACCTGGTCACCTCCACCGGCTTCCCGGCCGCGACCGGCCTGCGCGCCTCGGACCCGCACGGGTTCGCCGCGGGGGGGCAGCTGCGCCTCAGGCTGTCGGACGCCAACGGCGGGTCGCTGCGCGACGTCGCCGTGACCGTGCCGGCGGGCGGGACCATGGCGGACCTTCTGGCGGCCCTGAACTCGTCGGCCTCAGGGGTCGGCCTCTACGGCGGCTTCAGCCTGGATGCGGACGGGCGGCTCGCGTTCGCGGGCAATGGCGGAGTTCAGCTGTCGCTGCTGGACGACACCACCCAGCGCGGCGCCGGCGGTCCCTCTGTCAGCCAGCTGTTCGGGCTGGGCGCGCGAGCGGCGACTTCCGCCGGGGACTACGCCCTGCGCAAGGACATCGCGGCGGCGCCCTCGCGCCTGGCGGCGGCGCAACTGAACCTGGCGGCGGCGGCGGGAACCTCCGCCCTCAGTCCCGGTGACGGGCGCGGCCTGTTGGCGCTTGCCGCCGCAGGCGAGGCCTCAATCTCGGTGAGTGGGGCCCAGACCACGCTTGGCCAGCTGGCGGCCCAGCTCGCCGGGACGGTCGGCGGCCGGGCGGCGGCGGCGCAGGCTCGGCTGGAGAGCGCCGAGGCGGTCTCGGCGGAGGCCGCGACCCGCCGTTCCTCGCATGAAGGGGTGAACCTGGACGAGGAGCTGGTCCAGCTCACCACCTACCAGCAGGCCTACAACGCCTCCGCCCGCCTGATCCAGGCGGTGAAGGAAATGTACGACGTGCTGCTGCAGATCGCCTGAGGAGACGGCCAGTGAACCGGGTGAGCACCTCCAACTCCTACAGCGCCGTGCTGGCCAACCTGATGAGCGCCCAGGCGCGCCAGGCCCAGGCGCAGGCCCAGGTCTCCACCGGCAAGCAGGCGAGCGACCTCAAGGGCTTCGGCCAAGGGGCCGAGGCGCTGACCGCCGCGCGCGCCCTGCAAAGCCGGGTCGAAGGCTATATCGCCTCCAACAAGGTGTTGGCGGGGCGGCTGGAAGCCCAGGATTTGGCGCTGAACCAAGTCGCCGGCGCCGCCGGGTCCGCCCGCGCCGCGATCGCCAGCGCGATCGCCAGCGGCCGCGCCGACGGCCTGAACGCGGCGCTGGAAAGCGCGCTGGACGCCGGCGTCCAGGGCCTGAACGTGCAGTTCGCCGGCCGTTACCTGTTCGCCGGCGGCCAGACTGCCGCCCCCGCCGCCGCGGCCAACCTTGGAGACCTTACTGCGCCTCCGGCTGCGGGCCTGTTCCGCAACGACTCGCTCAAGGCGGTGCATCGCATAGACGAGTCCACCACCCTGGAGACCGGCTTCCTCGCCGACCAAGTGGGCGGGACGCTGTTCGACGCCCTGCGCCAGGTGCAGGCGTTCGCGGATGGGGCGGGCGGGCCGTTCAGCGGGCAGCTGACCCAGGCGCAGGCGAACTTCCTCACCGGCATGCTGTCGATGTTCGACGCGGCCCAGGCGGGGGTTACCGACAAGGCGGCGCAAAACGGCCTGCTGCAAAACCGGCTGGACGACACCCGCGCGGCCCAGGAGGACCGGCAGGTGATGCTGGAGAAGCTGGTCGGCGACCTGTCGGAGGTCGACATCGCCGAGGCCGCCACGCGCCTGGCCCAGGCGCAGACGGCGGTGCAGGCCTCCGCCCAGGTATTCGCCACCCTGCGCGATACTTCCCTGCTCGACCTGCTCCGCTAGGTCGGGCTCAGGCGGGCGGCGGCGCCTGGCCCGGCAGCACGAAGGGCGGCATCTTCAGCTTGCCCACGCAGCTGGTGTCGAGCCCCTTCACGCTGCCGGTGCGGAACAGCTCCAGCCCGATGGCGCCGACGCAGTCGCCTGCCTCGCTGTGGCTGCCGGGCGTGACGATGTGCAGGCTGTTGGGCAGCAGGCGCCGCGCGTCCTCGCCGCGCTCCGGCGGCGTCACCGGATCGAGCCTGCCGGACACTAGCAAGGTGGGCACGGTGGTCGGAAACTCACGGAAGTAGTCCGCGGGCATCTTCCCCTTCGGCCACAGCTCACAGGCCGCCATCTGGGCGCGCACGCGGTAGTCGCCGATGAAGCTCCCCGCCGTCGCCGTCTCCACCTCCTCGGGCCGGATGCGCGCCGTGTCCTCGGGGCAGCTGCTCGACAGGGTCAGCCCCAACGCCAGGCTGTTCCTGGCTCCCCGGTTGGCCGCCAGCGCGGCTTCGGCGAACGGCCGGTAGTCTCCCGCCCGCGCGCGCTGCAGCAGCAACGGGACCTGCCGCCCAGTTTCTGAAGAATACAGCATCACCCGCAGGCCATCGCCGAACGCGGAAGGCGTCAGGGTCACCTCCGCCGGCGCCCCGGTCGCGGGATGGCGCACCTGTACGCGCGCGGGCTCCCGCTTCAGCGCCGCCAGGATCGCCGCGATGTCGCCGTGGGGGTCCGGATAGGCCGCCTTGCAAGCCGGCTCCGCCCTGCAGTCCTCCACTAGGGCCTCGAACGCCCCCTGCGCCGCCTTGGCGAAGTGCAGCGGCGCGCGTGAGGAGAGCGGCGCCAGTGACATCAGGACAGCCGCATGCACGTGCTGTGGGTACATGCGCATGTACACGATGCCCGTGCGGCTGCCGTACGAGCCGCCGAGCAGGTTGATCTTGCCGTAGCCTAGCGCCCGGCGCAGGTCGTCCAGGTCCTGCATGGAGATGGGCGTGGTGTACTGGGTGAGGTCGGCGGACTTCTCCAGCTCGGCACGGCAGGCGCGGATCAGTTCGCGCTCGTTGAACAGGGGCTCGAGGTAGCCCTGCAGGTTCTCGTCGGTGGCGGTGCGGCAGGCCAGCCGATGCCCTTCGCCCGTGCCGCGCAGGTCCATGAACACGATGTCGTGCTCTTGCTGCTGAGGCCCGCCGGTGAAGCCGCCCACGGCGTCGGTCGCCGCCTGGCCCGGACCGCCGGAGAGGATGAAGATCGGCTCGCGCGGCTGGGGGGACTTCGCCCGCGCCACCACCACCTTGAGCGGCAGCATCCGCCCCCGGCCGGTCGCGCGGTTCTCCGCAACCGTGAGGGTCCCGCACTCAAGCGGGCCCTCCACCCCCGCGATGCTGCAGGGCGCCAACCGCAGCCGTGGCTGGCTGGCCGCGCTGTCGCCTGCGGTTGGCGCGCCGGCCAACGCCGCAGCCGCGAGAAGCCCGGTCAGAACCTGCATATGGAGCGCCCTCCCAAGGGAGAGGCAGACTACACGGTGTCTGGATGCAGCGGCGACTTGATTAAAAGACCTGCACGATAGGCTCAGGCAGGACTCTCATTTGCTGCCAAGGCCCCCGCCTCAGGCCATCTTGGCCTTCCGCAGCGCCGTGTAAGCCTTGAGCACCTTCTGCAGCTTCTGCTCGGCCGAGCGGTCGCCGCCGTTGGCGTCGGGGTGGCAGAGCTTGACCAACTCGGTGTAGCGGGCGCGGATTTCCGGCGCGGTCGCCGCTTCCGGCAGGTCGAGGTCGGCAAGCGCGCCGCGCTCGATGCGGCCCAGGCGCCGTTCGCCCTCGGGCTCGGGCGCGCGCTGGCGCCCCCCGCGGAACATGCCGAAGGGGTCGGCGAACCTTCCCGCGCCGGCGGCGAACGAGGCCGCCTCGCGCGAGAACTTCGAGGCCTTGAACTGCCAGGTCGGACGATCGCCGGTGATGGTTGCTTCCTGGTGGGCGCGGATCTGGCCTTCGTTCATGCCGGCGAAGAAGTCCCAGCCCTTGTTGTATTCGGCCGCGTGCGGCTGGCAGAACCAGTAGTGCTGGTCCATCAGCTTGGGCGACTTGGGCGCGCGGGCGGTCGCCGCCGCCAGGCAGCCGGGGTGGTCGCAGCGTCGCTCGCCCGGCCCCAGCACATGCACGTCGGCGTCGCGCTCGGCCTCGCCTTGCTTGGGCGGGCGCACGCGGATGTCGACGAACTTCGGCCGGTATTGGAACGCGCCGCTCATTTTCGCAGTATGTGGGGGAAGGCTTTCCAATCAAGAATTGACAGGGCGGAAACATGGCTTTGGTCGCCGATCGCATCAGGCAGAAGCTGACCGAGGCGTTCCAGCCGGAGCGGCTCGACATCACCGACGACTCCGCCAGTCACGCGGGCCACGCCGGCGCGAGGGAGGGCGGCGAGAGCCACTTCACCGTCGCCCTCGTGGCGGCCGCCTTCGCGCACAAGCAGCGGGTGGAGCGGCAGCGGATGGTCAACAAGGTGCTGGCCGAGGAGCTGGCGGGGCCGGTGCACGCTCTCTCGGTGACGGCGTTGGCGCCGGGGGAGGGGGCTTAGAGCTCGACCACGGGGTCTGCTCCGCTCCGGGTTTTCGTCATGACCCGGCTCTTCCGGGCGTCGCCACCCTCTTCACCGCGCCCTCGGCCGAAGAACACGCGGCGGGCGAAGACGGCCAGGGGGCCGGCGGAGAGGGCGGCTTCGAACATCCAGTTGGGTGGGGCGAGGTCGAGCAAGGACCGAAGCGCCAGCTTGGCGGTCCAGTTGGGCAGTTCGGCGCGCACCGCCAGCTCGGGCGCGGGGCCGGCGGCGGCGAGGTGGTCGGCGATCGACTGGCCGGCGCGGCGGCCCAGCGCGAGCGCGGGGTGGATGCCGCCGCCGGTGAGCGGGGAGACCATGCCGGCCGCGTCTCCGACCAGCATGGCGCCGGGCGCAGACCACCTCGGAAGGACGCCGCCGCAGGGGATCAGGCCGGCGCGGCGTTCCTCGGCGTGGGCGGGGTCGAGGCGAACAGGACTTCGGCCTCGCGGGCGAAGGCGTCGATGCGGGGCTTGCGGCCGTCGGAGACCGCCAGGCCCACCTGGGCCGCGCGGGGGTTCACCGCCGCCCAGGCGATGTAGCCAGGGGCGGTGCGGCTATCGAGGACGCAATGGAGGTAGTCGGGGTCGAGGCGGCCGGGATCGGCGTACTCGCGCTCGACGCCGGTGAGGAAGCGGCGGTTGGCGGAGAGGCCGAGGGCCTTGGCCACGGCCGAGCGGGCACCGTCGGCGCCGAGCAGGTAGCGGGCCCGCAGCGTCTCGCCGCCGGCGCTGAGGCGCCAGCCGCCGTCGGCGCGCTCGCAGCCTTCGAAGCGGCAGGCGGCGCGCACGTGGGCGCCCGCGCGCTCGGCTTCGTCGCCTAGCCAGCGCAGCACGGCGGCGGTGTCGGTGGTCAGGAAGTAGTAGCCCGGGGCGTCCAGATCGAGCGAACGGCGGCTGGGCCCGTAGAGGCGCACCTTGGGCACGCGCCGGGACAGGGCGAGCGGGATGTCGTAGGCGTCGGCGGCCTCGCGCACGAAGATGCCGGTGGTGTGCAGGCGGGTGCCGAGCGCGGGCTTGGCCTCCAGCACCACGGTGCGGAGCCCCCGCAGCGCCGCCGACCGCGCGGCCGCCAGGCCGGCGAAGCCGCCGCCGACGATGGCGAGGTCGAAGGCTGCGTTCACGCCTCCGCCGGCGCCTCCAGCCGCGGGCTGACCCTCAGGGAGGTGATCTGGTTGCGCTGGCGGCGCAGGATCTGGAAGCGGTGGCGGTGGAAGATGAAGGTCTGGCCGACGTCGGGGATGGTCTGGGCCTCGTGGATCACCAGGCCGGCGACGGTGACCGCCTCCTCGTCGGGCAGGTCCCAGTCCATCAGCCGGTTGAGGTCGCGCACGGTGACCGCGCCGTCGCAGATGACGCCGCCGTCGGGCTGGACCTGGACGCCTTCGACGGCCATGTCGTGCTCGTCCTCGATTTCGCCGACGATCTCCTCGAGGATGTCTTCCAGGGTGACCAGGCCCTGCAGGGCGCCGTATTCGTCGACCACCAGGGCGAAATGGCTGCGGCGCTTGAGGAAGGCGTCGAGCTGGTCCTTCAGATTGGTGGTGTCGGGGATGAACCAGGGCTCGCGGGAAATGGCGAGGACATCGATCCCCTCCATTCGCCCTTCAGCGGCGGCGAGCGCGCGCAGCAGGTCCTTGGCGTGCAGCACGCCGACGATGTTCTCCGGGTCCTCCTTGTAGAGGGGGAGCCGGGTGTGGGGGTCGTCCAGGGCCGCCTGGATCAGCTCGCGCGCGGGACGGTCGGCGTCCAGCAGGGACATGTTCTTGCGGTGGACCATGATCTCGGAGACGTCCATCTCCGAGAGGTCGAGCACGCCGCCCAGCATGCGCCGGTCGCCGCTTTCGACCAGGCCCTCGGAGTGGTGGTATTCGACCGCGCCCCGGATCTCCTCGTGCGCGGCCAGCACGTCGGTTTCCATCCCCATCCTCACCCCGAACGGGCGCAGGGTTTGGCGCACGATCCACTGGGCGGCGTAGGCGAGCGGGCCGAACACCCGCACCAGCCATTGGGTGGGGATCGACAAGGTGCGGGCCACGTCGTCGGGGCGGGTGATGGCCAAGGTCTTGGGCAGGATTTCGCCGAACACCACGATCAGCACGGTCATCACCACTGTGGCGATGAGCACGCCCAGCGCTCCGGGGAACACCGCGCTCAGCACCGCAGTGGTCAGCGCCGAGGCCAGGATGTTGACCACGTTGTTGGAGAGCAGGATCGCCCCGATCATGTTCTCCTGGTTGGCGATCAGCCGGTTGACGCGCCGCGCGGCATGGTCGCCCTCGCGCTCCAGCTGGTGCAGGCGGCCGCGGCTGGCGGCGGTCATGGCGGTCTCGGCCGCCGAGATCAGGGCGGCGACGGTGAGCAGCGCGATCAGCGAGGGCGCAAGGGCGGCTAGGAGGGCGGCGAGCAAGTGCGGGGAATCCTGAAGCGGCCGCGCATGGTTACGGTTTGTCAGCGGCCGTGGCGATACTTGAATGTAGGTGAACGCGCGCGGAGGCGCCCGGATGAGCGGCGCGGACTGGGCCGAGGCCTTCCTGGAGATGATGGCCGTGGAGCGCGCCGCCGCCCGCGCCACGCTGACCGCGTATGGCAAGGATTTGGCGGACGCGCGGGGCTTTTTGGCCGGGCGTGGCCTCGACCTCGACACGGCTTCGGCGGAAGACATCGAAGCTTGGTTCGCCGCGCTCGGCGCGCGGGGGCTGTCGCCGGCGACCGCCGCGCGCCGGCGGGCGGCGGTGCGCCAGTTCTACCGGTTCGTGCTGGGGGAGGGCTGGCGCAAGGACGATCCTTCGCGCCGGGTCGAGGCGCCGAAGAAGGGTCGGCCGCTGCCGAAGGTGCTCAGCCGGGAGGAGGTCGAGCGCCTGATCGCCGCCGCCGGCGCACGCGACGGAGCGCAGGGAGTGCGGCTGGCCTGCATGGTGGAGTTGCTCTACGCCTCGGGCCTGCGCGTGTCGGAACTCCTGGCCCTGTCGCTCCAGGCGCTGGCGCGCGACCCCGCCTACCTGATCGTCAAGGGCAAGGGCGGCAAGGAGCGGCTGGCGCCGCTCAACGCCCCCGCGCGGACGGCGGTGAAAGCCTACCTCGAGGTCCGCCCCGCCTTTTTGCCAAAGGGCGCCAAGCTCAGCCCGTGGCTGTTTCCATCCCGCGCCAAGGCGGGCCGCCTGACCGCGCGCCGCTTGGCCCAGTTGCTCGGCGAGGCCGCCGCGGACGCCGGCATCGACCCCGCCCGGGTCAGCCCGCATGTGCTGCGCCACGCCTTTGCGACGCATCTGCTGGAGGGCGGCGCGGACCTGCGCGCGGTGCAGACCCTGCTCGGCCACGCCGACATCGCCACCACCCAGATCTACACCCACGTCACCGAGCGGCGCCTGCGCGAGGTGGTCGAAACCAAACACCCGCTGGCGCGTAACGCCTGAGCTTCCCACGCCGGCGGAGGGTTCATGCCCGACAGTCTCGCGGGGCTGACCTCGATCAAGCTCCTCAACATCGGCAGCTCCACCCTCACCCTGGGAGGGCTGCTGACCGCCCTGATCATCGTGGGGATGTTCTGGTTCGCCGCGCGGCTCGCGAGCGCGGGGCTGCAACGGCTGCGCACCCGTTCCGACAAGAGCGCGCCTTCGCTCTACATCGTGCAGAAGCTGGTCACCTACGGCCTGGTCATCGCCGGCGTGTTCTTCGCGCTGAACACGGCGGGGCTGAACCTGTCATCTTTCGCCGTGTTCGCCGGCGCGCTCGGCGTGGGCGTGGGGCTGGGCCTGCAGGGGGTGGTCAAGGAGTTCGTCTCGGGGCTGGTGCTGATCTTCGACCGGGTGGTGAACATCGGCGACTACATCGAGCTGGAGAGCGGCGCGCGCGGGCTGGTGCAGGAGATCGGCCCCCGCGCCACGCGAATCCGGACCAACGACAACATCGACATCCTGCTGCCCAACTCCAAGCTGGTGGAGAACCAGGTGATCAATTGGACCCTGCACGGACAGGGCCGGCGCATCCACGTGGCCTTCGGGGTGGCCTACGGCTCGGACAAGGACAAGGTGCGCGAGGTGGTGCTCAAGGCCGCGCACGAGGTGCCCTTCACCCTGCCCGACGAGGGCGCGCGCAAGACCCAGGTGTGGCTCACCAGCCTGGGCGAGTCCGCACTTAATTTCGAGCTGGTGGTCTGGCCCAACATCGAGGCGGTCAAGCGCCCCGCCGCCATGCAGGCCGCCTATATCTGGGCGATCGAGGACGCGCTCCGCTGCGCCGGCATCGAGATGCCGTTCCCGCAACAGGACCTGCGGCTGAGGAGCCTGTTCGGCCTGGAGGGCGAGGCGGCGCGGCGCGCGCTGAACGTCGAGCCCGAGCGCCCCGCGCGCAAGCCCAAGGCGCCCGCGCCCACGCCTTCGTCCAGCTCGAACGACGCCGCCGAAGACCTGATGAGCGGCGGCGGCGTCGATCTCGAAAGCCCGCCGGTGGAGACCGCGCCCGATATGCCGCCGAAACCGCCCCGCACCGCCCACTGACCGGCGGCCGCGGCTTGTTCGCGCCTGCGAAGACGCCTAATCCTCCGCGCCTCGCGCCCACGGCGGATTCCACGGACCCGATGCCCGCGCCCACGCGCCATTACCTCGATTTCGAGAAGCCGATCGCCGAGCTGGAGGCGAAGCTCGACGAACTCGGCGAACTCTCCGAAGACGCCGGCGGTCTCGACGGCGAACTCGAGGCGTTGCGCGCGCGGGTTCAGGCGCGCCGCGGTGAAATCTACCGCCGCCTCGACCCCTGGCAGCGGACCCAGATCGCGCGCCACCCCAACCGGCCGCACCTCGGCGACTACATCGACGGCTTGATCGAGGACTTCGTCGAGCTGCGCGGCGACCGCAAATACGGCAACGACCAGGCGATCGTCGGCGGCCTGGGCCGCTTCCGCGACATCCCCGTGGTGGTCATGGGCCACGAGAAGGGCCACGACACCCTGACCCGGCTCAAGCACAACTTCGGCATGGCGCGGCCCGAGGGCTACCGCAAGGCGGTGCGCCTGATGGACCTGGCCGAGCGGTTCAACCTGCCGGTGCTGAGCTTCGTCGATACCGCCGGCGCCTACCCCGGCATCGGCGCCGAGGAGCGCGGCCAGGCCGAAGCCATCGCCCGCTCCACCGAGCGGTGCCTGACGCTCGGCGTCCCCTCCATCGCCGCCGTCACCGGCGAGGGCGGATCGGGCGGCGCCATCGCGCTGGCCGCCGCCAACCGGGTGCTGATCCTGGAGCACTCGATCTATTCTGTGATCTCGCCCGAGGGCGCCGCCTCGATCCTCTGGCGCGACAACGCCCGCGCCAAGGACGCCGCCGCCCAGATGAAGATCACGTCGGAAGACTTGCTGCGCCTGAAGATCGTCGACCGCGTCGTCCCCGAACCCGTCGGCGGCGCCCACGCCGAGCCCGACGCGGCCGTGCGCGCCGTCGGCGACGCGGTGGAGGAAGAGTTGAACGCCCTGCTGCCGCTCACGCCGGAGGCGCTGCGCCGCCGCCGCGCCGAGCGCTTCTACGCCATCGGCCGCGCCGGGGGCTGACGCTCGAGGCGCGAGGAACCTCGCTCCGCCCTCTCCCCTTCCCGTGGGAAAAAGCCTAACTCACGCCCATGCCGCTCGACGCCGCCAACGACCAGGACCGCGACCCGCTCCTCAGCCTTACCCCCGACCGCTCCCTCTCCGTGCGCGAGGCGTTCGGCGTCGACTCCGACATGCGGGTCCCCGCCTTCGCCACCCGCGACCCGCACGTCCCCGACATCGACGACGCCTACCAGTTCGACCCCCGCACCACCCTGGCCATCGCCGCCGGCTTCGCCTTCGACCGGCGGGTGATGGTCCAGGGCTACCACGGCACCGGCAAGTCCACCCACATCGAGCAGGTGGCCGCGCGGCTGAACTGGCCGATGGTGCGCATCAACCTCGACGCCCACGTCTCGCGCCTAGACCTGGTCGGGCGCGACGCGATCGTGCTGAAGGAGGGCAAGCAGGTCACCGAGTTCCGCGAGGGCATGCTGCCCTGGGCGCTGCAGCGGCCCGTGGCGCTGGTGTTCGACGAGTACGACGCGGGGCGCCCGGACGTGATGTTCGTGATCCAGCGGGTGCTGGAGTCGTCCGGCCGCCTCACCTTGCTCGACCAGAACCGGGTGATCCGCCCGCACCCGCACTTCCGCCTGTTCGCCACGACCAACACCATTGGGCTCGGCGACACCTCGGGCCTGTATCACGGCGCTCAGCAGATCAACCAGGCGCAGATGGACCGCTGGAACATCGTCGCCACGCTCAACTACCTGGCCCACGACGTGGAGCAGGAGATTGTGCTCTCCAAGGTCCCCACCTACGCCACGGCCGAAGGCCGGCGCCTGATCGCCGCCATGGTCCGCGTCGCCGACATGACCCGCAACGCCTTCATGAACGGCGACATCTCCACGGTGATGAGCCCCCGCACGGTGATCACCTGGGCCCAGAACGCGGAGATTTTCGGCGGCGACATCGCGGGGGCGTTCCGGATGACCTTCCTGAACAAGTGCGACGAGCTGGAGCGGCCGACGATCGCGGAGTTCTTCCAGCGGGCGTTCGGGACGGATTTGCCTGAGAGCGCGGCGCGGGTAAGGGTGGCTTAGCTCTTAGGGGGGTGATCTATTCTCGCCGGTTGTTCCTTACTCAATCTGGCAACACTTGCTTTCAGCACCTCCACAACAGAATCCACAAGTTTCGGGTCGAACTGGGAGGCATCGAGGCTGGCGAAGGTGGATGCTCGATCAATGTTCCAGTTTTGGAAAACTTCCTTTAAATCAGCCCAAGTCGCCTCGCCGCCAAACGCACGGAGATAGAATTTTCCAAGTGATATAGCATGTACTCTATCAGCGTTTTTCAGCGACTCGTTAATGTATGATTTACCCAACGTAAAGGCATATTTGGCGCAGGCGCTGAGCAGTCCTACGACAACTAAAGTGCGTGTTCCTGACACAACGGCTTGTGATATAGTTAGCTCTGGAGGAATTTCAGAAAAGAAGTACAATTCTATCAGAACCACTGCGACACCGGCTAGCAAAGACAGAAAGCCTATTGCATACCAAAGGGTGCCAGAGATCCAATTGCGCACCTGCCCCTGTCTTTGTGATTGTATAGCTTCCTCAACGTACGCAGCAGAGTTCTCTTCTACCTTGGCCGCGAACTCCGCTGCACGTTCCTTGCGAGCTGCAAATCGACCAATAGAAGCAGCAATAAATGTATTCAGTTCTTCGGCAATCTTGGCCACATTGGAGCGAGACGCGGATACTCGCGGACGCCGAGACAGCTGATGCGGCAGTCTTTCGTCATCCTCGCATACGGCGACGATAAATGGGTTCCCAGCCTCCTCGCTGTAAGCAACTACAGTCGCAATGTCCCCAAGCAAAGTGCTATCTATAGATCCTTTGTTAGGTATAACCACAACGGCTATATCAAGGTTTCTTAAACCAGCCCTTAGGCTTTCGTCATAATCTGCTTTCAGGTCTATCAATTGGTAATCTAGTTTGACTTCATGGCTATGCTGACGGAGCTGCGCTGCGACACTCTCGATGAAATCCTTGTCGTCCTGCAGGTCATAGAAAATCACTACCCTCGCCATTCTTCACTCCATAGCGCCACGTAGTTTGTACGAAGCTCTACATCCATATGCATGCGCATGCACTCCTGCAACCGGAGCTAGCCGCGCAACTCCACCCCATTCCCATCCGGGTCCGTCACGTACAGCGACATCGCCTCGCCGGTTGAGCCGTAGCGCAGGCCCGCCTCGCCGACCGGCACGCCCGCCGCCTCCAGCTCAGCGCGGGCGGCGTCCAGGTCGAAGCCCTCGATTCTGAGGCACAGGTGGTCGAGGTTGCGGCCCTCCGCGCCCGGCGCCGCGCCGCCCGTGCGGCCGAGCTTGCCCTCCACCGGCACGAGGTCGATCAGCGAGGTCCCGGCGCGCAGCTGGATCAGGCCGATATCGTCGCGCCGCCGCTCCACCGCGCAGCCCAGCACCTCGCCGTAGAACCGCAGCATCGCCGGCAGGTCCTTCACCCGCAGCACCACGTGGTCAATTCCGGTGACGCGCATGGCCCCTCCTGTTGTGCCTTGGCGATTGTCGGCGCGGCGCGGCGGCGACTCAAGGCGGACAATCCTTCCTTCTCCCCTTGCGGGAGAAGGTGGCCGCGAAGCGGCCGGATGAGGGGTCGCGCTGACCTCGACGATGGTCTTCTCGACGGCGGTCGGCTAGCCGTAGAGGCCGGTGCGACCCCTCATCCGGCGGGCGTCCGCCCGCCACCTTCTCCCGCAAGGGGAGAAGGTCGTTTGGTGGCCTGCTGGCGCCCCTTGCGCCCGGATGAGCGGAAAGGGGATGAGGACGGCCAGTGCAGAGAGTTCGGGGGGCGTGTTCGTGTTCAATAGACTAGCCGTTGTGCTCATGGCGCTGGTCGCGATGGCCGGCGGCGCGGCGGCGGCGAAAACGCCCCCATCCCAGACCCTCGCCCCCGCCGCCATGGCCGCCATCGACGCCGCCGCGGCCAAGACGCTGGCGCGCAGCCCCGGCATGGCGATCGAGGTGATGCGGGGCGGGCGGGTGCTGTTCTCCAAGGCCTACGGCATGGCCGACCTGGAGCACGCGGCGCCGGCGCGGACCGACACCGTCTTCCGCATCGCCTCGACCACCAAGCCGTTCACCGTCGCCGCGGTGCTCCAGCTCGTGCAGGAGGGGAAGGTCTCGCTCGACGACCGGCTGTCCAAATACGTCCCGGAGCTGCCCCAGGCGGAGAAGGTCACGCTCTACCAGCTGCTGACCCACACCTCCGGCATCCCCGACTACGCGGAGGACCCGGCCGGCGCCGCGACCAAGGCGGTGCGCCGCTCGCCGGCCGAGATGGTCGCCTGGATCGGCCGCCTCGAGCCCCGGTTCCAGTTCGAGCCGGGCACGGCCTGGCGCTACAGCAACTCCAACTACTGGCTCCTGGGGGTGGTGGTCGAGCGGGTCAGGGGCGCGCCGCTCGCGCAGGTCTACCGCGAGCGGCTGTTCAAGCCGGCTGGCCTGACCCACACCGCCTTCGACGAGCCGGCCGACATCGTGCCCCACCGCGCCCGCGGCTACCGCTGGAGCAAGGAGGCCGGCGGCTTCGTCAACGCCGACGCGATCAGCTTCACCATGCCGGGACCCGCGGGCGGCCTGCGCTCCACCGCCCACGAACTCGCCGCCTGGAGCCAGGCGCTGATGCACGGCCGGGTGATTGGGCCCCAGATGCTGAAGCAGATGACCGCGCCGGGGCGGCTGGCGGACGGGCGGCCCGACCGCTGGGGGATGCCCAAGGAATGGCGCGAGGGGATGCAGGCCGACTACGGCATGGGCCTGTTCATCGACGCGCGGGAGGGCGTGCGCCGCGTCCACCACTCGGGCGACGTGGACGGCTTCCACTCGTGGATGGCCTACTATCCGGACTTCGACGCCAGCATCGTGATCCTGATGAACAGCGAGTCCGCCGACGCGCCCGAACAGGCGGTGCAGGCCGCGGTGCTGAACTCACTGAAGCCCCGGGCGCCTTGAGGCAGGCCGCGCATCGGCGCTTGGGCGGGCTTGGCGCGCCGCATCCGGGAACGCTATAGGCGGGCGCGAGTTGGGCGGCCGTGACTCGGGCGCGCCCGAGCGGTGAGGAGACGGCCCGGATGGCCCAAGGCGTCAAGCACGACTACCACCTGGTCAACCCCAGCCCCTGGCCGCTGGTCGGCTCGCTGTCGGCGGTGCTGATGGCGCTGGGCCTGGTGATGTGGATGAAGGGGCTGTTCGGGGTCGACAAGAACCCGTGGATGTTCCTGATCGGCGCGGCGGGCGTGCTCTACACCATGGCCGGCTGGTGGCGCGAGGTGGTCAAGGAGGCCAACGAGGGCGACCACACCCCGGTCGTCGACCTCGGCCTGCGCTACGGCATGATCCTGTTCATCGCCTCGGAGGTGATGTTCTTCGTCGCCTGGTTCTGGATGTTCTTCGAGATGGCGCTGTTCAACGACGTGCGCGTCCATTCGTCCATCGAGGAGGTGCGCGCGGCCTGGGCCACCTGGCCGCCCAAGGGGGTGGAGACGGTGCCGGCCTGGCGGCTGCCGCTGCTCAACACGCTGACGCTGCTGCTGTCGGGCACCACGGTGACCTGGGCCCACCACGCGCTGCAGCAGGGGGACCGGCGCTCGGCCAAGATCGGGCTGGCCTTGACCATCGCGCTGGGCGTGCTGTTCACCTCGATCCAAGCGTACGAATACACCCAGATCTTCCGCCACCACGAGTTCTTCGGGCCCGAGGCGGCGAACTCCGGCCTCTACGGCTCGGCCTTCATCATGGCCACGGGGTTCCACGGGTTCCACGTGATCATCGGCACCATCTTCCTGACCGTGTGCCTGCTGCGGCTGATGGGCGGGGGGTTCACGCCGCAGAAGCACTTCGGCTTCGAGGCGGCGGCTTGGTACTGGCACTTCGTCGACGTGGTCTGGCTGTTCCTGTTCGCCTTCCTCTACGTGATCTTCGGCCGCTGAAGCGCGAACGCTTCCCCTGGGGGCTGACCCTCGCGGTCGCCCTCCTGCTGCCGCTGCTGATCGCGCTCGGGGTCTGGCAGGTGCGGCGACTGGCCTGGAAGCAGGACCTGCTGGCGCGGATCGAAGCGGTGAAGACGGCGCCGGCGCGACCGCTCGGCCAAGTGCTGGAGCAGGCGGGCGCGAGCGGCCAAAGCGCGGGCTTCGCCAAGGCGACCGTCTATTGCGCCGGGATCGCCACCGCCCCCTACGTCGAGCTGCAGTCGATCATGGATGGGCAGCCCGGTGTGCGGTTGATCTCGCCTTGCCGCACGGCTGACGGCGCGCTGCTGGTCGACCGGGGCTTCGTCGCGGAGGTGTCGGCCCGGCCGCCGGTGGCGCCTTCCGGCGATGTGCTGAGCGTCACAGGGGTCTTGCGGGACGCGGACCGGCCCGGGCCGTTCACGCCAGCTCCACGCGCCGGGCGTTTCTACGGGCGTGACATCCCGGCGATGGCGCGCGCGCTGAAGGTCGAAAGCCCGCTGCCTTACATGCTGGTGGCGGAGACCTCGACCAACCCCGGGTGGCGGGCGCTCAGGCCCGCGCCGTTGCCGGGGGACATCCCCAACAACCACCTCGGCTACGCGCTGACGTGGTTCGGCCTCGCCGCTGCGTTGGCGGCCACCTACGCGGGCATGCTGCTGTCGCGCCGGCGGCGTCGAACGGCGACTACGCCGCCTTCTCTCCCGTATCCGCCTTCACCCCGGCCTCGTTGAGCCATTCGACGATCTTCTGCTTGGGCATGGCGCCGACCTTCATCGAGGCCATCTGGCCGTCCTTGAACAGCATCAGGGTGGGGATGCCGCGCACGCCGTAGCGGCTGGGGGTCTGGGGACTATCCTCGATGTTGACCTTGGCCACGGCCACCTGGCCGGCGAACTCCTCGGAGATCTGCTCGAGCGCCGGGCCGATCTGCTTGCACGGCCCGCACCACTCCGCCCAGAAATCGACCAGCACCGGCTGGCCGGCCTTGAGCACGTCGGCTTCGAAGGATTCGTCGGTGACCTTCACGCTGGCCATGGAAACTCCTGAGGTTGGGACAGACGGATGTAGGCGCCGCGCGCGAGTCGATCAACGCCGCGCCCGGAGGTCGGCCAGCGACGCCTCGATCAAGCTTTCGGGAAGCGGCATCAGCTTGGGGCCGTCGGTCCAGACCAGGGCCGCCTCCACCGCGCGGCCGGGGAACACCTCGCGCAGCACCGCGACATAAACGGCCATCTGGATCAGGTAGGCCGGATCGGCGTCCTCGATACGGTCGGGCGAGGGGCGGTTGGACTTGTAGTCCGCCACCAGCACGCGCTCCGGCGTCACCACCAGCCGGTCAATGCGGCCGGACACCGGCAGGCCAACGGGCAGGGCGGCGGCGGTCCCGGCCAAGGCGACCTCTGCGCGTGAGCCCGGACCGAACACCTCGGCGAAGCGGGCGTCGGCGAGCACGCCGAGCGCGGCGGCGATCATCTCCTCGCGCTGGGTGTCGGTGAGGTCCAGCTCGCGCGCCAGCATACGCTTGGCGGCGTCGTCGCGGGAGGGCTGCGGCACGTCGGGTAGCAGCTGGAGCAGGCGGTGGATCACCTCGCCTCGGCGTAACCGGCTCAGGCCCTCCACCTGCGCCAGCGGCGAGGGCGCGGGGCCGCGTGCCTGCTCGGCCATCTGCGAGGGCGAGGCGTAGCGGCGCGCCGGCGGCTCGGGCGCGGCCGGAGCCCGAACCCAGGTGGGCAGGGGGCTTGCGGCGGCCTCGCCCGAGGCGGCCGTCTCTCCCGGCTGGGGATCCGCGCCATAGCGGCGGATCGTCCAGCCATCCTCGGCCGTGACCTCCCGCACCTTCGGCGCCGCCTCCGCATCGGCGAAGCCGCGGCAGACGTAGTCCCACCAGGACAATTCCTCGAAGCCTGTGTTTGGCCGCTTCAACGCAACGCCGCAGACGATGAGCCGGTCGCGCGCGCGGGTCAGCGCCACGTAGAGCAGGCGCAGGCTCTCGTCGTCGCCGGAGTCGGTCCGCGCCTGGCGCGCCAGGGCGGTGGCCTCGCAGTCGTCGCCGCCGCGCGAGCACCAGAGGAAGCCGCCGTCCAGCGTCCGCAGCAGCGGCGCGCCCTGCGCCTTGGCGCGCGTTGTGGTGTCGGGCAGGATCACCACCGGGGCTTCCAGCCCCTTGGCGCCGTGGACGGTCATCACCCGGACGTAGCCTTTGCCGTCCTCCTGCTCGCGCTTCACCTCGATTTCGCTGCCGGCCATGGCGGCGGCGAAGCTTTCCAGGTCGCGGGCGCCCCGCCCCTCCGCCGCCAGGGTTTCGGCGAGGAAGGCCTCCAGCGTCTCCTGCGCCTCCGTGCCCAGCCGGGTGAGCAGGCGCGCGCGCATCGAGCGGCCTTGGACGTCCGTGCGGCTGAGCACCTGGCCGTAGAAGTCGAACGGCTGGAGCCCCTCCGCCGCCTGCCGTGTCCAGTGCAGGAACTCCAGCGCCGCCGCCCACGGCGGCCGCTCCTCGGCGCGGCCGTTCAGCTCGGCCCAGAGCGACCCGCTCCGCGGCTGGGCCAAGTCGTAGAGCCCCTCCTCATCCACCTCGCAAAACGGGCTCTTTAGTAGGCAGGCGAGGCTCAGGTCGTCGTGCGGGAACAGCACGAAGCGGGCGAGCGCCAAGAGGTCGTCGAACAGGATGTGGTCCGACAACTTCAGCCGGTCGGCGCCGCCCACCGCGACGCCCTCTTTCTTCAGCGCCCGGATGATCTCCTGGAACAGCGCGTTCCGGCGCCGCACCAGGATCAGGAAGTCACCGGCCTCGCAGGCGCGCCAGCCCTTGTCGCGGTCCCACACCGCGTCCTTACGCGCAATCGCCGCCTTCACCTCGCGTGCGATCCGTCGCGCCAGCTTCTTGTTGGCGCTCTGCGGCGGTTCCTGGTCGAGCGGCGCCCAAGGGTCTTGCTCAGCCGCCTCGTCCCCCTTTTCCAGAGGCCATAGCTCCACGCAGCCTTCGCCCGCGCCACGGTTGGGCTCGTGCGTCACGATGTCGAGCTTGCCCGCCTCCTCAGGCCGCAGCCCCGCCAGTGCGCGCGGCTCGCGGAACACCGCGTCCACCACCTCCAGTACCTCGGGGGCGGAGCGGTAGCTCTTCAACAGCGCCGGCGCGCGGAAATCGCCGCCCGCCCCCTCGATCAGCTCCCCGTATTCGCGCGCCTCGGCCAGGAAGCGTTCGGGCGCGGCGCCCTGGAAGGAGAAGATCGACTGCTTCTCGTCGCCCACGGCGAAGACCGTGCGCGCCGCCTCCCGCACCCCCGCGCCGGCGAAGAACTCGCCCGACAGCGCCCGCAGGATGCCCCACTGGTCGGGCGCGGTGTCCTGCGCCTCGTCGAGCAGGATGTGGTCGACGCCGCCGTCGAGCTTGTAGAGCACCCAGGCGGCCTCAGTGCGCACGGTGAGCAGCTCATTGGTCCGTTCGATCAGATCGTCGAAGTCGAGGCCCGCCTGCTGCCCTTTCAGCGCGGCGTAGACCTCGATGAAGGCCTGGGCCAGCAGCAGCACTGTGACGCTGTCCTCCGCCACCTTGGCCGCTCGAGCCAACTGGCGCGCGGCGACCAGCCGGTCGCGCTCAGCCGCGAGCCGCGCCTGCAGGCCGGGGTTGGCCTTCATCGCCGCGGCGGTTTCGAGCCACTTCGCCGGCTCGCCCTTTCCGGTGCAGAACACGCCGATAGCGGTGTCGAAGTCGGCTTCGCCACGCAGGGCGCCTTCGGCCACCTCGCCCATGCAGGCGGCGCATGACTGGTCGCGCGAGCCGCCCGCCGCCAGCGCGCGCGCGCCCTCGCGCCACAGCTCCGGGTCCAGCGCGGGCGGGCTGACGGCGCGGCGGCGGATGTCCTCGGCCGGCTCGGGCGCGGTGAAGCCGCAACGGCGCCAGACGTCCGCCTCCACCCCGTCCGCTTCGGCGCAGACGGCGAAGTAGGCGGCCAGCGCCCGCCGCCGCGCCTCGAAGCAGGCGAACATCTCGTTGAAGCTGCGGAAGTCCAGGTCCGCAGCCATGCGCGCATAGGCCTGCCCCAGCGCGCCTTGCGGATCGCGCAGGGCGGCGTGGGCGATCGCCTCGCGCGCGGCGTCCGAGACCGCCCGCGCCGCCTGCTCCTCGAGCACCTGGAAACCCGGCGACACGCCCGCCTCCAGCGGAAAGCGCCGCAAGAGCTTCTCGCAGAAGGCGTGGATGGTCTGGATCTTCAGGCCGCCGGGCGTCTCCAGCGCCAGGGCGAACAGCTGGCGCGCCCGGCCGAGGTCGCGCGGCTTCTCCCCGATCTCCTCCAGCCGCCGCGCCAGCGTCAGATCGTCGGCCACCGCCCAGGCGCCCAGGGTCTCGAACAGCCGCCGCTGCATCTCGGCGGCGGCCGCCTTGGTGTAGGTGACGCACAGGATCGCCTCGGGCCTGGCGCCGCGCAGCAGCAGCCGCGCCACCCGGTCCACCAGGGTGCGGGTCTTGCCCGAGCCGGCATTGGCGGTGACGAAGGCGTTGATCGCCGGATCGGCGGCGATGATCTGAGGGTTGGGCGCGCTCACTCCCCCCCCTCCTCGCCGGCGCCGATCACCAGCCACTCCCACACCCGCGCCAGGTGGTCGTAGTCGCCCCTGTCACCCATGAACTGCGGCGCGGCCTTGGCGACGTAGGGGGTGGAGCGCGCGGCGAAGTGGCGGGCGCGCCGGATCAGCCCATCCAGCGCCGCCCGGGCCAGCGCCTCGGAGTCCGGCTGGTCGGCTACACAGATCTGGCGCACCGGCTCGCGGCCGGCGCCCAGCTTCACATACATCAGCTCGCCCGGCGGGTGCGGCTCCACCCCGGGAAAGCCGCCGCCCTGAAGGATCGCCGCGGTCAGGGTGAGCTGTGGCGCCAGCCCGCTCTGCACCTGCTTCTTGGTTGGCGCGCCGCCGGTCTTGTAGTCGAGGATGTGCGCCGTCCCGCCGTCCAATTCGATGCGGTCGGACTTGGCCGAGACGGTGAACTCGCCCGCGTCGGTGGAGAGCTTCAGCTCGCCCCTCTGCTCGATCACCAGCCGCATCCCCGGCCGCCGCCGCTCGCGCTCGAACTCGAGCATCTCCAGCGCCGCCCGGGCCGCGATGGCGGTTTCCCGCGCCATGCCGGCCTCGGGCATCCCGTCCTCGCGTAGCGCCTGGGTCATCAGCTGCGCCAGCACCTGGGCCGCGTCATCGGGCAGCGTGTCCGGGAAGCGCAACGCGAACCGCTCCAGCGCCTTGTGCAAGGCTGTGCCCCGCGCCCGCGCCTCGATCGGCTCGTCCGGCAGTTCCATCGGCCGCAGCCGCAGGATGGCCTCGGCATAGGTCGCGTAGGGGTCGCGCACCCAGCGCTCCACCCGGGTCACCGACAGCCTGTCCGGGCGCACCTCCACCGGCGGCGTGGGTTTCGGCCTCAGGGCCGGGCGGAAAGTCTCCGGCGCGTCCAGCGCCCGCGCCCAAGCCAGCGCCTCAGGGCGCGAGGGCAGGGGCAGGCCCGCGCCGCGGGCCAGGGTCTTCAGCCGCCACAGCCAGCGGGATTCCACCGCCGGCGCCCCCTCCCGCCGCTCGCTGTGCAGCAGGATCACCTCGGGCGAGGACGCGGCCTGGGCGAAATCGTGGGCGGACAAGCCTATGCGCCGCTCCGGCGGCGGCAGGCCGAGGGCGGCGCGCATCGGCCGCGACAGGAACGGGTCGGCGGCCGCGGCGCGGGGCCAGACGCCTTCCTCCAGCCCGGCCAGGATCAGCCGGTCGGCCGAAATCAGGCGGGCCTCCAGCGCGCCCAGGATCTTCAGCCGCGAATGGGCCGCGCCGGTGGAGCGGACGACGGCGCCTTCCAGCAGCGCCTCCACCAGCTCGGCGAAGCCGGAAGGCGTCGCCTCCGGCAGGCCCTCGCTCTCGTTGATCAGGGCCGAGAGCAGCTGCGTCGCGGCCTCGCCGTCCGCCCCGGCCCAGAGGCCGCCCGTGGCGCCGTCCGCGTCCGCCGCCAGCGCCTCCATCGTCAGCACCAGCCCCCGCGCCACCTCCCCAGGCGTGGCCGTGCCGCCGGTGAACGGGTCGGCCGCCAGCGCCAGCGCCGCGCGCAGCCGCTCGGCCAGCGCCGCCGCCGCCGCCAAGCGCGCGACGAACGCCTCCGGCGGCGCCTGGCCGTCGTCTCGCGGCTCTGCCTTCTTCCGCAGCCGGTCGGCCAGCGCGGCCCACCCCTCCGGCCTCGGCCCCCGCAGCCCGTGCTCTTCCAGGTCGCGCCGCGCCCTGCGCAAGGCGTCCGGCTCCAGCCCCAGCCGCACGAACGGGTGCTTGAGGATGGCCAGCAGGCGCACCGGGTCCGCCGGATCGGCGCCCATCCGCGCGGCCAGCCGCGCCAGCACGCCCACCGGCCGCCCCGTCAGCGGCGAACCGGCGGAGGTGTCCACCTCCACTCCCCATCGCGCCAGCCGCGCGCTCACCCGCCGCGCCAGCGCCTGGTCCGGCGTCACCAGGGCGCAGGTCTTCTCCGGCGTCTCCAGCGCCTCGCGCATCAATAGCGCCGCCACGCCCGCCGCCTCGTCCTCGGTGCGCGCGGCGATCACCGACAGGCCCTCCAGCCCCGCCGCGACCGGGTCCTCGCCCGGCGCTTCGGCGCGCAGGCTGCGGATCTGTTCGGCCCAGTCCTTGGTCGATTCCGGCGGGCGCAGCGCCTCGTTGATCACGCGCCGTTGCCAACGGCCCTCGTGCGCGCCGCGTTCAAGGCTGGCGGGCCACACCCGCACCTCGCCGCGCGCCATGCCCGCGCCGTCGAGCAGCCGCTTCATCGCGCTTTGCGGGTGCTGTTCGCCCACCTCCGCCCATGCCTCCTCGGCCAAGTCGAGGTCGAGGCCAGGCAGCACCACCGCCCCTTGCGGCGCCTCCGCGACCGCCTTCAGCACCGCCGCCGCCGCGGGCGTGGTGCCGGTCGAGCCGGCGGCGACAAGCACCCCCGCCGGCGGCTTTAGCGCCCACTGCGCGCCCAGCCGCCGCAGCAACTCCACACGCCGGGTGGAGACGTCGGTGAGGCCGAGTTCGCGCAGCCGCGCCCGCCAGGCCGCCAGTGCCGCCTGCAGGAACCCCGCCGACAGCTGCCAGTGGCGCGCCAGCTCGCCCTCGACCAGGCCTGCCAGCCGGTCACCGACCTCCACCTCCTCGATCTCCAGGCTCTCGAGGAAGCCGCCCAAGGCGTCCGCCAGCTCCAGCGCGCCGGCCGCGGTGAAGCTGCGCCCCAGCCGGTCGGACTGCTCGGCCACGATGCGCGCCAGCTCGAAGCGCCGCCGCAACGGGCTGACCGCCGGAGGCAGCTCCACCCCCAGCTCCCCCGGCTCGAACGGCGGCTCGTCCTCCTCAAGGTCGCCGATGGCGCGGATCTGCGGGAGCAGGGTCGCCCGCGCGCCCGTCACGCCCAGGAACGCCTCCGCCAGCGCCCGCGCCGCCCGGCGTGAGGGGACCAGCAGGGTGGCCTGCGCCAACTGCTCGGGCCCTTGCCCCGCCAGCGCCTGCATCAAGCCCGTGGCGAGGTCGGCGAGGAACGGCCGGTGCGCCGGGATGCTGAACCAGCGCGGGCCGGGCTGGGCGAGAAAGCTCAAGCCGCCTCCAACTCCCGGAGCCTGGCCTCCGCCGCCTCGCGCGCCTGGGGATCGCCGACGTGCATCCACAGGCCGTCGAGCAGCACCCCGCCGAGTCGCCCCCGCTCCGCCAGCGGCCGCCACGGCTCCATCAGCGAGAACGGCCCCTCCGGCCCGCCGTCCACCACCTGAGGCTTGGTGATGTGCAAGCCGGTGTAGGCGTAGGGCGCGCTAGCCGCCGCGCCCCGGAAGCGCAGCACGCCGTCGTCCAGGAAAGCGTCGCCCGCGCCATCGTAGCCCATCGCCTGGTCCAGCGGCGCCAGCAGCATGCACACGTCCATGCGCTCGGGGTCGAAGGCTCGGGCGAGCGCGGCCACGGCGGGCGTGCTCCGCTCGGTCCAGACGCTGTCGATGTTGGCGACCAGCACCGGGTCTTCACCGAGCAGGGTCCGCGCCTTCTTCAGTCCGCCGCCGGTTTCCAGCAGCAGCCCCCGCTCGTCCGAGATGATGATCCCGGGCGCTCTCCGATGGACCAGGTGGTCGGTCAGCCGGTCGGCGAAGTGGTGGACGTTGACCACCGCCGTCTCCACCCCCGCCTCGGCCAGCCGGTCGAGCACGTGGTCGATCAGAGCGCGGCCGCCGACCTCCACCAGCGCCTTGGAGCGGTCGTTGGTCAGCGGGCGCATCCGGGTGCCGAGGCCCGCGGCCAGCACCATGGCGGTTCTTGGGACAGGGATGCTCACGTCCTCGCCTCAACGGGCACGTTCCGGTCGAACCACGCCCTCAGCGCTTCCATCCCCGGCTGCTCCAGGTCGCGCTCCAGATGCGCCCAGACGCGGGGCAGGAACTCGCCGTAACGGGGCTTGCTGTCGCGGGTGATCAGGCGGGCGAAGACGCCGATGATGCGCGACTGGTTCAGCGCCGCCAAGGCGACATAGTCGGCCAGGAATGCGGCGCGGTCCCCCTGCGGCCTCAGCTCCATGTAACGGTCGATCATCGCGCGCTCCAGCTCAGGCGGCACGTCACGTCGCGCGTCCTGGAGCAGCGACAGCAGGTCCCAAGCCGGGTGCGCCCGCACCGCATCCTGGAAATCGACCATCCCCACACGCGCCGGGCCCTCACGCTCCGGCAGCCAGATCAGGTTCTCCGCATGATAGTCCCGGTGGCAGAACACCTCCGCCCGCGCTTCACCGCGCCGGTAGACCTCGCCCCACAGCTCGTCCCACTCCGCCGCCTCGTCCGGGCCGATCCGAACCTCCGGCCTCAGCTTCGGCAGCCACTCCGGCAGCAGATCGGCGCCGGTCTTCAGCGCCAGCTCGTCATAGGACAGCAGCGGCCACTCCGCCGCCCCCCCGTTCAGCCGTTCGGGCGGGCAGCAGGCGTGCATGTCGGCCAGCGCGTCGATAGCCGCGCCATAGATCATCTGCGGATCGGCGCCCTCGGCCAGATCATGCGCAAACACCCGCTCGCCCAGGTCTTCGACCACCGCCAGCCCCTGCGGCGCGTCCAGCGCGATCACCTCCGGCGCCGACAGCCCCCGCTCGCGCAGGAAGTTGGCGCATGCGGCGAACGCGTCCACCCGTCCCGCCGCCAGCCGAGCCGTGGCGTTGTAGCCGAGCGCGATCCGCTCTTCCGGCGTCGCATCGGGGGGGCAGGGCGCGCTCTCCGCGCGCGGCGGCGCGTCCATCAGCATCAGGGTGGCGCCCGAGGGCAGCCGCAGCCGCTCGTAGCAGCGCGTCGAGGCGTCGCCGGGCAGCGGCTCGCGCGCGGCGGCGGCCAGGCCGGCGGAGTTCAGGAAGTCGGCCTTGACGGCCTCACGGGGGGAACTCAAGCGGTCGGTCTTTCCAGGCGCCATGGGTTGTGAGCACGGCGAGGCGTCCCTCGCCGTGGAAACCGATCTCTATATCGAGTCTGTCGGGGGGAAGGCGACCCTCCAGCCGCTCCGGCCATTCGATCACCGCCGCCCCTTCCTCCAGCGCCTCGTCCAGCCCCAGCTCGTCGGCCTCCGCCGCCCGCTCCAGCCGATAGAGGTCGAAATGCGCCACGGGAAAGCCGCGCCCCTCGTAGCTCTGCACCAGCGTGAAGGTGGGGCTCGGCACGTCTTCCTCGGGCGAGGTCAACGCCCGCACCAGCCCTCGGGCCAGGGTCGTCTTGCCCGCGCCGAGCGGCCCCCACAGGCACACCGCATCGCCCGCGCGCAGCACGGCGGCGACAGCGGCGCCCAATTGTGCAGTGGTTTGTGCGGTTGCGAGTTCGATCGGCACGGCGCGGCTATGCGAAAGCCTTGTCCGGCTCCACCGGCAGCTCCCGCTCGATGTAGCGCTTCAGCCGCTCGGTGAAGGCGCCGACCTCGCCGATCGCCTCGTGCGGGATCAGCGGCCCGGCGGTCAGCGTGAACTTGCCGCCCTTCTTGTTCAACAGCTCGTGGAACAGGGTGATGTCGCGCAGCTCCTGCGACACCCGGTGGCCCAGGCGGAACAGGGTCGAGGGCGGCCCGTCGATGTGCATCGGCAGGATCGGCGCCTTGTACTTGCGCGCGATCGACACCGCGCTGGTCGCCCACGGCGGGTCGATGCAGAAGCCGTCCTCGCGGTAGCGCGCGATCCGCCCGGCCGGCGAGATCATCAGCGGCCGCTCGGCCTCGAGCGCCGCCTTGGCCGCCTCCAGCACCTGGCGCGCCTTCTCGCGGGTGCGCTTCTCTTCCACCCACTCCACCGGAATGAACACCTCGCCAAAGCGGGGGCAGACCCTGAGCGCGTCGGCGTTGGCGAAGAAGATGAAGTCCGGCCGGATCGGCTTGACCGCGTCGTGGACCGCCAGCCCGTCGACCATGCCGGTCGGGTGGTTGATGATGATCACCACCCGGCCCCGCCGCGGCAGGTGCTCCAAGCCGCGCGTCTCGATGCGGATGCGCAGCATGTCGGAGGCGTAGGCCAGCGCCTCCGCCCCGCTCATGTGGGCGATGTCGTCGGCGACCTTGCGCGCCTGGCGGTAGTTCAGCAGCTTGTAGACCACCGGCCGCGCCACCGGCCAGGCCCACGACGACGACAGCCGCGGCGCCCGCTCCGCAATCAATTCGTCGACGATGTGCTGATGTCGCGCGGCGGGCGCCATGATCAGCGTGACGGTTTCGGGGCTCGGGGCGACATGCCGCCGGCCCCTTCGGCAATCGCTCTACAGACCGGCAGTTGCTTATCTATCCAGGCTTTCTCTGGGGGGTTGGCCTTCATCTCCAATAGCGCAATTTCGAACCAGTCGTCTCTGTCCGAACGGCCAGACAGTCGGCCCAAGAAAAACATCAGGGCCATGGTAACGTGCACAGCATTTTCTTGTAATCTCAGTCCGGTCTTGTCGTCGTCCTGTACGCCAACTCCGACAAATCCAATAGTTGCCTTCAGACAATCCAGATCCTGCCGATCCTTGGGCGAGATTTGTTGCCCCGGGGCCTGAACGGCCAGGGCGGCGGCAAGGAAAAGGTTCAGCATGGCGGCATCCTGTAGCTGCGGTCGCGTGTGATGGGAATTCCTTTCGGCGCGCGACTCGCGCCCGCTCGGGCGACCCGCTAAAAGCCGCCCACGATCAGCTTACGGAGCCGCCGCGTGCGTGACGTCGACCACTTCATTGATGGCAAGGCCGTGCAGGGCCGCTCGGGCCGGTTCAGCGACATCTTCAACCCCAACACCGGCGAGGTGCAGGCGCGGGTGCAGTTGGCCACGCCCGAAGAGCTGGACCAGGCCGTCCAGGCGGCCGCGCGCACCCAGCAGCACTGGGGGCTGGTCAATCCCCAACGCCGCGCGCGGGTGATGTTCGAATTCAAGCGCCTAGTCGAAGCCAACATGGACGAGCTGGCCGAGCTGCTCTCCTCCGAGCACGGCAAGGTAATCGCCGACTCCAGGGGCGACATCCAACGGGGCCTTGAGGTGGTCGAGTTCGCCTGCGGCATCCCTCATGCGCTCAAGGGCGAATACACCGAAGGCGCCGGTCCGGGCATCGACGTCTTCTCCATGCGCCAGCCGCTCGGCGTGGTGGCCGGGATCACCCCGTTCAACTTCCCCGCCATGATCCCGATGTGGATGTTCGCGGTCGCGATCGCCTGCGGCAACACCTTCATCCTCAAGCCGTCCGAGCGCGACCCCTCGGTGCCCGTGCGCCTGGCCGAGCTGATGATGGAGGCCGGCGCCCCCTCGGGCGTGCTCAACGTGGTGCACGGCGACAAGGCGGCGGTGGACGCCATCCTGACCCACCCGCTGGTGCAGGCGGTGAGCTTCGTCGGCTCCTCCGACATCGCCCACTACATCTATGCGACCGGCGCCCAGAACGGGAAGCGCGTCCAAGCCTTCGGCGGCGCCAAGAACCACGGGATTGTCCTCCCCGACGCGGACCTTGACCAGACCGTCAAGGACCTGGCCGGCGCCGCTTTCGGCTCGGCCGGCGAGCGCTGCATGGCGCTGCCGGTGGTGGTGCCGGTGGGCGAGAAGACCGCGGGCGAACTGCGCGAGCGCATGGTCGACGCCATCGCCGGCCTGAAGGTCGGCATCTCCACCGACCCCGACGCTCAGTACGGCCCGGTGGTTAGCGCGGCGCACAAGCAGCGCATCCGCGACTACATCCAGATGGGCGTCGACGAAGGCTCCGAACTCGTCGTCGATGGCCGCGACTTCTCGCTCCAGGGCTACGAGAACGGCTACTTCCTCGGCCCGACGCTCCTGGACCGCGTCCGCCCCGACATGCGCTCCTATCAGGAGGAGATCTTCGGCCCCGTGCTGCAGATGGTCCGCGCCGAGAGCTTCGAGGAAGCCGTTTCGCTCCCCTCCAAGCACCAGTACGGCAACGGCGTGGCGATCTTCACCTCCAACGGCCGCGCCGCGCGCGACTTCGCCGCGCGGGTGAACGTCGGCATGGTCGGGATCAACGTGCCGATCCCGGTGCCGGTGGCCTATCACACCTTCGGCGGCTGGAAGCGTTCGGGCTTCGGCGACACCAACCAGCACGGCATGGAGGGCGTGAAGTTCTGGACCAAGATCAAGACCGTCACCGCCCGCTGGCCCGACACCGCGCTCGAAGGCGACCACGGCGACAGCGCCTTCATCATCCCGACCATGCGCTGAGCCGGGCGCCGCCATGACCAAGTTCAAGCTTTGGGCGGCTTTGATCCTGGTCGTGGTCCTGGCTGGCGGGGTCGCCTACGGCTGGTGGTGGTTCGAGGGGCGGTGGAGGCCGAAGGTGATCACCCGTCACAACGCCGAGATCACCGCCCTGCTCGAGAAAGCCGGCTGGGTTTCGCCGGGCGCCGGCAAGGCCAAGGCGTATATCGTCTGCTTCCGCTCCTGCCCGGACTGCGCCCGGTATTGGAATGACGAGTTCCCCCGGCTCCAGAAGGCCGGCGTCGAAACGCGTGTGGTCATGGTCGCGCGCGCCGACAAGGACGGCAAGGCGCGCTCCACGCTCGAGGAGCGCTCGACGGTGGCGGAGCTGTGGTTCAACCGCAGTTGGGACCTGCTGCAGCGGTGGATGACCACGCCTGCCGGCGATTGGACGGCCCAAGGCATCCCGCCCGCCGACGGCGACGCGGCGCGTAACGCCGTGGTGGAGCAGAGCCGCGCCTTCTCGGCCAAGCTCGCCGAACTGCTGCGCGCCAACGGCGTGGGCGGCGAGGAGCTGCGCTATCCGACCGTGATCTGGTGGTCGCCCAAGGGCGAGATGAAGGCCTGCGCCTGCGAGGACCCGCGCACCTACCGCTTCGTGCGCAAGGACCTCGGCGCCTGAACCTTTCGCCAGCCGCCCCGGCGGGCTAACCGCGCTCCATGTCGCTCCGCGCCGCCTACCGCCGCCGCGTCGCCTCGGGCGAACTGCAGCCCGACCCGGCGCAGGATGCGGCCTTGGAGGTCTTGGCGCGACTGGAGGCGGAGCTGAACGGGGCTGGCGAGTCTTCCCTCTTCAGCGTCTTCAAGCGCCCAAAGGCGCTCCGCGGCGTCTACCTCTGGGGTCCGGTCGGGCGCGGCAAGTCCATGCTCATGGACCTGTTCTTCGATTGCGCCCCGGTCGAGCGCAAGCTGCGCGTCCACTTTCACGCCTTCATGGCCGAGGTCCACGCGCTGATCCACGCCTGGCGCACCGGCGACGCCTGCGCCCGCAAGGCCAGGTTCGGCCGCACCAAGGGCGACGACCCGATCCCGCCCGTCGCTGAGCTGACCGCCGGCCGCGCCCGCCTGCTCTGCTTCGACGAATTCCAGGTCGCCGACATCGCCGACGCCATGATCCTGGGCCGCTTGTTCGAGGCCCTGTTCGCCCAGGGCGTCACCGTGGTCGCCACTTCCAACCGCCCGCCCGACGATCTCTACAAGGACGGCCTGAACCGCCAGCTGTTCCTCCCCTTCATCGGTCTGCTGAAGGACCGCCTGGAAGTCGTCCGCCTCGCCGGCCCCCGCGACTACCGCCTCGACCGTTTAAGGAGCGAGCGGGTCTACTTCTCCCCCGCCACCCCCGAATGCCGCGCCGCCTTCGACCGCCTCTGGCGCAGCCAACTCGACGGCGCGGAAGAGACCGGCGCCACGATCGAGGTGCAAGGCCGCAAGCTCCGCTTCCCCCGCGCCGCCGGCGGCCTCTTGCGCGCGAGTTTCGCCGACCTCTGCGCCCAGCCCCTCGGCCCCGGCGACTACCTCGCCCTCGCCGCCGCCTTCCACACCGTCTTCCTCGAAGACGTCCCCCGCCTCGGCCCCGAGCAGCGCAACGAGGCCAAGCGCTTCGTCACTCTGGTCGACACTCTCTACGAAGCCTCCGCCACCCTGATCATCCTGGCCGAGACTGAACCGAACGCCCTCTACCCCTCCGGCTCCGGCGCCTTCGAGTTCGAGCGGACGGCGTCGCGGCTGCATGAAATGCGCTCATCGGAGTATCTTGCCCGCGCCCGCGATTAGAGAAGGAGAGCGCCATGTCCCGTTCCCTCGGTCTCACCGACCCCGTCCGCGCCTACGTCCAGCGCTGGGGCGCGCGCGAGACCGGCGCGCTCGCCCGCTGCCGCGAGGAGACCGCGGCCATGCCCAACGCGCGGATGCAGATCAGCCCCGAGCAGGGCGCCTTCATGCAGGTGCTGGCCTTCGCCATTCACGCCCGCCGCGCGCTCGAGGTCGGCGTGTTCACCGGCTACTCCTCCACCGCCGTGGCGCTGGCGATGCAGGCTATGCACGGCGAGGACGCCTGCCTGGTCGCCTGCGACACCTCCGAGGACTACACCGCCAGGGCCCGCGGCTACTGGAAGGAGGCGGGCGTCGACCACATCGTCCAGCTGCGCCTCGGCCCCGCCCTCGACACCCTGAAACACCTGCTGGCCGAAGGCGACGCCGGGAGCTTCGACCTGATGTTCATCGACGCCGACAAGACCGGCTACGACGCCTACTACGAGTGCGGCCTGCGCCTGCTCCGCTCGGGCGGGGTCATGCTGATCGACAACATGCTCTGGGGCGGCGACGTGGCCGACGAGAGCAACACCAGCCCCGACACCGAGGCCCTGCGCGCGCTCGCCCGCAAGATCCACGACGACCGCCGGGTGGACATGACCCTGGCCACCATCGGCGACGGCCTCAGCGTGCTGGTGAAGCGATAGCTCCGATCCGCCTTTCAGCGGGCGCTACTCCGCGGCCGGCCGCAGCCGCGCTTCCGGGAACAGCCGCTCGAAGCGGCCGAGCGCGTGCGGGTCGAGCCGCACGCCAACGCGGGTGGCGCCGCCCTCCTCCTCCGCCCGGTCGGTCACCCGGCCGTGGCGGTAGAGCCAGGCCAGCGCCTCGCCTTCGCTGGGCCTGAGCAACGCCTCCACCGGCTGGCCCTGGTCCACCGCCTCGACCAGCCGTTCGAGCAGCCGGCCGCAGCCCTCGCCGGTCGCCGCCGAAACCGCCACCGCCTCCGGTCCGCTCACCCCTTCGGGCCGCGGCTCGCGCGCCAGCAGCCGCTCGCGCTCCTCCGCCGGCAGCAGGTCGATCTTGTTCCACACCTCGATCAGCGCCTGGCCGCTCTCGCGCAGCTGCTCCGGCCCCGCGCCGAGTTCCTCCAGCACCTGCTCCACGTCGGCCTTCTGCGCTTCCGTGTCGGTGCCCGAGATGTCGCGCACGTGCAGGATCACGTCCGCCTCCTGCACCTCCTCCAAGGTGGCGCGGAACGCCTCCACCAGCTCGTGCGGCAAATCGGAGATGAACCCCACCGTGTCGGAGATCGCCGCCGGCCGCCCGTTCGGCAGCTTCAGCGTCCGCACCGTCGGGTCGAGCGTGGCGAACAGCATGTCGCGCGCCTCGACCGCGCTCTCGGTCAGCCGGTTGAACAGCGTTGACTTGCCGGCGTTGGTATAGCCGACCAGCGCGATGGTTGGGAACGGCGTGCGCCGCCGCGCCTCGCGGTGCAGGGTGCGGGTGCGCCGCACCTCTTCCAGCTCCTTCTTCAAGCGCGCGATGCGGTCGGCCAGCTGGCGCCGGTCCAGTTCGATCTGGGTCTCGCCGGGGCCGCCGGTCTTGGACAGGCCGCCGCGCTGGCGCTCCAGGTGGGTCCAGGTCCGCACCAGGCGCGAGCGCTCATAGGCCAGCCGCGCCAGCTCCACCTGCAGCCGCCCCTCGCGGGTGCGGGCGCGGCGGGCGAAGATCTCCAGGATCAGGCCGGTGCGGTCGACGACCTTGACCTCCCAGGCCCGCTCCAGGTTGCGCTGCTGCACCGGGGTCAGCTGGTCGTCGACCACGGCCACGCCAACGTCGTGCGCCCGGCAGACCGCCGCCAGCTCCTCCACCTTGCCCTTGCCGAACAGGGTGGCCGGGGTGGAGGCGCGAAGCGGCACGACCCGCGCCTCGCGCACCTGCAGGTCCAGCGCCTGGGCCAGGCCGACCGCCTCCGCCAACCGCGCGTCCGGGTCGCGCAGGTTCGGCGCGCCGGCGCGCGAGGGGTGGAGGACCAGCGCCGCCTCGATGGGCGGGGTGCGGTCCACGGAACGGTCGGTCAAGCGTCGTCCTGGCCCGCTTCGCCGGGCTCGTAGAGCTGAACGGGCTGAGCGGGCATGATCGTGGAGATGGCGTGTTTGTAGACCAGCTGGCTCATCCCGTCGCGCCGCAGGAGGACGCAGAAGTTGTCGAACCAACCGACAACGCCCTGGAGCTTGACTCCGTTCACCAGATAGATGGTCAGCGGCGTTTTGGTCTTTCGCACCGCGTTCAGGAAGGTGTCCTGCAGGTTCTGCTTCTTGTCTTGGGACATTGGCTGTCCGGCCTCCATCTGACGGAGGCGAAGGCCGCCTCCACACACATCAGTGGCTGGGATGTAAGGCGTGGAAGCGCGGCGGTGAAGGGGCCTATCCCGGCGGCGTCCCTCCGCCCCAATTGAGGTAGCCGTACCAGGCGATCAGAAGCACCAGGCGCGGAGCCGTAGCCGAGCGGGTGGCAGCGCCCAGCCCTATGGCGGCGAGCGCCGTGGCGGCGCCCATGAGCGGCGCCTCGACCAGAGGCCGCAGCTCGCCGCGGATCAAGGCCTGAGCGATGGCCCCGGCGGACATGATCACGGCCAACAGGGCGCCGGCGCAGACGAAGGCCGCGCGGCGCGCCATGGGCGTGACGAGGCCGGTGCGGGTCAGGGCGAGAAGGCCCGCCTGCTCGCTCCGGCCGGCGTGGGCGGTGGCGCCGAACACCAGCAGCAGCATGACGGCGGGCGCGGCCACGGCCGACCAGGGGACGAAGGCGCCGGCGAGGGCGACGGCTCCCATGGCCAGCATCATCAGGCGGCCCGAAGCGATCAGGCGCGCTTCGCTGGTCAACACGCCCAGCCAGGCGATGAATGCGGGCCGGGCTGGGGGCGCGGCTGGGTCGGCCGGCGGCGCCTTGCCGGGCTGAAGCATTTTCAGCCAACGCGCCGGACGCCGGGCGCGGCCCGCCACGTGGGGGGCGTAGATCAACCCGGCGATCAAGGGGATCATCGCGGTCACGACCAGCCAGGTGAGGCGGGCGGCCAGATAGCCCGGCGCGAACACGCCGCTCATGATGTCGAGAACGATCGGCGGCGATCCCGGCGTGATCTCGCCGCCGCCGATGGTGAAATTGTCGAGTCCGCCGCGGGCATAGCTCAAGGGCGACATGAACCCGGGCAGGTCGAGCATGTTGGCGGCGAATCCGGTCGACTTGTCGCCGGCGGCGATGAGGACCAGCGACGCCATCCAGAAGATGAAGAACAGCACCTCACCCAGCCATCCGCGCGTCCATCTGCGGGCGTCGAAGAGGATGCGCAGGGAGGCGGTCATCGCCAGCGGCGGCGCGGCGATGGCCCAGATCGGGATGATCACGTGGGCGAGGTTCACCTCGCGCAGCGGCAGCATGAACAGGGCGAGCAGGCAGGCGGCGGCGCTGGTGGCGGTCAGGACGGCGGCCAGCACGGCGACGTCGGCCAGCCAGCGGCCGAACATCATGGCGGCGCGGCTGGCGGGCGAAACCTCCTCCACCTGCCACGGCTGGCGCTTGTTGACGTTGGCCCGCAGGTAGATGAACGCGGCCGGCATCAACAGGGTGGCGATGACCACACCCACAGCCATGCCGAGCGTCTGGGAGGTCAGCCAGGGCACCTGGCCGTTCACCGAAACCAGCGCATGATCGTCGCCTCGGGCCGCGATCATGAACCGCGCGCCAACCGGCGCGATCAGCAGCAGGATCCACAGCCCCGTGCTGCGCCCATAGCGGTGCAGCGAGGTGGTCAGCGACGAGGACGCCACGGCGAGGTTCACGCGGGCACCGGAGTCAGCTTGCCGCCATCGACCCGAAGCACGGCGGCCGCGCCGTCGGCGACGCGGTCGGACAGGTGGGTGGTCATGATCACCACCGCGGTCTGCGCGGCCTTGTCGATCAATGCGCCGACGCGCAGGCGGGACTCGCTGTCGAGCTCGGCGGTGGGCTCGTCTAGGGCCAGCAGCCGCGGCGATCCAAGCAGGGCCTGCGCGAAGATCAGCCGCCGGCGCATGCCGCCGGAGAAGGTGGAAATCCGGCCGTTGGCGTCGTCGCCGAGGCCGACCTGGTCGAGAATCAGGCGGAACTGGTTGTCCGCCTCGCTCGCGCGCAGCCCCTTGAGCGCAGCGATGTGCAGTCCGAACTCCCGTGCGGTCAGCTGGTCGGGCAGATCTACCGCCTGGGGGGCGTAGCCGAGGGCGCGGCGCAAGGCCTTGCGGCCGCCGCCGCCGAGGGGGAGGCCGTCCCAGACGATGGTTCCGGCGCTGGGTTTCTCCGCCGTGGCGCACAGCCGCAGCAGGGTGGACTTGCCCGCGCCGCTCGGCCCGGTCAGCAGCGTCAGGCCTCCCGGAAAGGTGTGGGTGACGCCATCGAGCACGACCTTGCGGCCGTAACGGCGGGACACGCCGTCGAGGCGCAGCCGGGGCGCGGGCGGGATCCTGGTGTCGCTCATCGATCGGTTCCCCGGCCCTCGCGACCGCGCAAGTCCTCTATGGCGAAGCTGGGGGAGGGACCAGTTAAGTCTGGGTCATGACTCGGGAGACAGGAAAAGCCCGCGTCGAGCCGACCAAGGGGCGGCCTAAATCGCTTCCCTGCGCGCGCGGTCGAGATAGAGCTGGCGCAGCTTCCGTGTCGTCTCACCCGGCGCGCCGTCGCCGATAGGGGCGCCGTCCACCGACACCACCGGCATCACGAAGGCGGAAGCCGAGGTGAAGAAGGCTTCACGCGCCGCCTTGGCGTCCACCACCGAGAACGGCCGCTCCGACACCTCGATCCCGTTCGCCCGCGCCACCTCGATCAAGCTCCGCCGCGTCACCCCCCGCAGTATGTTGCAGTTGGTGCCCCGCGTCCGCAGCACCCCCTCCGCGTCCACGATCCATGCATTGGTCGAGGAGCCCTCGGTCACCAGCCCCAGGTCGTCCACGAACCAGGCTTCGAAGGCGCCCGCCGCCTTGGCCCTTTGCTTGGCCAGGACGTTCGACAGCAGCCCCACGGTCTTGATGTCGCAGCGGCCCCAGCGGTCGTCGGGGGTGGTGACCACCGCCACGCCCTTGGCGGCGCGCGCCTCCACGGCGGCAAGGTCGATCCGCTTGACCGTCACCACCACCGACGGCTCCGGTTCGGGGAGCGGAAAGGCGTGGTCGCGCGGGGCCTGGCCCCGGGTCACCTGGATGTAGACCAGCCCGTCGCGCACCCGGTTCTGGCGCACGGTCTCGCGCAGCACCGCCCTGAGCGCCTCTCGCCCCATCGGGCGGCGGATGCGCAGTTCGGAGAGGCTCCGCTCCAGCCGTTCGGCGTGCCCGTCCCATTCGGCGAGCCGCCCGTCCAGCAGCGCCCAGACCTCGTAGATCCCGTCGGCGAACTGGTAGCCGCGATCCTCGATGTGCACGCGGGCGTCGGCGTGGGGAACGTAGCGCCCGTTCACATAGGCGACGCGGCTCATCCGGCCTCCTCGGCCTCCTCCAGCTGCCGCGCCGAGGCCACGCCCAGCGACTTCAGCTTACGGTGCAGGGCCGACCGCTCCATGCCGATGAAGGCCGCGGTGCGGGAGATGTTGCCGCCGAAGCGGGTGATCTGGGCGTTCAGGTATTCGCGTTCGAACACCTCGCGCGCGTCCCGCAGCGGTAGGGCGATGATCCGCTCCGCCCCGATTGAGCCCGCCGCGCCGGAAGACGCAACCTCCGCCGGCAGCATCTCGGCGGTGATCGGCACCGCCGGATCGCCTACAGCCAGGATCAGCAGCCGCTCGATGTTGTTGCGCAGCTGACGGACATTGCCGGGCCAGGGGTGCACCTGCAGCGTCGCCACCGCGTCCTCGGCCAGGATCCGGCGCGGCAGGCCCGAGGCGGCGCTGATACCTGTGATGAAGTGCTCGACCAGCTCGGCGATGTCTTCGCGCCGCTCGGCCAAACCGGGTACCCGCAGCGGCACCACGTTGAGCCGGTGGAACAGATCCTCGCGGAACCGCCCCTCCTCAATCTCCGCCCGCAATTCCCGCGAGGTCGAGGAAATCACCCGCACGTCCACCTGCACGTCGGTGTCCCCCCCGACCCGCCGGAAGCGCTGGTCCACCAGCACCCGCAGGATGCGCCCCTGCGTCTCCAGCGGCATGTCGCAAACCTCGTCGAGGTAGAGCGTCCCGCCGTGCGCGCGTTCGAACACGCCAATCTTGCGCGGCCGCCCGCCCTCGCCCTCCTCCCCGAACAGCTCGGAGTCGACCCGTTCCGGCGTCATCCCCGCCGCGGCGATGGCCACGAACTCGCCCTTGGCGCGGTGGCTGGCGGCGTGGACCATCCGCGCCACCAGCTCCTTGCCCGAGCCCGGCGGGCCGGAGATGAGTACCCGGCTGTTGGCCGGCGCGATCCGCCCAACCAGTTGGCGCAGCTGCTGCGCCGCCGCCGAGCGCCCGATCAGCCCGTCCGTCGCCAGCGTCTGGCCGCGCAGCCGCCGGTTCTCCCGTCGCAGGGTCGCCGTCTCCAGCGCGCGCTCGATCACCAGCAGCAGCCGGTCGGCCTTGAACGGCTTTTCCAGGAAGTCGTAGGCCCCGCGCTTGATCGCGCTCACCGCGGTTTCGATGTTGCCGTGGCCGGAGATCATCACCACCGGCAGGTCGGGGTCCATCTCCTTGACCACGTCGAGCAGCTCGAGCCCGTCCAGCCCCCCGCCCTGCATCCAGATGTCGAGTAGGGCGAGCACCGGTCTGCGCGCGCGGATCGCCGCCAGCGCCTGGTCGGAATTGGCCGCCGTGCGCACCGAGTAACCTTCGTCGGTCAGGATACCGGAGACCAGCTCCCGGATATCCGCCTCGTCGTCGACCACGAGAATGTCAGCCGCCATGGATGCTCCTCAGGCCACCGCCGCGCGGGCGCGGGCCGCCGTTTCCGCCGTTGGGACGCGCGGGAAGCTCAGAACCGCCAGCGCGCCCCTACGCCCGCGCGCGTCGAGCAGCTTCAGCTCGCCCCCGTGGTCCTCCAGGATGCGCTTGACGATGGCGAGTCCCAGTCCCGTGCCCTTTTCGCGCGTGGTCACATAGGGCTCGGTCAGCCGCTCGCGGTCGGCGGCGGGCAGGCCGAGGCCGTCATCCTCTACTTCGAACCGCACCGCGCTCTCGTCGGCCATCAAACTGGCCGTAATCCGCCCCGGCGCCCCGTCTTGGGCCATGCGCGCGGCCACCGACTCCGCGGCGTTCTTCAGCACGTTGATCAGCGCCTGGCCGACCATGCGCGCGTCGCACATCACCTCCGCATGGGGCACGGGCTCGGCCACTTCGACGGCGATGTTGGGCGCGGCCACGCGCGCCGCGAACACCGCCTCGCGCAAAAGCTCGCCCGCCTCGTGCGGCGCGAACCGCGGCGCCGGCATCCGCGCGAAGGCGGAGAACTCGTCCACCATCCGGCCGATGTCGCCGACCTGGCGGATGATGGTGTCGGTGCAGCGGTCGAAGGTCTCCAGGTCGCCCTGGATCTGCCCCCGGTACTTGCGCCGCAGCCGCTCGGCCGACAGCTGGATCGGGGTGAGCGGGTTCTTGATCTCGTGCGCGATCCGCCGCGCCACGTCCTTCCAGGCGGCGTTGCGCTGCGCCGCCATCAGCCGGGTGATGTCGTCGAAGGTCAGCACCAGCCGTCCGTCAGGCTCCCCGCTCGCCCGCACCCTGAGGCGCCGCACGTCGCCGCCGCGATCCAGGTCGAGCTCCTCCTCCGCCGCTCCGCTGCGCCGTGCCTTGGTCACAACGGAGGCCAGCTCCGGCGCCGCCTGCTCCAGCCGCACCCCCGTGGCGTCTCCCTTGAGCCCCAACAGCGCCAGCGCCTGCCGGTTGCATGCGGATATCCGCCCCTCGCCGTCGAGCCCGATCACGCCGGCGCTCACCCCCGACAGCACCGTCTCGATGAACTGCCGCCGCGCCTCGGCCTCGATGCTTGCCGTCCTGAGCGCCCCTTGCTGCGCCTGCAGGTCGCCAGTCATGCGGTTGAAGGCGCGCGACAGCACCGCGATCTCCTCTGGATCGCGCCCGATCGCCACCCGGGCCGACAGGTCCCCGCCCGCCACACGGTCGGCCGCCTGCACCAGCCGCGCGATCGGCCCCGACAGCGCGCCCGCCGCAAGCAGCCCCAGCCACACCGCCCCGACCAGCACCAGCAGCACCGTCTCCAGGTAGGTCAGCGCGAACACCGACTGGATCTTGCCCCGGTTCTGCTCCGCCTCCCGGTAGGCCAGCAGCGACCCCTCGGTCGAGCGCAGATGGTTCAGGATGCCCTTCTCGAACCGCCGCGCCACGTAGAGGTAGGCGTCCTGGTACCCCCCCAACTTGTAGAGCGCCCGCATCAGGTCGGCTCGCTCGAACGGCCGGATCACCACGTCCCCGCCCGCAGCCGACTTCAGCGTCGAGGGCGGCGGGGCGACGAATGGCGGCGCGCTCGGCGCCTCGGCGCTGGCCAGCACCCGGCCTTCGGAGTCGACCACATATGCGGCGAGGAAGTAGCGGTTGGCCGCCTGCCCCTCGAGGATGCGGCCGTAGCTGACTGGATGCTGACGGAACAGCGGCGCGGCCCGGTTCAGGTCGGTGGCCATGGCCAACACGTCGCCGTACATGGTCCGCGTCTGCTCACTGACGTAGGAGCGGGCGACGGTGGCGGAATTTTCCACCACCGTGCGCACCCGGCTGGAGAACCAGCTCTCCAGCCCGCGCGTCACAAGCACCCCGAAGAACAGCGCCACCACGATCGCCGGCAGCACAGCGGCCAGCGCGAACAGGCTGACGAACCTCAGGTGCAGCCGCGCGCCCGCGTCGCGCCGGCGCTCGCCCACCAGCCGCACCACCCGCCAGCCGATCACCGCCGCCAGGCCCAGGATCAGCGCCAAGTTGGCCAGCAGCAGCAGGAGGATCGATTGGCTGGCCGGCCCGATCGGCCCCGACTGCGGCGGCCGCGACGCCAGGTAGACGCACACCGCCGTCAGCAGCGCCGCCAGCACATAGCCCGCCGCCAGCAGGCCGCGCATGGCGGCATCGCGCCCGCCCGTCCGGCGCGGCGCGCTCAAGCCTGAGACGGCGGAGGCGTCCATCGCCCGGAAATTACCTAACACTGTGCCCGTATTTCAACACCCATGTTGCCCCGGCGCGTCAGCCCTCGCCGGTAGACAGCGGCCGCCCGGCGCCCGAAACAGCCGCCATGCGCTTCGCCGCCGTCATCCTCGCCGCCGGCTCGGGCCAACGCGCCGGCCCCGGCGAGGCCAAGCAGTGGCGCCTCCTTGGCGGCAAGCCCGTGCTCCGCTGGTCCGCCGAAGCCTTGGCGGCCGCCGGCGCCGACACGCTGGTGATCGTCTCGCCGCCGGGCGAAGAACAACGGGCCGCGGCGGCGGCCGAGGGTTTGGGCGCGCGGGTCGTTGAGGGTGGCGCCCGCCGCGCCGACTCCTCCCGCGGCGGCCTGGCAGCCTTGTCCGCCGCCGAAATCGAGGCGGTACTCATCCACGACGCCGCGCGCCCGTTCGTCAGCTCAACGGTCGTGAAGGCGCTGCTTGCGGCGCTGGAGACCCATGACGGCGCCATTCCTGTCCTGCCGCTGGCCGACACCCTCCGCCGCGCCGGCGGCTCCGGACCCGTCGACCGAACTGGCCTGCTACGGGTTCAGACGCCGCAAGCGTTTCGTTTCCCCGCCATTCACGACGCCTTCGCCCGCCTTGACCCCGGCGCCGACCCCACCGACGACGCCGCCGTCCTCGAAGCCGCGGGCGGAGCCGTCGCCACCGTCCCCGGCGATCCGATGCTGATGAAGCTGACCTATGCCGAAGACTTCGCGCTCGCCGAACGCCTCGCCGGCGCCCAGCGCATCACCCGCGTCGGCCAGGGCTTCGACGTTCACCGCTTCGGCCCCGGCGATGCCGTCTGGCTCTGCGGCGTCCGCATCCCGCTCGGCCACGGCCTCGTCGGCCACTCCGACGCCGACGTTGGTCTTCACGCCCTCACCGACGCCCTCCTTGGCGCGATCGGCGCGGGCGATATCGGCCAGCACTTCCCCCCCTCCGACCCCCAATGGCGCGGCGCCGCCTCGGACCGGTTCGTCCGCCACGCCCTCCAGCTGATCCGCTCACAAGGGGCCGAAGTCCTGAACGCCGACATCACCCTGATCTGTGAGGTGCCCAAGGTCGGTCCCCACCGGGAGGCGATGCGCGCCAGCCTGGCCGAACTCCTCGACCTTCCCCCGAGCCGGGTCAGCGTGAAGGCCACCACCACGGAGGGGCTCGGTTTCATCGGTAGGGGCGAGGGCGTGGCGGCCCAGGCGATCGTCGCCGTCGAGGCCCCGCGCTAGAACCAGTGCATCTTGGCCAGCGCCGCCCCGACCACATTGGTGTAGTCGTCGGTCCAGGCGCGCCCGCCGCCCGGCGCCTCCCCCCATCCCGGCCGCCCACGATAGGCGTCGAGCACGCGCGGCGAGCGGGCCACGATCATCACCTCGTGCCCGGCCACCGCGTAGGGATGCACGTCGGCGGCCGGGTTGAACTCGCCGTAAAGCGCGTAACCGCCCGCCTTGCGCACCGCCGCCGCCGCCGGCTCGGCCAGGCGCAGGTTGCGGTTGGATAGGTGCAGCAGCACCAGCCCGTCCGGCTTGGCCGCGCGCAGGTAGCCGGCGATCGCCTCGGCAGTCAGCAGGTGGGCCGGCACGGCGTCGGAGGAAAAGGCGTCCGCCAGCACCAGGTCGAAGCTGCCCGCCGGCTCGTGCGCCAGCTTCAGCCGCGCATCCCCCAGCACCACGTCCACCGGCCCCCGCGCGCAATCGCTGACGAACGAGAACACCTTCGGATCGAACGAGGTCTTCACCACCAGCGGGTCGATCTCGAAGAACCGCATCCGGTCGCCCGGCCGCACGAAGGTCGCCGTCGAGCCCGCGCCCAGCCCCGCCACCGCCACGTTCATCCGCGGCCGCCGCGCCTGCTCGGTAGCGAACACCCGCCCGATCAGCCCCTCGGGCGCATAGTAGCTCATCGGCCGGCAGCGCTGCGCGGGGCTGAGCGCCTGTACCCCGTGCAGGGTGGTGCCGTGGGTCATGGTGCGCACCGGGCCGATCACCGGAATGGAGTCCTCCTTCATGTGCAGCACGCCGAAGTAGCTGCGCCGGTTGTCGTCATAGCCGCGCGTCGCCCGCGCCATGGCCGCCGCGCCCAGCGCCAGGAACAGCAGCGTGACCGCCAAAGGCTTGCGCCAGAGCATGGCCGCCACCACAGCCGGCGTGAGCATCAGCGCCGAGGCGCCCCAGGTGGGCAGGGTCCAGCCTGGAATGAACAGGGGGATCAGCCAGAGCATGCCGGCCGCGAGCCAGCCTTTCTGGTGCGGCTCGAGCCTGCCGCCGCCGGGGCGCGCCAAGCAGGCCAGCGCCAGCACCAGCGGATACTCCCACACCTCGTGGAACAGCACCGGCGCGGCGAAGGCGTTGAAGGCGCCGCCCAGCACGCCCCCCAGCGCCACCAAGAGATAGAATTCGGTCAGGCGCGCCTCGGGCGGACGGCGCGCTACCAGCGCCTGGTGGCAGACCAATGCCGAAACGAAGAAGGCGAGGAGATGCACCGGCAGCTGCAGGATCCACGTCATCGGCCCCAGCGACATCAGCGCCGCCGCCACCGCCGCGATCTGCAGCTTCAAAGCCCAGCCTTCCGGCGCCACACCGCGCCCGAAGGCGTAGATGAAGGTGGCGAGGTAGAGGACCAGCGGGACAACCCAAAACAGCGGCGCCGAGGCGACGTCGGCGGTGATGTGCGCAGTGACGCCGAGCAGCAGGCTCGACGGCGCCGCCGCCAGCAGCACCCAAGCGGTCCGCTCCCGCCAGGAGACCTCCCCAGCCGCCTGTCCGGCCGCTGCTTGCGGGAGCGCGGCGTAACGCCAGCAAAGCGCTCCAACCGCCAGCATCGTCAGGACAAAACCGCCGTACGCGGCGCCCCACGCCCCGGTCTGCGCCCGCACTCCCACCAGCGGCTCGATCAGCAGCGGATAGGCGATCAAGGCCAGAAGGCTGCCCAGGTTGCTGGCCGCGTAGAGGCGGTAGACGTCGCGCCCGCCGGCCGTGGCGCCGCCGCCGCGGGCGAGCCAGGCCTGCAGCAGCGGGGCGGTGGCCGAAAGCGCCGCGAACGGCGCCCCCAGCGTCAGGGCCATGGCCGCGACCAGCCACGCCATCGGCGCCTGCGCCCAAGGCTCCCCCAGCAGCCGGGTCACTCCGAGCGGCAGGCTGAGGCCCGCCAGGGCCAGCACCGCCAGGTGCGCGGCCGCCTGCGCCCGCAATGACGCGATGCGCTGGAGCAGGTGCGCGTAAAGGTATCCGAGCAGCAGCGCGCCCTGGAAGAAGGTGAGGCTGGCGTTCCACGCCGCCGCCGATCCTCCCATCAGGGGCAGGAACAGCTTGCCCGCCATAGGCTGGACGGCGAACAGCAGCGCGGCGCTGAAGAAGACGGCGAAGGTGAAAAGCCAGGCCCCCGGTCCGCCGAACCCGGCCGCACCGTCGTTCGCCGCCGGGGCCGTCACCCCGGCCGCCCCTTGCGCGACCGCGTCGCTTGCCCGATCACCCGCCAGCCCTCGAGGAGGCGCACCCGTGCCCGCCGACACCTTAGACCTCGCCCGCCAGGTTCTGGAACAGGCCCGCCGCGCCGGCCTCACCCTGGCGACGGCCGAAAGCTGCACGGGCGGCCTCGTGGCCGCGGCGCTCACCGCCGTCCCGGGCTCATCGGACGTGGTGGAGGCGGGCCTGGTCGCCTACTCCAATGCGGCCAAGACGGCGCTGCTGCGGGTCAAGCCCAAGCTGATCGCCAGGCACGGCGCGGTGTCCGAACCGGTCGCCCGCGCCATGGCCGAAGGCGCGCTGAAGCAGACCCCCGCCCGCCTTGCCGTCTCCGTCACCGGCATCGCCGGCCCCGGCGGCGGCACGCCCGACAAGCCCGTGGGCCTCGTCTGGTTCGCCACCGCGCTTCCCGAGAGGGAGACCCTCGCCCAGTCCGCCCGCTTCGGCGACCTCGGCCGCGAGGCGGTGCGGCAGGCGAGTGTCCGCCGCGCGCTCGAACTGCTGCTGGCCCGGCTTCAGCCCGTCGGAGCGGGCGCGTAGAGCGCCTTCGCCCGCGCCTCGAAGCACTGCATGATCCGCTCGGCCGCCCGCTGCGCGTTGGCCGCCAAAAGCTTCTCCAGCAGCCGCGATTTGAACTCGAACTCGATCAGGAACTCCACCTCGGTCCCCGCCGGATGCTCGCGGAAATCCCAGCGGTTCACCAGCCTTCGGAACGGCCCGTAGAGCAGGTTCACGTCGATCCGCCGCGCGCCCGCGTCCCGCCGCACCCGGGTGGCGAACCGCTCGCGCGCGAAGGCGAAACGCACCTCCGCCTCCGCGTCCACCTGGCTCACACCGGGCACCGGCTCGACGGTGTTCCAGGTGCGCATCCCCGTCACCCAGGGCACGAACTCAGGGTAATCCCGCACCTCCCCCACCAGCGCGAACAGCTGGTCGGGCGCATACGGCAGGATCTTGGTGACCGTGGTGCGCTGCAAAGGCTCTAGGCGCGCGCCAGCTGGGCCTCGCGCGCCGCCCTCAACCGCGCGAAATCCTCGCCCGCATGGTGCGAGGAGCGCGTCAGCGGGCTCGCCGACACCATCAGGAACCCCTTGGCCCGCGCGATGGCTTCATAGGCCCTGAATTCGTCCGGATCGACGAAGCGTTCCACCGCCGCGTGCTTGCGGGTGGGCTGCAGGTATTGGCCGATGGTGATGAAGTCGATGCCCGCCGACCTCATGTCGTCCATCACCTGCATCACCTCTTCCTTGGTCTCGCCCAGCCCCACCATCAGGCCCGACTTGGTGAACTGCGCCGGATCGCGCTCCTTCACCCGCTCCAGCAGCCGCAGCGAATGGTAATAGCGCGCGCCGGGCCTGATCCTCAGATACAGCCGCGGCACGGTCTCCAGGTTGTGGTTGAACACGTCGGGCCTGGCGTCGATCACCACCTCCGCCGCCCCCGCCTTGCGCAGGAAGTCCGGCGTCAAGATCTCGATCGTGGTCCCCGGCGCTTCCCGCCGGATCGCTCGCACCGTCTGAGCGAAATGCTCCGCCCCACCGTCGGGCAAGTCGTCCCGGTCCACCGAGGTCACCACCACGTGCCGCAAGCCCATTTCGCGCGTAGCGTCCGCCACCCGCAGCGGCTCGGTCGGATCGAGCGCGTTGGGCAGGCCGGTGCGCACGTTGCAGAAGGCGCAGGCGCGCGTGCAGGTCTCGCCCATGATCATGAAGGTGGCGTGCCGCACCGACCAGCACTCGCCGATGTTGGGGCACCCCGCCTCCTCGCAGACGGTGACCAGCCCCTTGGACTTCACGATCGCGCGGGTCTCCAAGTAGCCCGTCGACCCCGGCGCCCGCACCCGGATCCAGTCGGGCTTGCGCAGCACCGGCGTGTCCGGCCGCTCCCGCTTCTCCGGATGCCGCAGCGCGCGGGCCGCGTTCACGTCGATCACCGTGACCATGGCCGCTAAATCGCGCTTCGCGCCCGTCCGATCAAGGCGCGTCGCTAAAGGTGACGCGCTCGGCGCCGCTCGAGCAGGCGCGTCGCCGCCAGCAGCGCGAATCCCAGAACCACCACGCCCGCGAGCTGCGGCAACGCCGTCCAGCCGCCGACCACCAGCACCAGCACGCATCCGATCATGCCGAGAACGGCGACTGCCCCGCCGAAGGGGACGCGGAAGGCCGCCTCCGGCGCGTCGCGCTTGGCCCTGAGCCTCAGCAGCCCCGCCGCGCAGGCGATGTAGATCAGGATGCGGGTGGTGGTGGAGAACACCAGCGCGCTCAGGAAGTCGTTGAAAAGGGTGGTCAGTAGCACCACCGCGCCCGACAGCAGGATCGCGATCCAGGGCGTGCGCCGGCGCGGGTGCACAGCCGCCAGCATGCGCGGCGCCTGGCCGCGCTCGGCCAGAGCGAACAGCAGGCGCGGCATCAGCAGGATGGTGGCGCCGACGCTGCCCAGCAGGACCGGAACCGCGCCGGCGATCACGGCCTGGTAGGCGGCCTCGCCGCCCATCGCGCGGGCGGCGTCGGCGATCGGGCGTTCCGACCCTGCAAGGCCCGGCAGCAGCTTGACGCAGGCGAACAGCAGGGCCGCGTAGAGCGCGGTGATGAAGCCCATGCCGGCGATCACGGCGAAGGGGAAGGCGCGGCGCGGGTCCCTGACCTCTCCGGCCACGATCGACACGCTCTCGAACCCGACGAAGGCGAAGATCAGCAGCAGGATGGTCTGGGTGAAGGCGCCCGGCTCCAGCGGCGCCGGCGCGGGCATGGGCAGGCCGGCGCCGATCAATACGCCGGGAACCGCCACCGCCAGCAGCACCCCGATCTTGGCCAGCGTCAGCAGGTTGTTGGACCAGGCGCTCTGGCGCACTCCGGCCAGGGCGACGCCCGTGAGCGCGGCCACGATGGCGCCCAGAGCCAGGATGCGCCACGGATCCTCGGCAAGCGGAGGCCAATAGCCGGCCGCGTAGGTGATCAGCAGGTTGAGCAGGGTCGCCGCCGACAGCGGCCGGGTGACGAAAGCCAGCCAGCCGACGGCGAACCCCGGCAGCTCCCCGAACGCGGAGCGCACATAGAGGTAGGGCCCGCCGGTGTCCTCGAACCGGCTGCCGAGTTCGGCGAAGCAGAGCACCAGCGCCGCCGCCAGCAACGCGGCTGCGCCAAGGGCAGCGAAACTCCACAGGCCGACCGCCGCAAAGGCCTTGGACGGCAGGCCCAGCACGCCCGCTCCGATCACCAGGTTGACGAGCAGCGCCGTCAGGTCCCAGCGGCCGAGCCCTCGCCTGAGCGCGGCGCGGCCGTCCGTATCGGGCTGAGTGGTCATCGCCGCCGCTCCAGCACCTCGACCTGTTCCGGGTGAGTGAGGCGCAGTTCGGGACCATCGTAGCCGTCGCGGACGTAGCCGCGGATGCGGATCAGCTTGCCCGCGAAGGACGCCGCGGACTTGCCGGCCTGGTCGAAGTCAGGGACGTCGCGGGGGGAGACGTAGGCGCTGAACTCGGCGTCGAACTCCAGCGCGCGGCCTTCACCGGCCTCGCTCACACGCCGGACGCGGCCCTCGATGATCTGGAACTCGCCGGGGTCGGCTTCGCGCGGCAGCCGCACCGCGTAGGCCGGCAGCGCCCAGAGCCCCTTGCCGGCGTTCCGCGCCTTCGCCTCCGCCTCCAGCATCTCACCTACCAGCGCCCGATTGTCGGGCCAGCTGTTCACCCGCGCCGCGCCCGCCTCCAGCATCGCCCGCTGCACCCAAAGCCCCTTTCCCTCAACCTTCAGGTGGGCCAACGCGCGGTCGTAGTCGTCGCGCCGCCGTCCGCCGTAGAGCAACTGCACCTGCCGCCCGTCCACCAGCCGCCGCAGCAGCGCTTCGCTCTCGGCCGCGTGGGGGTCGTCGTCCTTGGGCGCGATCAGCCCCACCAGGCGCACGCCCAGCCCGCTCTCCAGTTCGACGTAGTGGCCGGAGATAACCTCGGCGACGCGCCCGCGTTCGCCCGGCGCCAGCCGGTCCAGCGCCGCTTCCCGGCCGCACCCGGTCAGCAGCAGCAGGACGAGAAAGGCGCTCGTCCGGATCAATCCGGCTCCGCTCCCGCCAGCGCCGGCCCGGCGGGCGCCCCGCGGCGACCGGCGTTCAGCTCCGCCGCCATCCGCTCGCCGTCGAGCTCGCCCTCCCAGCGCGCCACCACCAGCGTCGCGACCCCGTTGCCGATCACGTTGGTCAGCGCCCGGCATTCGCTCATGAAGCGGTCGACGCCGACCAGGATCGCCAGCGCCTGGATCGGAATGGCCGGGACCACCGCCAGCGTGGCGGCCAGCGTGATGAAGCCCGCGCCGGTCACCCCGCTCGCGCCCTTGGAGGTGATCATCGCCACCAGCAGCAGGGTGGCGATCTGGCCCCAGCCGAGGTGGGTGTTGGTCGCCTGCGCCAGGAACAGGGTGGCCAGCGTCATGTAGATGTTGGTGCCGTCGAGGTTGAAGCTGTAGCCAGTGGGGATCACCAGCCCCACCACCGGGCGGGAGGCGCCCAGCCGCTCGAGCTTGTCCATCATCTGCGGCAGCACCGCCTCCGACGAGGAGGCGCCGAGCACGATCAGCAGCTCCTCCTTGATGTAGGCGAGGAACTTCAGGATCGAGAAGCCCGCCAGCGCCGCGATCGCCCCCAGGCCCAGCAGCACGAACAGCGCCGAGGTCAGGTAGAAAGTCCCGATCAGCGCCCCGAGCTGGACCAGCGCGCCCAGCCCGTACTTGCCGATGGTGAAGGCCATGGCCCCGAACGCGCCGACAGGCGCGGCGCGCACCACGATGCGGATGACGGCGAAAAACACCTGCGAGGCCGCGTCGATGCCGCCGGTGACTCTGTGACCAAACTCGCCAAGCCGCGTCAGGGCGAACCCAGTGAGGATGGCGACCAACAGCACCTGCAACAGGTTGCCGCCGGTAAACGCGCTGACGAACGTGTCCGGAATAATCTCCAGCAGATGCTCGGTCAGACCCATATCGCCCGCCTGCCTGGCGTAGCCGGCGGCGATCTTCGGATCGAGCGTCGAGGGATCGATGTCGAAGCCCGCCCCCGGCCGCACAACCAGCGCCACCACCACGCCGATCAGCAGCGCCAGGGTCGACACCGCCTCGAAATAGACCAGCGCCTTGCCGCCGACGCGGCCGAACTTCCGCAGATCGCTCATGTGCGCGATGCCGGCGGTGACGGTGCAGAAGATCACCGGCGCGATGATCATCTTGATCAGCCGCACGAAGGCGTCGCCGAGCGGCTTCAGCGCCACCCCGGCCTGCGGCCACAACGCGCCCACGGCGATGCCAAGCGCGATGGCGATCAGCACCTGGACGTAAAGGTGCTTCAGGAAGCGCAAACGCGCTCCTCGCCGGATGTCAGCCCGCGGAGGCGGGGGTTCATCTTCTAAAGCGCCCAGGCATCCGAGGCTTCGACGTGCCCCCTGAACGTCAGCACGAAGTCCGCCGCCGCGTCGCCGTCCGTATCCAGCCGGAACTCGGTCCTGTCATGCGCGGCGTCATAGGCGAGCACCGCTTGGCCGGCGCGGCCGGTCAGGGCCTCCACGATGCGCGCGGCCTGATCTCCGCCCCGTAAGACGTTTGCGTCTATGGCGGAGATGTCCACCCGATCCTGCTCGGCCCCATCGTAGTCGAGGATGCGGCTGCCGGAGCTCTCAAGCGAGAGGAAGCGGAACTCGTCGCCTCCACCGCCGCCCGCCAGCTTGTCCCTTCCGGGGCCGCCAAGGAGCAGATCGCCGCCGCCGCCGCCGCGCAGCAGATCATGGCCGGTTCCGCCGGCCAGGGTGTCGCGGCCGCCAAGACCCCACAGGCGGTCGTCGCCCTCGGAGCCCACCATGCCATTGGCGGCGCCGTTGCCGGTCCCCTCCAGCACCAGCCCGGCCACGGCTCCTCGCAGCACCAGGTTCTCCAGGTTGGTCCCGAGCGTGTAGCTGAAGCGCGCGACCACGGTGTCCACACCGCCGCCGGACTTTTCCACCACCACGTCCTTGCTTGTGTCGAGCACGAAGGTGTCGGCGCCGGCGCCGCCGGTCAGGCGGTCGCGCCCGCCGCCGCCATCGAGCGTGTCGTTGCCTTCGCCGCCGTCGAGGCTGTCGTTGCCCGCGCCGCCGTGCACCAGGTCGTTGCCTCCCAAGCTCTTGACGATGTCGCTGTCCCGGCACGCATCGATCAGGTCGTCGCCATTGCCGCCGTCAATCTCGTCGCGGCCGTCCGAACCGGCCAGCAGCACCAGGAAGTCGGCCTCCGTGATGAGGCCGGCGTCCACGCCAGCCAAGCGGGTGACGCCGCCGTCGGCAAAGGTGACTAGCGTATCGGCGCCCTCCTGCCGGATCTCGGTGACCGCTTCCATGCCGCCTTGCACCAGCAGCAGGTCTTCGCCGTCGGTGAAGTCTTCGATCAGGTCGGCCCCAAGGCCGCCGTGGAAGCGATCCTGGGCGGCGCCGCCTTCGAGCGTGTCGTCTCCCTCACCGCCGAACAGGATGTCGGCCCCTTCGCCGCCGGCCACAAAGTCCGATCCGCCGTCGCCGCTCAGCCAGTCGTCGCCGCCGTCGCCCGCAAGGCTGTCGTCTCCATCGTCGCCGACTGCCTCATCGCTGCCGTCGCCGCCGCGGAGCTGGTCGTCGCCGCTCCGCCCGGCGATCAGGTCGTTACCGTCACCGCCCAGCAGCAGGTCGTCGCCGCCCAGCCCCGTCGCTTCGTCGCGCTCGCCGCCAGCCAGGGTGTCGTCGCCTCCCGCGCCGTCAACCGTGACGTCGCCGGGGCCCTGCGGCTCGTCGCCGAAGAAGTCGTCGCCGTAGCGGCTGTGGATGTAGTTCCCCTGCCCGTTGCCGACGCCTTGGTCGGCGCCATCCTGCAGGAACATCAGCTCGACGTTGTCCGGCAACACGAAGGAGCCCGCGCCGGTCCAGTAGAGCGTATCGGCGTCGAAGCTGCCGAGCGGCGGCGGCCCGCCTGGCTCCCAAGGCTCGGTGTCGATGATGACATCGCCCAGCTGGTCGGCCCAGTACTCATCCGCGCCGGAGCCGCCGATCATGGTGTCGGCGCCTTCGCCCCCGTCCAGGATGTCGGTGTCGGCAAGGCCGGCGATGTCGTCGTTGCCGACCTTGCCGACCAGCAGGTCGTCGCCCTCGCCGCCGTCCAGGTAGTCGAACCCGCCGCCGCCGTTCAGCGTGTCATCGCCGCCCTCGCCATGGAGATCGGCGTCGGCGAGCACGTACAGGTCCGAGGAACCGTCGTTCTCGTGGTAGGATTCGCCTGCGGTCAGGACGTTGTCGAGCCCGTTGCCGATGATCTCGCTGTAGCCGTTGATGAAGCTGTGCTCGAGGTTTGCGTCGACAATCAGGTTCTCGACGTTGTCCGGCAGCACGAACGTCGCTTCGGGATTGAAGTCGAAGCCGCCGTCCTCGTTCTCGATGTAGCCGTCGCCAGCGATCCAGATGATAGTGTCGACGCCTTCCCCCGCGACGTCTTCGATCACGTCCTGCGCCTCTCCGTCGGGCTGGCGCAGGATGTAGACATCGTCGCCGATCCCGCCGCGCAGGGTGTCGAGGCCGCCGCGGCCGTCGAGGCTGTCGTTGCCCTCCAGACCAGTGATCAGGTCAGCCTCGGCGCCGCCGTTCAGGGCTTCGGAGTCTTCCGTTCCGACGATTTCCGCCATTCCAGCCTCCCATCCACCCGCGCCCATTCCACAACGGCTGGCCGGGGGAAGCAATTCCCCAAAGAAAAAGGGGAGCGCCGGAGCGCTCCCCAAGTCGGTGGAGATGGAACGGAGAAAGAGGTCAGGAAGCCGGGCAGGCGCCCTTCGGGGTTTGACGCCCCGCGCGCCGGGCTTCGTCGCAGCGCTGCTGGTTCCAGCCCTGGCCGTAGTGGCCGGCGTGGGCGGCCGTTGACGCGGCCGCGCCGGTCGCGTTGGCGCCCCCGCTAGCCGTTGCGCCCGTGGTGGATGCGCCCGTGGTGCTGGACGTGCCCGTGCCGCCCATGGCGTCGGAGCTGCTGCTGCCGGCCGTGCCGGCAGTGGCGCTGCCGCCGCCGGTGGAGCCGCTGGCGCCGGGGCTGGTGGAGGAGGCGTTCTGCTCCGGCATCGTCGGCGCGCCGGTCGTCGCCGTGCCCGAGGCCGAGGTGGAGCCGGAGGGGTTCACGGTGGTCGAGCCGGCCGCGCGTCCTTCGCCGGCGGCGCCGGTGGCCGCGGCGCCCGTGCTGGCGGTCGGCGCGTCTTCGGGGTTGCGGGTCGCCGAGGGGCCGCTCTGGGTCGTGGCGGGCGCGGCGGTGGTGGTGGTCGAGGACGAAGAGGAGGGCGTCTGCGCGGAGGCGGCGCCCGCCAGCGCCAGGGCGGCGGCCCCGGCCAGTGCGAACTTGAGGGTCATGGGTGTCTTCTCCCGGGTTGGAGGTCCAGGAGATGAACCCTCGATGAACGGTAAAGGTTTCAGTGTTCGTTAACTTTGATGAACAAAGTCCTGAATACGGCGGGAACTTGGCCGCGTCTTGGCCACTCGCCTGATCATTTGCGAAGACTCAGTCCCGCTCCACCGTCTTCAGCCCTTTAGCGCGCCTGCGCCCGCGCCCCGGTAATGGCTGCCTGGAGCAGGTCCCAGTCCGCGCCCATCACCATGGTGTCGCCGACCACGAAGGCGGGAGTGCCTTCGATGTTGAGCTTGCCCGCGAGTTCGCGGGTGTCGGCGAGGTGCTTGTCGGACTGGACCTTGGCGGCTTCGGCGTCCAGCTGGGCCGGGTCGAACCTGTGGGCGCGCAGGACGCGGTCGATGGCGGCATTGTCGAGCGGCTTGGCGGCCATGAAGTCGCGGTGGACGCCGACGTAGTCGCCGCCGGCGCGCCTCACCGCCAGCGCGGCGTGGGCGGCGCGGTCCGAGGCGGCGCCGAAGATCGGCAGCTCCTTGAACACGAAGCGCACGTCGGGGTTCTTGGCGATCAGCTCCACCACCCGCGGCGCCATGGTGATGCAATACGGGCAGCGGTAGTCGTAGAACTCGCTGACGGTGATGCGGCCGTTCGGGTTGGCGACATAGTCGCGCGGATCGCGCTCCAGCGCCTGGCGGTTCTGGTCGAGCGCTCTGGCGGACTGGGCTTCGGCGTCCGCCTTCTTCTTCTCCTGCAGCTTGGCGGACGCCTCCTCCAGGACCTCGGGGTGGGCCAGCAGATAGGCGCGGACCTTGTCACCGAAGGCCTTGTCGACGGCGGGCGCGGGCTCGGCGGCGCGGCTGCAGCCGGCGGACAGGAGCAGGGCTGCGGCCAGGGCGGTCGCGAGGCGCATAGGGGAACTCCGGACGGGTGGGCGGGGTCAGCGCGCGGGCGGGGCGCTGCCTTCCTGGCTGAGCATCTTCAGATCGTCCTTGGTCGGCTCCGACACAAGCACGATATCGGTGGCGCGCCGCCATTCGGGCGAGTTCTTCGGCAGCTGCTCGCGCGCCCTCATGCCGAACACCCGCGCCTCGGTCTTCTGGCCCGAGGTGAACTTCTCTTCGGCCGTGGCGAGCCGCGCCAGGCCGGCCTCGCCGCGGGCGTCGTAGGCCTGGGCCAACATGCGCCAGACCAGCGCGTTGTCGCGGTCCTCCGCCGCCACCCGGCGTAGCAGCAGCACCGCCTCGTCCAGCTTGGCCTTGTCGTTCTGCGCCACGAGCGTCTGGCCCAGCGCCATGCGCAGCAGCGGCTGGTCGGGCTTGAGCTCCAGCGCCTTGCGGTAGGGGGCCTCGGCATCGGCCGAGCGGCCGGTTTCGAACAGCACCTGGCCCTTCAGCTCCTGAAGGTAGGGGTTTGCTGGATAGTCGGCGATCAGCGCGTCGATGTCCTTGAGCGACCGCTCGGTCTCTGTGGCCTTGTAGTGGGCGATGGCGCGGGCGTAGCGGGCCGCGAACGAGGTGTCGGTCTCCGGATAGTCCTGGAGCGTCTGCTGCGGATAGTTGATGAAGGCCTTGAGCTTGGCCACCATCAGCTTGTGCTGCTCGAGCGCTTCGGGCGGGTCGGCGACCTTGTAGTTGGGCAGCCGCTCGACCCGCAGGCGCAGCGCGTCGATCCGCTCGCTGCCCAGGGGGTGGCTGCGAAAGTAGGGGTAGCGCTTGGAGTTGTCGAACAGCTCCTGGTAGCGGAACTGGTTGAAGAAGCTGACCAGGCCCGCGCCGGACTGGCCGGCCTTGTCGAGGTAGGTGGCGGCGGCCTGGTCGGCGCGGCCCTCCTGCTCGCGGGTGTAGCCCAGCATGTCCAGCGTGGCGAAATAGCCGGAGCTGGCCACCAGCGCCCCGCCGGCGTCGGGGGCGCCGGCAAGGGCGGCGATCACGCCCAGGCCCATGGTGATCAGCATGGTCCGCAGGGCGCCTCCCGTGCCGACGTCGGAGCGGGCGATGTGGCCGCCTGCGGCGTGGCCGGTCTCGTGCGCGATCACGCCCGCGAGTTCGCCCGGCGTCTTCGCCGCGATGATCATGCCGGTATTCAGGCCGATCACGGCGCCGCCGCCGGAGCTGGTGAAGGCGTTCAGCTCCTTGTCGCCGATCAGGATGATCTGCACCGCCTTGGGCTCCAGGCCGGCGGCGCGGAAGATCGGGTCGGACTGGCGGTGGAGGATCTCCTCCACCTCGGCGTCCCGGATGATGGTGAGGGACTGCTCCTGGGCCAGCGCGGGCAGGGGCGCGGCCAGAACGGCGGCGGCGCACAGGCCGAGCGCGAGCCGGCGGCCCGCGGCCAAGCTATTCGAGCCGTCGATCATCCGGCCTGCTCCGCGCCGGCGCGCCGAACCGCGCGCCGAGACGCCCCCAACGCCAATCTAGCCGCTCACGCGCCCCGGCGCCACCACCCGCGCTTGGGCTTCTCCGGCGGCGCGAGGATTTCCGCCGGGTCAGGCTCGGGGGGAGGGGGGGGCGGCGCGGGTTCCGCCGAAGCGGCGGCCGGTTCGGGCGCCGCGTCTTCGTTGGCGGCTTCCACCGTGGTCGGGGTTTCGACCTCCAGCACAACATCGGCCGGAGCCGGAGCCGGAGCCGGTTCGGAGAGTGGCGCGGCCCGCGCCGCCCCGTCGGCGGCCTCCGCGGGCGCGGTTTCAGCCTTGTCCGCGCGGCCCCGGCCGCGGCGCGGGCGGCTTTTCGGCTTCTCGGGCTCGGCAGGCAGCTCGACCCAGACGTCCTCCATCACCGCCGCCTGGGCGTCGCCCACCGGCGCATCCGGGATTTCGGCGAGCGTGGGCTGAGTCTGCGGCGCAGGTTCCTCGTCGTTGGCGGGCGCCGGCGGGGGCGCCTCCTCCAGGTCCACCGGTGGGGCGGTGTCATACCAGCCGTAGGGGTCCGAACCGTCGGGCGTGCGCGCCCGGGTCCATCCGTAGGGGTCGGTGGACCGCGCCTCCGGCGCCGCGCGGCCGCCGCGCCGGCCGCGGCGGCGGCGGCGCGAGGCGTCGCTTTCGCCGTCGACCGTTTCCGCCGTCGGCTGCTGCTCGGGCCGGTCCGCCTGCTGAGACGCGTGAGCCTCATCGGACGGCCCCTCGTCGCGGCGGCCGCGCCGGCGGCGCCTGCGGCGGCGGCCGGAGCCCTCCGCCTGGGGCGAAGCGGCGCGCTCGGGCGCGCCGTCATCTTCGTCCTCGTCCGCGTCCTCGTCCTCCTCAGCCTCTTCCTCGTAGTCGTCTTCCGCCTCGGCTTCCGCTTCCACGGGCATCGGAGCCGGAGCCGGTAGGGAGGCGACCGGCGGCAAGGCCTCCTCGCGGGTGGCGCGAATGATCTCGTGGTCGGCGTGGCCGATCGACTCGTCGATCTGCACGGCGACGAACAGCCCCTGCGTCTCCTGCAGCCGGGCGAGGTAGGCGCGCTTCTCGTTCAGCACGTAGAGAGCCACATCGGGGGCGAGCTTCAGGTTGATCACGCCCGCGCCGTTGCGCGCCGCTTCGATCTCGACCGCGCGCAGCGCGGCCAGCGCGCTGGACTCCACCGAGCGCACCCGCCCGGAGCCTTGGCAGTGGGCGCAGACGTGGGTTGTGCCCTCGAGCACGCCGGTGCGGCGCCGCTGGCGCGACAGCTCCATCAGCCCGAAACCGGAAATCTTGCCCATCTGGATGCGGGCGCGGTCGTCCTTCAGGCAATCCTTGAGCTTCTTTTCGACGGAGCGGTTGTTCTTCGCCTCCTCCATGTCGATGAAGTCGATCACGATCAGGCCGGCCAGGTCGCGCAGGCGCAGCTGGCGCGCGGCCTCCTCGGCGGCCTCCATGTTGGTCTTCAGCGCCGTGGCCTCGATGCCGCGCTCACGGGTGGACTTGCCCGAGTTGACGTCGATGGCGACCAGCGCCTCGGCCTGGTTGATCACCAGGTAGCCGCCGGAGCGGAGCGGCACGACCGGCGAATAGATCTGCGAGAGGCTGTCCTCGATCTTGTGGGCGACGAACACCGGCGCAGGGTCGCGGTAGGGCTGCACCTTCTTGGCCGCCGAGGGCATGATCATGCGCATGAAGTCGCGCGCCTCGCGGTAAGCCTCCTCGCCCTCGACCAGGATCGCGTCGACGTCCTTGTCGTACATGTCGCGCACGGCGCGCTTCACGAGGTCTTCCTCCTCGTAGATCAGCGCCGGCGCGATCGACTTCATCGTCGTCTCGCGGATGTTCTCCCACAGGCGCACGAGGTAGTCGTAGTCGCGCTTGATCTCCGCCTTGGTGCGCTTGGCGCCGGCGGTGCGCACGATCAGGCCCATGCCCTCGGGCACGCCCAGGCTCGAGATCACGCCCTTGAGCCGCTTGCGGTCGGTGGCGGACTCGATCTTGCGGCTGACCCCGCCGCCGCGCGCGGTGTTGGGCATCAGCACGCAGTAGCGGCCGGCCAGCGACAGGTAGGTGGTCAGCGAGGCGCCCTTGGCCCCCCGCTCGTCCTTGACCACCTGCACCAGCATGATCTGCCGGCGCTTGATCACCTCCTGGATCTTGTAGCGGCGCAGCAGACGGCGGCGGCGGCGCTCGACCTCCTCGTCCAGCAGGTCGTCGTCGTCCTCGCCGGCCGACTCTTCGCCCTCGGCAGCCTCAGCGTCCGATGAGGTCGAGGCATGGCCGTTGCCGTTCTTGCGGCTGCGCTCGTTCTCCTCGGCCTCTTCGCGCAGCAGCGCTTCGCGGTCGGCGAGAGGGATCTGGTAGTAGTCCGGATGGATCTCGTTGAAGGCGAGAAAGCCGTGCCGGTTGCCGCCGTATTCGATGAAGGCGGCCTGCAGGCTGGGCTCTACGCGAGTGACCTTGGCGAGGTAGATGTTGCCGCGCAGCTGCTTTCGCGCGCGGCTTTCGAAATCAAACTCCTCGATCCGGGTCCCGTCCACGACGGCGACGCGAGTCTCCTCGGCGTGCGCTGCGTCGATCAGCATCATCTTGGGCATTGAACGTGTCTCCACGGCGCGCGCGCGGGCAGGGCCCGGGGCGCCGGTTTGTTGTGGGGGCGCGCGCACGCAGGCCCGCCGCGTCATCGGCGGCGGGATCGGCCAAAAGCCGGATCGGAGCGTGCATGGGGCGGCCCATGGCTTGTGAGTCCGTGACGCGCCGGAATGGCGCGAAGGGATGGGGGCGACGGCGGCGCTTGCGCGGCCGGCCGGCGCGGGTGTCTCGCGACGCGGAGGGGAACCTCGGCGCGCTCTGGAGAGTCTGCAACAATCCACCGCAAATAGGAAGGGCGCGACGGTTAGCCACAGCTTTACCGAATCTCCACGCGGCGGAGTCGTTATAGCTTGGGCAGGCTAGAAGGGCAGGCTTTGATGGGCGCAGGCGCGCTCCGTAGATCGTTGGCGGTGGCGGCGCGGTTGAGCGCGGTCGCGGGCGCGGTCGGCTGCATCGCCGCGGCCGCCGCCTCTCACGGCGCCGACGGCAAGGGCGTGCGCGCGGTTCGCTTCGGCGGCGACGCCCGCACCACCCGGGTCGTGGTGGAACTCGACCGTCCAGCGAAGGGGCGGGTGCTGGACGGGAGCGAAACCCCCAGCCTGTTGCAGATCAAACTGGCCGGAGCGGCGTCTCCCGGCGCCTTGAGCGGGCGCGGCTCGGGCTTGGTGGAAAGCTGGCGGACGGAGCCCCAGGCGGGCGGCTCCCGGCTAAAGCTGGCGCTGAAGGGACCGGCGCGGGTGCAGCGCCGCTTTCTGCTCCCGCCCGGAGAGGGCTATTCGTCCTACCGTTACGTCGTCGATTTGGAGGCGACCGGGCCGGCTGCCGTCGCTCCGGCGCAGGACGCGCCGCGGCGGCTGACAGGCCGCGACGAGCCCCTTCAGGTGAAGAAGGTGATCGTGGTGGACGCCGGCCACGGCGGCCGCGACCCGGGGGCCCAGGGCGCCTCCTTGCTCGAAAAAGAAGTCACCCTGGCCGCCGCGCTGGAGCTGAAGCGGCGGCTGGAGGCGGGCGGCCGCTACGAGGTGGTGCTGACCCGCGCCGGGGACGAGCTGATCCCGCTCGATTCGCGGGTGCGGATCGCGCGCCAGGCCGGCGCGGACCTGTTCGTCTCGCTCCACGCCGACTCCGGTTCCGAGCCGGGCCTGCGCGGCGCCTCGGTCTACACCCTGTCGCCCGAAGGGGCCGAGCGCGCCGCGGGCAGGCTGACGGAAGGGCCGGCGGGGCTGACAAAGGCCGGGATGGGGGCCGGCGACCGCACCGTTGAGCGCATCCTGCTCGACCTCACCCAGCGCGCCACCACCAGCCGCTCCTCCGCCTTCGCCGAGGGCCTGCTCCAGCGCTTGTCGGAGCGGACGCCGCTCCTGCGCGGCAGCCACCGCAGCGCCGGCTTCGTGGTGCTGCTGGCGCCGGACGTGCCGGCCGTGCTGCTGGAGATGGGCTTCCTCTCCAACGCCGAAGACGAAGCCCTGCTCGCCGACTCGCGCGGACGCAGGCGCTTGGTGGAGGCGATGGCGGCGGCGATCGAACGCTATTTCGACGAAGCGGGCGGGGCGGTTTAGCCGCCTTCCCCCTGCCCTCGGCGCGCGCTAAGCAAGCTCCGGGGAGCCCTCCGCCGCAGTGTGAGCGCCGCGTCTTGATTCGTGCCGAACGTTGGATGACGCCCCTGGCGATCGGGGCCTTCAGCCTGGTCGCCCTGGCGGGGTTCGCCCTGGCGATCTACACCGCCTGGCTGTTCCACGACATGCCCGACGCGGGCGAGCTGGCCGACTACCGGCCGCCCACGGCCACCCGCGTCTACGCCTGGGACGCCACCCTGATCGGCGAGTTCTCCAAGGAGCGCCGCATCTATGCGCCCTACGACCAAATCCCGCCGCAGCTGGCCGCGGCGTTCCTCGCCGCCGAGGACCGCAACTTCTTCGTCCACCACGGCGTCGACGTGCAGGGCCTCAGCCGCGCCATGGGCCGCAACGTCGTCAACGCCGCCCGCGGTCGCCGCCTCGAAGGCGGCTCCACCATCACCCAGCAGGTGGCCAAGAACGTCGCCCTCACCAGCGAGGCCACCCTCGGGCGCAAGCTGAAGGAGGCGATCCTCGCCCGCCGCCTCGAACAGACGCTGAGCAAGGAACGGATCCTCGAACTCTACCTGAACGAAATCTGGCTGGGCTACCGCTCCTACGGCGTCGCCGCCGCCGCCTACAACTACTTCGGCAAGCCGCTGAACCAGCTCACGCTCGGCGAAATGGCCTACCTCGCCGCCCTGCCCAAGGGCCCGGACAACTACCACCCGATCCGCCGCAAGGCCCAGGCGATCGCCCGGCGCGACTGGATTCTCGACGAGATGGCCAGCCTCGGCTGGGTAACCCGCGCGCAAGCCGAAGCCGCCAAGCGCGAGGACCTGCGGGTGCAGAAGGCCCCCAGCCGCGCCCGCTACAAGGACGCCGACTACTTCGTCGAAGAGGTGCGCGACGTCGCGCTGCGCTCGCTGCCCCAGCTGCGCGAGGGCGGCTACTACATGCGCACCACGCTGGACCCGAAGCTGCAGAGCCTCGCCCGCCAGTCGCTGATGAACGGGCTGGAGGCCTACGACCGCCGCCACGGCTGGCGCGGCGCCTGGGGCAAGACCCAGCTCGCGCCCGGCTGGGAGCGCCAGGTGCGCGCCATCTCCCCCCCCGCCGAGCGCCGCGAATGGCGCGCCGCCATCGTCGAAACCACCGGCGGCGCCGTCCGCGTGCGCACCGTCGAGGGCGGGGCGGGACCCCTGGCCTCCGAAGACCTCGCCTGGGCCAAGGCCGGCAAGGGCCTGAACGAAGGCGATCTCGTCTGGGTCGAACCCACCGACGGCGGCGCCTTCCGCCTGCGCCAGACGCCCCAGGTGAACGGCGCCCTGGTGGTGGTCGAGCCCCACAGCGGCCGCACCCTGGCCCTGGTCGGCGGCTACAGCTTCTCACTGTCGAAGTTCAACCGCGCCACCCAGGCCAAGCGCCAGCCGGGCTCGGCGATCAAGCCGTTCGTCTACGCCACCGCGCTGGAGAACGGCTTCACCCCCGCGCGCACCGTGCTCGACGCCCGCATCACCCTGGTCGGCCACAACGGTCAGGACTGGTCGCCGGAGAACTACAACAAGCGCTACTACGGCGCCCTGCCGCTGCGCCGGGGCCTGGAGCTGTCGCGCAACACCATGACCGTGCGCCTGGCCCAAATGATCGGCATGCGGCGCATCTCCGACATGATCGTGCGCGCCGGCATCGCCGACCGCATGGACCCGGTGCTGGCCATGGCGCTGGGCGCGGGCGAGACCACCCCCTTCCGCCTGACCGGCGCCTACTCGGCCTTCCTCAACGGCGGCCGCCGCGTCGAGCCGCACCTGATCGAGGAGATCCAGGACCGCGAGGGTAAGGTGATCTACAAGGCCGACAAGCGCGAATGCCCCCGCTGCCGCGCCGCCTTCAGCGGCCAGGCTCCCCCGCTGATCGGCCCGGCCGGCGAGCAGATCATGAACCCGGTCACCGCCTACCAGATCACCTCCATGCTCGAGGGCGTGGTCCAGCGCGGCACCGCCGCCTCCGCCAGCTCGCTGGGCTACCCGCTGGGCGGCAAGACCGGCACCACCAACGAGTACCGCTCCGCCTGGTTCGTCGGCTTCTCGCCCGACATGGTGGTGGGCGTGTTCATCGGCTTCGACGACAACCGCTCGCTGGGCGATGGCGAAACCGGCACCAGCGCCGCCCTGCCGGTGTTCATCGAGTTCATGCGCGAGGCCCTGCAGGGCCGGCCCAAGACCCCCTTCCTCCCGCCCAAGGAGGCCAAATTCGCCCTGGTCCGCGGCATCCGCGAAGCCTTCCGCCCCGGCACCGAACCGGTGGCCCAGGTCTACGCCGTCTCCAACCGCTCCTCCGGCGGCGGCGGCGCGGTCACCGCCAAGCCGCGAGGCCCGATCCCTTACAGCCAGGCCTGGGGCGGCCCGCCGAGCGCGCCGGCGGCGACGCCGGGGCGGTGAGGTAACTAAGCGGATGGACACCTCGCCCACGCCGGCGGGCCTACGCCGTTGCAGCTACTGCTTTCATGAAAAGCCTTCAGCAGACTTCAGCTACGAGCACATTTGGCCGGACGCATTAGGCGGCGACCACCTGCCCAAGCCCTGGCAGACCGATGATGTATGTGTGCGATGCAATTCCTTGTCAGGCCAGTTCGTTGACGGCGAGTTCATCAAAAGCTGGTTCGGGAGTCAGGAGCGGGCCACTGCTGGCCGAGAGTACCTTGACCCGCATGCCCCCGCGAAGGGTATCCACCCGCTCCACTACATGGGGCCGTTGGAGCATGCAGAACTGCGCAACGATGAGGCGGCGGAACTGTGGCTCGGACCTTGTGGCGCCCACATCGTTCACATCCGGCCGCGGCAGGAGTCGATGTGGGATGCGTACGCGGGCGGGAAGCCCTCCCGCAAGCGAGATGATTGGGGCACAGCCCTCCTCTCCCTCACCTCGGCTGAGCCCTATTGGATCACTGCGTCGGTAGTCGCCTTCGAGAAGCACTTTCGGCGCGCGGTACGGATTGTCACCAATATGGATGCGCCGGAGGGCTCCACACCGCCATTCACGAAGATCGATCAGCAGGACGAAGAACAGGCGCGGAAGCTTCGGATCGGAAAGAGTGTGGGCCAAGCTGCGAAGCGCAACGAAGCTGTCCCGAGCCAGATCCTAATCCGCATCGACCTCGGTACACGCCTTCTAGCGAAATTGGCGCTTGGACTAGGGCGCGAGCTGCTCGGCGATGCCTTCTTGGACACCACGTACGCTGGTCACCTGCGGACGGCGCTCTGGGAGCGTAACTTTGAGGCTCGGCAGAATATCCCCGTCCGCGGCTCGGGATACCTCGCCGGATTGGACGCCGCACCTGGCCTTGAATTCCTTTGCTGGCCGGGCGGCTGGGTTCTCACGATTTGGCGGATGCGGTCCGACCTCGTCCTCGTGGTGGGCACCCCGAGCCGCAAGCTCATGACGGTCGTGATCTCAGACCAGACGGACCTTTTTGCCGGACTGGGAGGCAGGTTCGACGATGGCGAGGTGTTCGTGACGATTCCTGCTCTCGGGCGCGCGATTTCGATGCCCCTGCCGGAGTTCCTCGCGCATCAACTCGGGTCGATTCACCATGCCGAGTTAATGACGATCTCGGCGGCGCGCCATGATCCCGCGTTGCTACCGCCCTGTCGGTGAGACAACGCTACGGTGGTCGGCTGCCCGCCTGATAGGCGAGCGCATCTTGAAGTCAGTCGCTGATCAGGTCGTGAGTGCTCCAGCTCCCGCGCCATGTTCGGGATGCACCACAGCGGACGTTGGCGTCCAATGAAAAGCGCCCTTCGCGGACGGACGCCATGTTCTCACCGAGCTACCGATCGAACCGCCCCGCCGTCGGCCTCGGGCCTAGGTCGTAGAGCAGGCACTCGTAGACGATCGCATCCTCTCCGGTCCGCGTCTGCGCCGGCGTAGTGCGCTGCGCTTCCTCCCGGGTGCATTCGCGCTCGCGCCGCGCCATCTCCGCCGGCGTGCGTTCGCGCATGGGATGGCCGCTCAGCAGCTCGTCCGGCAGATAGATCCGTGTGGGCAGGCCGTAGAAGGCCCGGAATGCGTCCAGCGCCGCGCCGTGGTAGATGCTGGCGTGCGTCTCTGTGTCTCCCTGCGCCACGTACATCCACTGCAGGTCCGCCGGCGCCGCGCGCCGTAGCGCCTCGACCAGCAGCTCCACCCCCCGCTCATGCAGGAACCCCTCGTCGGCCAGGGTGAGGTAGAGCCGCCGCCGCCCGGCCGGCAGCCGCGCCAGATAGGCCCCCGCCTCGCGGCCGTACTTGGTGTTCTCCCACCACAGCGAGGGCGACACGGCGATGTAGTCGTCGAACAGCCCCGGCGCCTCGAACAGCGTCTCCACCACGAACAGCCCCGCCAGTGACTCGCCCATCACCGCGTCGTTGCCGCTGGTCCGGTAGCGGGCCTCGACCCACGGCTTGACCTCCTCGGCGATGAACCGCCGGAACTTGGCCGAGCCGCCCGGGGCCACTCCCAGCGCCTTGACGTAAAGCGTCGGGTCCCTGACCGGCGGGGTGATTTCCGAGCGGCGGCTGACGGTCTCGACCCCCACCACGATCAGGGGCGAGAAGGTGCCGTTCACTTCCGCGCTCTGGGCCAGGCCGGCGATGTGCGGAAAGTCCTGCTCGGGCCCGCCGTCGATCACATAAACCACGTCGTAGCGCTTCGCCGGCTCGGCCGTGTAGCCGGTCGGCAGGCGCACCACGATCCGCCGCTCTCCCCCCATGACCCGCGACGCGAGCGCGTGGACCTCCCCGATCGCCAGTGGCTTGGGCCCGGCTGCCCCTTCGGCCCGCGCGGCCTGCGCCGCGCCCAGTGAGGGCCATGCGTACGCGAGGGCCAGGAGCGAGAGGATGAGAGCCGGATGCCGCATCCCCGCTCGCTACCCAAGCGGGCGAACCGGGGCAAGCCGCCGGGCGGCGCCGGGTTCAGGGACGGGACCGCCCGGCCGGAACCGGCCGCAGCACGCCCACGGGAGCGACGATCCTGCGGAACTCGGGGTCGGACCTGAGCGCGCGGTACGAAGCCAGGACCCCCACCGATACCAGGTTGGCGTCGTGCTCGGCCATGGCGCGCCGCAGGTGCTCCAGCGTCTTTTCCCGCTCCCCCAGCCGCGCGTAGGTGCAAGCGAGGTCGAGGTCGGTCACGCGCCCCCGCGCCAGCAGGCGCGACTGCTCGGCCTCCATGGCCCGGTACATCCCCTCGCGGCCGCCCCGGGTCAGGCCGGCCCTGGCCGCGCGGGCGACCGCCACGGCGGCCGGATCGCCGCGGACCTTCGCCGCGTGCTCCAGTTCGGCGACATACCGGTTGAAGTCGCCCTGCTCCTCGAAAATCTGCGCCAGGTAGGCGTGCGAGGACAGGAAGTTCGGCTGGGCCCGTTCAAGGTCTTCCAGGATGGCGACCGCCTCCTGGACGCGGCCGGCCGCCGCCAGAATGGTCGCGCGGTCGGCCAGGATGGCGGCCGACTCCGGCGCCAGCTCCTGCGCCTTGTCGATCGAGGCCAGCGCGGCCTGGGTTTCGCCGAGGTGGTAGAGGAAGGTGGCGCGCCAGTGGTGCGCGATCGCTGAGCGCGGGTCCAACTCCACCGCGCGGGCGAACTCCCGCCTGGCCTTGTCCACGTCCCACTCCCAGAAGAAGGAGACGAAACCCAGCGCCGCGTGCGCCTCCGACAGGCCCTCGTCGAGCGCGATCGCCCGCTCCGCCGCGGCCTTGGCCCGCGGGTAGGCCTGAGCCGGCGGCATCAGCGTGTATTCGCGCAACAGGTTGTAGGTCTTGGCCAGCCCCACATAGGCCTCGGCGTAACCCGGGTCGCGCACCACCGCCTGGGTGAAGCTGTCCTGCGCCTTCTGCAGGCCGTCGGGGGTGCGCTGGTTCCAATAGGTGGTGCCGGCCAGGTAGAGCCGCCGGGCCGCGGGATCGGGGACATGCCGTCCCGGCCGCTCCGCGCCAGGCATGGTTGGGCGACCGGCTTCCGGCGCCTGGGTGCGCCAGAACAGCGCCGCGATCAGCGCGACGGCCGCCGCCGCCGCCGCCGCCAACAGAATCCGCGGCCGCGGCGTCCGCCTTGCCGGGGGGGCGTCCATTGTCTCGCCCAGGGTTTCACCCGACTGGTCCAGCCAGGCCCGCAGATCCTGGCTGTAGGCGTAGACCTTCGAACGCGAGCCCGGCACCCGCCGGACCGGCAGGCCGCGCTCCTGCTCCCACCGCCGCACGGTGCGGGCGTCACGGTTGAGGAAGGCGCCGATCTCCTTCCAGGTTTCGAGGCGGCGGCCGGCGCCGTCGCGGTCTGCTGAGACCGCCATCCCCTCATCTCTCCCGTTTACCGCGCGCGGCCGATCCCAGTCTGCGTCACCGGTCGCGAGGCTGCAACAACAGCGTTGTCACGCCGAGCGGTCTCGTGCCCACGGCTCACGACTCGGCCGCGGGCGGCCGCGCGGGCGGACATGGGCGGACATCAGCGGACATGTGAGGCCTTAAGCCCCTGAATGGCTTGAAGTTCAGGCCTCTCGCGCGCTCACTGCCGCTCACGCGCGCGGGTGTTCTGTCCGCCGGCGCGAGCAGGGGGCGAGCCATGGCCAACATCACCGGCGACGACAACAACAACAGCCTCTACGGCGACGACACGGCGGACTCGATCCAGGGCCTGGGCGGGAATGACACCATCTCCGGCGGCCAGGGCGACGACCGCCTGTTCGGCGGCGAGGGCGACGATTTCATCTATGACAGTAACTTCAGCGGCGACACCGCTTCCGACTCGGACGTCCTGGACGGCGGCGCCGGCAACGACCGTCTCTACCACTATCAGGGCGGCCATTTTCAGGACAACGACACCATCTACGGCCGCGACGGAGACGACGTGGTTTGGTGTTACGGCGTCCAGACCAACGACTCGATCGACGGCGGCGCCGGAACGGACGAGTTCGGCCTGATCATGCAGGGGATCACCGCCAGCGTATTCGCCCAGCTGAACCCAAGCAACTTCACGGTCGCGCTGGACGGGGTGAGCACGGCCTTCGTCGCCGCCTGCGAAAAGGTGTTCCTCTGGACAGGGTCGGGCACGGACAACCTGGCCGGCGGCGCGCTGGCCGACCGTATCGTTTCCGAGGGCGGCGCCGACACGATCAAGGGCGGCGGCGGCGACGACCTCATCGAGGTGCGGCTGCAGCAGAACGGCGCGGCGCAGTCCGGCATGAGCCTTAACGGCGGCAACGGCGATGACCGCCTGGAGTGGTACGCCAGCTTCTATTCCTCGGCGGCCTACAACCTCGACTTCGCTGCGGGAGTCTTCGAACTGGGAGGCGCCTCGCTTGGGGCCATCTCGGGATTCGAGACCTTGCGCTTCGAGGGCGGCGCCGGCGCGGACTCCGTCACGGCCGGCGGCGGCAACGACGCGCTCAACGGCGGGGACGGGAACGACATCCTCAAGGGCGGGGACGGCCATGACTACATCAACGGCGACGTCGGCTCCAACAGCATGTATGGCGGCGCCGGCAACGACGACTTGTCGATGGACCCCGGCGCCGACTTCAACCTGCTCGACGGGGGCGACGGCAACGACTCGCTGGGCGCCTACTACGGCGGAACCCACACCTTGCTCGGCGGCGCGGGGAACGACCTGCTGTCGGGCCACGAGCTCTGCGTCTACGACGGGGGCTCCGGCGACGACTTCTACAACATCAACGTCCCCGCCGCCTTCACCGGGCCGCTGAACATCACCGACAGCTCCGGGACCGACAAGCTGCGCTTCTCCGGCCCGAGCAGCTTCAGCCTGGCGCCCTACGGCTTCATCGAAAACCTGGAGATCTACGGATCGTCCGGGACGGGCAATAATCTCGGCAACCTGATCATCAGCCTCACGGGCAACGCCACGCTGGACGGGGGCTTGGGGGACGACACCGTCTCCGGCGACAGCGGCAACGACACGGTGTTCGGAGGCGCCGGCGACGACGTGCTGATGGGCGACGACGGCTCGGGCATCGGCTTCGGCTCCGGTCAGGTGACCAAGGCCGCGGGCGCCGGCAACACCGGCATCGCCACCGCCATCGACGTGAGCGGCGAGTTCAGCCTGGCCTCGGACCCGAACATCCAGTCCTCGACCTTCTCCCCCCACGTCTCGGTGTTCGGGACCGGTGACGGGCACGGCGACTTCTACGAGGTCGACATCGAGCGCGCCGGCGTCTGGGTCTACCTCGACATCGACCGCGCTGGGCTCGCCGGGGCCTTCGACAGCCTGGTCCGCGTCTACGACGAGGGCGGGACCCTGATCTACCAGAACGACGACGCCGGGTATTATTACGGCGGCGGCGGCTCGACGAGCGACGACGACTCCTTCCTGCAGTTCCAGACGCCCTCCGCCGGCAGGTTCTATGTCGAGGTCCTGAGCTCCGGAGGCGGCGCCGTGCCGTCGGGCGCGCAATACCGGCTGCAGATCAGCGTCGGCTCCTCGGCGGGCGACGACCTGCTGCAGGGCGGCGCCGGCACCGACCGGTTCGACGGCGGACGCGGGAACGACACCGCGAGCTTCGCCAGCTCCACCGGACGGGTGATCGCCTCGGTGCTGAGCGTGACCAACGACGGCTTCGGCAACGCCGAGGTCATGAGCGGCATCGAGAACCTGATCGGTTCGGCCAACAAGGACCGTCTGACCGGCGACGGCGAAGCCAACAGGCTGGCGGGGGGAGA